>NZ_ATXB01000001.1:2015000-2752995 GCF_000421465.1 Methylohalobius crimeensis 10Ki
CACGAGCTGACGACAGCCATGCAGCACCTGTCACCGGGTTCCCGAAGGCACTCCCGCCTCTCGGCAGGATTCCCAGGATGTCAAGGGCAGGTAAGGTTCTTCGCGTTGCATCGAATTAAACCACATGCTCCACCGCTTGTGCGGGCCCCCGTCAATTCATTTGAGTTTTAACCTTGCGGCCGTACTCCCCAGGCGGTCGACTTATCGCGTTAGCTACGCCACCAAAAGATAAGCTCTTCCAACGGCTAGTCGACAGCGTTTAGGGCGTGGACTACCAGGGTATCTAATCCTGTTTGCTACCCACGCTTTCGTCCCTCAGCGTCAGTCTTGATCCAGGTGGCCGCCTTCGCCACTGATGTTCTTCCCGATATCTACGCATTTCACCGCTACACCGGGAATTCCACCACCCTCTACCAGACTCTAGCCTGCCAGTCTCCAATGCAATTCCCAGGTTAAGCCCGGGGCTTTCACATCAGACTTAGCAAACCGCCTACGGACGCTTTACGCCCAGTAATTCCGATTAACGCTTGCACCCTCCGTATTACCGCGGCTGCTGGCACGGAGTTAGCCGGTGCTTCTTCTGAAGGTAACGTCAAATTCACAGGCTATTAACCTGCAAACCCTTCGTCCCATCCGAAAGAGGTTTACAACCCGCAGGCCTTCTTCCCTCACGCGGCATGGCTGGATCAGGGTTGCCCCCATTGTCCAATATTCCCCACTGCTGCCTCCCGTAGGAGTCTGGGCCGTGTCTCAGTCCCAGTGTGGCTGACCACCCTCTCAGGCCAGCTACCCGTCGTCGCCTTGGTAAGCCGTTACCTCACCAACTAGCTGATAGGACGTGGGCCCATCCCTCGGCGCGTGCTTGCAAGCAGAGGCACGCTTTCCTCCGTAGAGCGTATGCGGTATTAGCCCGAGTTTCCCCGGGTTGTCCCCCACCAAGGGGCAGGTTCCCACGCGTTACTCACCCGTCCGCCGCTCGCCAGCACCCCGAAGGGCCTGCTGCCGCTCGACTTGCATGTGTTAGGCCTGCCGCCAGCGTTCAATCTGAGCCATGATCAAACTCTTCATCCAAAGCAAAAAATTATCTTCGCCCGGACGACTCAATCAAGAACCCACACGGATGATTCGATCGATTTGTTAAAGAACTCGGCCTCTTTCTTCAAGACCCTCACCGCTCCGGCGAGACAAACTATCCTATCACAAACTCCCTCTCTGTCAAGCCTCCGGGTCAACTTTCTTTCAACCCTGACGACCCTATCCCTCGGCCCCGGCCTCCCTGGCCAGGCAAGACGCAAGATTCTATAGACCCGCTCTTCAGCCGTCAAGCACTTTTTTCTTCGGATTTGTCTAAATTTGTACCTGTCATTGTCCCCAGCTTTGTTCCCATCCCGGATCAAATTGACAAGCATTTGATTTTAGAGCTTAATTTCTAGATTGAACACAAACTGAAGAGGGGTCATGCAAGCACCTGAGCATCTATTGTCCGATTGGCGGATTAAAGCCCGCACCCTACAATCGGAAATCAATAAAGCTGTAATCGGCTTAGACGATCCAGTGGAAAAAATTATCCTTGCCGTTTTCGCCCGCGGTCACGTGATGTTGGAAGGCGATGTGGGGGTGGGTAAAACCACGCTCCTGAGAGCAATCGCCAGAACCCTGGGCGGTGCCTACGAGCGCATGGAAGGCACCATCGATCTGATGCCCAACGATCTTATCTACCACACCTATATAGACGATCACGGCAAGCCTCGGGTGGACCCGGGCCCGCTTCTGAAACAAGGCGAACAGTTGGCGGTTTTTTTCTTCAACGAAGTCAACCGAGCTCGCCCTCAAGTCCATTCTTTATTGCTTCGGGTAATGGCCGAACGCAGTGTTTCCGCATTCAACCGCGAATACCACTTTCCTTACTTGCAGGTATTCGCCGACCGAAACCGGGTGGAGAAAGAAGAAACCTTTGAAATGCCATCCGCCGCTCGGGATCGTTTTCTCATGGAACTGCATATTGAGATACCCGACGATCCAGAGCTTCAGCAGGACCTCATGTTCGATCCTCGTTACCACAACGTGGACGCTTTGATTGACGGCCTTCGAGCAGCGGTCGTTCCCTACCGAGGAATCGATCCCATCGCTTCCCTCATCCAAGAACAAATTCAAGCGCGCGCGGCCCTCCGAAAGTACGCCCTGAATCTATGGCACGCCACTCGCGAACCCCAGGCTTTCGGCATTCAAATCGACGGGGTGAATATGGATGAATTGGTCCTGGCCGGCGCCAGCACCCGGGGCATGAGCATGCTTCTCCGCACCGCCCGGGTCCATGCCTGGCTCGCGGACAGGGATTACCTCCTCCCCGAGGATCTTCAGCATGTGTTCCATGAAGTGGTGGGACACCGGATCTTCTTCACCCCGGTCTACGAACTGCAGCGGGAGAGGTTGGTCCGACAGTTGACCTGTCAAATCCTGAATCGGATCGCCGCCCCCTAAAGCCGATGGAGGAGTTTCACTACCGCATCCGCTGGCGCGCGCGCAGCGCCCATCCCGGCCATCACCGCAGTCAAACCATCGGCGGGGGATATGAATTCCGCGGGCATGCCGCCCTTCTCAGTCATCCGGACCCCCGCCAGCTGGATGTCCACGCCACCCTCCTCGATCCCTTCGGGGAATATAAGGTCAGGCAATTCGCCCAAACCAGCACTATACCTGTCTTCGCCGTGGCGGATTTGTCCGCATCCCTCGGCATAGGCAATAAGCCCCGACTGCTCTCCCGCATAACGACCGCCATTGCTTACTCCGCTTTCCGGACCGGCGATCCATTCGGGTTCTTCGGCGTCAACGACGAAGTCATGCTGCGCTTTCCCTTGCGCTTCCATAAAGGCCTGGCTTTGGAACTCCACCAACGCCTCGGTCAAATACAATTCCAAGGGCAAAGCCACGGTCTGAATCGAATCGGGTCCCATTTAGGGAAACGTCAGGCCTTGATTTTTTTGATCTCGGATTTCCATTTCCCCCTGACCGATACCCGAGCCATCCTTGATCACCTTCAGCCCCATGATGTGGTGCCAGTGGTCCTCTGGCAGAAACGGGAATGGCAACCGCCAGCTCGTTGGGGATGGACCCGACTGTACGACCCGGAAACCGGCCGCGATCGGCCGTTGTGGCTGACTCCCCGCAGCGAAGCGAGACTGGCCGCCGCATTCCGGCGGCAGCGGGAAGACTTGACCGCTCTGTGTCGACAGTATGGACGCCCCCCATTCTTTGTAGAAGAAACTTTTCACCCCGAACAATTCAGCCATTACTTTTTGGAAACATGCGCTTGATTCTTCTGTTTTGTATTGCGCTTTTCGCCCCCACCCGGCTGTGGGCGGCGCCGCCAATCGCCGTTGAAATGAAAACCCCGCCTCCTTTCGGATATCGGGTGGGTTCGATCATCACCCATCAGGCGGATCTATTCGTCCCAGCCCCCTGGCAACTGGACATTGCGCAACTACCTGCCTCGGGGCCGATCGACGATTGGCTCGAAATCCGAGCCTTGACCCATGAAACGCACTCCCAAAACGCAGGAATTCGCTACCGGTTGCAGATCGAATATCAGATTTTTCCTTCTATAAAAAACACGGCCAGCTTGGAAATCCCTTCCTTTCCCTTGCCGCTGATCACCCCCGAAGGAAAGAGAGAAGCGTCTGCTCTTCCTGCCTGGAAATTCACCGTCAATCCACTGATTCCCCCGAAGCGGATCGACACCCGAGCTGAAATCCGCCCTTTGTGGCAACCGCAACCGGTCGACCTCGCTCCCTATTGGCGGCGTCTAGCTTCCATCGCCGTCGGTCTCTTGCTGGCGGGAGTGGCCTGGGCTTGGTACCGCCGCCGTTTACCTTGGCAACGGCCTCCGTTCACCCGCGCCCTCCCCCAAATTCGTCGTGCGGTTCGCCGCCAGCAAATGGAGACGGCTTTGCAGATTTTCCATCAAGCCCTTAACGCCACCGCGCAGCGCGCGCTCTTTCCGGCGCAACTTGCCGATTTCCTTCGCCGCCGGCCGGCATTCGCCCCCTTGAAAGATGACTTGGAACGATTTTTCGATACCTCCCAACACTTTTTTTTCGGGCATCATTCGAACTTAAATCCTGCCCGTTTAACTGAATTGGAACGTCTCTGCCGCAATTGCGCCAAGGCGGAAACCCGAAGGACCGAACAGGAAAAACGATGATCCCGGAAATCGGCTTTGCCCAGCCCTGGTGGCTATTACTCTTACCCCTGACAGCGCTGCCTTTTCTGCGGCCGGCTCAAAAGCGGCTATCCTATCCGGCCCTGTGCCTGCTCCCCGACGCACCCGGCGCGCGGCGCTCGGATCGAGTCCGGCGTCTGCTTCTGGCCGCTTGCCTCGGGGCGGTGATCGTTTCCTTAACCGGCCCGTTTTTCAAGGAGCAAAAAATCGCCCGCGTCGGCACCGGCGCCCACATCGCCCTGACCATCGACCACAGCAGCAGCATGAACGAAAACTTCTCCGGCCGTTATCTCGGGGGCGGCGCCAAGGAAACCAAAAGCGCCGCCGCGCGAAAATTGCTTCTGCAATTCATCCAGCGGCGACAACAAGATTTATTCTCAGTCGTGGCCTTCAGCACCGCTCCCCGATTGGTGCTTCCATTAACCGAAGACGACACGGCCATTCAAGCCGCCATTGGGGCGCTGGGGGTACGTGGGCGCGGAATTACCAATATCGGTCCGGGACTGGCGATGGCGTTGGCAACCTTCCGCGGTCGCCCTCAAACCGGCGCCCGGGTGATTCTTTTGGTCTCCGACGGTGCCGCCCGCCTCGATCAAGACGTTCAGGACCGCCTCCGCCAAGATTTTCAGGATTTGGCCGTGAATCTTTATTGGATCTATCTGCGCACCCCGAACAGCGTCAGCGTTCTGCATCCGCCTGAACGCCGCTTATCGGAAACCTCCACACCGGAAGTTTTCTTGCATCGTTATTTTCAAACCCTGAACGTTCCCTATCGGGTCTTCGAGGCGGAAAACCCCGCCAGCCTGGCCGAGGCCATAGCCGCAATCGGGCGACTGGAAAATCAACCGCTGCATTATTTCCAAACCCTGCCCCGACGGAATTTAGCCCCCTACACCTTTGGGATCGCCCTGGCGTTGGGACTACCACTGCTTTTCTGGAGTGCATTGGAGGTGAACCGATGGCTTCCATAAATCGGATCGGCGCCTTGC
The DNA here is from genome assembly GCF_000421465.1 of Methylohalobius crimeensis 10Ki. Classification (NCBI taxonomy): domain Bacteria; kingdom Pseudomonadati; phylum Pseudomonadota; class Gammaproteobacteria; order Methylococcales; family Methylothermaceae; genus Methylohalobius; species Methylohalobius crimeensis. The sequence continues at coordinate 2,020,209 of NZ_ATXB01000001.1, forward strand.
TCGCCGCGATTTTTCTGGCCTTGATCGTAATTGCCGCGTGGCAAGGGATCCAAATTTACCGTGCGGTCCTGAACAACCGGGCGCTGGTTCAAATCGACGCCCTCCAGCCCGATTCTCAAACACCGCCGGAGCTTCTGGCCGCCAAAGCCAACCGCTACGCTCAACAAAACAAACTGCCCCTAGCCCTGCGCCTTTATACCCAGGCGCTCTCCAAGGCCGAAGGCGGACTCAAGCAGAAAATCGCCTACAATCTGGGTACCCTGTACCTGCGCGAGGCCGACCGTTATTGGAACCGGCAAGGGGTATGGGCCTATTCCAGAGTCGTTACGCTGCTGGGCCTGGCCCGCGAGTATCTACGAGAGGCGGTAAGGCTCGACCCCCAGAACCCGGATGCCCGCTACAATCTGGAATACGCCCTCCGCATCACACCCCCCCCCGCGAGAGCGGGAACCCGCCAATTGGCAGGGAAGCAAAGCCAGCCTCTTTTCTACCTTGCCCGGTCTGCCCCAGGGTGCGCCATGAACCGGAAACGAATCCAGCCGCCAAGGAAGGGGTTACGGCGGTCCGGAAGGCAAGCTGCCGAAGCCCGTCCTTCTTGGATGGCTGGTTGTTTCTTCAACTGGCGCTTTTGGTTGTGGCTGTCGGCCGTGGGACTTTTGACCGCCGCTTTGTTCAGCCCGACTTGGACTGTCCCCGTGGCCGTCCATCGTTACCTGGTCGTGGTGGATATTACCCAAAGCATGAATGCCCGCGATTACCACCTTCCCGATCTGCCGCCGGACCGTTTTTCCTTCACCAAGGCGGCGATCGAACACGCGATTCTGGATTTACCCTGCGGTTCCGAAATCGCTTTGGGCTTTTTCACGAATAAAAACACCCAATTACTCTTGCAGCCTGTGGAAATCTGCCGCCACGGACCGGCGCTGCGCGATGCCCTGCGCGCCATCGACTGGCGCAGCGCCTGGGCGGCCGACAGCCACATCGCCTACGGCCTGTTCAACGCGCTTCGCCTTGCCCGGCGTTTAAATACCGATTTGGTTTTCGTGACCGACGGCAATCAAATTCCGACCACCACCCGAGAGCCTCATTTTTCCGATCGACCCGGCCGAACCGGCGGTTGGATCGTCGGAGCGGGGTCGGCGCATCCGGTTCCAATCCCCAGGCTGGACTTGAACAATCAAATGACGGGGTACTGGCAGACCACCGACCTCCCCCGATCGGTCGAATCGTCCCGTTATCGCATTGAGGCGCCGGCGCGGAAAGCGGGGCTTCTTCTTACCCACCTCGACGAGACGCGATTGCGGCGCCTGGCCGGCATCACCGGCCTGGACTATCTGCGCTTGGAGACCCCGAAACAGCTCGCCACCGCCCTAAAACGCTCCCTCAGTGAACGAATTCAGCCGACAGAAGTGGACTTGAGCCCCTGGTTGGGGGCGGGGGCACTGCTTGTCATTTTGTTGACGGTTCTGGTTTGACGCTTTTCAACTTTCCGGCCATACTCGATAAATCATTTATAAAAAATCCTTCATCATGAAGTTACTACGCGTCCTGTCAGCTTCAGCCTTGCTTTTCATCCCTCCCGCCATTCAGGCCGGGGTCTGGGACGAACTGTTCGGCCCGGACAACTACTGGGAATGCTTATTGGAAAAGATGCCGGAGACCCAAACCTACGGCGGGTCCATGGAACATCTCAGCCAGTGCGCGTCCCAATTTCCCGACCAAAACGACTATCAAACCGGCGGCGGCTGGTTCGGTCCCGATACATTAGAGGAATGCCTGCAAGAATATCGAACCGAAACCAACGAAGCCCTCGCCCGCCTCTCGATTCGGAAGGCCTGCTTTCGACTTTTCCCTCCCAACTGAGTCGAGACGCTTCATTCATAATGCGCATTCACCTGATCGCCGTGGGAAAGCGGATGCCCGCCTGGGTTCAGGCCGGATACGAGGAATATGCCAAACGCCTGCCCAAGGAATGCGCCCTGCATCTAAAGGAGATACCCTTACGTCGACGCGGCAAGAACGGGGATACGATGCGGCAGATCGCAACCGAAGGAGATCAAATGCTTACCGCCATCCCTCCGGCAAGCCATGTGGTCGCGCTCGACAGCCGCGGCAAGCAATGGTCCACGGAGGAATTGGGTTCCCGCCTGCAACGGTGGCTGCAACTAGGAAGCGATTTGACCCTATTGATCGGCGGCCCGGAAGGTTTGGCCCCGGCCTGCCTCGAACGCGCCGACGACTGCTGGAGCCTTTCCCGCCTGACCTTTCCCCATCCGTTGGTCCGTGTCATCGTGGCGGAGCAACTGTACCGGGCGTGGAGCCTGCTTCAGGGCCATCCCTACCATCGTTAGCCATGTCCACCTATCAATTAATTCTGGCTTCGGCCTCTCCTCGCCGGCGCGAACTGCTGGATCAAATCGGACTCAGCTATCAAATCCGTCCTGCCGATATCGACGAAACGCCCCGCCCCGACGAACCCCCGCAAGACTATGTAACCCGCCTGGCCCGGGAAAAAGCGCAGGCGGCCCGGGCGGAAACTCGCGAATCCTTGCCCATACTCGGGGCGGATACCGCCGTGGTCCTTGACGGAGAAGTGCTGGGAAAGCCTCGCCATGAAACGGAGGGGTTAAACCATCTACGTCGAATTTCCGGCAAGCGCCATGAAGTCTTGAGCGCCGTTTGCCTGAATTTGACCGATCCACCGCGGATCTTGGAAGCATTAAATATAAGCCGGGTTCACTTCCGACAATTGACGGAAGATGAAATAATTGCTTATTGGCGGAGCGGGGAACCCCGGGATAAAGCCGGCGCCTATGCCATTCAAGGGCAAGGGGCCATTTTCGCCGAACGTCTGGAAGGCAGTTTTTCCGGCGTGATGGGATTGCCATTGTATGAAACCGCCGGCCTGTTAAGGAAAGCGGGAATTCAGGTGTTATGAGTGACGAAATACTGATCAACATGACCCCACCGGAAACGCGGGTGGCGGTGGTGGAAAACGGCATCTTGCAGGAAATTTTCATCGAGCGCACCCGTCGCCGAGGGCTGGTGGGAAACATCTATAAAGGCCAGGTCTGCCGGGTACTGCCGGGCATGCAAGCGGCCTTCATCGATATCGGCCTGGACCGGGCCGCATTTCTGCATTATTCGGATTTAAGCCCTTATCAGCAGCGCGCCAGCCAGGCGGGCACCATCGAAAGCCTTCTCCACGAAGGTCAGGAACTCATGGTCCAGGTCAGCAAGGACCCCATCGGCAGCAAGGGAGCCCGGCTCACCACCGAAATCACCATCCCGTCCCGCTATCAGGTTTACATGCCGTTTTCACCTTTTTCGGGCGTTTCCCAAAGAATCGAATGCGAGGAGGAGCGAGAGCGGTTGAAGGCATGTATCGATGCGTTCCGGGAAGAATACGACAGCGGCGGCTACATCGCCCGCACCGCCGCCGAGGGCATGGATGAATTCGTTCTGCGCGCCGACATGTTGTTCCTTCTCAAACTCTGGAAGGCCATCCAGGAACGGTACGCGCAAACCGCCTTGCGGAGCCTGGTCCACGAAGATCTGCCGTTGGCCGTAAGAGCGCTGCGGGACTTGTACCGAGGCAAGGTGGAAAAAATCCGGGTGGATTCGCACAAGGTATATCACCGTCTGGTCCAGTTCGCCGATGAATTCATCCCCGAGGTCGCCCCGCTGATCGAACTCTACAAAGGCACCCGGCCGCTGTTCGATATCTACGGCGTCGAGGATGAAATCCAAAAGGCGCTGCAGCGCAAGATCCAGCTCAAGTCCGGCGGGCATCTGATTTTCGATCAAACCGAGGCGATGACCACCATCGACGTCAACACCGGCGGCTTCGTCGGCGGACGCAACCTGGAAGAGACCATTTTCAAGACCAATATGGAAGCCGCCCAGGCCATCGCCCGCCAACTGCGCCTGCGCAATCTCGGCGGTATCATCATTATCGATTTCATCGACATGCAGGACGAGGAACATCGTCGTCAGGTGCTGCGCGCGCTGGAAAAGAGCCTGGAAAAAGACCACGCCAAAAATACCATCAGCGCGGTTTCGTCGCTAGGCCTGGTGGAGATGACCCGCAAACGCACCCGCGAGAGCCTGGAACATATCCTTTGCGAGTCCTGTCCCTGTTGCGGCGGCCGCGGCGTTTTGAAAACCGCCGAAACCACTTGCTTGGAGGTCTTTCGTGAAATTATCCGCGAAGTCCGTCAGTACGAAGTCGAATCCCTGCTGGTGCTGGCTTCCAATGAAGTGGTGGAGCGCCTGCTCGATGAAGAAGCGGCGACCCTGGCGGAGTTGGAGCGCTCCCTGAGAGTCCGCATCCGTTTCCGATCCGAGCCCCAGTACACTCAAGAACAATACGACGTCGTACTGCTTTAAACTCTTGATCCGGATTTTTCATCACACCCTACGTTTTACCCGGTGGACGCTCTGGCTGACCTTGTTCCTTCTCGCCATTGGTCTGTCCGCGATCAGGTTTTGGCTCTTGCCGCATATCGACCGATTGCGCCCGCAATTGGAAACCCAACTCAGTCAGCGTTTCAATCAAACCATTCATATTGATCAGGTCAAAGCTCAGTTATCCGGCATCACACCGGAATTGCGTCTGCTGGGGGTGACCGTGGGTCCGGATGGAGAGGAACAGCTGCAATTGCAGGAAATCCAACTCGGCCTCGACCTCCCCGCCAGCATGAGGCAAGGCCGAATCCAACCCGCCTGGTTCCGGATATTCGGCGCCCATGTGGAAATTCGTCGGACACCGGAAGGCGAAATTCGCATTTTAGGGCTGGGGCGGGGAGAAAAAACCGGCGTGCCTCGTTGGCTGCTGAGCGACGGCCGGTTCGAAATCCTCCGCAGCACTTTGGTCTGGCATCCGCGATCCAACAATCAACCCCAATCCTGGCACGACATCGACATCCGGTTCGATAATCGGGGAGCCGATCACTGGCTGCAAATCGATTTTCGACCTCCCAGCCAATGGGCTCAGAGGGCCTTTTTGAACGCCCACTTCCGGGGCGCTTCCGACTTCCCTCGGCAATGGCGTGCCCGCTTCCAGCTTGAACTGAAGCAGTTAAACCTGGCCCCCTCGATGCAACACTTCTTTCAAATTCAAGCAGCAGGCCAAGGCAATGTGCAGGTGGCGGGGACTTGGCGGCAAGGCCGGTGGCAAATCGATGCCGATCTGGATTTGCACCATTTAAACTGGCATTCGTCCCAGCTCAAACGGACGCTTCACTTGCGCCAGGCAAGCGGCCGAATTCATGGCTTCATCGATGAACACGGCTGGCAGGCCGACACCGAAGCCTTGCATCTGGTCAACGACGATTTCAATCTTTACACCCGCTTGCAGATCAAACAGCCGAAACGGCGACCACCCCATCTGCAAGCACGGGCCTGGCTCTCCTATCTCAATTTGTCCCATCTGGAGCACTATCTGCCGCGAAATCCACCTGCCAATCTCAGCCGATGGCTGGACCGCAAACCGCTTGGAGGGATCGTCCGGGGACATTTGTTGTGGCGGGGACGATTGCAGGATTTTCCTTTCCGCGACCATAGCGGCGTCAGCGAAGCCCGGCTGAGCGCACATAAGGTCAATATCAATTTCGATCCCGCCTGGCCACCTTTTACCGCATACGACCTGAGTATCCAATTCCACGACGGCCGGGTTGCGTTGGAAATGCCGCGAGGCAAATTGGCCCAAGCCCAGATGGACCGCGCAACCGCCCAACTGGATCTCACCGACCCCGATCCGGTCATGGCAATCGAGGGCAGCAGCCACGCCAAGGTAGCGACCATTTTGGCCGTGCTTCAGCGTTCCCCTCTCCAATCGGCCGTCGCCAACCTGACCCGCCGAAGTGAACTGAAGGGGAAAGCGAACGTCGGCCTGAAAATCTCCCTCCCCCTGAATCGATCCAACGACTATCAAATCGACGGTCGCATCGCACTAAAGCAGAGCCAGTGGCAGTTTACGAAACAGTCCTTGAGCTTGGACGAGCTCAGCGGCGATTTGAACTTCAGCCGCAAACAATTGACAGGCCGGTTGACGGGTAAATTTCGAGATGAACCGGCGCGCCTGGAGGTCATGACCGACGCCAGTCATACCCAATTAACCGTGACCACAAGACTGGATAGCGAGTTAGTTCCCGCAGCTGCGCTTCGCAAATATCTGAAAGGCACCGCCGAATCCATCGTTTCGCTGACCTGGGAACACGAGCGGGAACTCCCCGCTCAAATCGAGTTGCGGTCGAACCTCCAGGGCATTTCGGTAAACCTCCCCCCACCGATCGGCAAGCCCTCCGACTCGATTCGGCCTTTGCAAATCAACACTTGGTTGACCTCCCGCCCCCGACTTCCTTTGACCCTGGACTACGGCGCACTGCATGGAGCCCTGACCGTCGATCGGGAAACCCGCCGGGTCCACGGCCGAATCGGCGTCGGCCAACCGCCTCCATCTCCCGACAACGACGACAAAGGGCTGATCTTAGCCGGCCATCTCGACCACTTTTCCCTTCGTCCCTGGCTGGCGTTATTTCAGCAGGAGTCGCCCGGAAAAACGAATTTGCCCGAACTAAAAAAGCTCGACCTTCGCGTGGCGCATTTACACGTTGGCAAGCGGGATTACGGTCGCCATCATTTCCGGGCGTGGCGAATGAAGACGGGCTGGGAAGGGAACCTGACCAGCCCTTATACCGCCGGAAACTGGACATGGAGCCTCGATCCCAACCGCTTGGACCTGGCCCTCGACTTCATGCATTTGGATGCCGTCCAACATTCCATCGAGGATACCGCTTCGAATAAGGCCGCCACGAACTGGCCCCCGTTGGAACGGTGGCCGGCTCTCACCCTGAGGATTGACCATCTCAAGTGGCAGCGCAACGATTTGGGGCAGGTCGCAATGACCGCACTGCCTCACCCTCCTTTCCGTCTTGGTTTCGATCTCAGTCTGACCGGAGATTCCCACCGCTTGGAAGCTTCCGGCTCTTGGCATCTCAACAACCCGTCCCAAACTCGGGTGGAAGGACTGTTTCGCAGCGACGACATGGGAAGATTCCTCAAACAAATCGGTCATCCCACCGCCCTGGTTCAAACCCCCACCTCCATCGACTTTCAGTTGCACTGGCCCGCGCCACCCTATCGATTCTCACTCGACCGACTCAACGGCCGAGCTCAAATAGATATGGGACCGGGGCGCTGGCTGGATATCGAACCGGGCGCGGGACGCCTTTTGGGGCTACTCTATCTAGGCACGCTGGAACGCCGGCTACGACTGGATTTCAGCGACCTGTTCCAAACCGGCATGGCGTACGAAGGCATCAACGGTCATATCCGCCTGGTATCCGGGCGCGCGTTCACCGACGATTTGACCATCTCGGCGGTGCCGGCCCGAATACATATCACCGGATCTGCCGACTTGATCAACCATCAAGTCAACGAATACGTGAGCGTATTTCCCAACACGCCGGTCACCCTGGGGCTGTTCAGTGAGCGGGAAAACGGCGGACTGGGCAAGGCGGCGGGAATCGCTCAGCAACTCTTCAATGCCCCCCTAGACAGTATCACCCAAAGCCAATACGCTATTAGCGGAACCTGGGACGCCCCACGCATTCTCCTATTACGCCGCAGTCTGCCGGGAGCCGTCCTCCATGGAATTTGGTCGGAATTAAAACAATTGACAGGAAATCACGATGAATGAGGTTATCGCCGCCGCCGTCCAAATGACATCCGGCGCCGATCTTAAGGCCAACCTGGAAACCGCGGGCAAATGGATCGCCGAAGCGGCCGCTCGGGGAGCAAAGCTGATCCTTTTGCCGGAAAATTTCGCCTTCATGGGACGCGGCGACCGGGACAAACTGGCGCTCATGGAAGCGGACGGGGACGGACCCATTCAGGATTTTCTCGCCGCTACCGCCCGCCGCCACGGGATATGGCTGATCGGAGGGAGTATTCCCTTGCAGTCCCACGATCCGGAGAAAATCTCCGCCGCCTGTTTGATTTACGGGCCGGACGGTAGTCGCCAGGGCCGTTACGACAAGATTCACCTGTTCGACGTGGACGTGCCGGGCACCAGCGAAAGCTATCGGGAATCGGACACCATCGCCGCCGGCCACGATCCATTGGTCATGGATACACCGTGGGGTAAATTGAGCCCCGCGATCTGTTATGATATCCGTTTTCCTGAATTTATCCGTCTTCTCGCGGCGCGAGGCCTCGACATTCTATTGGTCCCGGCCGCTTTCACCGCCCGCACCGGCGCCGCTCACTGGGAAGTTCTCCTGCGCGCCCGGGCGATCGAAAACCAATGCTACGTGGTTGCCGCCAATCAAGGGGGAATCCATGCCAACGGCCGGGAAACCTACGGCCATAGTATGATCATCGACCCTTGGGGCAAGGTTCTGACCCGGCTCGAACAACCCCCCGGCATTTGTTCGAGCCCCCTGGAACCACGCGTTTTGGAGAAAGTACGACAAGCGTTTCCCGTACTGAACCACCGTAAGTTTTTCTGATTCCAACCGAAAGGCATTCACCATGACCGAGGAAGCTCTCACCCTAGCTCAGCGCACGCTGCTGGAACCGGCCGGACTGGACTCGTCCCGGCTGAATCAGGTCATCGACCGCATCCTTGCGGTGCCGGTGGATCTGGCGGATATCTATCTCCAGTTTTCGCGCTTCGAGTCTTGGGTACTCGAGGACGGGATCGTCAAGGACGGTGCCCACAGCATCGAACAAGGTTTCGGTGTCCGGGCGGTCTGCGGCGATAAAACCGGATTCGCCTATAGCGATGTGATTGAATTCGACACGCTGATGGAAGCCGCCAACAAAGTACGGGCGATCGGTCATCACGCGGCATCGGCTCGAGAAGCGATCGGCGCGTCGGCGGGACCCCACCGATTGTATCCAGCCATCGATCCGCTCCAGAGTTTGACCACCGAGGAAAAAATCCACCTGCTGCGTCAACTGGATAACTTGGCCAGACGCAGCGACCCCCGGGTGGAGCAGGTGATCGCCAGTTTGGCCGGCAACTATGAAGTCGCCTTGATCGCCACCCAGAACGGTACTCTCCGTGCCGACATCCGTCCTCTGGTGCGCCTCAACGTGAGCGTAATCATGGCTCAAAACGGCCGCCGCGAACAAGGCAGCGCTGGAGGGGGCGGCCGCTGCGACTACCGGTTCTTTCTCGAAAACCGGCGTGCGGAAAGCTACGTGAAAGAAGCGGTACGCCAAGCCCAGGTCAACCTGGAGGCGGTGGAAGCCCCGGCCGGCACCATGCCCGTGGTGCTGGGTTCCGGTTGGCCCGGCGTGCTGCTTCACGAGGCCGTCGGTCATGGCCTGGAAGGCGACTTCAATCGCAAAGGCACTTCGGCCTTCAGCGGCCGAATCGGAGACAAAGTCGCCTCTTCCCTGTGCACGGTGGTGGACGACGGCACCTTGGCGGGTCGGCGCGGTTCGCTCAATATCGACGACGAGGGGACCCCCACCGGGCATACGGTGCTGATCGAAAACGGCATTCTCAAAGGGTACTTGCAGGACCGGATGAACGCCCATCTCATGAACACCGCCCCCACCGGCAACGGACGCCGCGAGTCCTATGCCTACGCGCCGATGCCGCGGATGACCAACACCTATATGCTCGCCGGAAAACACGATCCGGAGGAAATCGTCGCTTCGGTGGAAAAAGGACTGTACGCAAAAAATTTCGGCGGGGGACAAGTGGACATCACCTCGGGCAAGTTCGTCTTTTCCGCCTCGGAAGCCTATCTGATCGAAAACGGTCGAATCACCCGGCCGGTCAAGGGCGCCACCCTGATCGGCAACGGCCCGGATGTATTGACTCGAGTCAGCATGGTGGGCAGCGACTTGAACCTGGATCCCGGAGTAGGCACCTGTGGCAAGGACGGCCAAAGCGTCCCCGTGGGAGTGGGCCAACCGACGCTTCGGGTCGATGGGCTGACCGTCGGCGGAACCAATGTATGACGAGGTTGTAGGAGAATGCCGGTGAAATCGATCGAATCCCAACTGAATCCCTTGCAAGACAAAGTCGCCCGGGTACTGGAAGAAGCCAAGAAAAGAGGGGCTGCCGCGGAAGCGGGCGCCCACCTGGATGAAGGACTGTCCGTCGGCGCCCGCCTGGGAGAACCGGAAACCTTGGAACACCACCGGGATCAAAGCCTGGCGGTGACGGTGTATTTCGGCCAACGCAAAGGATCGGCCAGCACCACCAATCTGAGCGAGGCCTCTCTCAAGGAAACCTTGGAAGCGGCGTGCGCCATCGCCCGTTACGCCAGCGAAGATCCTTATGCCGGACTCCCCGATCCGGATAAACTGGCCCGGGACATTCCCGATCTGGACCTGGACCATCCCTGGGAAATCACCGCCGATCAAGCGATCGAGCGGGTCATCGAATGCGAAACCGCGGCCCGCGAATTCCATCCGGAGATCGTCAATTCGGAAGGCGCGGATCTCAACTCCCACCACGGCATCCAGGTTTTGGGCAACACTTCGGGATTTCTCCACGCCTATCCGGCCTCCCAGCATAGCTTGAGTTGCGCCGTGGTGGGCAAGCGCGGTGAGCAAATGCAGCGGGATCACTGGTACACGCTGGCACGCCACCCGGAGGATCTGAATTCTCCCGCCAGCGTCGGGCGGAAAGCGGCCGAACGCACCGTTGCCCGGCTCGGAGCTTCCAGCCTGACTACCCGGCGATGCCCGGCGATTTATTCGGCGGAAGCGGCCAGAAGTCTCATCGGTCATTTTTTGGCCGCCATCCGGGGCGGCAATCTGTATCGAAAAGCATCGTTCCTGTTGGACGGATTGGGGAAACCCGTCTTTCCGGAATTCGTCCATATTCACGAAGCACCCCATATCAAAAAGGGTCTCGGCAGCGCTCCCTACGATAGCGAAGGAGTCGCCACCTATCCTCACGATCTTATCCGCAATGGCGTTCTGGAATCCTATATTCTCGGCACTTATTCGGCCCGCAAGCTGGGAATGGAATCCACCGGCAACGCGGGAGGGGTACACAACATTATCGTCGAACCGGGTAACCTGGACCGCGACACTTTGCTAAAAGAGATGGGAACGGGGCTTCTGGTCACCGAATTGATGGGACAAGGAATCAACTTGGTCACCGGCGATTATTCCCGCGGGGCGGCCGGCTTCTGGGTGGAAAACGGAGAGATTCAATATCCGGTGGAGGAAATCACCATCGCCGCCAATCTCAATACATTATTCCGCAACCTGGTATCCATCGGCCGGGATGTGGATATGCGCGGGAACATTCGCACCGGTTCAATCTGGTTGGCGGACATAACCGTCGGAGGCGCCTGAATCCAGCGACTCGAAACCTAGCCACCTTAGGCGTCGATTCCCGGGCACCGAAGACGAACCGATTGATAGAAGCACCACCATCCCAGAAGGGATGAAAGGGGATTAGTGTGAAAAGGAAGGGAAGAAAAGCATGCGGGCAACAGGCGCCCCATCACCCGCATGGTCGGCGAATGATTATTCGCCCTTGTCTTGATCTTCGGGCTCCGCCATTACCCATTTATAGAACAGGTAAGCGGCCACGATGATCAGAATGGTAACAACGATGCCGCCCGGAGTCCGCATCTTTTCGACTAAATCAAGTATAGCTCCCATTATATAAACCCTTTAATTTATTTCGTAAGTATTCTGTCACGCGTAATTGCATGCAATTCCATTGTACGAATATCCCCCCTACTGTCAAGAAAACATATTGATTCACTAGGGAACGATATTTTCGTTTTCCCATAAAATTCAATAGAATACTTGATCCATTTAAACCCAACTACGGCATGCAGACTATCAAAACCCGATTCGCCCCCAGTCCCACCGGATGGATACATTTGGGCAATGCCCGCACCGCCCTGTTCAATCGTTTATTCGGCGGTGAATTCCTGCTCCGCATCGAGGACACGGATCAAACCCGCAGCCAACCCGAATTCGTGGCCGCGTTGCTGGAGGATTTGGCCTGGCTCAATCTAAATTGGGAGGAAGGCCCCGCTTCTCCGGAACCGGATACCTATTTCCAGTCCTTGCGCTCCGATCTTTACGATAGTTATTACGCCCAACTGGAAAAAAACAATCGGGTTTATCCGTGTTTCTGCACCCCCCATGAGCTGGCCCTTTCGCGCAAGGCGCAGCGGGCCGCCGGGTTGCCGCCCAAATATTCCGGCAAATGCGCTCACTTGAGCGCGGATGACATTCAGCGTCGTCTGGACGAAGGGCTGCAACCCACCTTGCGCTTCCGCGTGCCGCCGGGTATTGGCATTACCTTCGAGGATCTGGTGCGCGGCCAGCAGCGCTTCGATTCCGATACCATCGGGGATTTCATCATCCGGCGCGCCGACGGGACGCCGGCGTTCTTCTTCTGCAACGCAGTGGACGATGCCCTCATGGAAGTCACCCACGTCCTGCGCGGGGAAGACCACCTGACCAATACCCCCCGTCAACTGCTGATCCTGGAGGCGTTGGACTTGCCCGCTCCCCGCTACGGCCATATCTCCCTGATTTTGGGAGAAGACGGCACCCCTTTGTCCAAGCGCAACGGTAGCCGCAGTATCCGGGAATTGCGCGAGCAAGGTTACCTCCCCCTGGCGGTGATCAATTTTCTGGCCCGCCTGGGACACGCTTACGGGGAAGAAACCCTGCTTAGCCTGGAGCAACTCGCCGAAAGATTCCAGCTGCAGAAACTTAGCCGCGCGCCGGCGCGCTTCGACGCCAAACAACTGGATTACTGGCAAAACCAGGCCGTTCGAGCCGCCGACGACGATACCCTATGGCAGTGGCTGACCGAACCCACCCGCAAGCTGATTCCGGATGCTCACCGCACTCTGTTTTTGACGCTGGTACGCAGCAACTGCCTATTTCCCGAAGAAGCCCAACCGTGGGCCGAAATCATTTTCGGAGACGACTTTCCAATTACGGAAAACGCACATCAAATTCTGAAACAAACCCAATCCGAGTCGGAATTTTTCTCGGCCGCGATCGAAGCCGCGCACCGAAACCCCGAAGACTATCCGGCCTTTCTGGAAGCCTTGAAAACGGCGACCGGCGCCCGAGGAAAACGTTTGTTTCAGCCGCTTCGGGCCGCATTGACCGGACGCCTGGACGGACCCGAAATCCAGCGAATCTATACCCTCCTGGGATCTGAGCGCACCATCGACCGATTTACCCGCTTGGCAAAAAAGACTCCATGCTGAAAATCCACAATAGCCTGACCCGCCGAAAAGAACCGTTTCAGCCCATCACGTCGGGCGAGATCCGCATGTACGTGTGCGGGATGACCGTTTACGATTATTGCCACCTGGGCCATGCCCGCGTCATGGTGGTATTCGACACCATCGCCCGGTACTTGCGTTGGCGCGATTTCCGGGTCACCTATGTCCGCAATATCACCGACATCGATGACAAGATCATCCAGCGCGCCAATGAATTGGCCATTCCCTTTCAGGCACTCACCGCACGCTTCATCCGGGCCATGCATGAAGACGAAAGCGCCTTGGGATGCCTGTCGCCGGACCTGGAACCCCGCGCCACCCGATCGCTCGACGCCATCATCGACATGATTCAGGCGCTCTTGGACAAGGGGTACGCCTATGTGGGCGCAAACGGGGACGTCTATTACGCGGTCGGGAAATTCGCCGCCTACGGCAAGCTGTCCGGAAAGCAGATCGAAGAACTGCGCGCCGGAGCGCGGGTGGAAGTGGCGGAGGCCAAGCGCGATCCCCTCGATTTCGTTCTGTGGAAAAAGGCCAAGCCCGAGGAGCCCGCCTGGGATTCCCCCTGGGGACCGGGCCGTCCCGGCTGGCACATCGAATGCTCGGCCATGTCCACCACCTGCCTGGGAAGTCATTTCGATATCCACGGGGGCGGCGCCGACCTCCAATTCCCCCATCACGAGAATGAAATCGCCCAATCGGAGGGGGCCACCGGCGAACACTTCGTGAATTACTGGCTGCATACCGGCTTCGTGCGGGTCGATCGGGAAAAAATGTCCAAGTCGCTGGGCAATTTCTTCACCATCCGCGAGGTCCTCAAGCAATATTCCGGCGAGGTGATCCGTTTTTTCATCCTCTCCAGCCACTACCGCAGTCCCCTCGATTATTCGGAAGATTCCTTGCAGCAAGCCCGTGCCGGCTTGATCCGCCTCTACACCAGCCTGCGCGGTCTGCCCGAAGCCGAGGCGGAGGGAGAAGATTGCGAGGAATACCGCCGCCGCTTTTCCGAAGCCATGGACGACGACTTCAATACCGCTGGCGCCCTGGCGGTGCTGTTCGATTTGGCCAAGGAGATCAATCGGCTCAAAACTTCGGAATACTCGAAAGCAAGCCGACTGGCAGCCACGTGCAAGCAATTAGGCGGTGTTCTGGGGATACTCCAACAGGAAGCGGAAACCTTCTTGAAGGGAGGAGAAACCCCAACCGAGTTGGCCGACGCCGAAATCGATGCCTTGATCGAGCAGCGCAATCAAGCCCGTAAAACCAAGGATTGGGCGACGGCCGACCAAATCCGGGATCAGCTCAAGGAACAGGGCATCGTGCTCGAGGATACGCCCGGAGGGACGATTTGGCGGCGGGCGTGACGGCCCGCCCGACCCGCCTTTCATTTTTCATCCAAATGCCAAACTCCGTCCCTCAATAATCCCCGCTTCTTCCACCGATTCAAGGTATCCCGATCCCGGGCGTAGATTTCCGGACACGGAATGGTGGGTTCACCGCCCCGCTCCACTTCGCTCAACCACTTCTCCCAGTTGTACACGCAGGAGGCGGAAAAACGCGCATCGGCCTGATCCCCCAAGGCGAAAACCGTTACCGGCGTCAATTTGCCCTTGACCTGGATGCGCCCCAACCGCCGCCGGATTAAACCGGCCTTGTCGGCAAACGCCGCCAATTCCTCGGACACGATGAGATCGCTGTTGAAATAGCGGGTCAGGCTTTCCAGGCGGGCCGCCAAATTCAAGGGGTCGCCCAAAATCCCGAATTTTCGAACCCCCTGCTTGGGCCCCAAATCGCCCATGACCACCGTCCCCGAAGTCATCCCGATGCCGGCATCGATCACCTCGGCTACCCGTTCCAATGCCGGTTTCGGAAACCGTTCGCGATACCGGCGGTTGAGACCGGCAAAGAAACGCTTTTGCAGGCGCGCCAATTCGGCCGCGCCCTGCAAGGCATTTCCGTAGGCATCCGATTGATTTTCCTCCCATATCGGCCAGTAATAGCACACCAAATCTCCCACGTACGCTTCCAACCATCCTTGATACTTTTCCTGCAGCACCACCGAAGTCTCTTCCAGATAATCGTTCATCAACTCCAACACGTAGGCGGGATCCCCCAATAAATGGGTAACGGTGGTATAGCCGGCCAAATCCGACATCAACACGACCGCTCGGTGACGCCGATTCCGGAATCGCTGATCGCCCCACACGGAAATCAGCAAATCGTGAATCTGCGGAGGCATATAGCGGCGGATCAGTTTACCTTCCCGCAGGCCGATCACCAGATTCAAACCGACGATTTGGACCGCGCCAGTCAAATACGTGGCCAACGCGGCGGTCACCGGCCAAAGTTGGACCGGGCGGATGAAAAAACACAATCCGATCATGACGCCCGCCATCAAGGGGAATGTCCCCCACAAGACCGCCTGACGCCGCTGGAGACCGATA
The DNA here is from genome assembly GCF_000421465.1 of Methylohalobius crimeensis 10Ki. Classification (NCBI taxonomy): domain Bacteria; kingdom Pseudomonadati; phylum Pseudomonadota; class Gammaproteobacteria; order Methylococcales; family Methylothermaceae; genus Methylohalobius; species Methylohalobius crimeensis. The sequence continues at coordinate 2,035,900 of NZ_ATXB01000001.1, forward strand.
AAAACGCTCGACGCGGCAACCGCCAGAAACAGGGCGAGCTTTATCGGCAGAGGCGGTTGCCGGGGGTGATCTTCCTGCAGCAGGGTTTCCACGGCATCGGCCAAATATTGGGCGCCGGGGGTCAACAAATGCGGACCGCCCCAGGCGGTGGTCATGGGGGTAACGATCATATCGGTGGCTTCGGCGGGCATGGTCAACTGCAAGATAACCGCTTTGCCTCGCAACATCTCCGCCGCTCGCATGCCGGTTGGCTCGTCGCACGCGGCCAAAAGACTCACCGGCGCGATGGTCCGTTCGTCGTCCATATGAATACGATAGGTCGGCCGACTCAGACGGATGCGGCGGCAAGCATAACCTTCGCCGCAGATCTCGTCGTTCCGAGTACGGGCCAGGGATCGCGCCGTGCGCTCGGGATCGACGAACGCCGCCAGGCGGACCGCGGCGTGAGCGGCGCTCAAATCCAGCCAACGCATGACGCCGGCACCGCGGGAGACCAATCGATCCTCGGCCACGAGCCCCTCCGGGGGAATCGCTGCCGAGGCCTCCCAACCGTACAACAAGAAATCCGGCAACGGGGCTTGGCCCGGCAGATAAGGCGCGACTCTGAAACGTTCGAGCACGTCTTCCGGCATCGCCAGCGGAGCCAGCCCCGCCGGGCTGCCGCTCAAGACGCAGCGATCGGGGCCGTCGGTAGCACAGCGGGGCGCGGACCAACGCACCGTCCCCGCCGCTTCCATGCACAGGGCGTAAGGCATGGCCGCCTCCATTTCCTTACTCAGACGGGCATCCAGAAAAACCCCTTTCGCCCCGGCCCGAATCAGCCGCTCGGCCGCCCGGGCGAAAAGCGGCAAGGCCTGTTTGCGCCCCACCTGGAGCGGCACGCCGTCGTCCAGAACCACAATCGCCACATGCCGCCATCGAGTACGCGCTTGATGAACCAGGGCGGGATCGTGCACCCAATCGTCGACGGCCGTGCCCCATCCGGCATCCACCGCCACGCCCGCCAACATGGCGAGCAAAATAAACAGAACCGCCGGTTTGGCGTTAACCACCAAGCCAGTTTGACGTTTGGTCAGCTGTCGCATCATTCATGAGCCGGTGAAGGCACTCCGGAACCGTTCGCAGCAAGGATGCTGCGATTCGAGCGTACAAGGAAGTATTCAAAGCGTGTTTCGAAGCGCCTTCACCGACGCTCAACCACCATCGTTGGCCCCTACAATAACCCGGACAAGAAAACGGTGCGGGCCGATGGCGGATAATCATGAAACCGGATGGCGTCCAGGAGGCACGCGGCGAAGTCGGGATGGGTTTTCTCCAGCGATTCGTTGGGAGCGATCCGGATCACTTTTCCGGTCGCGTCCACCTCCCATTCCATCCTGAATTCCCGCTCGACCCCGTACAACTCATGACACAACTGGGCCTCGTTTTTGATCGCTTCCAGTTCTTCCAATTGCCGAGACCGATCTTCCAGGCCGGAGGCACCCGGATCGAAGGAGCGCAAAACCACGGACGTCCCCTTTTTGGGGCGCTTTTCGGCGGATGGTTTTTCAAATCGGGCCAGGACGCAGAAAAAGATATTCGACTCTCCTTTCACCCCGTTACAGGAAAGTCGCTTTTGGTCCCAGCGGCCGCAATCGAGCAAATTCGATTTGAGCCGCGGCGGATCGGCGCTTTCCAGCATAATCGGAAGCGGCGATTCGGCCCGGCTCTGGCAAATGATTTGAGATTCCCCGATGGTATCCTCGGCGGGCGAAACCCGGAGCCACAACCTCGCTTCCGGGGCCAAACGCAAAATCGCGCCCTCGGCGACCTCATCGTTCTCCATGCACGCATTCAGGCGTACTTCGACGCCTCGGCTCTTGTCCTTTAGGAATCGAACTTTTCCGCACCGGTCGGTGCTTTCCGCCGCCCAGACCGACCCCGTGCCTAATAAAATCAAACTTATCAAACCTGCTGCCAGGCTTTTCAGCGCAGAAGAAATCATTTCACACCCGCTATGGTTTAAATTCCCAGATCTATCGCATTTATCAGATCCAACTTGAATCAGGAGCCGGGGAGAATGCTCCGGGACCGTTCGCAGCAGGACGCTGCGATTCGAGCGTACATGGAGGTATTTACAGCGTGTCCCGGAGCATTCTCCCCGGCTCTATCCTCCACACGTCAACGGATTCTAGGCTCTTCAATCACAACCCCCATTCCCGATACAACTTTTCCTGAAGTTCGCGCAGCTCGCTGAACCGTTCTTTTCCTTCGCAAGACAGAGAAAGCCGGACATAAGCCTCATCCAAGGTCTGCAATTTGTTCGATAAAATGGCCGAAAGCGTCCGGAAAAAGCGTGCCGCCCCCGCCGGTTTCTGCCGTTCCCAATTCAACACGGCATCGCGGGTAATCACCCAAGTGTCGGTGGGAAGCTTGGCGGTGACCGTCGCCATGGCGGGCGCGGGTTCGAATCCGGCCAGGCTGTTCTCGCCGAAAAAATGACCTTGCCCCAATTCGACCAAGGGAATCACGTCCTTTCCGATGGTTCGACAGACCGATACCCGGCCCCGGCGGATAAAATAAAACGCCTCGCCTTTTTCGCCTTCACGGATGATGGGATCGCCGGCCGCAAAAACCCGCTCCAAGGCCCTGTCCGCCAGATAGCGATGGTCTTCCTGCTCGAGGCGCTGGAAAAAAGGAACCGTCTGAAAACTTTGCAAGGCATCCATCGCGCGCTCCATTTCTCAACTCAATAGGCCCCCCGTAGGGTAACGGCCTTGGCCACCCGGCCGATGGCGATGATATAAGCCGCCTCCCGGAGCGTGACGCCCTTTTCCCGGGAAAGCGCGCTCACCCGACCATAAGCTTCGCGCATCTTGGAAGTCAATCCCTCCAGGATTTGCGCGGGGGTCCAGCGCAATTGCTGAATATTCTGCACCCATTCGTAATAGGAAACGGTCACGCCGCCGGCGTTGACCAGAATATCCGGAAGGACGATAACGCCCTTGTCAGTCAGGAAATCTTCCGCTTCCGGAAGCACCGGCGCGTTGGCGGCCTCCACGATTACCCGCGCTCGAATACCTCGGGCGATGTCGCGGGTCACCACGCCGCCCATGGCGGCCGGTATGAGCACATCGCAATCGCAGGTCAAAAGCCCATCGCCGGGCATGGCATCCCCGCCTTCGAATCCCAGAATGGCGCCATATCGACGGACATGTTCCCGAAGCGCCACCACGTCGATCCCTTCTGGGTTGTATATCGCGCCCCTCACGTCGGAAACCGCGACGATTTTAGCGCCGGCCCGGTGGAAAAAATGCGCCGCCCAAGACCCCACATTGCCGAATCCCTGAATGGCGAGCCTGATACGAGACATCTCCATTCCCCGTTCCTGTAAAAAGGCTTCCGTGGTCAGGAATACGCCCTGACCCGTGGCCTCCTCGCGGCCGAGGGAACCGAACAGATCCACAGGTTTTCCGGTGACCACTGCCGGATTGAATCCGTAGATCTTGGCGTATTCGTCCATGATCCAGGCCATGACCCTGGCATTGGTGTTCATGTCAGGGGCCGGTATGTCGTCGTAGGGACCGATCACGCTGCCCACGGCCCGAACAAACTTGCGCGTCAGAATTTCCAATTCCCGGGGGGTCAATGACGCGGCTTCGCAATCGATACCGCCCTTCCCTCCGCCGTAGGGAATATCCACCAGCGCGGTCTTCCAAGTCATCAAGGACGCCAACCCCTGGGCTTCATCCCTATCCACCAGGGGATGGTAGCGCAGCCCCCCCTTGTAAGGCCCCCTGGCATTAGAATGCTGGACCCGAAAACCGGTGAAGGTGACCACTTCCCCGTTGTCACGCTCCAGAACGATTTTCACCTGCAGCTGACGGTCGGGAGTCAGCAGCATCCGACGAATATTGTCGGAGAGCCCCATGGCGAAAGTGGTCCGGTCGACAAAATAGTCGGCGATCTCGTTGGCTTTCATGGCATCCCTCCCTCGCTTGGGTTGGGCATTTCAGCCGGTCTTTATCAACTCCCGGGCCACCGCGTATATTTCCTCGGCATCGAAGATTTGATCGTTGCGTTCGAACAAGCGGGCGATGCACGCTCGATGAACCGCCAATTTCAAAGCACCGAATCCGATCGCGCCCCAGCAAGTCTTTCCGTGATATTGCGCTCCTCGAGCCATCATGTCCACCCCTTCTATGCCGAGTGGCGGCGTGGCATTGGCATCCAGCAACACCTCCAGGCCGGGATGATCGCGCCAGTGTTCTTCGGCCAGCAAAGCCACCCCGGCGGCTCCGGCGGCGAATACGATCTGGGCGTCAGCGATGGCCCGGGCGCGGGCGGCGTGATCGACCGCCTCCAAGGGCGTGATCTCCACCCCGAAGCGCGCCTTCATCGCCTTGCAAGCCCGTTCGGCTCGCCCTAAAGAGCGGGAAGTCAACACCACCCGCGCGCCTTCCCGGGCGAGCAAGACCGCGGCACGCTGACCGACCGGCCCGGTGCCGGCCAACACCACCGCTTTTTTTCCCGTCACCTCGCTACTCGCCACGATCCGGGCCACTCCCGCCGCGGCGGTGGTATTGCTGCCGTTGCTGTCGAGCATCACCGACACCCGAAAATTGGCGAAGAACTTCTTTTGAACCGCCTCCAGCAATGCCTGTCCGGCGAGCAAATCACTGCCGCCGACAAAAATGGCGGTGTTTTGTTTTTCCTTGGGGGGGCGGGTGAAAATCGTGCCGTCCACCAACGGCCCCACATTGGCGGGCGTCAGCCCTGCGTGACCGACCACGTGATCGGCGCCGCCGTCGTAGGCGACGATCGTATCGAAGGAGGCCGGATGGGTATCGGTATCGAATTGAAACAAAATTTTTTTCACTGCAGAATCACTCCGTTCGCGGTGGGGGTTCGAGTCTTACCGGCAATGATCGGTCGCCATGACTCACATGCGCTTACTGGATTATAATGACCGATTGTTTTCGCCACCAGTTCAGCGGGGCTTCGATGACCAAAGATCAAACCATTCAAACATTTCTCCACCACCTGGCCAGTTCGTCCGCCACCCCCGGCGGGGGCAGCGCGGCGGCGATCATGGGCGCGATGGGCGCGGCCCTGGTTAGCATGGTAGCCAATCTAACCCTGGGCAAACCCAAATACCAGGCGGTGGAAGCCGATATGCGGGAACTCTTGCACCGATCCGAAGCCCTGCGTGAACACTTGGTGGACGCCATCCAGGCCGACATGGCGGCGTTCGATCAGGTGATGGCCGCTTATCGGCTGCCCAAGGCAACCGAAGCCGACAAAAATCAGCGCCGCCAGGCCATTCAGGCCGCTCTGAGGACCGCCACCGAAACGCCCCTGGACTGCGCCCGTCTGTGCGGCGAAGTCATCGATTTGTGCCGGACCGCAGCGGAAAAAGGCAACGGCAACGCCATTACCGACGCGGGAGCGGGTGCGCTGGCCGCTCAAGGCGCTCTCAAATGCTGCGCCCTCAACGTGGAGGTCAATTTGAACGCCATTCAAGACAAGGAATTCGCGCAGGCGTGTCGGATCGAACTGGATCGGATTCTGGCCGCCAAAAACCCCGAGGCGGAAGCGATCGTGAACCTTGTAACCAGCAAACTGCAATCCCCATGAATTGGATACGCATTCCGACCTACCTGGTCGGCATAGGCCTGAGTCTGGCCGCGGCCTGGCTGTTTTTCCCCGATCCCCGGACCGAAGCGGGTCTCACCGCCCCTCCGACGGTCAAATGGGTCCCTTCCCTCGACGATACCGAGGAATTCTGCCGGTTCGATCACCCCGAATGGCGTCAAGGGCAAACCATCGAAGGGGTCGAGGTCCTGGAATCGCCCGTTTGCCAACCCGACAACCCCTACTTCGTCGCCAGCGTGGTCAAGGGCACCAATCACGTCACCATGCCCACCCTGATGAAGACGCGCCTGGCCATGGACGCGGTGCTCAAGGACGACGACCTCGACGGAGACGGCGATCCGGACGTGATCCGTATCAAATTGGAGGTCGCCGAACTCAATGGCTCCACGCCCGACGGAGATTTTTTGATCCCCGGCTACCGCATCGCTCCCGGACTGCAGCCGGGATTATGGGTATTCGCCCCCAAGATGCATGGCATGGCCACGGTCGATGCGATCAATCTGGATGCCCCGCCGATCCTGCGCGCCCCCTCCCCGCCGATTCGGGTGGAACAGGGAGACAAGGTCTATCTCACCCTGGAGAACACCCATTATCTGCCCCACACCATTCACCTGCACGGCGTGGACCACCCCTATCTGCGCGCCGACGGCCAGGGCAACGACGGGGTGCCGATCACGGGCGAAAAGATGCTGATGCCGGGAGAGAAGCGCACCTACGAAATCCAACCGCGCCAGCCCGGCTCCATGCTCTATCACTGCCACGTCCAGACCGACAAACACATGCTGATGGGATTGCAGGGCTTGTTCATCGTCGAGGAAAATCGTCCCGACAACTGGCTGCAGACCTTGAACGTCGGTGCCGGCCAAGTTCGACACCCTTCTAAAGCCAGTCGGGAGCAATTCGACCAGGAATACGACCTCCATTTCCAATCCCTGGACAAGGAACGCTACCGCCCCGTTCAGGAACACAACGACCCGCGCCTGGTAGCCAAGGCGATGAACCGGGACTACGACATCACCGACGCCACCGAGGATTACTATCTTCTCAACGGCAGGGCGTTTCCCTATACGCTGCGCGACTCGCTGGTGGTGGTGGAACCGGACCAGAAGATTCTTCTGCGGGCGGTGAACGGTCACCCCCATACCTTGGGGCTGCACTTGCACGGCCATAAAACCGTTGCCATCGCCGCCGACGGCGCGTCCCTGCCTCAACCCGTCACCCGGGATGTCCAGCCGCTCGCGCCGGCCCAGCGCTTGGACCTGGTGCTGGACACGCATGACGATGGCCTGCACAGCTACGGCGCCGGCGCTTGGCTCATGCACGACCACGCCGAAAAAAGCGTCACCACCGACGGGGTGGGACCCGGCGGCGATCTGGGGCTCGTGGTCTACCGGAAGTTTTTGGGAGAAAACGGCTGGCCCAAGCTTCAGGGAATGGACCTCACCCCGCTTTTCAACGAAGGGTATTATCACCGGCAAGTGCCGGTTTGGGCGCGGAGCAAAGCCTGGGAAATTTTCTCGGATACGGCGCCCTTGCCCCCCGCTACCCTGCGGGTGATTCTTTCCGGGCTCAGTCTGGGCGTTGCCTTGACCCTGCTGTTCTCGTTCTGGCGTAGTTGGAGGAAAGCCCGATGAGCACATTGGTTTTATTTTTGGGTCTGGTGTTTTCCTCGCTGACCCTCGCCGGCGGCCACCGGATGGATATGGACAGCATGGTGATGAACGAGAATCCCATGACCCTCCCGGAAGGGTGCCGGAAAATCGCCGGCGATCAAACCATCACCGTGCACGCCGGTCGCAAATACGCCTATTCATTCCCCGGGGTCGTCTTCGCCTACGACCGGCAAAGCTGGGAAGCTCCCCCTTGCACCCGCTTGACGGTGCGATTCATCAATGAAGACGACATTCGCCACCAATTCATGGTTCACGGCCTGCCCGAAAAGCTTTATTCTCAAGGCATGTTCCATATCGAGGTTTCCGGCCGCGGCGAAGCGGCCGGCACCTTTATTCTGCCGCCAGACAAGAAGACCTATCTGGTCCACTGCGACATCGCCCAACATACCGAACACGGCATGAAGGCCCAGCTCAAGGTGGGCGGCGGCGACGGCGATCTCTCCAGCCTGCCGGGGTTGACCCAACCGGTGCGTCCCGACACTTATCCGACCCGTTGGACGGGCACCTCGATCGTCCTGTTGATCCTGGCCGTCTTCGGAGGCGGCGCACTGATCTGGCTGCTGGGAAAGCTCTGGCGCATGATGCTCAGCGATACCTGACGCGAACCGTCCGCTTTTACCGCTGTCAAAATCGTTTCAAATATTCATTCGCCGAGGCAACTCTGTCATGACCGCAAGCCCCTTTCCGACCGCTCGACTGACGGGACTGGTCATCGCCTTTTGGCTCGCCACCGCCACGGCCACCTCGGTGCGGGAAGTCAGCCTGGACGAGATGTTGGCGCGGGCCGAATTGGTCTTCGAAGGCGAAGTCACGCATCTCGAAGTCAGGGAAACGCCGCATCACCACCGACCTTTCACGCAGATCACTTTTCGCGTATTGGACGTGATCAAGGGCCGTGAGGAGCTATCCGCCGTCACCCTCGATTTTCTCGGCGGTCACATCGGCGAAAAACGCTTGCAAGTAAGCGATATGGACTACCCCGAACTCGGCGAACACGGCATCTACTTCGTGGAGTCCTTGCAGCGACGCCAGGTCCATCCTCTTTACGGCTGGTCTCAGGGCCGTTTTTTGACCACCGTCGACGAGACGGGCCGGCTGCATGTCCGAACCGCCGACGGCGAACCCGTGGTCCGGCTCGAGTTCGATTCCGCCTCCGAACCGACAGGCTTGAGCCGGGGCGTCGCCAAAGGGGTACGCGTCCGACGCGATGCCCTGTCCAAGGACGCCATTTCCCTGGACGACTTCAAACGGCGATTGCGCCAACGCCTCGAGGGCATCCGATGATCGGGCGGATCGGGATTTTTTTGTGGTTGAGCGCGGCTTCCCACGCCGCCTCCGCCTATGTCCTGACCGGCCACCGCTGGCCGACGCCCGAGACGACCTTCGTCTTCGACATCGTCAATACCCGCGGAGAAACCCGTTCGCCCGGCGGAATTTTCTGGAACGACGCTTTCGAAGAAGCCCTGGGGCATTGGACCGAGCATACCGGCTTTACCTTCCTGGGCCGGCCGGGCATCGCGGCCGATCCTTGCACCGACGACAATCGCAACACGGTCGGTTTCCGGCTCGACGACTGCGGCTTTTCATTCGGCGAAACCACCCTGGCGGTGACCTATAGTCTATTTTCCCGCGATATCCTCAGCGAAACCGACATCGTCTTCAATGACAACCAAGAGTGGGATACCTACGAGGGTCCGCTGCGTGCCCGGGTCACCGACTTCACCCGGGTCGCCACCCACGAACTGGGGCATGCGTTGGGGTTGGGCCATGAAAACAGCGTCCCCTCCATCATGTCTACCTTGGTGGGCACGCTAACCCTGCCCCAAAAGGATGACATCGACGGTGTCGACGCGATCTACGGCGGCCAAACCTCGCCGCCGGCAGCTTGCCAAGCGTTCCCTCCCCTGCCTCTCAACCAATGGATCGAGGGACGACTGGAAGCCGCCGACTGCCGGCGCCTGCACATCGCCACGAGCGATTTCTCCAGCGACGACAGCGCCGTCGACCTGTATACGCTGGAGTTGCCGGTGGATGGGTTGATCGTCGTTCGCATGCAATCCCTGCAACCGGCACAACTGGACCCTTATCTGGAAATCAGAGACAGCGGCGGGGATACGGTGCTGGGGTGGGACGACGACAGCGGCGTCGGGACCGATGCGCTGGTTTATCTTCAATTGTCGGCCGGTGCCTATCAAATCGTCGCCAACAGCGCCTATCTCTCTCTTCAGGAAGGCGACTACCGCCTGCAAGTCGGCATCAATTTAGAATCGCCCGCCCCGGCCCGCGTGGAAACGGACGGGTCGGCAATCGTCGATTCGGTGGATGTGAGCGGTGGCGTCTCTTACCGGGCCAGGCTGATTCCCTACACCAACCCGGACGATCCGGAAGGCTCGTATTGGCGTCTGGAGAGCGCTGCCATCGAAGAAGGCGAACCGCTTCCCGGCGCCATCCTGCTGCCGGACAGCAACGATCTGATCTTCAATCCGATCGAGGTATTCGGCTCTCGATACGACGCGCTCTTGCGGCTTTCCCCGACGCCGCAAATTCCTTGGCTCTGGAAGTTGGACTCGGCCACCCGGCGCAATTAGTCGCTATTAACATTCTCGGTAAGAGCCGGTGCTAACGCTCCGGATAGCCATCGGGATTTCGTTGCTGCCAATGCCAGGCGTCCCGGACCATGTCCTCGACTCCCCTCTCCGCCCGCCAATCCAGCTCATCCGCCGCGCGGCCGGGAGCGGCATACACCTCGGCGGCGTCCCCGGGGCGGCGATCCACGATTGAATAGGGCAGTCGCTTTTCGCACACTTTTTCGAATGCCCGCACCACCTCGAGTACACTGTATCCGGTGCCGGTCCCCAAATTATAGGTAAACGCCCGCCCCGCCGGCTGAGACAATTGCTTTTCCACCGCCTTGACGTGCGCCTTGGCCAAATCCACCACATGAATGTAGTCGCGCACACCAGTCCCGTCGCGGGTGGGGTAATCGCCGCCGAATACCTTCAATTGTTCCAACTTTCCCACCGCCACTTGGGTGATGTAGGGCATCAGATTGTTGGGGATGCCGTTGGGATCTTCTCCGATCATACCGCTGGGGTGTGCGCCGACGGGATTGAAATAGCGCAGCAAGGTCGCCGTCCATGGATGATCCGCCTGGTTGAGACAATCGGCGGCCACCAGATCTCGCAAAATCTCCTCGATGAACAGTTTGGTCCGGCCGTAAGGATTGGTGGCCCGCAAGGGAAACTCTTCGGTGATGGGGACGCTTGCGGGCTCGCCATAGACGGTTGCCGAGGAACTGAAGACCATCCGCTTGACGCCGGCCGCCCCCATCGCTTCACACAAGGCCAAGGTACCGGTAACGTTGTTCCGGTAATAGGCCAAAGGCCGCTCGCACGACTCCCCCACCGCCTTGAGACCGGCAAAATGCACTACGATATCACTGGGATAAAGCGCGAAAATCCGCTCCATCTCCGACCGATCGCCCATATCCGCGCAAAAAAACGGAATCTTTTTACCGCTAATATTTTCGACCCGCCGAATCGCCTCGAATTTGCTATTGCTGAGATTGTCCACCACCACGACTTCAAAGCCGGCCGCCAACAATTCCACGCACGTGTGACTGCCAATATAGCCGGCGCCGCCGGTTACCAGTACTCGGATAGCCATAGGTATACCTTCATTCGCATCGTCTTAGTTTAAAGGTGGACTTATCCCCTTCTCGAAAGGGGGTATTCTACAAACTCAAACGGCATTCTTTCACCCAGAAACACAGAATGATCAAATGCCCACCGCTCGACCCACATCGGCCAACCCCTACTTTCCTGAAACGACAAAGCGGTCTATAAACTAATATTTAATCTTATGTTTCTTATTACTTAATAGTACAATTCTCGTCGGCCATTGGCCAATTAATAACTATCCATAAAAAGGAGGACGTTATGTACATAAGAACGTTGTCAAGCGCCGTAGCAATTCTGTTAGCCTCTATCGGCACCGCTTTGGCGGCTTGTCCCAATGTTAGCTGGCAACAGTTGACCGATACTCTCAAGGCAAACATTGCCCCTACCGGCGGGCCTTCCAACGGGGGACTGGATTTCAACATGTGGGCGACCATCGTTTCTCCCGAGGGTAGAGTCTGCATGGTCACCAAATCCGGCGATTCTCTCAACGCCCAATGGCTCGGCAGTCGGGTGATTTCGGCACAGAAAGCCAATACCGCCGTGCTTTTCAGCCTCACCCAAGGACTTGCCTTGTCCACTGCTAATTTATATGCCGCTGTCCAGCCCGGCGGATCCTTGTTTGGACTCCAATTCAGCAACCCGGTCAATCCGCATGCCGCATATCGAGGCAACGAACAAGCATACGGGACTGATAATGACCCCTTAGTGGGTTCTCAAGTCGGGGGAGTCAACGTATTTGGAGGCGGTTTGCCGCTCTATGACGGCAGTGGCAACTTGATCGGCGCCTTGGGAGTATCGGGGGATACCTCCTGTGCCGACCACAACGTCGCCTGGCGTGTACGCCAGACATTAGGTCTCAACAATGTTCCCGCCGGAGTGAATGAAGTAGAAGGCAATGACAACATTATTTATGACGATGTCGATGGCAACAATAACGGCGTTGTAGATGGCTTCGAGCATCCTGAATGCGGCAACAATGAAAAAGCCGTCAACGCAACGCTCTGAATCGATTCTCGCCAAGTTTTCTAGTTTGACCGGGGTAATTTTACCCCGGTTTTTATCCCCGCGGATGAAAGCGCTGGTGCAGATCCTTCAAACGCGCCTGGGCGATATGGGTATAGATTTGGGTGGTGGACAAGCTGCTGTGGCCCAGCAGCATCTGTACCACGCGCAAGTCGGCGCCGTGGTTGATGAGATGGGTGGCAAACGCATGCCGGAGGGTGTGGGGGGACAAGGGTTTATCGATGCCCGCTTGACGGGCATAACGTTTGATCAGATGCCAAAACGCTTGCCGGGTCATGGGACCGCCACGGCGGGTGACGAAAAGATAGGGAGATTGCCGGACTCCCAACAACTCGGGACGCGACTTGATCCAATAAGCGTCGAGCCAAGCGAGGGCCTCTTCTCCCAGGGGAACCAGGCGCTCCTTGTTGCCTTTCCCCCAAATGCGGGCCACGCCCAGGTTTCTGTCCACCTGGTTGACTTTCATCGCCACCAACTCGGAAACCCGGAGCCCCGTGGCATACAGCACCTCGATCATGGATCGGTCGCGCAATCCCAACATTTGATCCGAATCGGGCGCCTGCAGCAGTGATTCGACCTCGGCCTCGCTCAAGGTATCCGGCAGACTACGGCCCAAATAAGGTGACTCGATCCCGGCACAAGGATCGGTTTCGATCAAACCCTCGCGCAGTAAATAGCGATAGAATTTCCTCAAGCTCGACAACAGGCGAGCGCTGCTACGAGCGCTGGCGCCAGTGTGGAAGCGATGCCCCAAATACCGCGCCACCTGTTCTTGAGTCGCCTCGAGTGGCGACTTTCCCAACCATTCGGCAAACCGCTTCAAGTCGGTGGCATAAGCTTTTAAGGTATTAACGCTGAGCCCTTCTTCCAACCACAGCGCATCGGAAAAACGCTGGATCAGGTCGGAATCGCCCATAGCGTTTTTAATGCGGCGGGGCAACGGCACTCGAGGGAGGGCGGCCGCATAGGACCGCCCCTACGTCCGTGAAGCGCCGCTTAGACCTTTTCCTTGATTCGGGCCGCCTTGCCGCGACGCTCGCGCAGATAGTACAGTTTGGCGCGACGCACTTTACCGCGGCGCTTGACCGTAATTTCGTGCACCAAGGGGCTGTACAGTTGGAAAACCCGCTCCACGCCTTCGCCGTGGGAAACCTTGCGCACGGTGAAGGCCGAATTCAACCCTCGATTGCGCTTGGCGATCACCACACCCTCGAACGCCTGCAGGCGCTCGCGGTTGCCTTCTCGGACCTTGACCTGCACCACCACCGTATCACCGGGATTGAAGTCCGGGATCGGCTTTTCCAGGTGGGCCATCTGTTCCCTTTCGATTTGCTCGATCACATTGCTCATTTTTCTCTACTCCTTCGCTTTTCGAGAAGGGCGAACTCATCGGTTCGCCCCTACCCCAGCTCTCGTTTGAACTCTTCCAACAGGGCTCGATCTTCCGCAGTCAGCGCCTGGTCCTGCAACAAATCCGGACGCTTCAGCCAAGTCTTCCCGAGGGCCTGCTTTCTCCGCCAGCGCGCGATCGCCGCGTGATCGCCGCTGAGCAACACTTCGGGTACCCGGCGATCGGCAAATTCCTCCGGCCGGGTGTAATGGGGGTGGTCCAGCAATCCCGCCATGTAAGAGTCTTGCCGGGCCGACTCGGCGTCGTTCAACACGCCGGGCAACAATCGGGTGACGCTATCGATCACCACCAGCGCCGGTAATTCGCCTCCCGACAATACGTAATCGCCGATCGACCACTCCTCGTCGATTTCGCTCTCGATCAGGCGCTCGTCAATCCCTTCGTAACGTCCCGCGACCAAAACCAGACGCTCCATCCCGGCGAAACGAACCACCGCCTTCTGGTCCAAGCGCTTCCCCTGGGGGGACAAATAAACCACCCGCGGGGCGGTTTCAGCGCCCACCCTTGCCGCTCGAATCGCATCCCTTAAAGGCTGAACCTGCATCACCATCCCCGGTCCCCCGCCGTAGGGACGGTCGTCCACGGTTCGGTAGCGGTCGTGGGTAAAATCGCGCGGATTCCATAGCATAAGCTGCATCAATCCACGCTCGCGCGCCCTTCCGGCGACCCCAAACCGGAGGGCTGACTCGACCATCTCCGGAAACAAGGTGACCACGTCGAAACGCATCAATAGCCCGGGTCCCAATCCACCCGGATCTCCCCCGCCGCCAAATTCACTTCTCGGATCACTCGATCGCGCAGCCAAGGAACCAGAATTTCTCTCCCTTCCTCTCCACGCACGATCATCACGTCGTTGGCACCGGTTTCCATCATATCGACGACTTGCCCGAACCGGCGACCGGCGAGATCCAAGACGTCCATTCCCACCAGATCGGCCCAGTAAAATTCACCGGGCTCGAGCGGCGGCAACCGGGTGCGGTCGATTTCGATCTTCGCCCCGCGCAGGATTTCCGCGGCCTCGCGTGTGTCGATGCCTTCCAGCGAAGCCACCACCGAGGGTCCCTGCCGGCGACCCTCCAGAACCTTCAGCGACCAGCGTTTCTCCTTGTGCGCCAGCTCCCAAGGAGAATATTCGAGGATATTTTCCCGGGGCCGGGTATGGGAATAGACTCTTACCCATCCCTTGACGCCGAATGCCCCGGAGATTTCCCCCAGCCGTATGCGCCGCGTCACCCCGTCTTAGGCCGCAGCCGCTTCTCCCGAGGACTGGGCCGTCTCGAGCTTGCGCCATTCGCGCACCAAGCTCTTGACCCGGTTGCTCATCTGAGCGCCGCGTCCGACCCAAAAGTCCAGCCGCTCCTTATCCAACCGCAGCCGGGCATCGCCGGCTTCCACCAAAGGATTGAAATAACCCAATTGCTCGATGTGACGGCCGTCGCGCTTGGCGCGTTGATCGGCCACCACGATTTGGTAAAAGGGACGCTTTTTCGCGCCGCCGCGTGCCAGACGAATCGTAACCATAGCTATTTAGTCTCTCTCGTTATTTGATTCAGGTTAATCGATATATTTTACCGACTTTTCCTTTAATGTTAAGCAGGATTTAACCCATCCGGCAAAACAATCGCATCTCCCCCGGGTTTATTATAGAAATTCATCCCTTCTCCCTCTTGGAGGGAGAAGGTTAGGAAGAGGGTGGATCTAATTGAAATGAAAGACATTTTTCTTTAAACCACCCTCTCCCGCCAGCGGGAGGGAGTTTGCGACACCCTCGCTGGCGGGGGGGCAATAGCCATCCATGCGTTTATCTTCATCTTATCCGCCAGGCTTCTCAAGGACGTAATCCAGCCACAAATTGCCGAGTTTTTCCTGCACCGTGTTCTGCTTCAGGCGGGCATTCAGATGATCGAAATCCACCCGATCCAGGGCTTGATCCTGGTTATAGCAGGAGTAGACGAAATATTCCTCGCCCGTCTCCGGGTCTTGATGCCGGCACAGACACTGACCGCACACGCCTTTGAGCATGCATTGCATGGGTGAATTGATGGAACCGATGGCGGTATGCTGCCTTTTCAAATGGGGCGCCAGCGCGCCGTAACGGGCTTCCTTCACCGCTTTCATCATGCGGTCCGAGCCGATCACGATGAGATGATCCACGTCGTCGAAATGAATCGGCGTCGCCCCCAGCTTCCCCTCGGCATAGGCCAGCATGGCCTCGACGATATTGCCGGTGAAACTCTTATCCTGGGAGCGGGTGGGCTTGATCGGCTGATTGCCGGGCAGATCGTCCACCGCCCAGACGATCACGTCCGAGGCCTCCTCGATTTCCTTGACCTTGAACACGTCGCGGGAATCCCGGTAGCCGGCGAAATACAAGACCTGATTGCCGGCGGCTTTGAGCGCCTTGCCGATGGAGAACAACACCGCATTGCCCAAGCCGCCGCCCACCAAAAGCACCGTCTGCCCCGAGGGTATCTCGGTGGGAGCGCCGGTCACTCCCATCACCACCAAGGGATCGCCCGGCTGCCAGAGGCTGCAAAGCTTGGACGAACTGCCCATCTCCAGCACGATCAGGGACACCACGCCCCGCTCCTTGTCCACCCAGGCGCCGGTCAAAGCCAAGCCTTCCGCCGCCAGACAGGTCCCGTGACTGGTAGGCGCCAACGATTCGAAATTCTGAATCCGGTAGAATTGCCCCGGGGCGAAATGCTTGGCGGCCATGGGGGCCTTGACCACCACCTCGACGATGGTGGGCGCCAACCGGATGACCTCGACGATGTGCGCCAGGAGCAGATCGTCCAAGCGCTCGCGGAACTCGGCCCAAGTGCGATCGCGATCCGCTTGCCCGGCAGGCTCGAGCGCCGCCAGCTCTTTCTCGAACAAGCGCACGATATAGGGATAGCTGTCCTTGGCCGAAGCCATCGCCCGCACCACGTTGCCCGCGTAAATCGGGTTGTTGTCGCCGTAAAAAGTGATGTACTTCCCTTGGCGGCGGTAGGAAGTAAAAGGCGCCGGCCGGCTCAATTTGGGCCAGAGGCGTTCGTCTTCCACCGGCTGGAGTTCGGGGATCTCATCGATCCATTCGGGCGCGAACGGCCGATAGAACTTGCCCGCCATCTCGAAAGTTTCGGGATGCTCCTCTTGATAAAGGGTATTGGGAGAAGTCCCGGCGGCGACCATCAAACTCCGCAAGGGCACCTCCACGGTCTCTTCGGTAGCCTGCCAGCGGCCGTCCGCTTCCGCCATTTTCTGGAATTTGACCGCCTTCAGATGACCGAAATCATCCTCCACCGCCTCCAGGGGACTCATGCCCTCGGCCAGGACGATGCCTTCTTCCAACGCCTCGCGGATTTCCTCGTGATTTTCCCGATAGGCGGGGGAATTGCGCATGCCGCGGCGATAGAACACCGTCACCCCGCCCCACTCGTTGAGCAAGGGCAGAAAGTCCGGCTTCTCGCCGGCCGCCTCGGCGCGACTTCGTTCGGCGCGAACGGCACGGCCGTGAGCCAGGAATTCGTCGAGGATGATTCGCTCCTCGGCGTCGTAGCCGGCCCTGACCTTATCCTCGCCCATCTCGGCGACGAGCGTTTCATAACGGTGCAGGATTTTTTCCACCTGAACGGGATAGTAGGCCAACAGCTCGGTGGCGGTATCGATGGCGGTCAAGCCGCCGCCGATGACCCCCGCCGGCAAGCGCACCTGAAGGTTCGCCATAGATGACGTTTTGGCCGCCCCCGACGACTGGAGCGCCATCAGGAAATCGGAGGCCTTGCGGATGCCGCGGATCAGATTGTTTTTGAGGGGAATGATGGTCGGCTTGCCGGCCCCGGCGGCGATGGCGATGTGATCGAAGCCCAGATCCCAGGCTTCGTTGATGGTCAGGGTGCCGCCGAAACGCACCCCGCCGTAGCAGCGGAAATTGCGCCGCCGCGCCAGGGTGAGATAGATCACCTTGAGAAAATTTTTGTCCCAGCGCACGGTGATGCCGTACTCGGCCACTCCGCCGAAACCCAGCATCACCCGGTCGTTCAAGTCCTCGTACAGCTCCTGAAAATCGCGCACCGGCTGCGGCGGCGTGTTTTCGTCGCCGAGCCATTTTTTCGGTAAGGGCTCGATCTTGAGACCGTCGATCCCCACCACACCGAAACCTTCATTGGACAGATAATGGGCCAAGGTATAGCCAGCCGGCCCCATGCCCACCACCAGCACGTTCTTGCCGTTGTAGGGCAAGGCATGGGGCCGGCGCACGTTGAGGGGGTTCCAGCGCGTCAAGAGGGTGTAGATCTCGAACCCGTAGGGCAGATCGAGCACCGCCGTCAGCACGTGGGTTTCGATCTCGGGAATGTTGACCGGCTCGGTTTTCTGATAGATGCACCCCTTCATGCATTCGTTGCAGATCCGATGGCCGGTACCCGGGCACATGGGATTGTCCACGATCACCAGCGCCAGCGCGCCGATATCGTCTCCCTGGCGCTTGACCCAGTGCATTTCGGAAATCTTCTCTTCCAAGGGGCAGCCGGTGATGGGCTTGTCGAACGGGCTGGTCTTGTAGCCTCCGGTCTTTTTGTCCCGCATGCCCTTGGCGCACGAATCGGTGTCGCGCTCGTGGCAGTAGATGCAGTGATCGACCTCGTACAGGACCGGGCGCAGGTTGCGATAACGATCGTCGGTGAGATGAAAGCCCACCCGCCGGCGGTGATGCCCTTCCGGCGCCCCCCACCCCTGGTACGCGTCACGGCTCACCGTGTCGTGCTCGACCAGATGGTTCACGTCCGTTCGCTCGGGCTTCTTGAAGCTTGCCCAATCGGCCACCTCCGGCTGCATATCCGGGAGACGGGAGGCGGCGAACGTCCACCGCAGCAAGCACTCGTACAGGGCGGCCAAAAACGCTTCCGGCGGCATTTCCAGCTCGGCGGCGAACGCTTCCCGGGTCCGGGGGTGGCCGCCGATTCGTCGCCGAAGTGCTTCGATCTCGTCCGCCATGGCGCTCAAATCGCCGGCTTCGGCCAACTGCAGCGCCTGGGTGGACGCTTCCTTGAGCCGGACCGCCCATTCCGCCACCGTTTTTTCGCGATCCCCGGAGTCTCCGGCCAAGGCCGCGAGCAGAGACTCGAACCGCGCATTCAGGCCATCGATATCCCATTCCCGGGGTTTTTCCCGCTTGAAACGCTTGGGCGCTTCCTTGCCGACGATTTCTTCCCGGTAGCGGAACACCGTTCCCATTTCCTCGGCCACTCGCACCATTTGCCCGGCACGGGCCTCCTCGATGCGAAACAACCGGGCCAGGAACCCCCCCACGAAAGGCGCCATTCGCACCAGAAGCTCGGACACCTTCTCCGGAGCCATGCCGTCTCCCTGGCACACGCGGTATTCCTCGAACTCGGCCAGCAATCGAGGATCTTTTTCCTCGACGAAACGATCGAACGCCGCCGTCAGATCTTTCAATCGAAGAGGATCGTACAGGTCTTCATAGGCAAACCCCTCGATACCCAATGCCAAAGTCTCGTACTGTGTCATCTCGCTCCTTTGCAATCCCGGCGATCGCCTTTACATTCGCAAGCGCCGTAGCGGAATCATAAAATCGACTAGAGGCGCCGGCTAGAATCCAGCCGGATCGACAATAAAATTTGATCATTATACCGCGCTGCACAAGAAACGGCTCCCTTAAAATAAAAGGGAAACAAAGTGTTTACCTTGGCGTTTCCGCAGAGAATAAGGCAAGCAAAAATAACGCCGCGCGAAGCATTCAGGCTTTTTTTCGGTCGTCTTGGCACCAGAAGCGGGGAACCAATATGCTATTATTTTGATGGTTTAATTCGAAATCACGCTTTGCTCCATGCCTTCGGTCATCGATCTCTACGAAAAGCTGGCCAGCGCCACCGACGACAAGGCCCGCGCAAAAATCATCGCCGAGGCGTTCGAAGCCTTGGAGGAACGCTATCCCAACCTTTCCGATACCGTCACTCGAACCGATCTGAGCGAGACCGAACTGCGCCTGATCAAGGAAATCGAACAAGTTCGTTCCGATCTGACCAAAGAAATCGAGCAGGCCCGAGCCGAATTGACCAAGGAAATCGAACAGGTCAATTCAGGCCTGAAGCTGGAAATCGAACAGGTCCATTCAGACCTGAAGTTGGAAATCGAACAAGTTCGCTCCGATCTGACCAAGGAAATCGAACAGGTCCATTCGGGCCTGAAGTTGGAAATCGAACAAGTTCGCTCCGATCTGACCAAGGAAATCGAACAGATCCAGTCAGGCCTGAAGTTGGAAATCGAACAGGTTCGTTCCGATCTGACCCAGAAAATCGCTCAGACCGAGGCCAATCTCAAGGTTGACATCGAGAAGGTCCGGGGGGAGCTCCAGATCGGCCTGGCTCGCACCCGCGCCAATCTATTACTGTGGAGTTTCGGGTTCTGGGTTACCCAGTTCGGCGCGATTCTCCTCATTCTGTGGCGGGTTTGGCCGCAAAAGTGATCCCCCGCGGAAACGGGGGACTCGATCGTCGCATCGCCCACGCCATTGACCCGTTCGGGCACCTCGCCCAGGCTTTTGAACTTACCGTTTTTCTTCCGCTCCTCGACATGGCGGCGGCCTGCACCGACCCGACGCCATGGTGACGCGGCTCACTATTCATTCCAGGGATTGACGACCGACAATCCATCGATGTGGGAAAAATCCTTGACATTACGCGTGGCCAGCGTCAAATCGGCGGACCGTGCAATCGCCGCGATCTGGGCATCCTCCACGCTGATGGGGCGGCCGGCTTGCTTTCTAGCCGCCACAATCAAGGCATAATCGAGCGCCGCCGCGCAATCGAACGGCAGGCAACGACCCGCGAAGTCTTCCCGGAAACATTCGCTCCACCGATTTAGATAACGACGATCGACGCTTTCCTTCGGGCAGAAGCGCCAATCCAAGCCAAATTTCCGCTACCGTTACCGTACAAACCCAGACATCCATTTCCGACCGGGCATCCAGCCATTGCACGACTTTTGTCGAGGGAGACGGGCGCATCAATTCCGATACCACATTGGTATCCAACAGGATCATTACTCTCCGTCCACGGACATATCGGGTGGTAGACGCGGCGGTGAACGCTCGGGCTCGGGCAAATCCACACCACCTACCGACGCAAAGCGCTTGGCGATACGGGATCCAATTCCTTGGGAGGCCCTTTCGCTTTGAATGGCACGGCGTAGGATCTGGCGCACTTCTTCTTCCATGGAATGGCCGTGACGCGCCGCGAGCAAGCGCAGGTTCGCCTTTAACGATTCATCGATATTACGAATGGTCAGACTGGCCATCGGACACCTTATCTGATGATTTCAATGCATGCATTGTAGGCACATTGTAGAATAAGGTGCAAGAGCAGCGGTATTTGGGTGTCTCATTTATTTTTTTATTCTTTGGTGTCCCTATTATTCTTTCTGTTCCCCTGATCCTGATCTGGCGCGTCTGGCCGCAAAAGTGATCCCCCGCGGAGGCGGGGGATCGGGATGAATTTACTGGACCGTAACCTTGTCCTTGTTTTTCTCGATCGTCGCATCGCCCACGCCATTGACCCGTTCGGGCACCTCGCCCAGGCTTTTGAACTTACCGTTCTTTCTTCGTTCCTCAACGATGGCAGCGGCCCGTACCGACCCGACGCCGTTCATCGCCTCGGCGATTTCCTCGGCGTTGGCGGCGTTGAGATTGATTAGCGCCGCCAACGCCGAGGCGCTGGACAGCAGCATTCCCAGGGCGACCAAAATGGAGACGGTATTTCGTAGCATTACTTATGCTCCTTTTTTTGGTTAGAAACAATAAGAAAAATAGTCTCCATCCACCCACCTTCAAGCCCAGCCCCAGAGTTTTTTCCAGAATGGTGATACAGCTCACAAATCATTCCGGGGATCGACGACCGACAGGCCATTGCTTTGCATCGCCCGACGGAGGATCGGGCGCCCTCTTCCAAGGAATGGCCGTGACGTACCGAGCCATTCGGAGGGAAGTAATACGCGACTAGCTTACGTGAACGCTATTCGATAGGCATCAGTTGACCATAAACGTCACTTTTTTACCTTACCGACTTACCATCCCGGTTCTTTTCTTCCGAAAAAAACAGTATCTTATTGATTATGTTTGAAATATAAATTTGGCAAGAAGATTGCTTTATATCGGACGGACCTAACTTTACTCACCAACAGAAAGATAAGGAGACTTGTCATGATGCAACGCAGACAACAGGGCTTTACGCTTATTGAATTGATGATCGTGGTGGCGATCATCGGGATTTTGGCGGCGATCGCCATCCCGGCGTATCAGGATTATACTGTCCGCTCAAAGATGTCAGAGGCAGTAACTGTAGCCTCGGCTGCCAAGGCAGCAGTCAGTGAATACGCCATTTCACAAGACACCTTGCCAACCAGCGCCGACGAAGCAGGATTTTCAACCGATATCGATAGCAAATACGTCAACTCAGTAAAATGGGATAGCTCGAAGGGAATTACGGTTACAGTCAAGGCTTTCGGTGGTGGCATCAGTAATGACGATGAAGCTTTTGTCTTGAGCCCAATTTTTAGCTCAGGTGATACCAAAGTAGATTGGAATTGTAAAAAATCAGCAGTTGAAGCCAAATACCTCCCTGCAGACTGCCGCGACAGCTAATTCAAAGTTCATTGTCTAACGTCGCCACTAGGACCCCCTTCTCACGGGGGTCCTTTTAGTTCAAAAACATGAATTTCTTAGCTTCCACCCTTCGAGAGAAAACCCGTCCGCTCCCTGGGCTTCTCACCCTACCCTGCCTCATTCTGGCAGTCTGGCTGCTCTACCGGCCGGGAATCGAAGGGGGAGCCTTCTTTTTTGACGATATTCCCAACCTTTCGGTGCTCGGCAACTTCGGGCAAGTGGATACTTGGCGGGAATGGTGGGCCTTTCTCAAATCCGGCATCGCCGGACCCACCGGCAGGCCCCTATCCTTGCTGACTTTCCTTTTCGACGGCAACACCTGGCCAACCGATCCGGAGCCCTTTCTGCGTACCAACGTCATTCTTCATGGTCTCAACGGTGGTCTCATTTTTCTATGCACCTATCTGATTTTGAATCCGGCCTCAAAGCCCGAATGCTATAAATATCAAGCCGCCCTGCTAACCGCTTCGCTATGGACGCTTCATCCCTACTGGGCCTCCACCGTCCTATACACGGTTCAGCGCATGGCCATGCTGAGCGCGTTTTTTGTTTTGCTGGGCATTGCAGGCTATCTCTGGGGACGCAATTTGACCCGCAACCCGGCCACCGCCAAGCGTGGTTGGACCATCGCTTTCTCGGCACTTGCGCTAGGAGGTGTTCTCGCAGTTTTTTCCAAGGAAAATGGCGCCCTGCTACCGCTGTATTTGCTCGTCATCGAGACCATTGTGATCAGACACCTCTGGAAGGAAGAAAAAGATGCTTTCACTCGACGGTGGGTTGCTTTATTATTGATCGCTCCTTCCATTTCGATCGTCGGCTATCTCGGTTATAGGGCCGGGCTACATGGTCTGTTCGAACATCACTTCCGCCCATTCACTCCTTATGAAAGGCTCTTGACCGAGCCCCGGATCATTTTCCGCTATTTACACGATCTGTTAATTCCCAAGCCTGGCTATCCCGGCCTTTTTTACGACAACTATTCTTTCTCCACCGGATTGACGAGCCCACCCCAGACCCTGGCGGCGATTGCCGGGCTTGTCCTCTTGGCGGGCACCTCCATACGCCTTAGACGGCAGTTTCCGTTATTCTCCTTCGCTACCCTGTTTTACCTGGCCGGACACACCCTGGAATCCACTATTTTACCGCTGGAATTGGCTTTCGAGCATCGCAATTATTTGCCCGCGGCCTTTTTGTTTACGCCAATTGCCGCTTTATTGCTGCGTTTGCCCACGGTATACCGAAGATTAACGGTTCCCGGCATTATCGTGGTGTTGTCCGTCTTCTGTTATCAGCAAACCTCTTTATGGGGCAAGCCGGTGGAACTAAGCGTTTACTGGGCCATGAAGAATCCCGACTCCGACCGGGCCACCGTGGTCGCTTTCAGTCGCCTGCAACAACACGGCAATCCAAAGCTTGCTTTGGATTTAATCAACCAGGCATTGACCAGACGCCCGGAATCGGCCGCGCTGAATTTGGCTTCCCTGGGATTGAAAAAATCCCTGGGTACACTCTCTGAAAAGGATATCCGGCAAGCGGTTCAATCCATCGAATCTGGTCCCTACGATCCCCATGTCACTAATATCATCGAACCGATGGTGAATGATTTGATTGACAAACATCCCGATGCCTTGGTGGCGGAGCAGGTAAGGCGCATCATCGCGGCCTTTCAAAGACGGCGGGAATACGCGCAACCTAAAGTGGAACGATTAGCATTCCTGTACCAAAAAGGCAGAATCGAACTCACACAAAAAAACATTCGGTCCGCCTGTCGCCACTTCAATACCGTTTCAAGCGAGACCGGCCGAGTCGGTACCGATCTGAAAATCATGAGCGATCTAGCAAGCTACGGATATATATCCGATGCCCGCGCTTTTCTCATGCAGGCTAAACAACGGCTGTCGAATGGCAACAGGAAGGGACTCAGGTTTCCCGACGAATGGTATCGAAAAGAATTTATCCGACTCGCCTCGGAATTGGACGCAGCCGAATCCAAACACGGCACGCCTCCAAGGCGATGTTCTCCTATTCTTTAAGAAGCGAATAAAGAAGACGGGGTCAAGGGCCGGTTCTGGGAAGGCCGCTTTAAAAGCCAGGCCCTCTTGGATGAGAAGGGGCTGTTGGCCGCGATGGCTTATGTCGATTTGAACCCGATCCGGGCCGGCATCGCCGAAACGCCGGAAGCTTCCGATTTCACTTCGATCCAGGAGAGGATTCAGGCGTTGGCAAACAATGAAAATCCATCCGTCGAATCGGAAGCGTCCGCCCTTCCCTCGTCCGAATTCTCTAAACCACCCGCCTCGCCGGTCGAGCCTTCCGAAGAAGGCCATCACGCTTGCCCGCAAGCTTCACCCCAAGAAACCGGACCGATTTCCGCCCCCTTGATGCCGTTTGACGCGACGGGAAGGCTCGAAACCGCGATTCCCTTTGCCTTCGACGAGTATCTGGAACTCGTCGATTACACCGGTCGGGCCATTCGGCCGGACAAACGCGGGGCGATCCCGGCAACCACACCCAAAATCCTCGATCGGCTCGGCATCGATCCCGACCAATTCATCGCCTACGCCGACCGTCTGCTCAAGCAATTCGGCCATGCGGTCGGCGCGCCGGAAAATCTTATCGACCTGTGCGCCGCCCGGCAGACCAAGTACTTGCGCGGCATCCGCGCGGCACGGGCGGTATTTGAGGCGAAGGCGGCATGACGAATTGGCCCGCTTATGTCAAACTGAGATTCATTCGACCCGATACTTTGGAGGTTCGAACCGATGGAACCGGCGCTGCGTGATCCCGACTTCCATACTTACGGCGAATACCTGACCTGGCCCGAGGATGTCCGCTACGAATTGATCGACGGTCGGGCCTACCTCATGGCGCCCGCGCCCACGCTAGATCATCAGGACATCACCGGCGAAATTTACCGTCAATTGGCCAATCAATTGGAAGGCAAACCCTGCCGTCCTTTCATCGCGCCGGTGGACGTGCGCCTGCCCAAACAGGACGAAGCGGACGATGCAATCGACACTGTCGTCCAGCCGGATGTTCTGGTGGTCTGCGACGAAACCAAGCTGGACCGGCGCGGGGTGCGCGGGGCGCCGGATCTGGTGGTGGAGGTCTTGTCTCCGGCCACCGCCTTTCACGACCATCAACGCAAACGGGCGATTTACGAACGCACCGGCGTTAGGGAATATTGGCTGGTGGATCCGATCGAACGCTTGATCACCGTTTACCACCTGGTAAACGGGCGTTACGGTAAACCCGAGATCCACGCAATGCGCGGAGAAACCCCCATACTAGTCCTGCCGGATGCGGTCATTCGCTGGGATGCCCTCCTTCAGCGCTTGCCGGAATCCGACGATTAATCCATCCATTGGTCCAAAGAGGAATCCTCCATTATCGATAATTGGTTTTATCCCATCGCAACCGGGATCCTGGCAGGGATCACGATGGCAATGCTGATCGCGTTTCTGGTCATGCCGTTTCCGAAACAACCGGCGGTGGTCTATCTGGATGCCCCTTACTGCCAGGCGTTGATCGATGCCGGTTTTAAACCCATTTTGCTTGAGGAAGGTTGTTGGCTCGAAGGAAAAACGCGGATAAAAAAAGAGTGGATCAATCTGACTGTCAAGAACAAAACCATCACGGTGCCCTACCAGGCGGTGACGACAATCGTTTGGTTAAAAGATGTTCCCAGGTTGTGAAAAACCGGATGCATCCGAATCGGAGGGAAAAGGCGGGAAAAGGGACACCCATTTAGAATTTAGACTTTGCTGTTATGATCCGAGTAGATTCTGAGCGCCGAGACGTTTGAATCAGCATCCGGCGATCCGGTCCACCAGGAAACGGGCTGTCACTATCCGGGTCATGGCATGTTTCTCCAACCCTAAAAGGTCGCTTTTGTCACCGGTGACCAAAAAATCCGCCCGGGTCTTTTCGGCAACGGCCAGTAGCCAGTTGTCGTCAGGATCGGGCGAGCGATCGATTTGTGGCAATGGATCGGCGAGCAAAGCTAATGATTAACAGCATGGACAGCAGGATGTTGGTGTCGAGAACGGCTCGCATGCCAAAGTCAGATTTGATCGCGTCGTTCCGATCTGACCTCACGCACCGCCTCATCGATCGCCGCTTCCAGAGTTTCCGGCGAGAGATCCAGGTTACGTTCTTTGATCTCCTGGACGGTCTGATCCAGTATCCGCCAGCGAATGGCCTCCTCGACAAAACGGGACAGATCGCCTTTCTTCATACCCCGGGCGCCAAGGAATCCACGCAGGAAAAGGTCAGTGTCCCTGGAAATCTTGATAGTCAAACGGACGGTTTCGGACATGTCAACGCTCCAAGATAATGGATGACTGTGTGACTATGATACCATCTGATTAGTTTTGGAGAAGTAAAGGGACACCACTTTTAAATCCCGACCAATTCATCACCTACGCCGATCGTCTGCTCAAGCAATTCGGCCATGCGGTCTTGGCAACGATTCAATTTTTCCCGACGGTCGAGGCGTTCCGTGGTCGGCGAAAGGAACTCCCCCCCACCATACAGCTGATCACCTGCTATCATTTAAATAACGGCAGCTACGGCAAGCCGGACATTCAAGCAATGCGAGACGAATCACCGGTGAAAAACCGCCGCGTGGCTCGATTCGCCCGGATAACCTGATCCAACGATTGCCTAAAGCCGAAGATTAAATGCAAGCCGCATCCGTCTCCGCCGCCGGGGTGCTTCCCCGCTACATCGATCTGGCCCACCGCTGCCGCGAGCAGGTGGTAAAGGACTTCAGTGTTCGATTCCATGATTTTCTCGAGGAACTCCCCCAGATCCTGCTCCAACTGGCGGATCAGGCGGAAAGCAATGTATTCCAAGCCCATTGCATGGACGTCCGCCAAGAAGTTCGTGAGCATCGGAGAAGCATGGCGCAGGACTTTCTCAATGAGCTGATGGCCGGTTTCGAGCGTTTTATCCTCGGCCACGCCAACCCGCCGCCGAATACGTCGGATGCCTCCTCGACAGAACGTCATAAGCTCTCCCTCGTGGAAAAGGAATCCTTCGAAATCGAACTGGCCTTCGATACGGTCGTAGGCAGCGCCTGTACCCATCTCAGCGAGTCTCTGTTCACCCTCGACCATCGCCTGGCGGTCATCAATGGCGGGTTCAAGCCGGGGGAACGCAACGCCGCGTTGCCCGGTGGGCCGAGACATGTCTGCGACGCTTTCCGTGCCGCTCTGGCCACGCTCCAAATTCCGGTCGATACCGGTGTCAAAATCAGCCTGATCGAAGCTTTCGACGATCAGGTGATCCAGAAGGCGGAAGGGATCTATCAACAATACAACCGATCGTTGATCGAAGCGGGAATCCTCCCTAATTTGGAGGAACATCCGGTTTACGCCCCTTCGACGAATTCAGAGCGGGATACCGCACGGGAACAAGCACCAACAGTAACCGAGGCACCGGAAAAGGAAGATTCGGCTACCGAGTCCGCAACGTCGGAAACTGAACGCTCCCCTGCAGCCGACGGCATCCCGACGGACACGCGCGAAGAAATCCACGAACAGGGCATTTTCCAAAACATCAGCGACCTGCTGCGCCAACGTCGCGGGCCGGCAGCCCAAGCCGCCGATTCGGCCGGAGCCGGCCGCGATCTCGGCCAACTGATGGACGCCCTCAAAACCCTCCGCAGCGACAACAACGGACGGCCGGGTACCGTCCCCACCAACATCGCGCAACAACCTTTGGAGCAAATTCGAGCGGAATTTGCCGCCCAGCTGTCGCAATTGGCCCGCTTGATTCAACAACACCAAGTCTCCCACACGGACGCCGACGTCATCGAGTTGGTGGGCATGTTGTTCGAACAGGTTCTCAACGACTCCAATCTTCCCGACTCGGTCAAGGCCTTGCTGAGTCATCTGCACACACCTTACCTGAAACTCGCCTTGGTGGATCGCGAGTTCTTCTTCAAACGCCGCCACCCCGCGCGCCGATTGCTCAACACCTTGACCCGGGCCGGTGCCTTGTGCAACGCGACCGAAAAGAACGAGCAGGTTGTCTATACCCGTATGCGGGAAACAGTCGACCGAATCCTAACCGAATTCGACGATAACGTTGAGCTATTCGACCATTTATTGTCGGAATTCGAGACGTTTCTGGAGACATTCCGGCAACGCGCGCGGATGCTGGAAAAGCGCGCGATCGAAAAGGCCAAGGGCCAGGAGCGTTTGCGCGAGGCCAGGCAACATGTGGCACGGCAATTGGTTCAGGCGGTGCGCGGTCAATCCTTGCCCAAAGCCGCGGAAAAACTGTTGTTCGGTCCCTGGGCCAATCTGCTGGTGCTGTTATATCTCCGCAAAAGCGAAGACAACGAAACCCGGCAATATTATCTCGACCTCACGCGCGAAATTATTTGGAGCGTCCAGCCCAAAACCACTTCGGCGGAGCAAAGCGAGCTGCGGCGAAGACTGCCCGCCCTACAGCAATCGATTCAAAAAGGGCTCGCCTTGCTTGGCGACCCGGAAAACCGCTCCGACCGCCTGCTGGAAGAGTTGAGATGCTGTCAGGAGGTCGCCTTCGTCAGCGACGGCGATAGTTGGGAATTGCCGGAACCTCAAGAAGCCATCGATCCCGGTCACTACCCTTTACTCCAAGATCTCTCGCCGGAAGTGCTCCCCGGACGGAATGCCTCCTCGAACGAATCCTCGCCGGACCTGGAAGGACTTACCCGGCGCCTGCGAAAGCTGAAGCTGGGTACCTGGTTCGAATTCGAAGACGCCGAAACCGGAAGGCCTTTCCGGGCCAAACTTTCCTGGTACAGCCCCAAGACCGGTTACACCATTTTCGTGAATCAGGCAGGGGTTCAGGTAGCGGTCAAATCCTTGACCAAACTGGCCGAGGAAATGCTGGCATGCCAAACCAGGCAGCTCGAATGGGACAAAAGACCGTTCGTGGAACGCGCCATCCAACGCATTTATGCCTTGCTCGGCGGCGCCAATCAGGTCGGTTAAATGGAGCAGGTGGGTACGATACGGGGCCGTTCGCAGCAGGGATGCTGCGATTCGAGCGTACAAGGACGTATTTACAGCGTGTCCCGTATCGTACTCACCTGCTCCATGGCGAACACCTCTCCTTCAGCGGGACAGATAAACCCCTCCCAAAACCAGCGCAGCCAAGCCCACCGACGCCCAACCGATCCGGTTGATATGCCGGTAGATCGCCTGTTCCAATCGTTCTCCCCCCCAGGCAATCAAGCCCGCCAGCAAAAAAAACCGGCCGCCGCGGCCGATGAACGATGCTAACAAGAAAAGCAGCGGATTCATGGCCAGTGTGCCGGCGGCGATGGTAAATATTTTGTAGGGAATAGGGGAAAAACCCGCCAACAGAATCGCCCAAAACCCCCAGCGCCCGAACCACTGCTGGGCGGTCAAGTAAGCCTCCCAATAACCCCACTGCTGAAGCCAGGGCGCCACGACTGCGAAAAAGAAAAAACCGATGGCATAACCGAACACCCCGCCCAGGACCGAGGCGAAGGTGGTCAAGGTCGCCAGACGCCAGGCCCGGCCCGGTCGAGCCAGCGTCATGGGCGCCAGCATGACATCCGGAGGCACGGGGGAAAACGCCGACTCGGTGAAACTCAAGGCAAATAGATACCAACCGGCATGGCGATGGCGGGCATAAGACATGACCCGGCGATACAAACCCTCGAACATCAGTTCACGCCCCCTACCAAGGGGACGAAGCGAACCCGTTCGATATCCTCCACTTCATAATCGGTGTCCGTGCGCGTAATCCGCTTGAGCACCTGGTCTCCGTCCTGGTCGATCGGAATGACCATCACTCCGCCGTTGCCCAGTTGACGCAGGAGAGCATCGGGAATTTCCCCCGCCGCCGCGGTGATCACGATGGCATCGTAAGGCGCGTATTTGGGCCATCCCCAACCGCCGTCACTGTGATGATATTTGACGTTGTAGACCTTCAAGTCGTAAAGCCGGAAGCGGGTCTTTTTCTGCAACGCCTCGATCCTCTCGACGGTATAGACGGTTCCGCACATGTGTGCCAGAACCGCGGTCTGGTATCCCGAACCGGTGCCCACTTCCAACACTTTTTCCGGCCGGCGCTGACCGATCGCCAGCTCGGTCAAACGCGCCACGGTATAAGGCTGGGAAATGGTTTGTCCGAAGCCGATGGGCAAGGCGGTATCCTCGTAGGCACGGCTGGCCAAGGCTTCCTCCACGAACAGATGGCGGGGCACCGCGGCCATCGCCTCCAGCACCCTGGCATTGAAGATGCCTTGTTCGCGCAAACGCTGCACCATCCGCTCGCGGGTGCGGCGAGAGGTCATTCCGATCCCGTCTCTGTGTACGCTCACGTTAAAGGACCCTCCGGCAGCCAATCGGCGATGGGATCGATGGTATGGTAACGGGTCAGATCGATCTGGAGAGGAGAAACCGAGACGTACTGAGAGCGGATGGCGTGAAAGTCCGTCCCCGGTCCGGCATCCTGCTCGGGCCCGGCGGGACCGATCCAATAAATCGTCCGCCCCCGGGGGTCGCTCGCCTTGATTACCGGTTCGGCCTTGTGGCGCTGACCCAGACGGGTGGAGCGGAATCCACGGATCTCGCTCAGGGGAAGATCGGGGACGTTGACGTTGAAAATGGTGTCAGGGGGCAAGGGATTCTCTTCCATCCGATCCAACAACCGCAAGGCCACCGCCACCGCTGTATCGAAATGACGGGGATTGTCGCCGGCCAAAGACATCGCCACCGCGGGCAGTCCCAGGAAGCGTCCCTCGGTGGCGGCAGCCACCGTGCCGGAATAAAGCACATCGTCGCCCAAATTGGCGCCGTGATTGATCCCCGCCAGCACCATATCGGGCTCTTCCTCCAGCAAGCCGGTGATGGCCACGTGAACGCAATCGGTGGGGGTGCCGTCCACCCGGTAAAATCCATTATCGGTTCGCGTGATTCTAAGCGGCCGGTCGAGGGTCAGGGAATTGCTGGCCCCGCTGCGGTTACGGTCGGGCGCCACCACCGTGACCCTCGCCCTTCGGCGCAAGGCCTCGGCCAAACGCACCAGCCCCCGGGCCATGTAACCGTCGTCGTTACTGAGCAGAATATGCATTTTTTACCGCCATACCACAAAACTTTGTAATTTTACCCAAGTTGACCGGTCTCTGTCCGGTCAAATTATAAAGAGCCGGAGAGAGCGCTCCGGCTCGGGTTTCGTTCTGTACCGAATCAATATCTTAGATGGTTCAAGGCAGGGAAATCCCGCGGATGCGCTGATACAGCTCCACCGCGTAGGAATCGGTCATCCCGGCCACGAAATCCGTCGCGGCAAGGGCTTGCCGATAGGGAGAGAAGGACTGGAAATCGGCGTCTCCGCCCGGCATGAGACGCAACAAAGCGGCGGCCCGGGCGCCGGCGCGACCTTGGGCGCGGGTCTCGATCGCGCCCAAAAACGTCTGCAGCAATCCGCCGATGACCTCGAAACCGCACACCTTGATGGCGGTTGCCGGCCGGCAATGATAGACCTGGCGCTCGGCCAAATCCTTGAAGGCGGCAAACGCCTCTGCATGCTCGATGGATTCGGTCAAAGGCCGATCGAAGGCGCCGGTCATCAACCCTTCATAGTGCTCACCGAACACCACCACCGCCTCCCGGATCAAGCGGTCGATGGTCACGGAACGGTAGTAGCTCGCCTGTTGGGCGGGATCAGGGAATCGTCGTGCTTTATCGCGATGCTTTTGCGCTAGAAAAGGGGCGTGCAGAGACATCAGCTGATCGAAACCGACCACCCCGGTCTTGTACCCGTCTTCCACATCGATCACGTGATAGCAGATATCGTCGGCGGCTTCCATCAGAAACGCCAAGGGATGGCGAGACCAGGCCTCGCCCCGCCCCGGCTTGGCGATCAGGCCAGTCTCCCCGGCGACGAGTTCGAACCAGTCCGCCTCGCTCTGAAAAAATCCGAACTTGCGCCCGCCGGCGCCCCGACTTTGCTCCTCATCCACCAACGACGCGCGGGGATACTTGGAAAAAACCGCCAACGCCGCACAGGTCATCTGCATCCCCCCTCGCTGCCCGGAGTTCTGAAGGGTGCACAGGACCCTGAATCCCTGCGCGTTGCCCTCGAATTTCAACAAATCGCGCGACTCGGCTTCACTCAATCGATCGAGACCGGGCCAGCCGGCGAACCACTCGCGGATGGCGTCCTCCCCGGCATGACCGAAGGGCGGGTTGCCAATGTCATGGGCCAGGCAAGCGGCGGCCACCAATGTCCCCAGATCCTGGGGAATCACCACGGGTTCCAGTTCGGGTTCGCGGCTTCGGATCACCTCGGCCGCGAGCATTCCCAGGGAACGGCCGACGCTGGCCACCTCCAGGCTGTGGGTGAGGCGGGTACGGACGTAATCACTCTTGGCCAGGGGAAAGACCTGGGTCTTATCCTGCAAGCGCCGGAAGGCGGAGGAAAAGACGAGGCGGTCGTAATCGCGGACGAACTCCGTGCGCGGCGGCGGCGGCCGGGATTCCGGTACCGGTTTGCCCAACCGCCGAGTGGACAGCAGGCGACGCCAGTCCATGCTCATGGGGATGCTCGCTGACAACAAAGCAAAAGAGTCATGGGCCTATGATACCGACATCCGGGGTTTATAATGCAATTCATCCTTTCCAACCCATCTTCCTCACTGGAGCGATGCCATGAATGCCAAAATCCAAATTCCCGCCGAAGGCGATAAGATCCGCGTCAATGACGATCATTCCCTGAACGTGCCGGATAAACCGATTATTCCCTTCATCGAGGGGGACGGCACCGGCCGGGACATCACGCCGGTGATGCGGAAAGTGGTGGATGCCGCCGTCGCTAGAGCCTACGGCAATCGGCGTAAAATCGCCTGGATGGAAATCTTCGCCGGTGAAAAAGCCAACCGATTATACGAGGGGGATGTCTGGCTGCCGGAGGAAACCGTCGCCGCCATTCGTGATTACGCGGTGGCCATCAAGGGTCCTCTGACCACGCCGGTCGGTGGCGGCATCCGCTCCCTCAATGTGACTCTGCGGCAAACCCTCGACCTGTATGTCTGCCTGCGTCCGGTGCGCTATTTCGACGGCGTCCCCAGCCCGATGAAGCACCCCGAGCACGTGGACATGGTGGTGTTTCGGGAAAACTCCGAAGACGTCTACGCCGGCATCGAATGGGCCGCGGATTCCCAGGAAGCGGACCGATTGATCGGTTTTTTGCAAGGGGAAATGGGGGTGACCCAGATCCGCTTTCCGCAGCATTGCGGCATCGGCATCAAACCGATCTCGGCAGCCGGCAGCAAGCGGCTGGTGCGCCGCGCCCTGCAATACGCGATCGACCATGAACGCACTTCGGTAACCCTCGTCCACAAGGGGAACATCATGAAATTCACCGAGGGCGCGTTCCGGAGCTGGGGTTACGAGGTGGCCCGGGAAGCGTTCGGCGCCCAGCCGCTCGACGGCGGACCCTGGCAGGTTTTCCCGAATCCCCGCACCGGGGCGAAGATCGTGGTCAAGGACGTCATCGCCGACGCCTTCCTGCAACAGATTCTCCTGCGCCCGAAAGATTTCGACGTGATCGCCACCCCCAATCTCAACGGCGATTACGTCTCCGACGCCCTCGCCGCGCAGGTGGGCGGCATCGGGATGGCGCCGGGGGGAAATCTCTCCGACCGGGTCGCCTTGTTCGAAGCCACCCACGGCACCGCCCCCAAATACGCCGGCCAGGACAAAGTCAACCCGGGTTCGCTGATCTTGTCGGCGCAAATGATGCTTCAGCATTTGGGCTGGCACGAGGCGGCCGAATTGATCTCCACGGGACTGGAAGGCGCGATCCGGGCCAAGACCGTCACCTACGACCTGGCCCGGCTGATGGAAGAAGCCCGGGAAATCAGCTGCTCCGATTTCGGGAAAGCCATTATCCAGCACATGAAGGCATGAATAGGGCGGCCCCATTAACATTCACAGGCCACTCGTAGGGGCGACCGGCCGGTCGCCCCTACACTTCCCGAAGTGACAGCAAATCGGGATCGCCGCCCACCGCCGCGGTATTGACGCTAAGACTCTTTTCGTAGGCAAAGCGCGCCAGATAATTGGGGCCGCCGGCTTTGGGACCGGTGCCCGACAGTCCTTCGCCCCCGAAGGGGTGAGTTCCCACCACCGCGCCGATCATGTTGCGGTTGACGTAGATATTGCCCACCCGAGCATGCTCGGCGATCCGCTCCCAGATCGCGTCGATGCGGCTGTGGACGCCTAAAGTCAGACCATAGCCGAGCCCGTGAATCCTTTCCAGCAACTCGTCCAAGTGACCCGCGGAATAGCGCATCACATGCAGAATGGGTCCGAATACTTCGCGGCTCACCGGTTCCAAAGCGGTGATTTCGTATATCGCGGGACCGAAGTAGCAACCGGTAAGCGGAGGCGGATCGAGCCTGGCCAGGGGTTGGACGTTCGTTTCCAGGTAGGCGCGATGGCTTTCCAGACGGGCGACGGCATCCTCGTCGATCAGCGGACCGAGGTCGGTGGAAAGATCCCAAGGATCGCCGATTTTCAGCTCCGCCAAAGCTCCGCAGAGCATATCCAAAACGGGATCGGCCACCTCGTCCTGAAGAAACAGTATCCTCAACGCGGAACACCGCTGACCGGCACTGTTAAAGGTGGAGGCGAGCACGTCGGCAACCACTTGCTGAGGCAGGGCCGAACTGTCCACGATCATGGCGTTCACTCCACCGGTCTCGGCGACGAAGGCGGCGATCGGGGCTCGTCTGCCGGCCAGATTCCGCTGGATCTCCCAGGCGGTGTCGGTGGAGCCGGTGAAAGCCACGCCGCGGATGCGGGGATCACCCACCAGCGCCGCGCCCACCTCACCGCCTCCCGGAAGAAAATGGAGCACTTCGTTCGGGATACCGGCCTGCTGGAGCAGACGAGCCGCCAGAGCCGCAATGAGGGGCGTCTGCTCGGCCGGCTTGGCCAACACGGGGTTGCCGGCCGCGAGCGCCGCGGCCGCTTGGCCGGTAAAGATGGCCAGGGGGAAATTCCAGGGGCTGATGCAGACAAAGGGGCCGCGACCGTGAAGATAAAGGCGATTGGATTCCCCCACCGGCCCGGGGAGGGAAAGCGGATTCGCAAACAATCGCCTTGCTTCGGCGGCATAATAATATAAAAAGTCGATCGCCTCCCGAACCTCGTCGACGGCGTCCGACAGGCACCTGCCTCCCTCACGGATGCATAGGGCCAACAACTCATCTCGGTGGGACTGATATAATTCGGCGGCCCTTTCCAGACAGGCGGCCCGGTCTTCCGCCGGCACCCGGTCCCATTCCGGCGCCGCCGCCTCCGCGCAGGCCAACGCCTTGGCGATGCTCTCCTCGCCCGCCTCCACCACCGTCCCGACCACCTGGCCACGATCGACCGGAGAATATACCATCCGCTCCTTCCCCTCTCCCCCTTTACCGCTCACCCAAGGTTGAGCCTCCCAAGTATTTTGCCGAAAGGAGGAAAGTAATTCGTTCAGGCGACGGTAGGTCAACGGGTCGCTCAAATTCGGGCCCGGGGAATTGGGCCTTTGAGGTTGATAGAGGTCGGCGGGTTGGGGGATTTGCGGATGAGGAATCGTTTCCAGGGTTCGAACTTTGGCGACCGGATCGGCGATCACCTCTTCGATGGGCAGGCGCGCATCGCTCAATCGGTGGACGAAAGAAGTATTCGCCCCGTTCTCCAGCAAGCGGCGCATCAAGTAGGGAAGCAGCTCCCGAAATCCACCCACCGGCGCATACACCCGACAGGGAATATCTCCTTCCGTTTGCCGCAAGGCCCGGTAGAGCGGTTCCCCCATCCCCTGCAGTCGCTGGAATTCCAGCGGTCTCCCTTCGGCGACTTCGAGTATCCAGGCGACGGTGTGAGCGTTGTGGGTGGCGAACTGGGGAAAAAAAGCCCGGGGAAATGCCAACAGACGACGCGCCAAGGCCAAATAGGAGACGTCGGTGTTCATTTTTCGGGTGAACACGGGATAATCGGACCACCCTTGCTGCTGGGCTCTTTTGATTTCGGTGTCCCAATAGGCCCCCTTCACCAGGCGTACCGGGATGCGTTTCCCCTGGCTTGCGGCTATATGGCGCAGGTATTCGATCAAGGGGCCGGCCCGTTTCTGATAAGCCTGGACCGCCAGGCCGAACCCCTCCCAGCTGGAAAGATCCGGATGACCGAAGACCGCCTCGAAAATATCCAGCATCAGGTCTAAGCGTTCCGCCTCCTCCGCGTCGAGGGTCAATCCGATTCGAGCCGCCCTGGCCTCTTTCGCCAAAGTGAGAAGACGGGGAATCAGCTCCCGGCGTACCCGTTCGCCTTGCGTAAACGTATAACGCGGATGCAGCGCGGAGAGTTTGACCGAAATCCCTGGCATCGCCAGCACATCGGATTCATCCCCCCGGTGCCGGGCAAGCACGGTGATGGCATGGCGGTAACTGCGAAAGTAAGCTTCCACATCCTCGGCGGTAAACGCCTCTTCCCCGAGCATATCGAAGGAATAGCGAAAATCGGGCGAACGGCGCGCCAGCGCTTTTTCTATCGTCGTGGCCAGAATAAACTGACCGCCCAAAATCTTCATCGCCCGGACCACAAGAACATGGACTGCCGCCTCGCCCCGCTGGAGCAATTTCTGAAAAAGGGTGTCGGAATCTTCGATTTCCAGCCGCATCAGTCGTCCCGTCAACAGCAGGCCGAAGGTGGAGGCATTGACCAGAAAGGATGCACTGTGTCCGAGATGCCGGTCCCATTTTCCCCGGCTCAACTTGTCGCGAATCAAACGCTCGGCAGTTTGATCGTCGGGGATTCGCAGCAGCGCCTCGGCCAGGCACATCAACAGCACTCCCTCCTCGCTGGAAAGCTCGAATTCGCTCAGGAAGGCATCCAACGGAAGGGGATGCTGCCTCACCGATTGCACCAAGCGCCGTGCTCGTTCATGTACCCTTTGCCGAGCGCCGTCGGATAGGGAAACCTCGGGAAGCAGTGATTCGAGGGTTTGGGCCTCATCGGCCAAATAAGCGGCGGCGATCGCCTTTCTCCGGGGAGAGAGGGAATCAGGATGTTCAGCGCCGTCTTCAGGGGTGTCCCGGGTGATCGGATTCATGGTTCAAGATCTCCTCCAAGAAGGTATCGATGTGGCGTTTTTCCACGTGACCTACGGTAACCAGATGGGCGGTCTCCGCATGTACCGCAATCTGCCAACGCCTGAGCACCGGTTCGGCCATCCGCGGGAAAACCACGATCGGGGAATGGGGGTTGCGCCAGGCGGAGATGCCGACACCGTTGAAGCGCTCCACCGCGTATTCGGCCGTTTCCAGGCAGTGGGCGGTCAGCGCGCGGAATCCATCTCTTCCCAGGGTTTCGATGGCATACCAGAGCATCAAGGGAGTCAAGCCGCTGCGCGATCCGGGGATGGTGCTGTCCAGACTCCCCACGTATTCCACCATCCGGGCGATGCGCCGAACGTGGACTTTTTTGGCCAGAACGACGCCGCAAGGAACGGGCGCTCCGAGCATTTTGTGGCCGCTGACGGCGATGCTGTCGATACCGGCCTGAAAATCGAAAACCGGAGGTCGATCGACGAAAGGCAGGATCATTCCATGAAAGGCGGCGTCGGCGTGAATATGGTAATCGCGCAGGGAAAGCGATTCGAAAACGGCGTGAATCCGCTCCAGATCGTCCACCGCGCCTTTCATGGTGGTGCCGATATTGGCCAGAACGATGGCCGGGGCATCGCGGCGGCCGTTCAGGGCCCGCGCCAGGTCCCCGTAATCCATCTCGCCAGAGGCGGTGCTTTTGATCTGGCGCTGGCGCATTCTGAGCAACTTCAGAATTTTGGGAATGCTGTAATGGCTGTCCTCGGAATAATAGACAATGCCTTCCGGATACTGTTCGCGTCCCAAAAACAAGCCGTAAAGGTTCCCTTCGGTGCCGCCCCCGGTCACATACCCCCAAATGGCTTCCCGGCGTGCATGAAACAGCTCGGCGAAGAAATACACCACTTGCCGCTCTATATCGTGGGTATTGAGCCTGTTATGCGTATCGATGAATGGATCGCCCGCATTGTTCAAGGGATAGGAGAGAAACGGATACAGCGGACGATAGTCGAAACGAGCATTGCACGGATAGCCCAAAAATTGTTCCACCCCGCGGATGAACTGCTCGGTCAGCGCTTCAAGGCGCGCTTGTACGTTGGGCGGCAGACTCGAATTCGGCATGGTTTTTCTAGATTTTGACGCTTGACTCGGTTTAATTCGGCGGACGCCGCCTTTTGGAAAGCCCGGTTACGGTAGGCAACCATGAACATCAACGCAAAGTAGCCGTATGGCAAGCGGGGCGCTTCCGACTGGACTTGGAGCCGGTAATACGGCAAACCGGGACGGCAGTGGTGATGGGAATGCCGGGCCAACCCCAGAATCAGGTAGTGGGAGCACCAGCTATCCGTATACCAGGCATGCTGCGGCCCCGGTTTCCCACGGGCACGCTGCAAACCCCAATGCTGGACGTAGTTGATCGCTTCCAGATTCCGAACCCCCATCAACGCCTGAACGCAGAACGCCAATAGCGCCAAGGGTCCAAATCCCCATCCGATCGCCGCGAGCAGACCCAATTCCGCCACCACGCCCTGAAGCACCCGGTGGGACAGCCAGCGCCGATCCCAGCGTTCGGTCATACGCAACCTTCGGCTTTCCAAGCGCCACGCGCTAAGAAACTGGGCTCCCACGCTACGCTGCCAAAACCGGGAATAGGTCTCGCCGAACCGGGCGGTGGCCGGGTCCTCCTTCCACCCCACTCGGCGATGGTGACCGCGCAAGTGTTCGGTGGCGAAATGCTCGTAGCAGCACACGATCAATAATATTCTGCCCGTGGCGCGAAGGAAAGGGGAACGACGGTGGATCAACTCGTGGGCGGTGAGCAGGCCGGCGATCGCGGCGTTGCTGCCGAACAGGAACTTGACCACCACCAACATGGCCAAGGTATCCACCGCTTGCGACGACGTCCAACCCCAATGGCGGCTTTCCGCAAGCAACAAACCGGTGTCGACCACGAACAACCCCGCCAGGAACAACGGCAGGGCGTCCAGACCCATCCCGCCGCAGCTCGAATCGGCTTTTTGGGACACGCCCACCCCCAGATAGTCGGCAACCACCGGCGCCGCTACCGGCAGCAACCAAAACAAGGCATCTCCCGCGGCATGCGGCGCGCTGAGAAGAAAACCCAGGCACCAGAGAGGCAGCAACAGGGCGGTGTAATACGGCCAACCGACGAATTTTTTCCGTGACGGGGAAACGCGCATAATAGAGCGAAGGAACCAGGCTATCGCCGTTTCCGTCAGATTATCACGACCGAGTACTTTTATGAGCCAACGAATCTACATCGGCTTGAGCACCACCTACCACGATCCGGCCATCGCCGTCGTGGACGAAACGGGCCGGGTCTTGTTCGCGGAAGCGGCCGAACGCTGCTTGCAATACAAGCGCGGGCTGAACGTCCCTCCCGATCCCCTCCCCCATGTCACTGATTGGTTGGAGCGCTACTGCGACCACGCCGACACGTGGGTGATCGCCTCCAATTGGTCTAGGAAACGACCGTGGTACGAATACGCCAGCCGCTGGCTGGGTTATTTTCTCCCCCAAGGCTTGGTGGCGAATGGTTACCGCGATCATTCCACCTTTCTGGAAAAATACAAACTTTTTCACATGCTCGCCTGCCAAAATGCCAGCGTTCCGCTGGGAGGCATCAACCTGGTCCGCCAAGCAAGCGAGCTTTTTCCCGCAGTCGAACTCCGCTTCCATCACTTCGACCATCACGATTGTCACGCCGCCGCGGCGTGTTTTTCCAGCCCCTTTTCGGAGGGGAGCTGCCTGATCGTGGATTCCTACGGCGAACGCGGCTCATTGGCCGCCTACCATTATCGGGACGGTGCTTTCCAGCCGCTTCGCGTCGGCCGTGGAATCGCCAGTCTGGGTTTTTTCTACATGTGGCTGACCGAACTCTGCGGTTTCGACTGGCTCGCGGGGGAAGAATGGAAAGTGATGGGACTGGCCGCCTATGGACAGATAGACG
Organism: Methylohalobius crimeensis 10Ki; assembly: GCF_000421465.1. Lineage (NCBI taxonomy): Bacteria > Pseudomonadati > Pseudomonadota > Gammaproteobacteria > Methylococcales > Methylothermaceae > Methylohalobius > Methylohalobius crimeensis. The sequence continues at coordinate 2,076,078 of NZ_ATXB01000001.1, forward strand.
ACACCTTACGCCGACGATTCCGTAAAATGCTGTGGACGGAAAGTCTCGATCTGCGCCAAAACCTGGCCGCCATTCTGGCCGATGACGCCGAAATCGAAGCATTACGGCGCCGGCCCGGGAGATCGCCTTTGGAAGCGGCGGATCTGGCCCGGACCGGGCAGGAACATTTCACCGAGATCGTTTGCCAATTGGCGACCAACCTTTATCCTCTAGCCCCTTCTTCCCGACTAATCCTGGGCGGCGGATGTGCGCTGAACTCGGCATGCAACGGACGCCTCCTGGCGGAAACGCCTTTCGAGCATCTGCACGTCCCCTACGCACCGGCCGACGACGGCACGGCCCTGGGCGCGGCCTTGCTGGCCTGGCGGCGCGATCATCCGGGTCAGCGGCCGCCGCCCGCGTCTTCCCCTTATTTGGGGAGTTCGCTGGATCCGGTCTGGATCGAGAGACTTGTCCGTCATAGCGGTCTTCGCATGTATCATCTCCCCAAGCGCCTGGAAGAAACCGTCGCCGATTATCTGGCTCAAGGACTATTGGTGGGTTGGGTTCAGGGACGCGCCGAATTCGGCCCCCGAGCGTTGGGCAATCGTTCCGTTCTCGCCGATCCCAGGGATCCGGGTATGAAAAACCGGCTCAATACCCGGATCAAATTCCGCGAGGAATTCCGCCCCTTCGCCCCCGCCATCCTGGATGAATACGGCGCCGAGTATTTCCAGCCCTATCAGACCTCGCCCTACATGGAGCGGGCGTTGCCATTCAAACCGAAAGCGGCGGCCCAAGTGCCGGCGGTGGTTCACGCCGACGGCACCGGTCGCGTGCAAAGCGTGATTCGAGAATGGAACCCTCGGTTTCACCGCCTGCTGACAGCTTTTCATCGGCTCACCGGGGTGCCGCTACTGCTCAACACCAGCTTCAATCTGATGGGAAAGCCCATTCTCCACAACGTGGAGGATGCGGTGGCGACCTTCATGACCTGCGGGCTGGATATTCTGGTCATCGAAGATTATCTGTTTTTGAAACCCCATGTGGAATCCCTCTGAAGCCGAGATAGATTGGCTGCGTTCCCTCTTCGACCCCCTGGAAGACCCGGGACCGCCCAATTGGCCCGCTGCGCCGGAAGGACCTCTTATCGAACGATGGCAAAGCTGGTTTGCCCCCGTCGGAAGGTGGGAAGGCAGTTGGCTGGACGGCGTCGTAACCCTGGCCAACGCCCACACCGAAAGGGGAGCGGCACTACTGCGCTTGCAAGTGGCGATGGAAACAGCGGCAGCCGACCGGCGGCAAATCTTTAGGTCGGTAGGCGGCAACCCCTCGCCGGCTCTGCAGGAAGACCTTGCTTGGCTGACCGCTCTGGAGCGCCGGGGCGAGTTATTTCTGCCGGAAATCCTCGGGATCACCCTGGCCCATGCCCGAATGGGCGGCGGGATGTTCAGCTTCGGCCGCGCAAAACCGCCGACTCGAAATACTCCGGAAGAGACTCGAAGCGCTGCGGAGCAGAATTACCTCGAGGTGAAAGCGATGGCGGAAGCCTGTTTAGGGCCCGGAATAAACCCGGACCGGCTCGCCGCAGGATCGGCTTTCTACCATCGCCGCAGCCGCGCCTGGCTTGCCGCTTGGGAAGGCATTTCTTCCGATCCGCGCCGGCAGGCGCTTGCCCTTTTGCGGGAAAAAGCCCGCTACGGCAAAGGTTTGCATGATCGAATCCGTCTCAAAGGACGCAGTCTGGACGACTGGTTGGAGGCGTTGGCGGACGGAAAAGAAACGAGCTTCCCCGATGTTTTTCCAAATTCTTCCCTTGGCAGGCATTTTTTAAATCAGACGCTCGCATTCGGAGGGCCCATGTTCGGCGTATTCAGCCACGAAGAACAGGCCATTCTACGTCGCTGGCTGGAATGGGAAGAAACGTCCGATGCAACCCCCGCTCTCGGCAAACCGCCGCTTCCCACAACCGAAAATCCCATTCCCGCCGCGCCTTCCGTCTCACCGACTCGAAGAGCTGCGGAGCAGAAACCTTCCCGGCAGGCAAAACTCTCTCCCCCTCTCCTCTATCACCGGCTCTTGCATCCGGACCGATTTCCCCACAGCCTGCCGGCGGCCCGTCGTTACGTGCGAAAGATTCTGGCCCGCGCCGGCAGAGGTAAACTCCCTTTTTCCTACACGCCGGAAGCTTTTTGCCAATGGATGGAAGACACCTACGCAGAACGGATAGGCCCCGCCCCCGCTCGGACCTATCCGCTTCTATCCCAACCCTCTTACCGCTGGGGCATCGAGCAACTCGCGCCGGCGATTCTCGTGGACGGAAGCTGGCTGGCCAATACCTTGGCTTTAGCACGGACCTACCCCAGGGTGGGGCGGCCCTTGTGGAAAATCTTCCGAGATGAACTAGGGGACGGCGAAACCTGCCGCAACCACGCCAATGTCTATCGGAAACTCCTCAAGCAGGCAAATATTTCCCTGCCACCTTTCGATTCGGAAGCTTTCATCCATCACCGGGGATTCGTGCTTGGGGCGTTCGATATGCCCGCCTATTTGCTGGCCATCGGCCGCCTTCCCCACGCTTTCCTGCCCGAACTGCTCGGCCTGAACCTCGCCATCGAGCTGAGCGGCCTGGGCCAGACCTATCGGCGCTTGGCCAGGGAAATGGAGTATCACGGCTTCGATGCCACCATCGTTCGTCTGCATCAATCCATCGATAACCTCGCCTCGGGCCACGCCGCCCTGGCGCGCGATGCAATCATCGCCCATTTGGAAACAATGGATCGAGGCGGAGAGGAAACGGTCCCACGGCAATGGCGCCGGATCTGGACCGGCTATCGTTCGCTTCGCATCGCCTCCCGGCGCTTCGCCTGGGCACTGGTCATCGGTTGGGGATGGCGTTTCGGTCTGCGGGAGCGATTCTTGGGTCGGACGCCTCTCCCATGAGCGCCAAGCAGATTGCCCGCCAGCGCCGGAAAACCGCTTCCCAAGAAAGCGGCGTCGGTAATTCCCGGTAGCCTTTTCGCCAAATCCATCGGGGCTTCGGGGTTTCAAACATCTTCCTGAACGCTTGGGCGAAACCGAAGCGATCGCCGGGCTCCACCAGCCATCCGCTGCATCCGGGTCTCACCCAGCGCGACGCCTCTCCCACCCGAGTCGAGAGGATAGGCACCCGCCGCGCCGCCGCCTCCGCCAAGGCCATCCCGAAACTTTCGAAACGGCTCGGAAAGAGAAACCAATCGGCCGCATCCAACAGCCTGATTACCCGCTCAGGCGGCAGCGTTCCATGTTGAATCACCCGCCCGGCAAGCCCCAAGCGACGGATTTTTCCTTGCAGGCGCAGGGCATGGCCCGGGTCGAATCCGGCCGAACCGACCCAATGCCAGCGCCACCGATAGCGGCGCAATCCCGCCAAAACTTGCAACAGTTCCGAATAACCTTTGGCAGGCAAGAGATTGGCCACCGTCACCAACTCTGTCCTGTCCGAAACAAAGGCGGGACGGGGCAGAGAAGCTAAAAAGCGCCCATCCACCCCCGGCTCGCAGACCACGACCTTCGCCTCTGGACGCAACCGCCGCGCGGGTTCCACCAGACCCGCCCCGGTGGCTACCACCCAGTCCACGTGCGCCAAGGCTCGGGATTCGATCGCCTGAAGCGCTTGGCGCCGGGCGGGAGAAAGCCCCGGATCCAAGGAAGGCAGATAGTGAAGCAATAAGGCGTGGACGGACCCTTGGGGCAAGGATCGTTCGGCCAGATAAGGCATGAACAGGCTGTCCCAAAATATCAGCTTTGCCGAAGGCAATTTTCGATCCGATAACACCCACCCTAGCAGGGGAAAGCGGTCACGCCTGGCCTGCGCCAGCAAGGCGAAGTTGTAACGATGCCCTCCCGAAGGAAGGCGCCAGGGAGGATGGACGAGCAGGACTTGGGGCGCCGTATTGCTTGAAATCATACAAGTATCAGTATAATCGGCCCATGAGCTTTCCCATAAACGTCCGCTGTTCCGCCGAGCCGACCGGCAGCAACGAGGACGAAAAATACCTGACCCATTGGAGTGAACTCCACGCGGCGCTGATGCTGGGAGGGGCGGCGAATCTGGTCGCCGGGATCGTCACCCTGTCCGCCCTGGCGATCCTTGCCGGTTTTTCCTTTGCCTTGCTGATTTGGCAGGGACGGCGGCGGTGGACGTCGGAACAGGTATTCGGTTGCGCCAACTGGGTCACCCTGCTGCGTCTGACGGGAATTTTAGTCATGCTTGCCACCGCTGCGACCGGTCTCGGCGCGGTGGGCACGGCGTTTCTCCTCTGGACGCTCGACGGTCTCGATGGCTGGCTCGCCAAGCGTCATCGGAAAGTTTCTTCCTTCGGTGATCTTTTCGACAAGGAAACCGATGCCTTTTTCACCTTGAGCCTGACCGTGTTGCTTTACCAAGCCGTCGGCATGCCCGCCTGGATCATGCTCGGCGGCCTGCTGCGTTACGCTTTCGTTTTAATTCTGAAGACGGGGCGACGCAAGACCAGCGATCTCCCGCCCCTACGCTTCGCCCGCCCGATTGGAGCGCTTGCCATGGCGGGTTTGATTCTGGGACTCAAGCCCATGCCGCCAATTTATCATGGGGTCCTCGCGGTGCTGACCATCGCCCTGGGAATTTCATTCCTGATCAGTTTCTGGGTCATTTTCCGAAAGTCGTCATGTCCGCCCGCAAACCGGTAACTATCCAAGGACCGGAGGACATCCGCGCCTTCTTCGACGACCTGGCGAGCGATTACCGCGACCTGCACGGCAATGCCGAGCGTCTGCTCCGGTATCGGTTGGGGGTCATCGAGCGCTTGCTGGGGGCCGTGCCGAGAACGGCTGAGAATGGTTCAAGGAGCCACGATGAAACGTCCTCTTGCAATAATACCCTGTTGGAAATCGGGTGCGGCAACGGCATGCATTTGTTCGCGCTGGCTCACCGCTTCCGGCGCTGCATCGGGGTGGACCTTTCCCCCAAGATGATCGCTGCGGCCGAATCGGTCCGCCGCATCCACCCCTTGCGCGAACGGATCGAACTGTTCCCCGCCCCGGCCGAAACCTTGGAAGGGGTCCGGGATACCAGCGTCGATGTGGCGCTGTGCGTAGGCGTTTTGGAGCATATTCCGAACCAGGAAGCGGCGCTCTGCCAAATCAGGCGGGTGTTGAAGCCGGGAGGCGCATGCATCTGCCTGACCCCCAACGCCGGTTTTCTCTGGCATCGATGGGCGCCTCGGTTGGGACGGACCTGCCAATACTTGAGCACCGATCGCTTTCTGGATGCCGGCGAGGCCCGGCGGATGATTCGAGAGGCCGGTTTGGAGATGGCTCGGCTGGATTACTGGCGCTTCGTTCCTCGCGGCGATCTTTCCCCTCTCCTGGGATGGGGGTTGACCGTACTCGACTGGCCGGGGCGCTGGCTACATCTGGCCGTCCTGCGCGGCGGGTTGTGCTTCAAGGCCGTGCGGCGAGCATATCCAGTTGATGAATGATCAGCCCCAACCGCCCGGATCGCAGTTGATCCAGTCGCTCCCGGCGCCAACACGTCAATTTTCGTTCGGAAAATTGCCCCGAGGACCGGCCTTCGCCGTGAATCATTTCCAGCAGCGCGGCCAGCACCCCGGCATCGTCGCCCCGGTAGCTGTCTCGAATGGGTGTCAGATCCCAATCGGAACTGCCATAGGCGAGAATCCGCCAACCGCCGGCCGCCAACGCCCCATGGAGACGGCGACCACTATAAGCGCCCCCCGTCGCTTCCCCTTGCCAGCGTCGATTTTCCATGGAACGGTCGTAGCAAGCCAACAACTCGGCTTCCAGCGCCGGGTCGGAATGGGCGGGAAACAGCGTGGTGCCAGCATCGTAGTTACAGGTAGCGTAGAACAACCCGCCGGGCGCCAGCCAAGCGGCGGCGCGGGCCAGAATTCGGGATGGCGGGACCAGGTCCATGAAAGTATGGGCGCAGACCGCCCGGCACAGGGCCTTGGGTTCGAATTCAAGGCAATCGGCGCGGACGAAGCGAAACCGGCGCCGATACTCGGATCGCTCCGCCTCGAAACCCTCTTCGACCGCACGGCAATTCCAATCCGCCGACGTCAGCGCCTCCCGGCAACGGTCGATCGCGACCTCCACCAAAGCAGCTTCGCGCTCCACGCCCGTCAAAACCATATCGGGATTGGAAGCGGCCAAGGCCAAGCGCCGCATCATGGCCCCGGTGCCGGTGCCCAGATCCACCACCTCGGCATCGGGATAGGGAACAAGCGCCTGCAGAAAGTTTTCCCATACTTCCGGGTTGAGGCTGCGGCGGTCGAGGAGCGCCTTGGCTTCCAGATAATCCGCCAATTCAGCCGCCGTCATAGGCCGTCCAGGCATTGGCGTTTTCCCACATCCGCACTTCCAGGCGGATATTTTTCAAATCCAGGCGGTCCTGCAAATGCTCCCAGACGATTCGGCAGAAATGTTCGAGGCTGGGGTTGAGACCGGAAAATTCCTCCAAGTCGTTGAGACAGCGGTCGCCGAAACGGCCAAGCATGTGGTCCAGCGCCTCCTCCACTTGGGTGATATCCACCAGATAGCCGTGCCGGTCGAGATTTTCGCCGCTTAGCCGTACCTCCAGCCGATAAGGGTGACTATGACGCAGGTTTTCGGGGCCGAAATCGCCACCCACCAGGTAATGCTGGGCGATGAAATCACGGCTGACACCGAGTTGATACATGGCTCCTCTCCCTCAATAGAAAAACACGGGTTGCAGGGTATCCTCAAGGCTTTCAAAAGCTTGCTGAGCCTCCTCCAGGGGAAAACGCCGGCTGATCCAACGCGCAGGTTGGATTTTCCGAAGCATGTCCCAAGCCAAGCGGTAGCGGCGCGCCTTGGACCAACGACCGCCGATTGCCGGGTCCAGGGTGCTGACCTGGCTGGCGAGGAGCCGGATGCGGCTGCGATGAAAGCGCCCTCCCAAGGTCAAAGGAAGCGGTTGGCCGTACCACGATCCAATCACAACCCGACCGGCGAAACCGGTCAAATCGATCGCCTGCTGCAGCCCTTGCATGTTTCCGGAAAGTTCGATGGCCACATCGACCCCCTCTTCCAATGACCGTTTACAGGCATTCCAATCCCCGGGGTCGAGCGGATCGACCGTTTCCGCGCCCAAGCGGGTCCCCTCCGCTCTCCGCGCGGCGACGGGTTCCGCCGCCATCAGTCGATCCAAGGGAAAGCGTTTCAATATCGCCGTCGTCAGCAGACCCACGATGCCCAGCCCGAATACCGCCGCCCGCTCTCCCGCCAAGGGGGCCGCGTCTTGGACGAAATTGAGGGCCGATTCCATGTTGGGAAGAAACATGGCATCCTCCGTCGTCAAATCCTCCGGAACCGCCAGACATTCCTCCAGGGGCACTACGACCCGGGATTGATGGGGATGGAAGGCGAACAAACGCCGTCCCCGCCAGGCCGTCTCCACTCCCGCCCCGGTCTCGATCACCTCCCCCACCAGAGCATAACCGTAGGGAAAGGGATGGCGAAAACTGCCGCTCAAGCTGGCAAGGGTCTCGTCCAAGGGCAGGTCCTCGGATAAGCGGCCGGAAAACACCAACCCCTCCGTCCCCGGGCTGATGGCCGAACAAAGACTGCGTAGTACCACTTGCCCGGCCCCCGGCGGCGGCAATGTCCGTTCAACCACTTCCACCTTGCCGGGCGCGGTGTGCAGCAAAACGTGCGTGTTCATGGCCCGGCGGCGATTCTGCCCAGGACAACCAAATCGGCATCCAGGCGCTGGTAGCGGCAATTGACCAGCGGCACCGGCAGCGGCGCCTCGAGCGCTTTGACCCCGCCCAGAAAACGCGGCGCCAAGGTCAGAACGCAGTAGTCCACCAAATGCTGATGCAAAAACGCCTGAATGACGCAAGCGCCGCCCTCAACCATCAGGGTGCCGATTTCGTGACGGGCGAGGCAACGCAATACCGCCACCAGATCCAAGCGACCGGGTTCGGTTTCCGGCACCCTAAACAGCCGCACCCCCGCCGATTCAAGCCGTCTCTGGTGCGCCGCCGGCGCTTCGTAGGAAGTAAAAATCCACGGACGCTTGCGGGAAAATGCCAATACCCGCGCCGTTTCCGGAAAACGCAATCGACTGTCCAGAATCACCGGCCGGGGATCGTCGCCCGCCACGTAACGCACATTGAGCCGAGGATCGTCCGCCAGGATCGTCTCCACGCCCACCAGCAGCGCTTGGTGGCAGGCCCGGAGCGCGTGGGTCATTTCCAAGGATGCGCGGCAACTCAGCGCGCACGGCCGGCCCGGCTCGGAGGCGATGCTGCCGTCCAGGCTCTGAGCGTAACTAAGCGTGACGAAGGGGCGGTTGACGGCATGCAGACTATGCCGGAGCTGCTGCTGCCGAAGAGGACGCAGGAAAGCCAGATGCTCTGGAAATTGGAATTCCATTCGATCCATCAGCGATTAGGGTTCGGCCGCAATGGGCGGCAGGCTTTGCAGGTATTCGATGATGGCGCGCAAATCTTTCTCGGGCAGCTTGGAGATCCCTTTACGGATTATCTTGGCCATCTCGTCGCTGGCGGTGTCGCCGTCCGGCTTCATTCCAGTCTCGAAGAAATACAAAAGGTCCGTCTCGCTCCATTCGCCGATGCCGTATTCCGGGTCCGGGGTAATATTCGGCGCGTTCAATTCGCCCACCACGGAACCTGCATAGGCCCGGCTACGGTCGAGGGCGCCCATCCAATTGCGGGGAGTATGGCATTCGCCGCAATGACCCGGTCCCTGGACTAAATACGCCCCCCGGTTCCACTGCCCCGAACGCATGGGATCGGGTTGGAAACGCGCCGGACGGAAAAACAGCCAACGCCATCCCCACAGGCCGCGGCGCACATTGAAAGGAAAGCTCAAATCATGGGCCGGCGTTTGATGTCTGATCGGCGGAACGGTATCCAAATAAGCCTTTAAAGCGGTCAGATCCTCATCCTTCATAAGGGTGAAGGAGGTGAAGGGAAAGGCGGGATAATAGGGTTGGCCGTGAGGGGAGATCCCTTCCCGCAGGGCGCGGGTTAAATCCTTCTCGCTCCAGTTGCCGATTCCGGTTTCGGGATCCGGGGTGATATTGGGGGGATAAAACGTTCCGAACGGCGTCTTCAAGGGATCGCCGCCGGCCAGCATCGGCCCGTCCTCGGCGGTGTGACAATGGCCGCAACCGCCGAGGACAAATAGGTTTTCACCTCGCGCCAAAAGGGCTTCCGATGTGCCGGCTCGGGCCTGGAATCCCAATAGCCCGCTAAAGACAATCGCATAGAAAAAAGTAGAAAGGGGGGGCCTAATCATCCCGATAACGCTCATGGCAGGCGCTGCAGCCCTCTTTGCCCATTTTCTTGAAAGCCTGAGTCATGGCGGTCTCATCGCCGCTCTTGGCCGCCTCGACAAAATCCAGGCTCAAGCGCTCCAAAGCCCGGGCACGGGCGACGAAATCGTCCCAATTTCGCCAAATCCGCTTGCGAGCTTCGCTTTTGCGATGAGTGCTGCCGGGAGGAAACATGTCCGGAATCGATTTGGCGATGCCGGCAATCGCCTCTCCGTGCTCCACCGCATAAGGCAGAAATTGCTTCTGGCCGCCGATGAAAATCGCTTTCAATGCCGCCATATGCCCGCCGTTGGCTTCCATCACTCCCTGTCGATATTCAACGACGACTTCGACATCCGCGAAGGCGGGAGACAATACCGAGCAAGTCAGGATGACCGCAAACCAATGCTTATGCCTCATGACTAGACCCTCTTTGCCGAATACGGAAATTCGAGTATACAACCGTTCTCCGGAACGTTACTACCCTGACTGAGTGGCCGATCCGGCCGAGATTGTCACCCTTTTGTCCGGCCGCACCGTGATGACGCGGAAAAAAGTACCCTTTCAGCTCCAAACCTGTTGCTAACCCTCAACCCCCTGTGTTATGAATTAACTCAGATCCGAATACGAACAACTGCGCTACGAGGATCAAGATGAATCAATCCGTCCGCCAGGGTCTATTTATATCCCTTCTTCATTGGTTCCTCGTTTTCGCGATCGTTTGCCAATTGCTTATCGGCTGGTATCTGAGCTTTTTGTCCGATGCCGAAAATTATCGTATTTGGCTTGGCGTCCACTTAACTTTTGGGATAGGGTTAATGCTTCTGGTATTGACCGCTATCGTTTGGCGCCTGATTCATCCCGTCCCCGCCTATTCGAATACCCTCCCCCGCTGGCAACGCACCGTCTCCCTGATATTGATCTGGTCGATCTATCTTTTTGTCTTGCTGTCGCTGATTTCCGGCTATTTGGCGCTGGCATTCGATGCGAAAACACCGGACTTGTGGGGGGTACAACTGCCTTTGGGAACCTGGGCGGACTCATCCCGGCATTTATTCTTCAGCCATTTGCATACCGCCTTCGCAATCGGTTTGATCGTTCTTCTGGCCATCTTACTCGTGCTGGCGGTCGTATCCTTGTGGCGAGGCACCGGACTGACGGGAAAACTTTGGATAGCGGGCGGGGAAGCAACCAAAACGTTGGTACAGGCGGATACCGGCGAACCGGCGCGAGAAGATAGAATCATCGCCTGGAATTTTCGCCTTTTCGGATGGGTGACGTTCTGGGCTCAATTGATGATAAGCCTCATTACCGTTGTTTTGCTTGTTTTCGCCACCTCGGGCCGTTATTTCAGCGGGATGCAGTCGGGAATCGAAAATGCCATATTTTGGGCGAAATTAGGTCTTGTTATTTTATTCGTATCGATCATTTTCTTCTTCTACTGCACGCGGCTGGCAAAAAAGGGAAACCCCAGACCGGTTAAGACGGATTCCGGAAGAGCGGGTAAGATCCGCTTTTTACACGCGGGATTCCTCATGGGGAACGTCGGTATAATCGCCGCCGTGATGGGCATCGCCAGCACCATCAGTCTGCTGATTGCGAAAACCATCTCCCAACCGCCGGGCATCGCCATCACCGATCCAAACAAGATCGTTCGGGCTTTGGACGTCTTCGTGCTGGTTTCCAATTTCAACGTGATGGTCGCCCATGGCATCGGCATCATGGCGACCCTGTGGTTGATCAACCGAGTTTACCACTACGCCATTTCGTCCAGTTGATCTGACTTTTGGGCTCCGCGCCGGCGATCGTCTGCTTATTCCATGCAGGCCCGAGCGCCGTCAGTCTTCGAAATTGACGGTGGGGATACAGTTCGGGCTCGGGGTTACCAGTGCGCCGCTCGGATCGTAGACGGCCACGTCGAACGCATCGTCACCGCACTCGCCCGCATCCAATACAATCCGTGACTGGGCTTGGCCGATCATTTCGACAACGCCGTGGTCCGGGGGCCCGCCGAATGGCCCCGAGAAAGGTTCGACCGTCCGAACCATCACGTCTCCGAATTCGCTTTGCACCCGATAGCGGTAAGCTTCGGTATGCACCTGCGACGCGCTCAACGCATTGGACTCGTAACACATCTCCCTCACCGTCAGCGGGATTCCGTTGTAGTCCATGGAGATGGCATCCGCTTCGAAATCGAAGGTCTGAATGCCGGTGGCCGCGAAAAATCGGACTCGGTGAAGATAAGCGCCGCCGCTGGAAAAAGCGGTCGCGCCTTGTTGATGGGTGAAACCGTCAAAGCGTACCTGGGCGGCGTAGGACCAGTCCGAGGAAAAACTATTGTCGGCCACGCCGTCTGACTCGGTGACATCGACGGTCATTTCTCCCGCCATGACCACATCATCGCCCAAGCCGCAGTTGTCCAACCGCAGGGAAACCGCCTCTCCCGCATTCAAACGCCCGTTGCCCGCATCCGTCCCGCTCTCAACGCCGTTCGCATTTCCGAATCGAGTGCAAGAAATGCTTCCCGAACCATCGGTTGCTATCCTCCTCGCCAATTGATCGCTGAGCGACGAGGTATCGGCCAGCCAATTCTGGATACGGAAAACCGCTTCCCCTACCGGAAGCCCGTTATTTGCATCGATCGCCAATGAACCGTTTCCCGTTGCCGGCCCGCAGCGACCGGTGGCGACGAATTCCACCGGCGGAGAATTGAAATGAACGTCCCCGTCGGGCGACCAGTAGCCGGCGATCGCCTGGAACGTCCCGCCGCTGAATCCTTGCAAGCCGCTCTCGAAAATTTTGACCGATTCCGTTTCCTCCAAGCTGCGGGGGCCGTCATGGGCTAGAAGGCTGTTCGGATTGCCGTCCCAAACCTGCCAGATACCGTCGCTGTCCTGCTGAAAGAAACGTCCGTTCAGACTTCCGATGACCACGATGGCACCGGTTTGATTTACGTGCTCGGGCGCCACCCCGATGTCGATCGTTACCGACACGGTATCTTGATCGGAGAAGGCATGACCAAAGCTGGCCCCACCGTCTTTGCTGGCGCCCCCGGTGAAAGTGGCATGGGAAGCCGCACCGCTGAAAGTTTGCGCGCCCAACTCCGGCTGGGCGTTGCCCGTGGAGGCCGCCGTTATCAAAAAGAGCGCCGCCCCGGAAACAAGCCGCTTTCTCGCCTCATTGTGCCGATGCGACTGGAAAAGGCGTGCGCTTTCGAGGGCCGAGAAGATATGATTTTTTCGCATACGAGTCACCTAACCAAGATAGATAGAGTCTAGATAGAGTCGCCCCAATCCTCCTATTTACCGGCCACCGGGACCTTGATGTCGCCCGCCTCGACCGCGACCGGGCACCCCTTCCCTTTCCACGCATCGCCGGAAAGCGGGCAGGTGATTTTCTTCGGAGGCCCGCTGCAACGCTCGAAGCACCGCCTGGACATCGGGAAATTCCGCGCTTTGCGCCAAGAGTCGGGCATACATCTCTTTGTTTTCGATTTCCGCCTCGACCCCCGCCTGACAGGCCGCCAACAAAGAAGCAGGCGCTGGCACGCGCGATTCCCAGTCATCGGGAGGAACCGGCACGCCATATTTTTCGAACAAGGGAAGCAATGCCTGAATATGGCGGCTTTCCGCTTCCACGATATGGATGAACGGCCTGACCTCCCCGAATCGTTCGATGACCTTTCGGTACATGGCGCGGGCCTTGTATTCGTCGTCAATGGCTTCGTTAAGAATACCAGCTAGCTTTTCATTCATGGCATTATCCCGGGAGGAAAAGAAATTGGACTTGGTTGACATTCGCGAAGGTCCGGGGAGAGCGCTCCGGAATACGCTGTAAATACCTCCATGTACGCTCGAATCGCAGCGTCCATGCTGCGAACGATTCCGGAGCGCTCTCCCCGGACCCCACTAAAAGTTTGATATAACCCAACGCTAACACAACTTAGTCGTCCGCGGTCAAAGCGCTCGCCGACAAGCAAGGAATCGCACCGGCGGGTGCCTTTTCTTCCGCTGTGGAAACCTCGATTTCGGTGCGATTGAACCGCTGGATGGCTTCGTCCATCCAGCGAAAGAAAGGCCCGGCGAAAGAGGTCTCGATTTGATCGAAATAGAGTCGGCTGGCGTTGACCACCACGAACACCGAACTGACATGGTGCAGCATGGCTGCCAAAATAGGATTCAAGAGACCGAAGGTGGCGAGCACCAAGCCGACACTGTTGAAGCCGGTCGCCCAAGTATAGTTTTCCCGAATGTTATCGGCCATCTTATGGCTCAATGCCAGAATCGAAAGCAGGCCTCTCGCGTCCTGGTTCAGGATCACCACATCCGATGAAATGATCGCCAAGTTGACGTTCTTCTGGCCGCCGATGGCGATGCCCACATGCGCCACCGCCAGCGCCGGGGCATCGTTGACCCCGTCGCCCACCATCGCCACCTTGCCGGTACGCTGGTATTTTTTCACCAGGGCGGTTTTTTCCGTGGGCGTACAGTTGAAATAACATTCGTCCGCGTTGATATATTCGGCGACCCGTTTGGCTTCTTGTTCTTCGTTGTCCCCGGTGGCAAGAATGACTCGCTTTACACCATAGGCGCGGATGGCGTCGGCCAGATGCCACATTTCCGAGAGCATGATGTCGCGAATGACGATCACGCCTTTAATTGTTCCATCCAATGCCACCCAGATCGCCCGGCCGGTATATTCGATATCCGGAATGTCGATGCCGTGCTGGGCCAGAGTAGCGGGGCTGCCGATCAATACTTCCCGGGTTCCGATGAGCCCCTTAATCCCCCGGCCGGGAAGATCTTCCGCATGATCCACCGAGAGGAAATTTTTGACGCCTTGATTTTCCGCATACTCGATGATCGAGCGGGCGATGGGATGATCGAATCGCGCCTCCACCGAGGCGGCCAATTGCAATAGATCTTGCTCGGGGAAGTCGAGGGGGATGATTCGGCTGACCTCCGGCTCGGCGGTGGTCAAGGTACCGGTTTTATCCAAAATCAAGGTCTGGATATCGCGCATGTTTTCCAAGGGCTCCCCGCCCCGGGCCAGGATGTTTTCCCGCGCGTGACGTCCGATGGCGGCGGCAAAGACGGTGGGCGTCGCCAACGCCCAAGCGCAAGGACAGGTCACCGCAAGCGCCGTGGCCATCACATGCAAATCGCCGGTGACGAACAACAGCAAGAACGCATAGGCGGTGACCGATGCCAACAGGATCTGCACGGTGGTATCGGCGCGTTGCTGGCGCGTCGATTTCTTCTCCAGGCCGGCTTCGATCTCCCGGCCGATGACCGCGAGGAACGACTCGTCGCCGTTTTTCTCCGCCTGAATCACGAGGGGGGCGGTCAGATTCAAGGTGCCCGACACCACTTGTTCGCCTTCCTTTTTGGCCACCGGAAAAGGCTCACCGGTCACGAAAGACTCGTCGATGGAAGAATTGTTCTCCTGAATCATCCCGTCCACCGGAATCATTGCGCCCTTGGGAACGAGGACCCGATCTCCCTGACGGACTTCTCGAATGGGGATTTCCCGGACTTGATCGTCGGCCAGGACCTGAGCGGTTCTTTTGCTCTGGCGGATGAGCGCCTCGATTTTCTCGCGGTTCTTGCGAATGATGGTGAACGAGATATACAGGCCCAAGCCGATAAACCACGCCACCATCGCCCCGCTCAAGGGTTCGCCGTCGATCAAGGTCACGATCATGACCAGTACGATCAGCAGTTCGGCCGAGACCTTGTGCATCAGCAGGACGTTCTTCAGCAAGCTCTCCAAGTAGAGCCCCAAGCAAACCAAATAGAAGGGAATACCCAGCCAATACAAGACAGGCTTGTGATAAAACGCGTCGATGCCGAACAAGACAACCGGAATAACCGCCGCGATCACCCGCAAAAGCATGATGTCCCGGTAGGGAGCCCATTGCGAAAGCCGGGCTTCAAACCGTTCGAAATAGTCCGCAAGTTGCGAGGTCTGCATAACGTCACCTCTGGCGCTTCGGAAGCTGCATTGGGAATGTCCGCCACCAAGATATCATCGATCGGGATCAGAGACACCCCATGGCCCGATTCACGGAATTACCGGGCGCCTTCGGACTTCAGACAACCGTAAAGAAAATGCCGAACCACCTGCTTGACCCAGGCGTCGATCTCGGTCTCCGCGAAGGGTTGCTCCAGCCCCAATTGCTGCCGCTGGAAATGTTCGCCGCGCAGCGCGCTGATAAATTGTCCGGCGAGAAAACGGCTGTCCGCTTCGATTACGCGCCCGGCCTCTTGCTGCATGGCGAAAAATTGACTCAACCGCCGCAGCGTGCGCTCGGGGCCATTGCGATAAAACTCGGCGGCAAGTTCCGGGAATCGCTGTGCCTCGGCCAGGATCAGGGCGCGCAGACGGGCACATTCCGGCCGACCGATGCGGCCGAGAAATATGCGACCGAAATCCACCAAAACTTCCTCCATGGGGCGTGAACGGATTTTTTCCAAAGGGAGTCCTGCCACGAATTCATCGCTGACACGGTGAACGACCGCTCCGAACAGATCCGCTTTGCCGCCGAAATGGCGATAGATGGTCCGCAACGATACGTGCGCCTCTCGCGCGATGGTCTCCAAACTCAGATTACCGTAACCGTGTTCGGCAAACAGCTGCATGGCATGGTCCAGAAGCTGGTCGCGTCGTGCCTCTTCCTCGCCTTTGCGGGGGCGGCCGGAGCGGGTTTTTATCGCCATAACTGCTCGGATGATTGACTTGCCATTAATGAAAAGAAATATTACCTTATCATTTTTGATCGCAAACGCGGTAGCCCACCGTTTGGAGAACCGACCTTATGTCCGCAATGTTCGACGCCACCCTTGAAGCAAACAGGCCACACCCCGAGCGGTTACCGACCGGGGCAAACTTTGGGCTCTTCTATCTGGCACTCTGCGCCTTGGTGCTCTTGCCGCTTTCGGGCTGTGGCAAATCCGAGCAGCAAGCCGCACCGGAGGCACCCCCACCGGAGGTCAAAATCGCTCAACCCGTCCAGCGGGAAGTGATGGAATGGGATGAATATCCGGGCAAGATCGAAGCGGTGGAGTCGGTCGAGGTGCGCGCCCGCGTGGACGGCTATCTGGAAAAAGTCAACTTCGAGGCCGGCGATCGGGTGAAACAGGGCGATCTGTTGTTCATCATCGATCCGCGACCCTTCCAAGCCGAGTTAAACCGCGCTCAAGCGGAATTGGAAGAATCCAAGGCCCGTCTGGAACTCGCCCGCAGCAATCTGGCGCGCGCCGAGCAACTGCTCGAGAAACATTTCATTTCCCGGGAGGAATACGATGCGCGCCGGGCCGAAGTCAAGCAAGCGCGCGCCGCGGTAAGGTCCGCCGAAGCCGACGTGGAGATGGCAAGGCTGAATCTGGAATTCACTCAAGTCCGCTCCCCCATTGACGGGGTCGTCGGCCGCGAACTGATCACCGAGGGCAATCTGGTGAAAGGCGGAGGCGCCGACGCCACCCAACTCACCTTCATCGTTTCCATCGACCCTGTCTATGCTTATGTGGCCGTGGATGAAAAATCGGCACTCGAATACCGGCGCCTTGCCGAACAAGGCGTGTTTCCCAAGGGGAGCGTCGCGATGGAACTCGCCTTGGCGAACGAAGCGGGCTACGCCTATAAAGGACAGATCGATTATGAGTCGCCGCGCTTCGAGGTCGCCACCGGCACCCAGATGTTACGGGGCGTGTTCGCCAATCCGGAGGGACTCCTCAAACCCGGTTTGTTCGTGCGGGCCCGAGTCCCGGCAAGCGTTCCCTATCAAGCGATCCTGTTGCCCGATCGGGCAATCGCTTCCAGCTTGGCCCAGAAAATCGTCTGGGTGATGGACGAGAACAACCAGGTTGCTTCCCGTCAAGTAACGTTGGGGCCTCTGGTTGAGGGGCTTAGAGTCATCCGGGAAGGATTGAAGCCGGATGAATGGGTCGTCGTGGAAGGCATACAAAAGCTGAAGCCCGACATCCGAGTGAACCCCGAACGGATGACCGCCACGCCCACCGAACCGCGCTGATCGAAAGCCACTATGGGAAAATTCACGCACTTTTTCATCGACCGCCCGATCTTCGCATCGGTTCTGTCCATCGTCATCGTCCTGGTGGGCGGACTGTCGCTGTTCGCCCTGCCCGTGGCCCAGTACCCTCAAATCGCCCCGCCCACGGTGGTGGTGAGCACCGCCTACCCGGGCGCCGACGCTCAAGTGGTCACCGATACCGTGGCCACGCCCATCGAGCAGGAGGTCAACGGCGTCGAAAACATGCTGTACATGTCCTCCAAATCCGGCAACGACGGATCGATGTCCCTCACCATCACCTTCAAACCCGGCACCGACGTGGACATGGCCCAAGTACTGGTTCAAAATCGGGTCGCGATGGCCGAACCCAGGCTACCGGAGGAGGTCAGGCGCCAGGGCATCAGCGTCAGGAAACGCAGCCCCGACCTCAGCCTGGTGATCAACTTGATCTCGCCCGACGGGCGCTACGACAGCGCCTACCTCAGCAATTACGCCCTGATCCATGTCAAGGACACCCTAACACGCCTGCCGGGCGTCGGCGATGTGGTGATTTTCGGCGCGCGCGACTACAGCATGCGAATTTGGCTGGACCCGGAAAAGGTGGCCTCGGTCAACCTGACCGCCTCCGATATTGTCCGGGCGTTGCGCGAGCAAAACATGCAGGTCGCCTCGGGCGTGGTGGGCCAACCGCCCACGGCGGGGCGGGTCGATTTCCAGTACACCGTGACCACCCTGGGACGGTTGACGGAGGCCGAGCAATTCGCCGACATCGTGATCAAAACCGGCGAGGACGGCGAAATTACCCGGCTCAAGGATGTGGCCCGCATCGAACTGGGGGCGCAGGATTATACCTCCAAGCTGTATCTGGACGGCGAACCCAGCGTCGGTCTGGCGATTTTCCAGTTGCCGGGGTCCAATGCCCTGGAGACCAAGCGCGCAGTGATGGCGGCTCTGGAAAAGCTCAAGCCCGGTTTTCCGGCGGGACTCGACTATACCCTGGGCTACGATACCGTGGTGTTCGTGGAGCAATCGCTCAAAGCGGTGGTCAAGACCCTGTTCGAGGCCATTCTGCTGGTGGTGGTCGTGGTGGTGGTATTCCTGCAGAACTGGCGCGCCAGCATGATTCCCTTGATCGCCGTGCCGGTGTCCCTTATCGGCACCTTCGCGGTGATGGTCGCCCTGGGCGTCTCCTTGAACACCCTATCCCTGTTGAGTCTGGTCCTGGCCATCGGGGTGGTGGTGGACGACGCCATCGTGGTGGTGGAAAACGTGGAGCGCCATCTCGCCCTGGGGGAAGAAGTCCGCGAAGCGACCCGCCGGGCGATGAACGAAGTGGTGGGCCCGATCATCGCCACGTCCCTGGTATTGGTGGCGGTGTTCTTGCCCAGCGCTTTCATCGGCGGGGTGTCGGGCGCGTTCTACAACCAGTTCGCCCTGACCATCGCGGTCTCCACCGTGATTTCCACCTTCAATTCGCTGACCCTGAGCCCGGCTCTTTGTGCCCTGTTGCTGGGACGCGCCCATCATAACCCGGACCTGCTGACCCGTTTCATCAACCGCACCTTCGGTTGGTTCTTCGACGGCTTCAATTGGATATTCGAGCACTTGAGCGCCGGCTACGCACGCCTGGTGCGCCACATCATCCGCATGGCGGTCATCGTGATCGTGCTTTACGTGGGGCTCAACGGACTCAACTTGGCCTTGTTCAAAAACGTCCCCAAGGGCTTCATTCCTCCCCAGGACCAGGGCTACCTGATCCTCTACGCGCAATTGCCCGACGCCGCCTCCCTGGACCGCACGGACGCCATGATCCAAAAAGCTTCCCAAATCATTCGGGAAACCGAAGGCATCTCCCACCTCTTCGCCTACGCCGGATGGTCGCTTTTGACCGGCGCCAGCCAGCCCAACGTAGCCACCATGTTCGCCCGCCTCGAGCCGTTCGCCCAGCGCACCGACCCGGGGCTTTCCGCCGATGCCATCCTGGCCACGCTGAACCGCCGGTTGGCGGAAATCGAGGAAGCGCACGTTTCCGTGTTCGCCCCTCCGCCGGTCCGAGGAATGAGCCGGGTGGGCGGCTTCAAGCTGGAGGTTCAGGACCGCTCCGGCGCCGGGCCGGAAGCGCTCAAGCAAGTCACCACCGACTTCATTGCCCGCGCCAACCGGCAACCGGGGATCGCGGGGGTGTTTACCACTTTCCGATCCGACGTGCCGCAGCTTTACCTCGATGTGGACCGAAGCCGGGTAAAATCCATGGATATCGCCCTCGGCGACGTGTTCGACACGTTACAAATTTACTTGGGCTCGCTTTATGTGAACGACTTCAACCGCTTCGGCCGGACTTATCAGGTGCTGGCCCAGGCGGAAGCCGACGCCCGCATGTATCCGGTCGACATCACCCGGCTTAAAACGCGCAATGCCGACGGCGGAATGGTCCCCCTCGGCTCCGTGCTGGAGGTCCGGGAAATTACCGGGCCGGACGTGCTGACGCGCTACAACATGTACTTGGCCGCCGAGGTCAACGGCGGCACCCTTCCCGGGACCAGCTCCGGCGAAGCGATCCAGCGCATGGCACAGGTGGCGCAACAATCCCTACCCCCGGGATTCGGTTTCGAATGGACCGAAGTCAGCTTGCAGGAAGTGATGGCGGGCAACACCGCGCTCATCGTATTCCCCTTGAGCGTGGTGTTCGTGTTCTTGGTGCTGGCCGCCCAATACGAGAGCTGGTCGCTGCCTTTCGCGGTCATCCTCATCGCGCCCATGTGCCTGCTCGCGTCCATGACCGGTATCTGGCTGCGCGGGATGGAAAACAATATTTTCACCCAGATCGGCTTCATCCTGTTGATCGCCCTGGCGGCCAAGAACGCCATTTTGATCGTCGAGTTCGCCAAACAGCGCCAAGAGAGCGGCCTGAATCGCTTCAAGGCGGCGGTGGAAGCGGCGAGGATTCGACTGCGACCGATCCTGATGACCTCCTTTACCTTCATCCTGGGTGTGTTCCCGCTGGTGATCGCCCAAGGAGCCGGCGCGGAGGCGCGCCGGATTTTGGGCACCACCGTGTTTAGCGGTATGATCGGCCTTACCCTGTTCGGCCTCATGCTGACACCGGTATTCTATGTCGTCGTTCAAGCATTGGCCGAACGGATGCGCAAGCGTTCTCCCGCGCCGCAGAAAGCTTCATCCAATCATCAAGGCAAAGCATGACAGGTGTGCCAATCATGCCCCGGATCGGATTGTTCGTTTTTAGGTCGCAAATCACATACAAGGTAGGTCGCATGTTCCATAAACCTTTTCTTTGCTGGTGGTTGTGCCTGAGCCTGTTCTCGGCTCAAGCCGCCGCCGACAATCTGCTGGACATTTACCAGCTCGCGCTTCAGAACGACCCCACCTTCCGGGCGGCTCAAGCCAGTCTGCGCGCCGGACTGGAAGAAGAAAACCTGGGCCTGGCGGGACTTTTGCCCCAGGTCAACGTGGACGCCGGATTCGGCCTGAATCGGACGGAAAGCCGGGGGCAATTTCCCGCCGGGGGCACACTCTTTCCCAGCAACACGGACGTGGGGACCGAAACCAAAACCTGGGGGGTCAGCTTGGAGCAACCCATCTTCGACCTTTCGGCCTGGTTCCGTTTCCGACGCGGCCAGGAATTGACCGAACAGGCCAAAGCCCAATTCTCCGCCGACCAACAGGATCTCATTATTCGCGTGGCGGAAGCCTATGTGGAGGTATTGCGCGCCCTGGCCAATCTGCGAGCATCCCGAGCCCAGGAGGACGCTACCCAGCGTCAATTGGAGCAAGCTCGGGAACGCTTCGAGGTGGGGCTGGTGGCGATCACCGATGTCCGCGACGCCGAAGCCGCCCACGACCTGGCGGTCGCCAACCGGCTGGCGGACGAAGGCGCACTCAGGGTGGCGCAGGAGCAATTGTCCATCCTCACCGGCCGGCAACATAAAGACTTTTGGGTCCTCCAGGAAGACTATCCGGTGGTCGACCCCGACCCCCTCGACCGCGACGAATGGGTCAAATTCGCCCGCCAACACAATTACGACATCAAGGTCGCAGTCCTTTCCCAGGACGCCGCGATGCAGGCGGCGCGGGCGGCCGGCGCCGAACACCTGCCCAAAATCACCGCCAACATGAGCTATTCGGAAAATCGTTCCGAGAACGATTACAACAACCTCAGCCCCAGACCGGGGGAACAGCGCTATACCAATTTTCCGCGGAACACGAATCAAGGCGCCTTGTCGCTGAACGTCACCATGCCCCTATTCGCCGGAGGTGGCATCAGCGCCGCCCGGCGCCAGGCCTATGCGGAATACGAGCGCGCCCAGGAGGATTATCTGGGGGCGCTGCGCAACACCGTTCAAGGCACCCGAGCAGAATATATCAACGTGGTCACCGATGTCGCCCGGATCCAAGCCCGCAATCAGGCCATCGTTTCCAACCGGTCCTCGCTCGAGGCCACCGAGGCCGGTTATCAGGCCGGCACCCGCACTCTCGTCGACGTCCTCATTGCCGTCCGAACCCTCTACTCGGCAATCCGCGATTACGCCAACTCCCGCTTGGATTACGTCCTGGCCAAGCTACGCCTAAAGCGTAATGCGGGCACCTTGAGCCCGGCGGATATTCGCGAATTGAATCGGTGGCTGGAAAAGCCATCGCCCGAGGAAGCGAAAGAAACCAGCACGGAGGAATTGCCGGAATACGACCCTTCCCAGGCCGTCGAGTAAATCATGAAGAAAGCTGTCGGCATCATGTTGATCCTGGCGGGATTCGCGGTCGTCGGCTATTGGTTTTGGCAATATCCTCCCCGGGAAAGCCCGGATAAACTTACCCTATACGGCAACATCGAACTGCGCGAAGTGGATTTGGCCATCAACGGCTCCGAACGCATCGCCACGGTGCATTTATGGGAGGGGGACCGGGTGGAAAAGGGACAACTGCTGGCCGAACTCAAGTTGGAACGGTTTCAGGCCCAGGTGGAAAATCTTCAAGCGCAGGTCGCCGCTCAAAAAGCGCGGGTGGATAAACTCAATGCCGGCAGCCGCCCCCAAGAAATTCAGCGGGCCCGCGCCGAACTGGAGGAAGCCGAAGCCCAGCAACAAATCGCCTGGCTCACCTATCGGCGCCTGCAAAAACTTCTGCCGCGCAAATTGGTTTCCCCCGAGGCGGTGGACCAGGCCCGAGCCGACGCGGAAGCCGCCACCGCGCGCCGCCAGGCCTCGGAGGAAACCCTGAGCCTGGCCGTCGAGGGCCCTCGCCGGGAAGACATCGCCGCCGCCCGAGCCACGCTCGCGGCCTATCGCGCCCAACTGGCTCTGGCTCGACAAAAACTGAAGGATGCGCGTCTCTACGCCCCCGCCGACGGCATCATCCGCAACCGTATTCTGGAGCCCGGCGATATGGCCAGCCCCCAGCGCCCGGTATATACCTTGGCCCTGAGCGACCCGCTGTGGGCCCGGGTGTATGTGTCGGAACCGGATCTGGGCAAAATCAAACCGGGCATGGCCGCCACCCTTTTTACCGACAGTTTTCCGGACAAAAGCTATTCGGGCTGGATCGGCTACATCTCCCCCACCGCCGAATTCACTCCCCAAACGGTGCAAACCGAGGAACTCAGAACCCACCTGGTCTATCAAGTGCGGGTTTACGTCTGCAACCCGGAAGGGGAATTGCGCCTGGGAATGCCGGTGACGGTGCATATTCCCCTCGGGGACCACCGAACCATGGCGTCGGAGTTGCCGTGTCGAGAGGCACCCTGAGCGCCGTCCGACTGGAAGGCGTCTGCAAATCCTTCTCCGGACCCGCCGGTCCGGTCCGGGCGTTGAATCATATCAGTGTCGATCTTCGCGCCGGCCAGATCACCGGCCTGATCGGCCCAGACGGGGCCGGCAAAACCACTCTGATACGTACGATCGCCGGCCTCTTGGCTCCGGACACCGGTCAAATCAGCGTTCTGGGCCAGAATCTCGTTCAAGACGCCCTCTCCGCACAGCGACAATTAGGCTACATGCCCCAGCGTTTCGGCCTCTACGGAGAGCTCTCGGTTCAAGAAAACCTCAATCTGTACGCCGACCTGCAGGGATTACCGGCTGCCGAGCGTCCCGATCGCTTTCATGAACTTTTGACCATCACCGGTTTGGCCCCCTTCACCGACCGCTTGGCGAGGCGTTTGTCGGGGGGCATGAAACAAAAGTTGGGACTGTCCTGCGTTTTGGTCGGCAATCCCCGCCTGTTGCTCTTGGACGAACCCACGGTGGGCGTGGACCCCCTGTCGCGTCGCGAATTGTGGCGAATCATCTATCGTCAAGTGGAAGAAAAAGGCGTCACGGTCATTCTCAGTACCGCCTATCTGGACGAAGCCGAACGCTGTCAGGAAGTTCTATTGATGCATCAAGGCGAGCTGATCGATCAAGGCAGTCCCCGCCGCTACGTTCAGGCCATGGCTGGACGCAGCTGGCAGGCGGCCGTTCCCAAGGAAATTTCCAAACGCGCTTTTGTCCAGCAAATGGCGGACTTGTCCGATGTCGTCGACGCCGTCATTCTGGGAGACAAGGTGCATGTCGTGACCCGGACTGAAACCCCTCCCGAGCCGCGGCCAAACAAGACGGCGGAAGCCCGCCCCGTCTTTCAAACCGTCCCGCCCCGCTTGGAAGATTACTTCATCGCCGTCCTCGCCGAGCGAATCGATCGCCGGCCGGCGGCCGTGGATCTGGGCAGGGCGCAAGTGAAACAAGACAAAGAGGCAGTGATCACGGTCAACAATCTCAAGCGTCGATTCGGTCGTTTCTATGCGGTCGATGGGATCGACTTCGAAGTTTACCGCGGCGAAGTATTCGGCCTCCTGGGAGCCAACGGCGCCGGCAAGACCGCCACCTTCAGAATGCTCTGCGGCCTGCTGCCGGTGAGCGAGGGCGAAGCCAGAGTCGCCGGGGTGGACTTGCGCAAAGCGCCGGCCCGGGTCCGCGCTCGGCTGGGCTACATGGCGCAACATTTTTCCCTTTACGGCCACCTCAGCGTGGACGAGAACCTGAACTTTTTCAGCGGCGTTTACGGTCTCCGCGGACGCGAGCAACGTCAGCGAATCCGGTGGGCGCTGACCGCCTTGGAATTGGAGCCGTTCCGCCGGCAACCCGCCGCCCATCTCGCTCTCGGCTACCAACAACGTCTGGCGCTGGCCTGCGCCCTGCTTCATAGCCCCGAAATTCTGTTTCTGGACGAACCCACCTCCGGAACCGACCCCTTGGCACGCCGGGAATTCTGGCAACGGATCAACAATCTGGCGAAACAGGGCGTGACCGTATTGGTAACCACCCACTTCATGGAAGAAGCCGAGTACACCGACCGTCTGTTGATTATGCAGGCAGGTAAAGTACTTGCCGCCGGGACGCCCCGAGACATCCGCCGGCGTGCTCGCACTCCGGAAAATCCGACACCGACGTTGGAAGACGCCTTCATTCAGTTGATTGAAAATTCGCTATGAACCGTCGCCTTATCGGACTCATTCGCAAGGAATTCATCCAGATCGTCCGGGACCCTTCCAGCATCGCCATCGCATTTGCCTTGCCGCTGGTATTGCTGCTTTTGTTCGGTTACGGCGTTTCCCTGGATGCCAAGGCGGTCCCCCTGGCTCTGGTGGTCGAGCGGCCGGACAACAGTAGCCAGGATTTTCTCAGCGGTTTTTATCGGTCCGAATATTTTACCCCGTTGCGTGTCGCCACTCTGAGGGAAGCGCAAACGCTGCTGTTGGCGAAGCGGGTACAAGGCATCGTGCATCTGCGCGAAGACTTCACCCGCCGCCTCAAAAAGGGTGACGGCGTCCTCATCCAGCTCATCGTGAACGGAATCGACGCCAACACGGCGCGCCTCGTGCAAGGATACGTCACCGGCGTGTGGAATCAATGGCTCGAACGTCGCTCCTTGAAGATGAAATCCTCTTCCATTCTTCCCATAGAGGTGGAGCAGCGGATTTGGTTCAATCCCGAGGTGAAAAGCCGTCGCTTTCTGGTGCCGGGGCTGATCGCCGTCATCATGACCCTCATCGGCGCCATGCTGACCGCCCTGGTGGTGGCGCGGGAGTGGGAGCGGGGCACCATGGAGGCAATCATGTCGACGCCGGTTTCGATCGGCGAAATTCTCTTGGGGAAGCTGATCCCCTATTTTCTCCTCGGCACGGGCGGGTTGTTGCTGTCGGTGGCGATGGCGGTATGGCTGTTCGAGGTCCCCTTGCGCGGATCGTTCTGGCTGCTGTGGCTGGCTTCGTCGGTGTTTTTGTTGGTGGCGCTGGGCATGGGGTTTCTGATTTCCACCGTGACCAAAAATCAGTTCGTGGCCGGACAAATCGCCATCATCGTTACCTATCTGCCCGCCTTCATTTTATCCGGCTTCATTTTCGCCATTCACAGCATGCCCACCGTCATCCAGTGGATCACGTTTCTGGTGCCGGCCCGCTACTACGTGGCGATCCTGCAAACCCAATTCCTTGCCGGCGACATCTGGCCGGTCATCTGGCCCAACCTCCTCGCCTTGACCGGCATGGCCGTGTTTTTCCTGGGGCGCACCCGACAACTTTCCCGCAAGCGACTGGAATAATCGTGCTTTATCGTATCTGGCATTTGATCGTCAAGGAGTTCCTGGGGCTGGTCAAGGACCAACGAAGCCGCTTCGTCCTCATCGGCCCGCCGTTGATTCAGCTGATGATTTTCGGATACGCGGCCACTTACGATCTGACCGATATCCCGTATGCCGTCTATGACGAAGACGGAGGACAGGCGGTACGCGAGATGCTGGCCAAATTCAGGGGGTCCCGGAGTTTTACCGAAGTGTTCCGGATCGATCACGCTCGTCAGATCGCTCCCTTGATCGATCAACGCCGCGTCCTCGTGGTGCTTCACTTCGGTCCCGATTTCAGCCGCCGAGTCGGCCGCGGCCGGACCGGGAAGCTTCAAGTCCTTATCGACGGGCGCAATTCCAATACCGCCCAAATCGCACTCGGCTATATTCGAACCATCGTCTCCGAGTTCAATCTCACCCGCCTCGAACAGCCGCCGCCCGCCTATTTGGAAAACCGCGCCTGGTTCAACGAGAATCTGCAAAGCCGTTGGTTCATCGTTCCCGGCATCGTGGCCCTCCTCACCATTGTGGTCACCATGGTGACCACCACCTTGACGATCGCCCGCGAGCGCGAACAAGGCACTTTCGATCAACTCCTGGTGACGCCTTTGACGCCGTTCGAAATCCTGGTGGGCAAAACCGTTCCGCCTTTCGTGATCGGTCTGGCGGAAGGCACCCTCATATTGGCGGCGGCGGTCTATTGGTTCCAAGTCCCCTTTCGCGGGGAATTGTGGTTACTGTATGCCGGTTTGACGCTGTACCTGCTTTCCGCCATCGGCGTGGGACTGATGATTTCCTCCGTGGCGGTGACTCAGCAACAGGGGTTGTTGGGCGCGTTTTTGTTCATCGTACCGGCAGTTATCCTGTCGGGGTTCGCCACCCCCATCGAAAATATGCCCGAAATCGTCCAGGCGATGACCCGCCTGAATCCTATGCGATACTTTTTGGTGATCGTGCGCAGCGCATTCCTGGCCGATCCCCCATTCGAGCTATTGTGGCCGCAACTCTGGCCCATGGCGGTCATAGCCATTTTCACTTCGACCGCCGCGGCCTGGTTGTTCCGACATCGGCTCTATTAGGAATTGTCGACATTCGCAGAAAGCGCCGGAGAACGCTCCGACCCTTTTTTGTCCAGCTCGACATCATTCCCGATCTCGAAGGCGATCGAGCCGATCCAGGAGTTCCGTGAGTTCTTCGACGGAAACACTGCGATCAGGCCGAAAAACGATGTCTTTCCATGCCTCATTCTCTTTCTTCGGACGGGCGGGATGCTCCTCTCTCTGGTTTTCCGGCTCGGGTTCCTGGTTCGAACCAATCATTGGTCTGCGTTTGATGGTGCCATCGATCGGGTCGATCATCCGGTAAGCTCCCATATCAAAGTAGCCGTAAGTTGAGTCGGCCAAGAGGGTAGCACATCGAACCGGCAAGAATTATTTCAATATCGTGTTGAAAGAGAAAATTGCCGCTCCTGAAACTCATCGGAGCGGCGCTTATCGGACCGCTCCGGCGCTCAGACGGATCGCCCGGCGCATGATGTGATAGATCACGTTTTGCTCCTGGACGCCGTGCACCAGATACGACTCGGGGCCGCCCGCATAGATCGCCACGTCCTCGCCGGAGTGGGTTTCGGCGGGCAGGGACACCAGGGCTTCCTGATGATAACCCGGATGTTCCGTATTCATCCCGCTGGAATCGAAGCGGCCTCCGTGTATCGGTTCGTCATACACCGCTTCTCCTCCCAGCGGTAACTCATGCGCGCCCCTGCCGTTGGCGTAATTCAGGGTCGTGTAGGGGAGCCCGTCGGCGGCCCGCTCGGGGTTGCTTGCGGGGTTTCCCGCGGCGTCGTTGCCCACCACCTTGCCCAGGATGGGATTGCCCCGGGTCGGATAGCCGGCCATGGTGAAGACATGGCTGTGGTCGGCGGTGACGATCACCAAGGTATCGGCGGGATCGGTCATCTCCATGGCGGTCTCGACCGCCCGGGAGAACTCGATGGTTTCGGTAAGCGCCCGATACGCGTTGCCGGCATGATGGGCGTGGTCGATCCGCCCGCCTTCCACCATCAGGAAAAATCCTTGTTCGTTCTTCCGGAGGATCCTGATCGCCTTGGCGGTCATTTCCGAAAGACCGGGTTCGCCCCCTCGATCCCGGAGACGGTCGACCTCGTATTCCATGTGAGAGGAGTCGAACAAGCCGAGCAGATGATCCACATCGGCCGGCTCGGCGGCCTCGAATTGCGCCTCGTTCCAAACATAGGCGGCACGCGGAAAGCGGGTGGTCCATTCACGGGTCAAATCGCGACCGTCCCGCCGCTTTCCCTTGTCCCCTTCCCCGTCGACGACGTCCTCGGGCAAAAAATAGCGCCGACCGCCTCCCAAAACGACTTCCGGCCCGTCCCCGTAGGGAAATTCGATCAGTTGGCGGGCGATGTCCTTGCAGCCGTTTCGCCTGGCTTCCTCGGTCAGTTCATTGTCGCCCTCCCAATGACGTTCGGGGACATGGGCGTAAGTCGCCGCCGGGGTGGCGTGGGTCACCCGCGTCGTGGTCACCACTCCCGTCGCCAGGTCGGCCATTTCGGCCTGTTCCAGAAAAGTAACCATCTCGCTCCCCTTGCTGCTGGCGCAATTGGCCCGCTCGGCGTATTGATTGACCCCGATCACCCCGGCCTTAGTTTTGACGCCGGTCATCATGGCGGTCATGGTGCCGGCGGAATCGGGCGTCTGTTGGTTGGTGTTGTAGGTTTTGGACAAGGCCAAGTAAGGCAAACGTTCGAAGGAAAGCAGATTTTCCTCGCCGCTTTCGCCCCGTAACTGTCCCTCCAAGATGCGCGCCGCGGTGACGGTGGAAATACTCATGCCATCGCCCACGAAGAGGATGATATTTCTAGCCGGCCGGCGATCGGGTTCCAACTGCACGGCTTCCCGAACGCGCCGGGAGCCGGCTTCGAACCACTGATCAGGGGACATTTGAGGGCCGGAGGCGCCCCCTGTAGACCTTTCGGGAAGCTTTTGAGAAACGCACCCCGCCAACGAAGCGACAGTCAATCCCGCGAGCAAAGCATTGAACCAATGGTTCATTCTCAAAATATTGCCTCCTGTCAACGATCTCCGCCGAGCGCCGTCTGGACCAACCGCCCCTCGCGTCCCCCCAAGGATAATTGCAGCGCCGCCGATCGGGCGTTTTCTGACATCTTGCGCCAAGTCTTGGCCACGATATCGACCACTTTCTCGTCGCTGTAATCCTTGGCGAAGGGGGCAAAATAATACTCGAGAAACACCAGGCACGCGCTGTCTTCCACCATTTGCACCTGGGAATCCCGGTTCAGGCCGCGTTTCATCAAGATGCGCCGGACCTGATCGACGGCGGTTTCGTCGTAACCGGCCGCCTCGAGCAAGCGGCCGGCTTTTTCCGCATGCAGCCGATAGAGAAACGTCCGCCATTCCAGATAACCGCGCCTGCCTGCCGGATAATGGCTTCGCGGCACCAACCAGCGGCAGACGTGCTGGGCGCGGGCGGCGAGAAAAGCCGTCTCCGGCGCCTCGGCCGCGAGCCGGTTCAACCACTGGCTCATGCGCAGTCCGTAGAGGTAGGTCCCGGGGTAGGCCTCGCCCCGCCAATCCTCCCAGGCGGGGTCTTGGGCATTGGCTTGATCGATCAGACGCACCGCGTACAAAAAGCGCCCTTTATCCATGCCGATTCGGTTTTCTCATTGACAAACGAAGAGATTGTGGCATAGAAGGAAGATTCGCGCTAATGGGAGGAGGAGAAAAAATGCAGATATTCATCACCGGAGGCACCGGTTTCATCGGGCGTCATCTTTGCCAATCATTACACACCCAAAACCATTCTCTCACCGTCCTCAGCCGTCAGGCCGACAGCCGGGTCCGGGCGATCTGCGGCGAGGTGGCGGTGGTTCATTCGCTCGACGATCTCACGCCGGATCACCGCTTCGACGCCATCGTCAATCTGGCCGGCGCGCCGATCATCGGCCCGCGCTGGACCGAAAGGCGCAAGCAAGTCCTTTGGGACAGCCGCGTCACCCTGACCGAGCGGCTGGTGGACTGGATCGACCGGGCCGAGGCCAAACCGGGCGTTCTGGTGTCCGGCTCCGCGGTGGGCTACTACGGCGATCAGGGCGACCGAATTTTGGACGAGGAGACCCCGCCGGTGGCGGAAGGATTCGGGCATCGCCTGTGCGCCGCGTGGGAACAAGCGGCGACGAAGGCCGAGGACCACGGCGTGCGGGTGTGCCGTCTGCGCACCGCACCGGTGATCGGCAAAAACGGGGGAATCTTGTCGCGCATGTTGTTTCCCTTCAAATTGGGCCTGGGAGGACGCATCGGCGACGGGCGGCAATGGATGAGCTGGAGCCATCTGGACGATCATGTCCGTATGACCGAGCGTCTTCTGGAAGACGGCGGGCTGTCAGGCCCGTTCAACGCCGCCGCGCCGGAATCGGTCACCAACGCCGAATTCACGGCCACCCTGGCCCGTCTCCTGCATCGCCCCGCTTTCATGCCCATACCCGCCATGGGGCTGAAACTGGTCATGGGCGAAATGGCGGAAATTCTGCTCGCCAGCCAGCGGGCCATCCCGAAGCGTTTTCAGGAAGCCGGCTTCCAGTTCCGATATTCCACCTTGGAAGAAGCCCTGGAAGACGTTCTTGCTGCTGATTGACACGGATGCGGCCTTACAACCTGGTGAGCGTCTGGCATCTGGAGGCCGCTCGCGATAGTGTGTGGAAAGTGCTCTCCGCCCCCGAGCATTGGCCCGGGTGGTGGCCCTACGTGCAAGAGGTCGAGGTCCTCAGGGAAGGCGATTCAAATGGCGTCGGAGCGCTTCATCGTCATACCTGGCGGACTTGTCTTCCCTACCGCCTGCGTTTCTGTCTGGAAGCGATCGAGGTGCGGCCGAAATCGCGGGTGACGGCGCGGGTCAGCGGCGATCTGCACGGGATGGGAAATTGCCGGCTGCATAGCTGCGGGCCCGTCACCTTGGTGCGCTACGATTGGCACGTGCATACCACCCGCGCTTGGATGAACCATCTGGCAACCATCACCGACGCGGTATTTCTGTGGAACCACCGGCGGGTCATGGCGACGGGAGAACGGTCTCTCCAGGACCGGCTCAACCGGCTGGCGGCTCGGGAACGATTGGGATGACCTCGGGCGCATCGAACAAGGAAGTGGGAAGCGATCTTTCCCGCCAATCCAGATAATCGACCGTCTCGCTCATGCCGACCACCGCCTGGACCGACAAGCTCGCCGCCTGCCGGCGGACCTCCACGACCATGCCCAGGGCGCTGCCCGCGGCCGAATGATAGCGCACGCCGGCCACCGGAGGCAGGGGAACCGCCGCCGCACCCGACTGAAGCTCGCTTCGAGCCCGGACGAAGGTGTCCACCATGGCCGGATCCATGCCGGGAAGCGCTTCCAGCACCCCCCGCGGCGCCACCCGCGGGTTGATCCCCTCCTGACCGCTGTGCACCGTGACCAGCGGAATCAACGCCTGCGCCAATTGAGGGGTCATTCCCAATACCAACCGCACTTCCGCCACCGAAGTAAACGGCGCATCGGTCGGTTCGTAATTGTAGCCGGCGGCACGGTAATCACCGGCCTCCGCTCCGTTCATCAGGCGATCCTGGTCACCGTCGCGCCAGTCCAGAATGGCGTCGGTCAATGCCACCGCTTGTTCGGGTTCGGCGCCGATATGGGTCAGCGCGGACCGCAGTATCAATTCATCCGCCTGGTTGAGATCGATTTTTCCGCCCTCGTCCACGATGCGGAGCCGGATGTCGACTTCATCCAGCGTCATGGCATAGGTGCTGCCGTCGGCATGCCAGCGGAATTGAGGGTCGGGGTGGGTCGCCATAAAGGCGCCGTAATGAATGGCGGCCTCCGCGGCGGCGCGCAATTGCGCGGTTTCGGCCAAATTGGTCACCAGCCGCGCCTCCCGGCGGACGCCCAGGCCGAAACTGGCGGCCATCAAGCTCAACAGGGCCACCACCCACAACACCACCACCAAAGCCACGCCCTTGTGTCGATTCATTTCCAGCACTAAGACCCCATCTCGAATAGAAAAATCTTTTGCAGGCGTGAGGGAGGGCTTCTAAGTTTACAAAATGCTGTGGGGATATCGGCCATTCGTCCTCAGGGACGCTGCAAGTCCGTCCCTGGACGCTCGGGACTCGGCCATCCCGGCCGAGTACGCCCTTCGGACGAACGCCCGATACCCGCCTTTTCGGATTTGTAAACAAGCGCTAAAACAAACGTCTCCCGAACACGCCATGCCGGAGCTGCTTACCGCCACCGGGTCCATCGCCTCGAATCGTCAAAGGCACGATGACGGGAGGCCACGCCTCGCCTTCCCGCGCCACTTCGATCCGCACCGCCTTGGGAAGCTCCTGTTCATTCCAGCGATCGACCCATTCGCCTCCTCGGGCCACGGTTTCCAACCAATAAGTGAATCGCACCCGTTTGACGTTTTCCAGCAGCACCAAGTCACGCAAATCCTCTTCGCCTTGCGGCACTTCCTCGCCCACCGGCGCGACCTGAACCTTCAAATCCCGACCGTGATCGTCATTGTTCGCCAAATAGAGGGTGAAACGCTGCAAGCCGGCCACACTCGCCGTGTGGGTCAGATAGGCGTTAAAGCGCAATTCCCTGCTCTCCCCCGTCAGGCCGGACGGCTCGGCCTCCGCCGAACCCGGCCAAAGCCGGGCATTGCCCAGCACCCGGCGCAGGAATCGCTCGAACACCATCCGGCCGGCCAATACCTCGGCGCGCGCCTCGCCGGACTCCCACGTCCGGCTCGCCATTTGGAGGGTGCCGAAAATCAAACTCAGCATCAGACCAAACAGCGCCAGGGCAATCAGCACTTCCAGTAAGGTAAAGCCGCGCTGCCGTCGATGATGAACGGGAGAGAAGCGATTACAGCGCACTGGAACGCGCCCCCACCCGCAACGTGGTCATGCGATAGGTCCGAGTCCGGTCGGCATCGGTCCAGCTTACCGTCACCCGCACCTGGTATAGCTGCCAACGGGGATGCTCGGGTACCGGCTGAAGGGGGTAAAAAGGCGCGATTTGCAAATGCCAGCGATAACCCGCCTGCCATTCGCCCTGGTATGCGCTCTCCTCCACGGGAATCTCGATTCCCACCCGGGCCATTTGGGATTGGGCCAAAGTCGCCGCACGGGCCACGCCGCCGGCGTCTCCGAGCAAACCCACGCCGCTTCCGAACGCCTGCATCAGCACCGCCAAGGACAAGGCCAATAGGGTGAAGGCCACCATGATTTCCAGCAGCGAGAAGCCTTCCTCTCTATTCCGCATAATCCGCCACCGTCACGCGTCCGGTGAGCCAGTTGATGTCGACCCGTTTCTTGAGTTTTTCCCATGTCAATACGATCCGGCCGCCGGTGGCCGAACCGTCGGGAAAAAACCGAATATTGCCCTGCCCCGGGCCGGTCAGTTCCGCTTGCGCGGTTTCCAATGTCAGATCGAGGGCCTCGGGCAAGGCTTGGGGTTTACGCCGATCGATGCGGTAACGATGGGCATCCACATCCAGGAAAAACACCGCCTCCCGCCCCTGGGACAGGGCGATGCCACGCACCTGCCGCAAGCCCGAAGCCACCTCCCGCACCGCGCTCTTGAAACGCACGCTTTCCACGGTGCGGGCGAAATTGGGCGCGATATAGGCGAATCCCAGCGCCATGATCGCCATCACGACGATCAGTTCGAGCAGCGAGAAACCTTTGACTCGGCTTTGATTAGGATGCGTAGACAATTGAGTAAATACAGTATTCATTGTTGAGAGCCGGAGAGGGCGATCCGGAACCGTTCGCAGCAAGGATGCTGCGATTCGAGCGTACATGGAGGTATTCACAGCGTGTTCCGGAGCGCCCTCTCCGGGCTCATCCTGCGAATATCGACATGCCCTAAAACGCCAACTCATTGACACTCACCACCGCCACCAGAATCGACATGATGATCGCCGCGATGGCGATCCCCAGGCCGACGATCAATACCGGCTCGAGCAGAGTCAACAAGCGATGAACGGTGATTCGGACTTCCTCTTCGTAGATTTCCGACATCCGCTCCAGCATCTGGGCGAGCCGGCCGGTTTCTTCTCCCAGCTTGATCATCTGCAGCGCCATCACCGGGAAATGGCCCGCCTCCTCCAGCGCCACCGACACTTCTCCGCCTTCCTTGAGATGGGTCGCCGCCTGGGCCACGCTTTCGCTGAGCACCTGATTGTTCAAGGTATCTTTGACGATCCCCAAGGACGCCAGCAGCGGCACCCCCGCCTCCAGCAACGTGGATAGGGTCTGGCTGAAACGCGCCACTTCCAGTCTCACCACCAACTCGCCCAGCAAGGGCAAGCGCAACAGCCAGCGGTGGAACTGGTAACGCGTCTCGGGACGGGCAAGCCGGGTCTGGACAAACCGGCTCAGCAGCAACACGACGATCAAAGCCAGCCAACCATAACTGCGGACGCCGTCGGCCAAGCCCATGACGATTTGCGTCGGTACGGGGAGCTCCTTGCCGGCACTGGCGAACATTTCCTCGAACTGGGGCACAACGAAGGTCAACAGGGCGAGCAGGGAACCGATCGCCATCACCACCAGAATCGCCGGGTAGATTAACGCCGTCATCACGCTGGCGCGTAGGGCCAGGGATCGCTCGAGATAGTTCGCCAAGCGGTCCAGCACGCTTTCCAGCGCCCCTCCGGCCTCGCCGGCCCGAACCATGCTTATGTACAATTTGGGAAACAGGCCCCCTTCGGCCTCCAACGCCGCCGACAATTGCGCACCGCCTTTGACCTGCTCCAAAATCCGTTCGGTCAGGCCGTTGAGCGGCGATCCTTCGGGAAACACCGTCAACAGCACTTTGAGGGAACGATCCAGCGGCAGTCCCGCGCCCAGCAGAGTCGCCAGCTCGCGGGTGAAGGAGGCCAGTTCCTTGGGTTTCAACCGCCTTTTGCGCAGCCCCGGCCGCAGCCAGCTGAGACGGCTGTCGGCGGGACTGACTCGGATGGGCAGCCAGCCTTCCTCCTGCAGCTGCCGAATCATGGCGGCCTCGTCCGGCGCGTCGCGCAGGGTCTCGACGGTCTCTCCGTCGCGGTTGACGGCTTTGACGACGAAAGTAGGCATCAGGCGTCGGTGGTCACACGCAGCACTTCATCCAGGGTGGTCAATCCCCAAACCGCCTTGCGCAGACCGTCCTGATACATGGTGTACATGCCCTCCTCCACGGCGGTCTGCTCGATCTCCCGGGCTTGAGCGTGGTGCAGCACTTGGCGGCGGATGGCATCGGAGATCACCAGAAACTCCATGATCGCCAAGCGGCCCCAATAGCCGATGCCGTTGCACTTGTCGCATCCGGTCGCTTCATACAGCACCGGTTCCTTGTCCTGAAAAAAGCGCCCCAGGTCCATTTCTTCGACCACCTCGGGCATGGCCGGATAAGGCGTCTTGCAGTGATCGCACAGGCGTCTGACCAGGCGCTGGCCGAGGATGCCGTTGACCGTGGAAGTGATCAGATAATCTTCCAGGCCCATGTCCATCAATCGGGTGACGCCGCCGGCGGCGTCGTTGGTGTGCAGGGTGGACAGCACCAAGTGGCCGGTGAGGGCCGCCTGGACGGCGATGCGGGCGGTTTCCAGATCGCGCATCTCGCCGATCATGATCACGTCCGGATCCTGCCGCATGATGGCGCGCAAGGCGTTGGCGAAATTCAAGCCGATGGTCGACTTGACTTGAATCTGGTTGACCCCGGCCAACTGGTACTCCACCGGATCTTCCACGGTGATGATTTTGCGCTCGGAGGTGTTGAGTTTGTCCAGGGCGGTGTACAAGGTGGTGCTCTTGCCGCTCCCGGTGGGGCCGGTGATCAGAATGATGCCGTGGGGCAAATCCAGTACGTTCAAGAAGCGTTTTTGGACTTGGGGTTCGAACCCCAAGGCGGAAAAATCCAGGGTCACCTGTTCCTTGTCCAACAGACGGGTGACGACGCTCTCCCCGTAAAGGGTCGGCACCGTCGACACGCGCAAATCCAGCTCCTTGCCCTGCACCTGCGCCTTGATACGGCCGTCCTGGGGCAAGCGCCTTTCGGCGATATTCAGATTGGCCATCAATTTGACCCGGGAAATCACCGCCGCGGTGGAGCGCACCGCGGGGGCATCGATGTGGCGGAGGATGCCGTCCACCCGAAGACGCACCTGCAGCTGATCCTCGAACGGCTCGATGTGAATGTCGGAAGCGCGCAGCTCCACCGCTTGCTGCAGGATCTGGTTGACGGTCCGGATGACCGGCGCCTCGGAAGCCATGTCCTTGAGGTGTTCGACGTCGGCCTCGTCCAGCTCCGACTCGAAGGTCTCCACATCCCCTTCTTCCGCCTCCCGCTCGTACTGGCGCTTTAGCGCGTTGTCGATCTCCGCCAACACCCCCACCTTGAGGTGTATCGACTTGCCGCAAGCCAACGTGAGGGCCTCACGAAGGAATTCGTCCAAGGGATCGGCGGCGGCGATGACGAAATGGTCGTCTTCCTCCCCCATGCCGACCGCGTGGCGGGTGCGCAAAAACCGGCAGGAGACCGCCTCCGGCAGGGGCGGATCGACGGGATAATCGGCCGCTACCGCCAAATCCAGGTTGGCCACTTCGGCGAGTGTCTCGGCGACGTCCTTTTCCGCGACCAAACCCAAGCGCACCAGCAGAACCGGAAGGGTGTCGTCGGCGGTGTCCCCGCCCGCCCCCTTCGAGTCCTCCAGCAAGCGGCGGGCACGCTGGAGGTCGGCTGAACGCAACTTGCCCGCCTCCACCAGGCGTTTGGCGAAGGTCTCGTATGACGGACCGGCGGCAATATCTACGGGGACGGCGACCATTGCATCGATTTCTGCTGACTTCTCACTTTAAGGTTAGACCGGAAAAACATAATCCGTTCCGTAGGGGCGATCCCCCTGTGGTCGCCCGCCCGGGCAGGCACGGTGGCCTGCCCCCTACCAGAGGGGGTGGATCATTTTAAAAGCGGGATTCAATTGGGCGCCACCGGCACCAGCCATTCAGGGTGGTCGCTGCGGCGGCCGTGAACGTAATCGAAATACAGGCTCTGCAATTTTTCGGTGACGGGGCCGCGGGTGCCACCGCCGATCTGGCGGCCGTCCACTTCCCGGATCGGCGTGATTTCCGCCGCGGTGCCGGTGAAGAAGGCTTCGTCAGCCACATAGACATCGTCCCGGGTGAGACGCTTTTCGATCACTTCCAGCCCCATTTCCCGGGCGATGGTCATGACCGTGTCCCGGGTGATGCCCTCCAGTACCGAAGTCAGATCCGGGGTGTAGAGCTTGCCCGAGCGAACCAGGAAAATGTTTTCTCCGCTGCCTTCGGCGATATTCCCCTGATGATCCAGCAACAGCGCCTCGTCGAAGCCGGTATCGACCGCCTCCTGCAAAGCCAGCATGGAGTTGACGTAATTGCCGTTGGCCTTGGCCTTGCACATCAGACTGTTGATGTGATTGCGAGTGAACGAGGAGGTACGTACCCGGATGCCCTTTTCCAGGTTCTCGGCCCCCAGATAAGCGCCCCACTCCCAAGCCGCCACCATCACGTGGAGCTCGAGGTTATCAGCCCGAAGCCCCATCCCTTCGGCGCCGTAAAAGCACATGGGACGAATATAGGCACTGTCCAAACCGTTGCGGAAAACCGCCTCGCATTGGATCCGATTGAGGGTTTCCTTCGGGTAGGGGATGGTCATCCGCATGATGTGGGCCGAGCGGAACAAGCGGTCGGTATGTTCCTGAAGCCGAAAAATCGCCGTGCCGCGCTGACCGTAGTAGGCGCGAAGCCCCTCGAATACCCCCGCTCCGTAATGAAGGGTGTGGGTCAACACATGTACCTTGGCTTCGCGCCACGGCAACCACTCTCCGTCGAGCCAGATTTCGCCGTCTTTGTCATGCATCGGCATGCCTATTTTTCTCCTGCAGAATTTTCAATCAATCGTCGCCACAAACGCACCACTTCGGTCCGTTCTTCCCGAAACGCATCCGCCGGCACCAAGCCGGATTGCTCCTGCAGGGCGAACCGGTGAAGCCGGGTTCGATACCCGAGATACGTCTCTTGCAGGAAGCGCTTCTGGTCGTCGCCGAGCCAGCCGATCTCCGCCAAAGCATCCAAAAGACGCAGGTTGTCGGGGTGGCGAAAGGCCTCGGGGCGTCTGTATGCATGGGCCAAACAGCCAAATTGTACTATAAACTCGATATCCACCACACCGCCGGGGCCGTGCTTGAGATCGAACCGGTCGGAATCGGAACGATTCAGATGAGCGCGCATTTTTTCCCGCATGTCCAGCACTTCTTGCCGCAGCTTGCCGAGCTCCCGCTCGCGCCCTAGAACCTCCAGGCGGACTCGTTCGAAAGCTTTTCCCAGCTCGGAATCCCCCGCCACCGGCCGGGCGCGCACCAGGGCCTGATGCTCCCACGTCCAAGCGGATTCGCGCTGGTAACGCTCGAACGCCCCCAGGCCGGTGACCAGCAAACCCGCATTGCCGCTGGGACGGAGCCGCATGTCGATTTCATACAACACCCCGGACAACATGGGCGTGGTGAGAAGATGGATGAGGCGTTGGCCGAGGCGGATATAAAACTGGGCACTCGGTATGGCCCGCGGTCCGCTGGTGACCGCTTCGGCCTCCCCTCGATAGAGGAAGACCAGATCCAAATCGGAACCGTAGCCCAACTCGATCCCCCCCAATTTGCCGTAACCGATGACCACGAAATCCCGCGGTCGATCCCCTTCTCCCGGCGGCAAGCCGTACTTGGCGGTTACCTGCTTCCAGGCAATCGCGACCGAGCGCTCCAATACCACCTCGGCGATATCGGTCAAATAATCGCTGACCACCCGGGTGGGAATCGCGTTGGCGATATCGGCCGCCGCCACCCGCAGCACGTGCGCCTGTTTGAAATGGCGCAAGGCGTTCAAGAGCCCTTCGTCGTCGTCCAGATCCAGCCCGGTCAGGCGATGGTCGATGGCGGTCTCCAATTGCTCCCGGGTAAGCGGCGCATAAAGGGTGTTCGGATCGATCAACTCGTCCAGCAGCATGGGATACTGGGCCAGATGATTGGCGACCCAGGGGCTGGCCGCCGCCAAACGAACCAACTGATTCAGGGCGCCTGGATTCTCCACCAGCAAAGTGAGATACGCGCTGCGGCTGGCAATCGCTTCCAGAAGGGCCAACAGGCGCCGGAGGGTGCGGTCGGGATTTTCGCCTTGGGCGACGGTCTCGATCAGAACCGGCATCAGCCGATCCAATTCCGTCGCCGCCTGGGAGGTCAGCAGACGAACGGGGCGCGAACGGCGGAATTCCCGCAACTGTTGCCACACCCCCTCGGAATCGCCATACCCCTGCTTCGCCAGCATATCCTGCAGCAAGTCCTCGTCTTCCGCCCCGCGCCAGATGCGGGCGCTTTCGGATTCCGCCTCGGCGGTCTCGGGAAGGGCGAACACCTCCTCGAAGAGCGCTTGCACCTGACCGCGCACCTCCTGCAATTGGTGTTGAAAGGTGGTCCAATCGGGGGCATCCATGCTCACCGCCAAACGGAGCCGGCCGACATCGTCCGAAGGCAGTTGTTGGGTCTGTTGATCATTGTATTCCTGCAAACGGTTTTCCACCAGGCGCAGGAAGCGGTAGGACGCGAGCAAGGTTTCCGTCTCTTCCGGAGGAAGAAGGTCCAATTCCGTAAGGCGTTTCAAAATCACCCTCAAGCGCTGGTCCCTCAGGCCAATTTCCCGGCCGCCTCGGATCAATTGAAACACCTGGGCGATGAATTCGATTTCCCGGATGCCGCCGGGACCCAGCTTGATGTCTTCCAGCCGGTCGCGGCGCTTGAGTTCTTCCATGATTTTCCGCTTGAGTTCCCGCAGCGCCCCCAGGGCGCGATAGTCGAGATAGCGCCGATACACGAAGGGCTCGAGCATTTGCATCAGGCGCTCGCCGGCGTCCGGGTCCCCCGCCACCGGGCGGGCCTTGATCATGGCATAGCGCTCCCAGGCCCGCGCCTGGGATTGATAGTAGATATCCATGGCGTCGAAGTTGAGCACCAGGGGGCCGCTGTCTCCGAAGGGGCGAAGCCGAGTATCGATCCGGAACACGAAGCCGTCCTCGGTTTGGGCCTGGAGCGCCTTGACCAAATCCCGGCACAAGCGCAGATAGAACTCCTGGTAGCTGGTTGCGCGCTTGTCCTCCAACTCGCCGTCGTGCTCGAAAGCGAAAATGAGGTCGATATCCGAGGAAAAATTCAGTTCCCACGCCCCCAACTTGCCCATCGCCAAGACCACCGGCAATTGCGGCTGACCGTCAGGACAGCGGGGGGTCCCGTAACGGCAGCAGGCGCGTTCGAACAGCCATTGAAGCGCCGCCTGGATAGAGACTTCGGCCAGCAGGGAAAGATCTCCCAGGGTTTCCTCTAGGGACGCCCAACCGGTGATGTCGCGCCAGGCGATGCGGACCATCTCGCGATTTCGGAAGCGACGCAGACTGCGTTGCAGATCCGTGAAGTCCGCGGCCGATTCGGTAAGGGCGTTCAATTGGCGGACGTATTTTTCCGCTCGATCGGCCGAGCCTAGATCGCCACTATCGACCAAATCCGCCCACATGGCCGGATCCCGGACGCATTGCTCGGCGACAAACCGGCTGACCGACCAGACTTTCGGTACTTGGGCCGATACCCGCTCATCTTGCGGGACCTTCGTCCCGCACCGGTCCACCGCTTCCAGATACTGTCGCCAACCCTCTTCCGCCGCCGACCGAAGGGCAGCGGGCAAATCGCTAAAATCAGGAAATACCATCGTCATGAAAGAACCTTGGAATGCCCCGCCTCAAAGGCTCGGCGAGCCGGTTCCCGGATGGGTTTTCTCGTAAGCCTCTTGACACTTCAGACAACGGCTCGCGGTGGGATAGGCGTTGAGGCGCTCAATTCGAATCGGCTGTTCGCAATCGATGCACAAGCCGTAACCGCCTTCGGCAATCCGAATCAAAGCCGCGTCGATCTCGCGCACTTCATGAATATGGCGGTCGATATTCGCCAGATTGAGATCCACCAGCAAATCGGCGACCGCTTCCTCTTCATGATCGTGAACCCGGCCGGCCAACTCGAGGTACTGCTCTTCATCGCTTTTCAATAATTCGTCGCGGATCTCTCTGCGCAAAACGTGAAAGCGTTCCTTCAAGCGCCGTTTGAACTGATTCAGCTGTCGATCGGTCAATATATCGTCCATTCTTTCTACCTAGAAATGTTTACAAGAAGCACTTTAATCGTGCTTTAATCGATCATCAAACCTTGTAATATAATCGCGAGGCTAATTAAATAGGAGCTCGATAAAAAATGAAAGCCGCATTGATCATTCTGGCGATTTTCGCCGTGATTTTTGTTTTGCCGGTGACCTGCTCCGGCAGCCGGGAGATTCATGCATCCTCCCTCAATACCGCCTACCGGTCCGCCCGAATGGTAAAAAACTACATTCGCGACGATGCCAAACGCTTGGAATTTCAAATGGCATTCGGCACCTTGCAACAAATCAAAACCGATGAAGGGGGGCCGGAGGCCTTTCTGGATGCGGTGGACGGCAAAGACGCCGATGAGATCATCGCCCTCGCCCGGGAGGAAGTCAATGCCCGCATTACCCAGGGAGATGAACGTTATGCCCAATATCAAAATTGGGAAAACATGGTGGAGCAATTGACCAAAAATACCCCCAAAGTCTTGGGAAGTGAGCGCGAACAACGGGCTTTCGAATAAATAACCTCCCCCGTCGTCGATTTAAAAATGCCGCCACAGGGGCTGTCCCCAGGTCAGCCCCGTTTTTCGGTCATTCCCGCTTTGCAGATTCTCCAGTCAGGTTAAAATAGTCGCTTTGAGATAGCGAAAAAGGACACCGATGCGCACCAGTCAATTTCCCCTACATACGCTCAAAGAAACGCCCGCCGACGCCGAAATTGTCAGCCATCAATTGATGTTGCGCGCAGGGCTCATCCGAAAGCTGGCCGCCGGCCTCTACACCTGGCTGCCCTTGGGTATCAAAGTGCTGCGCAAGGTCGAGCGCATCGTCCGCGAAGAAATGGACCGCGCCGGCGCCCTGGAGCTTTTGATGCCCGCCCTTCAACCCGCCGAATTATGGCGCGAATCGGGCCGCTGGGAACAGTACGGACCGGAATTGATT
This sequence comes from Methylohalobius crimeensis 10Ki, assembly GCF_000421465.1. Taxonomy (NCBI): domain Bacteria; kingdom Pseudomonadati; phylum Pseudomonadota; class Gammaproteobacteria; order Methylococcales; family Methylothermaceae; genus Methylohalobius; species Methylohalobius crimeensis. The sequence goes on from NZ_ATXB01000001.1 coordinate 2,118,249, forward strand.
CGCCTTCGGGACCGTCACGAGCGCGATTTCTGCCTCGGCCCCACCCACGAGGAAATCATCACCGACTTGGTGCGTTCGGAAATCAAGAGTTACAAACAGGTACCGGTCAATTTCTATCAGATTCAGACCAAATTCCGCGACGAAATTCGCCCCCGCTTCGGCGTCATGCGGTCCCGCGAGTTCAGCATGAAGGACGCTTATTCCTTCCATCGGGACATGGATTCGCTTCAGGAAACCTACGACGCCATGTATGACGCCTACAGCCGGATCTTCACCCGCCTCGGCTTGGAGTTCCGCGCCGTGTTGGCCGACCCCGGCGCCATCGGCGGCAATCGGTCCCACGAATTCCATGTGCTGGCCGACACCGGCGAAGACGCCATCGCCTTTTCCACCGAGAACGATTACGCCGCCAATGTGGAGCTGGCCGAGGCCCTGCCCCCCGCCGACGCGCGCCCCGCACCGGCGGAAACCTTGGCGGAGGTGGATACCCCCGACCAGCACACCATCGAAGAAATCAGCCAGTTTTTGCAGATAAAGCCCGAGCGCATTCTCAAAACCTTGCTGGTGAAAGGCGAGGAAGACCGCCTGGTCGGCCTGCTGCTTCGCGGCGATCACGAACTCAACCCGGTCAAGGCGGAAAAGCTTTCCGGGGTCAAGGCGCCCCTGACATTCGCCACCGAGGCCGAGATTCGCGCCGCGGCCGGATGCGGTCCCGGCTCCCTGGGACCGGTGGAATTGAACGTCGAGATGATTTGCGATCACAGCGCCGCCGTTCTGGCCGACTTCGTGTGCGGCGCCAATCAAGACGGCAAGCATCTTCGCGGGGTCAACTGGGAGCGTGATTTGTCCCTTCCGGAAACCGCCGACCTCCGCAACGTGGTCGAAGGCGATTCCAGCCCCGACGGCAAAGGAACGCTGGAAATCCGCCGCGGCATCGAGGTGGGTCACATTTTCCAGCTCGGCACCAAATACTCCCAAGCCATGGGCGCCACCATCCTGGACGAAAACGGCCGCGAGGAAGCGCTGATCATGGGCTGTTACGGCATCGGCATCACCCGGGTGGTGGCCGCCGCGATCGAACAAAACCACGACCCGCAAGGCATTATCTGGCCGCAGGCAATCGCCCCTTTCCAGGTCGCCTTGGTGCCGGTCAACATGCACAAATCGGAGCGTCTGCGCGAAGCCGCCGAAGGGCTGTACCGGGAACTGCAACAGGCCGGCGTCGAAGTTCTGTTCGATGATCGCAAGAGCCGCCCCGGGGTCATGTTCGCCGACATGGAATTGATCGGCATTCCCCATCGGGTGGTTTTGAGCGATCGCCTGCTGGACGAGGAACAAGTGGAATATCGCGGCCGCCGCGATGCCGAAAGCCGCAAGGTGGACCGAAACGAGATCGTCGCCCTGCTGAGCCGAAACGCGGAATAAAAATACAGAACAAGGATGATCCAAGTCGAAAATCTCCACAAACGCTTCGGCGACGCCGTCGCCGTGGACGACGTCTCGTTCGCCATCCGACCGGGCGAGGTATTGGGCTTTCTGGGCCCCAACGGGGCCGGAAAGACCACGACCATGCGCATGTTGACGGGCTTTCTGCGCCCCGATACAGGTCGGGTTCGAATCTTCGCCGAAGACATGCAGCGCAACCCCCGCCGGGCCAAAACGCTTTTGGGTTATTTGCCGGAAGGCGCGCCCGCCTACGGTGAGATGACCCCGCGCGCTTTTCTCGATTTCATCGCCCGGGTGCGCGGCTACCGGGGACCGGAGAAACGCCGCCGCATCGAACGGGTGGTGGCGCTGCTGGAGCTGGCGCATGTTTTGGAGCGTCCCGTCGAAAAGCTCTCCAAAGGATTCAAGCGGCGGGTGGGATTGGCCCAGGCGATCCTTCACCAGCCGCCGGCGCTGATTCTGGACGAACCCACCGACGGTCTCGACCCCAATCAGAAACACCGGGTACGCGAGCTGATCCAGCGCCTGTCCGAAGACAGCTTGATCGTCATCTCCACCCATATCCTGGAAGAGGTGGCCACGGTGTGCAACCGTGCATTGATCATCAGCCGCGGCCGCATCGTCGCCGACAGCACGCCGGCGGAATTGGAGCGGCGTTCCCGTTATCACGGCGCCATTACTCTCCAGCTGTCCTCGCCGAAGCGGGCGCCGGAACTGGCGCTGTTGCCGGGAGTCGCCCACGTGGAGGCGGATCGCTCCATCGCCGGACGCTATACCTTGATTCCGGAAGCGGGCGTCGATCTGTACCCCGCCTTGCAGACTTGGCTGACCGAGCGGCGAATCGAAATCGGGGAGCTGGTGATCGAGCGGGGACGCCTGGACGAAGTATTCCGCCGCCTGACCACGGAGGAAGCGGCATGACCCGACACGCCTGGATCATCTGCCGCCGCGAGCTGGCCGGCTATTTCGCCACCCCCCTGGCCTATGTGTTTTTGCTCATTTTCCTGGTGCTGAGCGGGGTGTTCACTTTTTATTTGGGCGGTTTCTACGAGCGCAATCAAGCCGACTTGCGTCCTTTCTTCGACTATCACCCCTGGCTCTACCTGTTTCTGATCCCGGCGGTGTCCATGCGGCTCTGGGCGGAGGAGCGCAAGACCGGCACCCTGGAACTGCTGCTCACCCTTCCCATCGCCTTGCGCGATGCGGTCCTGGGCAAATTCCTGGCGGCGTGGCTGTTCAGCGGGCTCGCCTTGATTCTGACCGGCCCGCTGTGGATTACGGTCAACTGGCTCGGTTCGCCCGACAACGGCGTGATCCTGGCCGCCTATCTGGGCAGCTGGTTGATGGCGGGAAGCTATCTGGCCATCGGCGAATGCCTGTCGGCGGCCACCGCCAATCAGGTCATCGCCTTCATTCTCACCGCAGTGGTCTGTTTCGCCTTCCTCGCCGCCGGCTTTCCCGTGGTCCTGGACGTTTTCTACCGCTGGGCCCCTCCCTGGCTGGTGGACGGAGTGGCATCCCTGAGTTTTCTCGCCCACTTTCAGGCCATCGGCAAGGGCGTACTGGATCTGCGCGACCTGTTGTTTTTCCTGATCATGATCGGAGGCTGGCTGACCGCTTCCAGCATCGTGATCGATCTCAAGAAAGCGGGATAATTTTTCGATCATCCCGTAACGACAATCCTAACAACCGTATTTAAGCAGTGAACCATCGGTTAACGGCGCCTAAAATCCGGCTTTTGCTCCCCGCCTTGGCAATCCTGAGCGCGATCGGGCTGATCCATTCTCTGCCCCCCATCCGCCTCGATCTGACCGAAAACGATCTCTACACCCTGTCCCGAGGCACCCGGCACATCCTCGCTCAATTGGAGGAACCGATCACCCTGGAGTTTTATTTCTCCAACCGAGCCACCAAAGACATGCCGATTCTGCGCACCTATGCCCAGAGGGTCCGGGAGCTGCTGCAGGAATACGAGCGCCTCGGGAAAGGTCGAGTAACCCTCCAGACGATTGATCCGGAACCCTTTTCGGAAGCCGAGGATCAGGCGATGGCACGGGGACTTCGGGGCGTTCGCCTGGTGCCGGGGACGCCCGAAGTCTATTTCGGCGTGGCGGCGGTTACTTCCGAAGATGAAACCGCGGTGATTCCGTTTTTCAACCAAGAACGGGAAGCCTATCTTGAATACGACATCAGCGAACTGCTGGTTCAGGTCAGTCGCGACCATGCCCCGCGGCTGGCCGTATACGCCGAGCCGGATTTGCTGGTGCGCGGTGGAATCAATCCCTTCAAGCACGAGCCCCAGGACCCCTGGGTGGCGATGGAAAAAATCGCCCAATTTTACGACGTGACCTGGCTCCCCGAAGACTTCCAAGCGATCCCGAAAAACTCTGATCTTTTGGTTTTGATTCACCCCAAGGCGCTTTCCGAACCTGCTTTGTACGCCGTCGATCAGTTCGTCGTGGGCGGCGGCAATGCCCTGCTATTCGTCGATCCATACGCGGAACTGGACGGCCCGCCGGCCTTCGTCCAACCGGGCCGGAAGAAAAGCTCCGACCTCAACCGCCTGTTCCGCGCCTGGGGCTTTGAACAGATCCCCGCCAAATTCGTCGGCGACGACCACTACGCCACCTCGGTCAGGATCGCCGAGGGACGCCCGGCTTCCCGTCACTTGGGCGTTCTGACGCTGGATTCGACGGCCTTCGAGGACAATGTGATCGCGGCCAATCTTGACAAGCTGATGCTGTCCTCGGCCGGAGCCTTCCGACCGCTTCCCGAGACAAGCATTCGATTCACCCCCTTGATTCATTCCAGCGAGCAATCGATGCTCATGCCGACCGTGGCACTCGATTATCTCTTCGATCCGGCCATTCTTTACGATGCGTTCAAGCCTTCCGGTCAATCCTTTATCCTCGCCGCCCAAGTGGAGGGCCGTTTGTCCAGCGCCTTCCCCGAGGGTGCGCCGAACCCGGACCCGGCCGTCCAAATCGGCGGGAATGCCGATTTGGACGCACACAGCGCGCCCCGAAGGGGGGCAGCATCAACCCCCCATCTTAACCAAGCCGATGACCCTTCCCAAGTGTTGGTCGTGGGAGACAGCGATTTTTTGGCCAACCGTCTCTGGACCCGCGTTCAAACCGGGCCGGACGGCAATCGGATAACCACACCCTTTGCCGACAATGCTGCCTTTTTGATCAACGCCATCGACCATCTCACCGGTCATCCGGATCTGATCAGCATCCGCGGACGGGGCCGTTACGAGCGGCCGTTCGAGCGGGTCGAGCGCTTGCGCCGTGAGGCGGAAAAACAGCTTCAAGCCAAATTGGAAACGTTGCAGCAGAAGTTGGAAACCACTGAACGCAAGCTGGCGCGGCTGGAGTCCCGGAAAAACGCCGGCGCCACCGGTCGAAGCGGCGAGACCGGCGGTCTGACGCCCCAGCAGCAGGAAACTTTGAACGCGTTTCGGCAGCAGCGCCTGCAGATACGTCAAGAACTGCGGCGACTCCAACATCGCCTCAATCAGGAAATCGAAGCCCTGGGGACGCGATTGAAGCTGATCAACATCCTGCTCGTGCCTTTGCTTTTGACCCTCGCGGTGCTTGTGCTGCATGTGGGCCGCAAGTTCAGACGCGCCTATTCCCAACCCACCGGATGACCGACGTCCAGCCCCAATTGGACCGAAGCGCTGCCGCGATTGACGGCGATTTCCACCAACCCCATGGAATTCATGTACCACAAAGGCTGTCCCTCGGGAACGTCGGCAAAAGTTCGCGCATGGGGTATACCCCCCCCTTGCCAACGCAATCGGCGCCCCTTCCAGTCAAAGCGGTAGGTCAAGCCGGTCACGGCGTTTCCGAAATGATCGAGGTAAATCACTTCCGCCAGGTCGGCGGACCAGGCGGACAAATCCGGTCCTTCCCAAGAAACCAATACATCTTCATATTCTCCTCGGGCAAGCCAGGCGGCCACCGGCGCGAACAGGTCGCGGCCGTGGAAGCTGGACGATAGATGGTCGGGCCGCCAAACAATCCGATACCACTTGGGAGGCGTGGCGCTTCGCAGCGCAACCGTATGGAACAAACCGTTATCCGGCCCTACGAACCATTTATCCTCCGCTTTCAGCGCCACCGGAAGCCGTTTGCTGCCCACGCCCGGATCCACCACGCACAAAAATACCGTACCCGCCGGCCACCAGCGCGCCAACGCTGCCAAAAGGTAAGCACTGGCGAAAGGATCGGTCGACGGCGCATTGTTGAGCAGGTCGATCACCTCCATCCCCGGCGCTTCCCGTTTCAAGGCCGCAATCATCTGCCCCAGATAAGGTCCTTGACAACCGAAATCGGAAAAAGTCACCAACATGCGTTTTTCTCGGTTTGAAATTGGGTATAGAATTGCCACCGATGCGTTCGAATCCCTCGTCCACCCTCTAGGAGATTCATCATGCGAATCCAGGCCGAATTCTCCCTCATCCCCCTGACCGGAGACCCCCATCTTGCCAAAGATATCGCCTTGTGCGAAAAGGTTTTGCGCGAGCACAATTTGGAGGTTGAATTGCACGCCATGGGCACCAATATCGAAGGGGAATGGGACACTTTGATGAGTGCCCTCAAAGCCTGCCACGAAGCGGTACACCAAACGGGTCGCAACCGACTGTACACGGTGATCAAAATCGTCAGCAACGTGGCGGGAGAAAAGCCCTTCGCGGCGAAGGTCGAAAGCGTCCAGCATCAATTGGACGCGCTACAAGGAAAATAGGACCCCGATAGCTCGACGGCGAAACAACTTCGGCCCCAGCTCGCTTAAGAATCGGGCAGAACGGAGCTTTTCGAATCCCGCAAGGCTTCCAGGCCGGCAAAATCGAACAGTTCCGAATCGGCCAGTTGCGACGGAGCGACGTTTTGCAAGGCTCGGAAGATGGTCTCCACCCGCCCCGGGTTGCGCTGCTCCCACGTCTTGAGCATGGTCTTCATGGCCTGGCGCTGGAGGTGGTCCTGCGAGCCGCATAGATTGCAAGGGATGATGGGAAAGGCCATCTGCTGGGCGTAGCGGTCGATGTCTTCTTCCTGACAATAGGCCAGCGGCCGAATGACGATATGCTTGCCGTCGTCGCTGAGGAGCTTGGGCGGCATCGCCTTGAGGCGGCCGCCGTAAAAGAGATTCAGGAAGAAGGTTTCGACGATGTCGTCGCGGTGATGACCGAGCGCAATCTTGGTGAAACCGTGCGCTTCGGCAAAACCGTAGAGGGTTCCGCGTCGCAGTCTCGAGCATAAGCCGCAAGTGGTCTTGCCTTCGGGGATCACCTCCTTGACCACGCTGTAAGTATCCCGCTCGATGATGTGATAGGGGACGCCGCGCTCCTCGAAATAACGGGGGAGGACGTCCTCGGGAAACCCGGGCTGCTTTTGATCCAGATTGACCGCCGTCACCTCGAAGCGGACCGGCGCGGTCTGCTGCAGATTGAGCAGGATCTCCAGCATCGTGAACGAGTCCTTGCCGCCGGATACGCAGACCATGATCCGATCCCCGTCCCGGATCATGCGGTAGTCGGCGATCGCCTGCCCCACCTGACGACGCAGGCGTTTCTGGCGTTTGTTGAACTCGTAACGCTGCCGCCCCGTGAGCGCGGCAGCGGGTTTCAAGGCGGGCTGGGTCATTATCAGGAATAGCGCTTGAGTATCAAGGTGGCGTTGGTGCCGCCGAAACCGAAACTGTTGGTCATGACCGTATTCAAGGGCGCGTCGTCGATCCGCTCGCGGACGATGGGGAATCCTTCGGCGCCCGGATCGAGACGCTCGATGTTGGCCGAGGCCGCGATGAAGCGGTTCTCCATCATCAGGAGGGAATAGATCGTCTCCATCACCCCGGCACCGCCCAAAGCGTGGCCGGTCAAGGATTTGGTGGAACTGACCGGGGGAATATCCTCGCCGAACATTTCCTTCAACGCTTCCAATTCCCGAATGTCTCCCACCGGCGTGGAAGTCCCGTGGGCGTTGATGTAATCGACCTTGTCGTCAACCGTCGCCAGCGCCTGGCGCATGCACCGCACCGCGCCCTCGCCGGAAGGCTGAACCATGTCGTAACCGTCGGAGGTGGCGCCGTAACCGACGACTTCGGCGTAAATCTTGGCGCCTCGGGCCAAGGCCGTCTCCAGATCCTCCAGCACCACCACCCCGGCACCGCCGGAGATCACGAATCCGTCGCGATCCGCATCATAGGCGCGCGAGGCCGCCCGGGGACGATCGTTGTATTTGCTGGACAAGGCCCCCATGGCGTCGAAGGTCAAAGTCAGGGTCCAGTGCACCATCTCGCCGCCGCCGGCGAATATCCGCTTCTGCTTGCCCATTTGAATCAATTCGACCCCGTGACCGATGCAATGCGCGCTGGTGGAACAGGCCGAACTGATGGAGTAATTGACCCCTTTGATCTTGAACGGCGTCGCCAAGCAGGCGGAATGGGTGCTCGACATCACTCGCGGCACTCGATAGGGACCGACTTTCTTGATCCCGCGTTCCCGCAGAATATCGGCCGCCTCGACGATGTCCTTGGTCGACGGCCCGCCGGAACCCATCACGATGCCGGTACGCTCGTCGGACACTTCGGCCTCGCTTAAACCGGCGTCGGCGATCGCCTCTTGCATGGCGATATAGTTGTAAGCCGCGCCATCCCCCATGAAACGGTAAATTTTACGATCGATCCGCTCGGCCGGATCGAGCCGAATCGGGCCGTAAACATGGCTACGCAGACCCAGGGTCCGGTATTCTTCCGAGGATTCGATCCCGCTTTTGCCCTCGCGCAATGACGAGCACACCTCTTCTTTGTTGTTACCGATACTGGAAACGACCCCCATACCGGTGACCACTACCCGTTTCATACCCATTGCTCTCCTACGTACTCGTGCAAAAGTTGTTTGGTCTATCGGGAGCACACAAGTTTTTTCCGCCAATCTTATTTTATATTCCATACTCCCGGCGTACCCCCGCTTACCGCATATCTTGACAGGGAGGTTAAAAGGAATCCGTCGAGGTGAACAAGCCGACCCGCAAATCGCTCGCCTCGTAAATGGTCCGACCGTCGCACTCCAATCGAGCATCGGCGATTCCCATTACCAATTTACGCAGCATCACCCGTTTCAAATCGACTCGATAGACGATTTTCTGATGGGTGGGCAGCACTTGACCGCGGAATTTGACCTCGCCTGAACCCAACGCCCGGCCTCGCCCCGGCGCTCCCATCCAGCCCAAGAAAAAACCGATCAACTGCCACATGGCATCGAGCCCGAGACATCCCGGCATGACCGGATCTTCCTCGAAATGACATTGAAAAAACCATAGATCCGGATCAATGTCCAACTCTGCGACAATTTCGCCTTTTCCATAGCGTCCCCCCGCATCGCTGATATGCGCAATCCGGTCGAACATCAACATAGGCGGCAGGGGCAGCCGCGCGTTCCCCGGTCCGAATAGCCTCCCATGCCCACACTCGAGCAGATCTTCGTATGTGTAACTATTTTTATTCTGCATGAATCCCGCGCCAGTCCACAAAACTTAAACGAATTATTATCTTACAAGCTGAAAATAAATTCAGCAGAATATGCTGTCCAAGCATCGCACTTATTGATTTTCAGAATATGGGACAATTCGGCGGATAGATGCGCCGGATTTAAGTCCACAGGCTCAGGATTTACGAGTTGGGACCGTCAACACTTCGGAACCCGAGGCCTCTGCGAGTCCCAACCACCTGCTGACAGGCGCTGTTGCCCCTCGGTCTTTCCATTTTTCCCATTAACCCGATCGAGTGCAAGCCAGCTTGGTGGGGGATTTTTTGGAAGCCCCCTCACCGACCGGCACGGGGCGGGCATATTTTTCAAGACGTCGGGTGACGCCACCCAGACGCTGTTGGTAAATCATGGCATAACTCAGAACGCGACGCACATAACCGCGGGTTTCCCGAAACGGGATGGTTTCGACCCAGATATCGGCGTCGACTTCGGACCGGGGCAGCCAGCGCTCGACCCGATGCGGACCGGCATTGTAGGCGGCGGTGGCAAGCACGAAATGATTGTCGAATCGCTCTAGCACGGATTTGAAATAAGCCGTTCCGTAACGCACATTGGTGTCGGCATTCAATAACACGCGGGACGAACGCCAACGCTCGTGCAGCCGTCGCGCCACCCGGCGGGCGGTGTAGGGCATCAACTGCATCAAACCGCGGGCGCCCGCAGGCGATGCGGCGTGGTCGTCAAAGGCGCTTTCCTGGCGAATGATGCCATAGACATAGGCCGGATTCAGTTCCCGGACGGAAGCGTATTTGCGTACCTGGTCGAGGAATCGAAGGGGGAAGCGAATCTCGAGATCGTCCCAATGCTCGGCTCGCCCCAGGGCGAAAATGGCCATCTGGGACCAGCCCAAACGCCGGGCCAGAACGGCTGTTGCCAAAAGCTGCTGACGATCGGCGTGATTCAACAGATACCACCATTCGCGCCGCGCATCCCAGTAGCGATCGAGGGCGGAAAGCTCTACGATCGCCCGTACCGTGCGATTTTCGGAAAATCTCTCCATCGCTTCGGCGGAGACATCCACGGGATGATGGTCGATGGCATACGGCCGCTGCAAACGATCGGCGGCCAAAAAACCGTACAAGTCGGCTTCCCGGGCCACTTTCTCCAGCAATGGCCGGGCGACATCGTCTCCCCGCAAGGCCTCTAGAGCCCGGGCTTGCCAATAAAGCCATTGATCTTGGGATCGCTCATCGGCGAGCAAACGCGCAATCGCTTGCGTCACTTTGGGCCAGTCCTGATTCCGCAGTGCGGCGCGCACCCGCCAGGTACGTACCGTCTCGTCGGAAAAAGCATCCGGGATTTGAGTCAACCATGCCCAAGCCCGGGGATCGTGACGCCAGGCCAAACGCAGTCCAATGTGCCGCAACCCCAAAGCATGCTGGCGCCGAGAAAGACGGTCCGAGGCTTGGCGCCGGTTCCAGAGTGCCATGGCCGCCTCCAGATCCGTACGTGCGAGGCGCTTGATGGCATGTACGATCAAGCGCCCGTCGCGCTTTGAAAATTCGGACCAATCGCCGCAGAGCAGCCCTTGCGGTCGACGCGTTCCTGCCAGCCAACGCTTTGCCCGGTCTCGCTGGGCTTCGTCGGGCAGGAAGCGAATCAGATAACGAGCCAGGCGGAGTTTATCGTTCTCCAGGGCCAGGCTAAACCGCCGCCAAACCAATTTCGATTGCAATTGACCGGCGCCGCGCCAGGCCTCGAACAGAGGATCGCAGGCCTTGGGCTGGGAGCGACCCACCAGCCATAAACGCCGGGCGGTGCGCCAGGCGCCTCTGCGATTGCCCAATTCGTAGAGCGCTTTGCCATAATGGCATTGCAGCTCGGTATTTTCCAAATCTCGATAAAACCGCAAATAGTCACGCCAGCGCGCTTGGGCGGCCAAGAACTTCAGCAGCCGAATTCGTAAGGGCCGAGCGTAACGGGTATCGGCGAAGCGGCGCAGAAATTCACCGACCGCTTCCACGTCTTCGGGGTGATCGAGGTAATCGCGGTATCTCAGATAGGGCTTGAGGGGATAATCGCCGAGCCTGGTCAGCATCGATTCGAACCGATCCCGATCGCCGTTTTCGAGGGCGCGTTCCGCGGCGGCGAACCAGCGACGCTGCTGCTCGATGTCCCGGGTTTCCGATCCAACCGCCGACGCCGCTCCCCATAGCAGAAAAATGCAGCCGACCCCGACTCGGTGTAACAAGGAAAAAAAACCTTGTCCCATCACTGTCCTCCGATTGCCTATAATGATGGCCACTTTGAAAATCGACCTACCCTTGAACTGAAAGGATAGACAATGCGCAACTTTCTGTCCGGCCTGGTATGTTTTATTTTCCCGACAATCGCCTGGGCCAGGGAGGCGGCCGCCTTTCAACCACTCAACCTGACCGACAACCCGCTCGCCATCGCCTGCCTCGGATTGTTCGCACTCGCCTATCTCCTGGTAATGCTGGAGGAGGTCATCGACCTCCATAAATCCAAGCCGATTTTGCTCGCCGCCGCTCTGATGTGGGTTCTGATTTCCCTCTTGAACCGAAAGCTGGATATCCCCCCCGACCAGGCCCGACGAATACTGCGGGCGGAATTGGTGGAATACACCGAATTGTTTCTCTTCCTACTGGTATCCACCACCTATGTCAATGTATTGGACGAACGCAATCTTTTCAAAAAATTATGCGCCTGGCTCAGTCAACGCAATCTCAACTATCGTCAGTTGTTCTGGACCATGGGCATCCTCACTTTCTTCCTGTCGACGGTGGTCAACAACCTGACCACCGTACTGATTGTCAGCACGGTGGTGATCATCATCGGACGCGACGACCCCCGCTTCATCACCCTCACCTGTCTGAGTTCGGTCATCGCTTCCAATGCCGGCGGTTCCTTCAGCCCCTTCGGCGACATCACCACCCTGATGGTCTGGCAGGACCATAAAGTGGATTTCGTTCAGTTTTTTCCGCTGTTTTTACCGGCGCTGGTCAATTTCATAATTCCCACCTTATGCCTGCATTTCGCCATTCCGAGAGGATGCCCCCTCCCTCCGGAGCACTTCACGATCCAACTCAAACAGGGCGCCATCACTATTTTATTGTTATTTTTTCTGACCATCGTCATCGCCGTCCTCTACGAGCGCATCTTCGATCTTCCCGCCTATCTCGGCATGATGATGGGTTTGGTCTTTTTAATGTTCTACGCCTACCGCTTGAGGCGCTCGAAACCCGAGAAAAGCTTCGATATTTTCCACCAAGTACGGGATGTGGAATGGGATACTTTGTTATTTTTCTTCGGTGTCGTGTTTGCGGTGGGCGGACTACGCTATTTAGGTTTCTTGACGCTTGCCTCGCATACGATCTATGCGGGGATGGGACCGACCCATGCCAACATATTGGCCGGTTTACTGTCGGCGGTGGTGGACAACGTACCGGTGATGCTGGCGATATTGCACATGGAACCCTCCATGAATCTGTATCAATGGCAACTGATCACCCTGACTGCCGGCGTCGGCGGTTCACTGCTGGCGGTGGGCTCGGCGGCGGGCGTGGCGATGCTGGGCCAGGCACGCGGTTATTACACCTCCCTGGCCCATTTGCGCTGGGCGCCGGTGATCGCGGTGGGGTATGCCGCCAGCATCGCGGTGCACTATTGGCTCAACGCCTCCTGACGCCCGCTCCCCAGCCAGGCGACCAAAAAAGCCAACAAACTGGCGGCCGCGGCGGCACCATACACCCACTGGGCCCCGACCGCCTGCCAGTAGGCGCCGGCCAAATAACTTCCCACCATGCTACCCAAACCGAAGCTGAGACTGCTATACAGCGCCTGCCCCTTGCCTTGGTGGCGAGTACCGAAATAGTGTCGCAACAGCTGCATCGCTACGGCGTGGTTGACGGCAAAAGTGGCCGCATGCAGCAGTTGGGCCGCCAGCAATACTTCCAACCGCGCCACGCCGAAGCCGATGGTCAGCCAACGCACCGTCCCCAGCAGCATCGCTGCCAACCACAACCCCCGCAAAGAGATCCACCGAACCAGAAACGGAAAGGTGATAAACAGGACGATCTCGGCCACGACCCCGAGGCTCCACAGAACACCGATCACCAGACCGGAATAGCCGTGCGCCTCCAAGTAAATCGAATAAAACACGTAGTAAGGTCCGTGGGCGGCCTGAACCAGAAATACCGCCAGCAGGAAAGCGATCACGGGGCGCTGCCACAACAATTGCCGCCAGGGAGTGCGATCATCGGAAGCGAGCACTTTTTTGGCCGGGTCGGGCACAAACTGAACGCTCAGCCAGATCAACCCCAGCAGAACGGCCAATACCCGAGGCAGATAATCCACTCCCAACCGGTCCATCCCCATGCCTAAACTTAATACCGCAACGATAAAACCGACCGACCCCCACAGCCGAATCCAGGGATATCGATGGGCCGCTCCCCCCAGGTGAGCCAAGGTCACCGCTTCGAACTGGGACAAGGCCGCACTCCAACACACCCCGAAGGCCAAGGTCACCACCAGAATTTCGCCATAGGCGGATACCCGCAAGAGCGGTAGAAACAGGACGGCCGCCAAAAGACACGCAATCCGGACCCAGGCCACAGGGCGTCCCGTATAATCGGCGATCCAGCCGAGAACATTGGGCGCCGCCACCTTGGTGGCCGATAAGAGCGCCATCACCATACCGATTTGGTGGGCGCTCAACCCCCTGGATTGAAGGTACAACCCCCAATACGGCAAGAGCGCTCCCAGGCTGGCGAAATAGAAGAAATAAAATGCCCCCAAGCGCCGGTAGGGAACGGACTGGACGGATTTGGAAAAAGCGGGGGTGTCACTCACCTCAAGCGGGGGCGGACGGAATCGGCTCGAGCGGCGGCGTCACATCCCCATTCTGAGCCCGGTGGCGCAAATACTGATCCATCAGGACGATCGCCATCATCGCTTCGGCGATGGGCGTCGCCCGAATCCCCACGCAAGGATCGTGGCGGCCTTTGGTCACCACTTCCACCGGTTGGCCGTGAATATCCACGCTGCGCCCCGGCAGGCGCAAGCTGGAGGTGGGTTTGAGGGCGATGTGGGCGACCACGTCCTGACCCGAGGAGATGCCGCCCAAAATGCCGCCGGCGTGGTTGCTCAAAAATCCCTCCGGGGACATTTCATCGCGAAATTCGGTCCCCTTGGCGGTCACGCATTGGAAACCGTCGCCGATCTCCACGCCCTTGACCGCGTTGATGCTCATCAAGGCGTGGGCCAGTTCCGCGTCCAGACGGTCAAAGATGGGCTCGCCGAGACCCGGCGGCACGCCGGTGGCCACCACCGTGATCTTGGCGCCGGCCGAATCGCCGGATTTGCGCAAGGCGTCCATGAACCGCTCCAGCTCCGGCACCTTGGCCGGGTCGGGACAGAAAAACGGGTTTTCCTCCACCCCATCCCAAGAAACCATGTCCAGCTCGATGGGCCCCAACTGGGAGAGGTAACCCCGGACTTCCACCCCCAATCGCTCGCGAAGGTATTTTTTCGCGATCGCGCCCGCCGCCACCCGCATGGCGGTTTCGCGGGCGCTGGAGCGCCCTCCGCCGCGATAATCCCTAAGGCCGTATTTTTGGACATAGACATAGTCGGCATGGCCCGGCCGGAAGCGGGTGGCGATCTCGGAATAATCCTTGGAACGCTGATCCACGTTTTCGATCGCCAGACCGATGGGGGTGCCGGTGGTTTTGCCCTCGAACACCCCGGACAGAATTTTGACCTGATCCGGCTCGCGGCGCTGAGTGGTATGCCGCGACTTGCCCGGTCGGCGGCGGTCCAGATCCCGCTGAAGATCGGCTTCGCACAAAGGCAGGCCGGGCGGACAGCCGTCCACCACCGCCCCTAGTGCCGGGCCATGGCTTTCGCCGAAAGTCGTGAGGGTAAACAGTTTGCCGAAGGTATTGCCAGACATAAAAAAACCTATTTCATTTCATAGCGCTTCAAATCGAAAAACCGGACCTGCCGATATTCACGGGCCTTGTTGGGGCGGACACAGGGGGGTCGCCCCTACCGTGAAAAATGATGGCGGCGCAGGTCTTCCGCGGTGAGCAGGAAAACGCCCTCGCCGCCCCGTTCGAACTCCATCCACAGAAACGGCACCTGAGGGTAACGGCGGCGCAGCGCCTCGGCGCTATTACCCACTTCCACCACCAAAATACCGTCGTCGGTGAGATGATCGGCGGCTTTTTCCAAGATTCGGATCACACAATCGAGCCCCTCGGGACCGCTTTCCAGCCCCAGCTTCGGCTCGGCCTTAAATTCGGGCGCCGCGGCCTCCCATTCCGGACGACTCACGTAAGGCGGATTGCTGACGATCAAAGCATACCGGCCGGATATCTGTTCGAACAAATCCGACTGAATCGGCCGCACCCGCCCTTCCATGCCGTGACGACGAATATTGATCTTCGCCACGTCCAGGGCGTCCGGAGAAATATCCACCGCATCCACCTGCGCGTCGGGGAAGGCGTGGGCACAGCAAATCGCGATGCAGCCCGATCCGGTGCACAGATCCAAAACGCGTTCGACTGCCACCCCGTCCAGCCAAGGGGAAAACCGGCCTTCGAGCAGCTCCCCGATGGGCGACCGGGGCACCAACACACGTTCATCCACATAAAACTTCAAACCGCAAAGAAACGCCTCGCGGGTCAAATAAGCGGCGGGGTTCCGGGTCTCGATGCGGCGCTCGATAACGGCCGCCACGGCGCGCTTTTCTTCCGCCACCAACCGCGCTTCCAGGTAGAAGTCGGGCAGATCGTAAGGCAGATGCAAAGTATGGAGGATCAGGGAAGCGGCCTCGTCAAGCGCGTTGTCGGTACCGTGGCCGAAAATCAGCCCCGCCTGGTTGAAGCGGCTGGCACCCCAACGGATAAAATCGCGGACTGTTTGGAGTTGATCTAAGGTGGCCTGAGTCATGTGGGAATCGAAGGCTTCGGATAAAACTGGCATTATATCCCATCTGCGGCCGGGGCTGGTTCTCCGCCATAGAGGAAATCATCTATGCTTGGATTAACGCCACCATGCATAAACAATGCGCGTTTAAAACTCATCCACCCAAGGGATATCGATGAAATATCTGCCGTTGCTGCTGATCCTTGCCGGTTTGCCCGCTCAGGCGGAGGAAACCACCGAGGCCGATCTGTTCGAGGACGAAAGTGAAGCCCCCCTTTTCCAGCCGGCCGAAGAAGAAACCTTGCAGCTGGACGGCGAAGAAGGCGACTCTCTGTTTGCGGAAGAAGTCGTTGAAAGCGAGTCCGAATCCGCCCCCCCCTTGCCGGTGGAAATCAGCGGCCAAAGCGCCCTGGAATACCGTTTTTTCCATGACCACGGGGAAAACCCCGGCATGGACTATCACAACAATTTCTCATTTTACCTGGAACCCAAATTCGCCTATCTCTGGGACGGCAATCGGCAATCGCTGACCTTCAAGCCTTTTTGGCGCTACGATCAGCACGACAGCCGTCGGACACATTTCGACATCCGCGAGATGGTATGGCGCTTCACCCGCGGGCCTTGGACCTTCCGCGCCGGGATCGACCGGGTGTTTTGGGGAGTGACCGAATCCCGCCATACCGTGGACATCATCAATCAAACCGATTTGATCGAGAACTCCGATACCGAAGAAAAGCTGGGCCAACCCATGCTGCGTTTGGATTACAGCAGCCTGCGCTGGGGCACCGCCAGCCTGTTTTATCTCCCTTTCTCCCGCAAACGCACCTTTCCGGGCAAGGAAGGACGTCTGCGCCCGCCGCTGCCGATCACCGACTCGGCGGATCACCCCGACAGCGCCCGTCCCACGCACCCGGATTTCGCCATCCGTTGGGCCAAAACCCTCGGCTATTGGGATGTGGGGCTTACCTATTTTCGCGGCGTCACCCGTGAACCCCGGTTTGAAATCGGCCTCACCCCCGATTTTCAGCCCGTGAATCTCCGCCCGGTTTACGAAGTCATCGATCAAGTGGGCCTGGATATTCAGGGGGTGACCGGCAACTGGCTGTGGAAGCTGGAGGGCTTTCATCGAGCCGGCCAAGGCAAGAGTTTCCAACAACTCACCGCGGGATTCGAGTACACCTTCAGCGGCGTCTTCAAGACCGGCGCCGACCTCGGATTCCTGGCGGAATTCTTATACGACAACCGGGAAAATCAACTGCCCCTGGTCAATTTCATCCCCTTCGAAAAGGATATTTTCGTCGGCAGCCGCCTGGCCTTGAACGATGTCTCGGGCACCGAATTGCTGGCCGGCGCCATCATCGATTTCGACACCGGCACCACCTCGTACAACATCGAGGCGAGCCGCCGCTTCGGCAATCACTGGAAGCTGTACCTGGAAATGCGCGGTTTCGTCAATACCGACCCGAAGGACGCCGGCTACTTCTTCCGCCGGGAGAATTACATTCACACGGAACTGCAATACTACTTTTGAAACCGGTCGGTGGCGCTAACGCAAGGACAACGCAAAACTCCCCGACCGATTCCATGGGGCTTTCCCAAACGCATCGGATACAAATTGTCGCCGTAAAGCAGGCGAACGACCGATCCGTCCCGAATCGTCTGCTCGGCAAGCAGCAGGGACAAACGGCCTTGTTCCTCCAACAGCAACCCCCGCTGGCAATCACACGGATGCCCAACCCGATATAGGGGCTGGATTCCCACCGGGAATACTCCCCCCGGCACTGCTTCCAGAGTGGCCCAGAGCACCGGCTCCCCCTCCTCTGCAAGATTTTCGGTATCGCTCCACCGCAACTGCGCCAACACCGCCAAGCCGATCAAATCGCCGCCGTGGGGTGCAAAAACGCCGATCAAATCCCCCACTTGCAGGCTTTCCGGAAGTGCCTGGAGAATCCGCACCCGACCGGATTCATCGGCTACCGGAATCGCCTCGACCGTCCTTCCTTGAAGACGCGCGAATATTGCTTCCAACCCAACGACCCAATCGGCGTCCATCACCGCAAAGCCGCCTCCCTGTGGAAGCGACTGAAACCAGCGCCTGACCAGATAGTCCAGCAATTCGCTGGACAACGTATCGGCCGGTTCACGCCAATATTCGAAGCGCCCGACCGATGCCGCCAAATGCTTGTGGTCGGCAATCAGCACCGCCAATTCACTCATATCCAGCCGTGGACTCGTTCTCCCTTCTCCCTCCGATAGCCATCGGGCGGGAGAATCCGATGCCGCAGGGAGATGCCAGCCTTTGCCGGAATCCTCGACGATTTTGACCAGAGGCGCCCATTTCTCCAGCAGCGAATCCAGCAAGATCACTTCCTGAGGAAGCAATCGACCAGAATCGGCCAGCCCCAACAACAAGCATCGGCTATATTCCCATTCGGGAACCGTGACGGCGCGGTGACGCAACCCCGGCCATTTGACCTTATTCCGATCCACCTCCCTTTTTTGCCCCTGTTGGAATAATAGGTGGAGATCCTTCCACAATCCTTCCGGCCAGGGATGATGATAAAATCCGCAAAGCCGAACGATCTGTCCTAAACAGGCCATGGCCCCCACCAGCGCATCGGTCTCAATTTGCTTACCGGCGAAACACCAGCGGGCATAAGTTCGACCCAATGCCCGCCAGGCGGAAACATAAAGCCGGTATCGCCTCATGCCGGCAGGAGACAAGGGAAAGCCGGACGGCGGCTGGGTATGAAAGACTTGTTGATGTCTGTCCAAAGCAGCGTAGATTCGTGCCGCCAATTTGCGAACTCGGGGAGCGAGCTGATGAGGAGCCAAAGCCTCGGCGGCAGCTTGCAAACCAACCGCCCCCTCGCCTTCCTCCCGCGATTCCTCGCCGATGCTTTCCAGGCCCTTCAGTTGTTGGTCGAGCTCATCCGTTTCAAAATCGGGGAGACCGGGATCGGTCAGATTGAGATAATTCAGGTGCGACATGTTCTAGGCCAATGATTACGCAACAATAGAAAAATAATCCAGAAACTTATCTGCGTTAAGAGAATAGTCTTGCCTGCACGAAACCACAATTTGAATCGGGAAACTTGGCGCCTGGCGCTGCCCATGATTCTGTCCAATCTTTCCACCCCCTTATTGGGCATGGTGGACACGGCGGTCGTGGGTCACCTGGACCGGTCTTACTACCTTGGCGCCGTCGCCCTGGGAGGGACGATTTTCAGCTTTCTTTATTGGGGCTTCGGTTTCCTGCGCATGGGAACCACCGGCCTCACGGCTCAGGCGATGGGCAACGAGAGCCCCTGCGAAATCGGGGCGATTCTGGGCCGGGCGCTGATACTTGCCGGAATTCTGAGTGCTATCCTGATCGGCTTGAAAAATCCGGCGGCGATGTTCGCCTTTCATTTGCTGGAGGCGAGCCCGGAAGCGGAGGCATATGCTCAGCAGTATTTTTCCATCCGCATTTTCAGCGCACCGGCCACCTTGGCGAACTACGCCTGCATCGGTTGGTTTATTGGGCTTCAGAACACCCGCATCCCTCTTCTAATCACCCTGACGGTCAATCTGGTCAACATAGTTCTGGATTGCTTCTTCGTTTGGGGGATGCACTGGAACGTAGCCGGCGTGGCGGCCGCCTCCGTAGCGGCGGAATACAGCGGTCTTTTGCTGGCTGGAATTTTCATCGTCCGGCGCTGGCGCACCATCCCCCGTCCAAATTGGAAAGGAATCTTCCATTGGCAAGCGCTTGGACGCATGTTCAACGTCAACGCCAACCTTTTCGTGCGCACCCTGTTGCTTATTTTCGGCTTTGCCTTTTTCACCGCTCAGAGTGCCAAATTGGGCGATGTGGTTCTGGCGGCCAACACCATTTTGCTCAACTTGCAAAGCTTCATGGCCTATACCCTGGACGGTTTCGCCCACGCCGCCGAAGCCTTGACGGGCCGAGCTTTGGGACGCCGCAGCCTCCCTTTGTTACGATCCGCCATCGCCACGTCCTGCAGCTGGTCTTTCCTGTTTTCCCTCGCCTTCAGTCTCACCTATGCCTTGACCGGAGAATGGATCATTCGACTATTGACCTCGCTGGAACCGGTCAGGCACACAGCCGTCTACTACCTGTGGTGGGCGATCCTGCTGCCCGTCATATCCGTCTGGAGCTTTTTATTCGACGGCATCTTCATCGGCCTGACTCGAGCCAAGGAAATGCGAAACGCCATGCTGTTCAGTTTGCTTGGCGTGTATCTTCCCCTCTGGTGGTGGCTGCAAAACTTGGGCAATCAAGGGCTGTGGATCGCGTTTACCGGCTTTTTGAGCGCGCGTGCTTTGAGCATGGGCTATTATCACCTCAAAATCATGGCCGAACTTAAGCGGCAACTCGCCTTGTCCCAATCATGATTTCTTACCAAGCCCTCTTGTCGCCTGCCCCCGATTCAAATCACACAAACAAATCGTCCTATACGGTACTTGGTTTTTATCGGATAAATAGATATAATTCCACTTCTCCAATGGTGGGTGTAGCTCAGTCGGTAGAGCCCTGGATTGTGATTCCAGTTGTCGCCGGTTCAAGTCCGGTCACCCACCCCAATCTGGGTCGTTAGCTCAGTTGGTAGAGCAGCGGACTCTTAATCCGTCGGTCCGGGGTTCGAATCCCTGACGACCCACCAATTAAATCAAAGGATTGCATGGAGTTCCCCAGTCAACCATTCTTGCCTTGAGACGATATGTAAGCGCTGTGTAAGCAGATTGGCGGAAAAAGTAAAAACCGCATACGCCACGGGGGGGAGAGTTCTTTCAGGGGGCCGGGGCAACTTGAATCAAAGGGGGTATGCCTATGCTTCGAATCCTCATGGCTCTAGCTCTTTGCCTTCCCATGTCCGCCGTCTACGCGGTTCCCGTCCTTAATCTTTCCACCGGCATCAGTCCTGGAGGGAGTCCGATTGCTTACGGGAGTCTCGATAATCAGTGGGATGTCGTAGCAGAGCCAAGTGGTGTGGCATTAACGAGCGCTTCAGTTGTCCCCCCATCGCGTAGCCGATTCACTGATTTGGGTCCCGAAGCAAGATGGGTTAGCGCTTCGATGCAGACAAACATTGATGCCCCTTGGGGTTTTTACACCTATGAAACCCGGTTCAATCTCGACCTTGCTTCGCTGGATGGTATTTCTATCCAGGGGCGATATGCGGCCGATAACCGGCTGATAGAGATGCGCCTTAATGGGAATATTGCCTTTGTCGGCCCCAATATTTCCGGAGCTTCGTGCTCGTCTACAGGTTGTGAAGAATTCACTTCGCCAACCCCATTTTCAATTGCCGATCTCTCGTGGTTCGCCGATGGTCTGAATGTTCTTCAAGTCACCATCGAAAACCAAGGCCCGACCACCGGCAATCCCACTTCCTTTGTTCTTAGCGGATCGGTAAGCGCCACTCGGATTTCTGAGCCCGCTACACTCCCCCTCTTCCTTATCGGTTGGGCGGGTTCCACAATCCTGATACGGCGGGAGAGACATAACCACGCTTAAAACTGAACCGCCCCGGTTTTGCCGGAGACTCCATTTCTTGAGAGGATGGAGTCATGAACAAGCGAATAAGATATGCGCCGGAAGTCCGGGAACGGGCGGTTCGGCTGGTATTGGATCACCAAGCGGAGCATGGTTCTCAGTGGGCAGCGATCCAATCGGTGGCGTCAAAGATTGGTTGCACACCGGAGACGCTGCGCAAATGGGTACGGCAAACGGAAACGGATCAAGGGATTCGTGGTGGGATGGCCACGTCGGAGCGAGAACGCCTCAAGCAGCTGGAACGTGAGAACAGGGAGTTGAAGCGGGCCAACGAGATATTACGCAAGGCATCCGCTTATTTTGCCCAGGCGGAGCTCGACCGCCGACAGAAATAAGGGTGGATTTTATCGACGAGCACCGGGCGACGCACGGGGTCGAGCCAATCTGCAAAGCGCTTCAGATTGCCCCGTCCACGTATTATGAGCAGAAAGCCCGAGAACGAGATCCCGAGCGGCTACCGGCTCGCGCCAAGCGGGATCGGGCACTGGAAGTTGAGATTCTCCGGGTCTGGCACGAGCACTTCGGTGTTTACGGTGTTCGCAAGGTCTGGCGGCAACTCTTGCGCGAAGAGACCATGGTGGCCCGCTGCACGGTAGCCCGACTCATGAAAAAGCTGGGCCTTCAAGGCGTTAGACGCGGCGCGCGCACCTGGACGACGGGAACCGATGATCAGCTGGAGCGGCCGGCAGACAAAGTCAACCGGCAGTTTGTCGCCCACCGTCCCAACGAGCTGTGGGTGGCCGATATTACGTATGTTGCGACCTGGTCCGGTTTTGTCTATGTTGCGTTCGTCATCGATGTGTTTGCTCGCCGTATTGTGGGCTGGCGTGTAAACCGGTCACTCCATACCGATTTGGTCCTGGATGCGTTGGAGCAAGCCATCTGGGCGCGAGGTAAAGCCGAGGGGCTGGTCCATCACAGCGACCGCGGGGTTCAGTATTTGTCGATCCGTTACACCGAGCGGCTGGCGAAAGCGGGCATTGATGCTTCGGTGGGCAGCGTAGGCGATTCCTATGACAACGCCCTGGCCGAAACCATCAATGGGCTGTTCAAGACAGAGGTGATTCGCCACAAGGGCCCGTGGCGCGGTATCGACGATGTCGAATATACCACCCTGGAATGGGTCGATTGGTTCAACCACCGTCGGTTGTTGGAGCCGATCGGCAACATGCCGCCGGCGGAATATGAATTGGCGTATTATCGCCAACTGGAGGAGTCAGTTGAAGCAGCCTGACTCAAACTAACGGGTCTCCGGTGAACCCGGAGCGATTCAACTTATGTTGGTCTTCTCTCCTATTCAGTTTGATAGGCCCTGCACCTTGAGGGGTCGTGTTCAAACAGAAAATGGGGAGTTGCGCGGCACAGCGTTGGAAGTAAATCAGGCTTCACCACCAGCCGACTTGATTTCCGGCCATAGTGGAAAATCCCACCAGTGATGCCGGATTCAAACACTCTCTACCATATAAAAGGCCGGGGATCGCCCGGCCTGTGTGGGTTTCACCAAAGGGTGGTGAACCGCCCCGACAGTTTTTGGGAATCATGGATGGGCCGCGCATGGGCCGGACCTATTCGCCAAAAAGCGAAATACCCATACGCGGTCCCAAGTGAAGTGTAGTATCAGTTTTAGTAGCGCCAAGCTTGCGGCGGCTCCCAGACATTTATTTTGTCTATCAAGTCACGATTATCTTTTCTTAGCTGTCGTGTCCCGAATGATCAATCAGAATGACGAAAGCGGTCTACCGGGAAACCCCAAACACCTAGACTTCGCCGGCGCGCAATTTTTTCCAGCACGTGGTATTCGAAAGGCGCATCGGGTAGGGCCACAGCCCAACCCTCCCTAATGAGATAGGCAGACAGATCCTCGCCCTCATCGAAAGTGCTGCGTCCTACCCAGCAGATAGCGCTAATGCTACCGTCGGCATACACCTCCTTTTCTTCACAGTGGACGAAGCCCTGAATTTTGAGCTCCAAGGCCATGGCCGCTCTCGATCCACAAGGCGTAGGACGTAGAAACCTCAGGCAAGTCCGGTCGGTAGGAGGAATATAAATACCGAACAGCCGGATCGTTCGCCCTTTCACTTTCAGAGTCGCGTCTTCCTGGACGATGGCGTAACTTACGATATCCGCCCCTTTTGTCTCCCCGAAGGCCCCCCAAAGGACCCCCAACAATATTCCTGTCATTACCTTCTTCCCACCTCCCATCAAACCCTCCTTTCTCGAAAGTCCTCGAGCATATGCCCGTTTGGTTCTATTGCAGATGACATCAATGAAGCCCCCTGCTACAGTTCTGACAAAGTGCTCACAAATTTATTCTCACAAAGAGTTAGGATGTCGTTCGAAGCGATAACCCGGACTCATTAATTTATGGGGAAAAACACAAAGGACAAAGGTGTGAGTACTCTCAGCCGACGTCGTTTTCTCACTACCGCAACAGGTTTTTTTGTCGGTTCCTACTTAACCGGATGCCAACTCCGTCACCAACCTCCGCTACGCGTGGCAAGCGGGGTGTGGTTGGGTTATGAACCCATGTTCCTGGCCAGGAAATACGGTTGGATCGACGACCGATCCATCCGCCTGATAGAAACCCGATCCACGAGCGAAGCACTGCGCCTGTTGTATGCCGGCCGGGTGGAGGGAGCCGCCCTGACGTTGGACGAGGTGTTAACCGCGCAAGCCCAGGGCGTACCACTGGAAATCGCACTGATTTTCGATTTTTCCCGCGGCGCCGACGTCCTGCTGGCCCACCCCGATATCCCCGATCTTTTTTCTCTGGCAGACAGGCGAGTGGGAGTGGAAACCACTGCGGTCGGCGCCGTGATGCTCTCGGCGGCACTCGAACGCGCGCATCTCACCTCCAAGGACATCATCCTGGTTCCTCTCTATTATCATGAACATCGTGAAGCCTATTTGAAAGGACGGGTAGACGCATTGGTCACTTTTGAACCCACTGCGAGCCTGCTGGAAGCGGAGGGCGCAAACCGACTGTTCGACAGTCGTCAAATTCCCGATCGGATTATGGATGTTCTCGCCTTTAGGCCGGAAGCCCTCCCGATTCTTTCCGGCGCAGCGCGACGTTTGATCGCCGCCCATTTTCGCGCCGTCGATCGGCTGCGCACGGCCCCCCGAGCGACCGTGCGCGACATGCAGCAACGCTTGGAATTAACCGAAACCGAAATTTTGAAGGCTTATCAAGGCATACACCTGCCCGGTCTGGAGGAAAACCGCCAATGGCTCATGGGGTCGCCGCCCCCTTTAGAGCGTCAAGCAGACAAGCTGCAGGCATTGATGCTGAAGCACAAACTTCTCTCCCGCCCGGTCGCAGTCACGGGGCTGGCCACCGCAAGCTTACTGGAAACATAATATGGATTTGCTTATTCGTTTCCCCTTGCGCCTTTGGCTGCCGCTTGTGATTTTCTTGTCATTGGCGGGCACTTTGACCGTCTCCGTCTGGTCTACCCAACATTACCGCCATCGTCATCTTTACCGTGAAGCTCACCAGGATATTTCCGCCCAAGCCCTCCACCTGGCAAGCGAAGCCGAACGTATGATGCGAACGACGCCCCGCCTCATGGCGCACAAACCCAGCCAACTGTATACCGATCCGCAGGTGGCGGTAGTTGCGGTGCTCGATCCGGATGGCCGGGTGTTGTTCGCCCACCGCAAGGAATGGCAAGGTCTTTTTTTGACCGAGTTGCTCTCTCATTTCGACGCCAGTCGACTGGAAAAAACCGTCGCAGGGGCTCTGCCGAATGTGGTCGAACGGCGCGACCGGGCGAGACTTAGCATTCTGCATCCTTATCCTTTCCCCGTTTCCGAAGGTCAATTGCGCAGCCTTAAGCAGGGCGCCGTGTATTTGGAATACGATCTGAGCCCCGCCGTTGCCAATATTGGCGTGCAAGTCTTGACCGAAAGCGCGCCGATCGCTGCGGCAATTCTGATAGTCAGCATCGCGCTCGCCTGGATCTTGCATCAACAAATCACCCGACCGCTTGAATCCTTGCGTCAGGCAACTCGCGAGCTGGGACGGGGAAATCTCAACATCCCGATTCATGTGACCGGGGCGCCGGAATTCACCGAATTGGCCCAAAGCTTCCAAGGCATGGCCAGCGAGCTTGAAAGCGCCATGCGCAATTTGATATCCAGCCGGGAACATTTGGCCACGACGCTGCATTCGATCGGCGACGCCTTGATCGCCACCGATCTTGAAGGCCGGATCACCCTCATGAACCCCATCGCCGAGACACTGACCGGATGGTCCTTCGCCGAAGCCGAAGGCCAGTCCGTGGACCGGATTTTTCGCATCGAGAATACTCAAACCGGTTGCCCCGCGCCGATTCCGGTCGAACAGGTCATTCGCACCGGTGAGGCGATGGGGTTGGCCAACCACACAGCACTCATCGCTCGCGACGGCAAACGCTATCACATTGCCGATTCCGCCGCCCCCATCCGAGACGACCGAGGTCAACTGACTGGCGTGGTGATGGTATTCCGCGACGTGACCGAAGCCTACCGCCTCCGCGAAGCCCTGGCGGAAAGCGAACTGCATTACCGAACGCTGGCCGATTCCGGCCAGGCGCTCATCTGGGCTTCCGGCCCCGACAAACGTTGCACTTACTTTAACCGCCCTTGGCTGGCATTCACCGGCCGCCGTTTGGAAGAAGAATTGGGCGACGGTTGGACCCAAGGAGTCCATCCGGACGATCTCGCCGATTGTCTGGCCACCTATGAACAAGCGTTCGATCGGCGGAAGCCTTTCAGCATGGTTTATCGCCTCTGCCGCCACGACGGGACATATCGCTGGATCATCGACGAGGCCCAACCACGCTACACCAGCAAAGGCCGTTTTCTCGGCTACATCGGTCATTGCTTGGATATCACCGATCTCCGCCAGGCACAAACCGAAATCGAACACCGGAGGGCCGAACTGGAAGCGATTCTCGCGGCACTCCCGGATCTCTTTTTTCTATTGGATGGCGAGGGCAGATTTCTCGACTTCCGGGCGCAAAATCCGTCCGATCTTTATTTGCCGCCTGAAAATTTCATGGGACGACGCGTGAGCGAAGTGATGCCGCCCCAAGTCTCCCGGGATTTTCAGAAAGCCCTCGACAAGTTACGCCGCAGCGAACAAACCGTCACCCAGGAGCTGGAGCTGCCTTTTCCTCAGGGAAAGCGGTGGTTCGAGGCGCACATCAATCAAGTGGCTAACAGCGACGAACTGGTGGTGCTGGTACGCGACATCAGTTCCCGCAAGAACGCCGAAAAGGAAATCCATCGGCTGGCCTATTACGACGCCCTCACCGGTTTGCCCAACCGCCACCTGCTCATGGAGTACTTGCATCACAGTTTGGCCGGGGCGCAGCGCAGTGGCCACATCGGCGCCTTGTTGTTCATTGATTTGGATCAGTTTAAACGGGTCAACGATGCCCGTGGCCATCAAGTGGGCGACCGGGTACTCAAGCAAGTAGGCGCCAGACTCACGCGCTTCCTACGCGAAGGAGACATGGTGGCCCGTTTGGGCGGAGACGAGTTCGTGGTGCTGCTCACCGATCTTGCCGACGAGCGCGAGGCGGCCGCGCACCTGGCCAGATCCGTAGCCCAGAAGGTACGCATCACGCTGCAACCGCCTTTCAATGTAGACGGCGTGGATTATCATATCGGCGCCAGCA
The DNA here is from genome assembly GCF_000421465.1 of Methylohalobius crimeensis 10Ki. Taxonomy (NCBI): domain Bacteria; kingdom Pseudomonadati; phylum Pseudomonadota; class Gammaproteobacteria; order Methylococcales; family Methylothermaceae; genus Methylohalobius; species Methylohalobius crimeensis. The sequence continues at coordinate 2,145,367 of NZ_ATXB01000001.1, forward strand.
TCGGCATCACGGTATTTCCCAAGGAAAATGAGAATTGCGACGACCTGCTTCGGGAAGCCGATACCGCCATGTACCAAGCCAAGGAAGCGGGACGCGGCGGCGTGCTCTACTTCGAGCCGAACATGCAACGGGAGGTCCGGGAGCGCTTGGCCTTGGAGCAGGATCTCCATCGTGCCGTGGATGCCGATGAACTGGTGTTGTTCCTCCAACCCCAAGTGGACCGCAACATGCGCCTCAAAGGAGCGGAAGTCTTGCTTCGCTGGCGGCATCCCGAGCGTGGGCTCGTCTCTCCCATCACTTTCATTCCCATCGCCGAGGAATCGGGCCTCATCCAAAATCTCGGAGATTGGGTATTTGGCGAGACGGCCCGTTTACTCAAGCATTTCGACGATACCGGCCATCCGCTGCGTCTAGCGGTAAACGTCAGCCCCCGCCAATTCCGAGCGCCCAACTTCGTGGACCGACTGCGCTCCACCCTACTGCACTCCGGAGCCGATCCCAACCACCTGGTGCTGGAAGTCACCGAAAACCTGGTTATCGAAGACATTCACGATACCATCGCCAAAATGGAGGAGCTACGCACCTTGGGCATTCACTTCGCCATTGACGACTTCGGCACCGGCTACTCTTCCCTGGCCTATCTGAAACGATTACCGCTCAAAGAGCTTAAAATCGACCGCACCTTTACCCAAGATCTGCCCGACGACCTCAACGATGCCGCCTTGGTGGAAACCATTTTGTCGGTGGCTCGCCACCTGAATCTGGAAGTGGTCGCCGAGGGGGTAGAAACCCGGATTCAGCGGGACTTTCTCGAAGAACGCGGCTGCATCTATTTCCAAGGATATCTGTTCGACCGACCTTTGCCTTGGGAAGAATTCATCGCCAAGTGGAGAATTTGATTCCCCTGTCGAGGGAACTCCATATATTAATAAAGTATGCGGAACTCCCTCCAATGGTCCTCACTTTCGCCAACACTGAAACTTGTATTTCACCTGGGGTTGGGGAGGAAAACCCACTACCTGAAAACGCCGGACAAGCTCAGCGCCACGTGCACATCCACTGGGACAAGGATCGCTCACCGAATCCCCGGGTTCTACCCACCCTGTCCAAGCGGTTCCGCAATCGACCTTACCGGATAGCTGTGGATCCGCCGACCTCACTCTCGGAGCGGGTGGGGTTGACGCTGAAGCCAACATCTCTTCGGTAACCGAAACCGTCGGTTGTACTTGATAAACCGCGACAGTGACCAGGACCCCGAAGAAGAGAAACATCATCATGACCGCATAGAGTTTGGTGCGGGGATTGTCCACGGATCTGAATAAGGCAATGACAACACTCCCGGCAACCAAGATAATCAACCCAATAATACCCAATGGCGAGGTCACGGCATACTTGAAGACCGCCGTCCAAGCTTCTAGCATAGTTGCAGATTGATCCGGCATCTCTCCCTCTCTGAGATTGATAGATCGTCAAAACAGTAGCACTCATTCGGGCGAAAAAGTAGTCTCCTTTTTCAATATCTCGATCGGGATAAGAAAAAGCTAGAACAATCTGCCGAACTTGGCCGCATCGGTGTAGGATTAGCCCAAAGTCGGGACTTTGCCCTAACCACTGGCAGCTCGAAATCATCCCCCATATAATTGAAAACTTTTATCAATCGTAAATTCACGTGTTTCCATTTCAAGAGACCTATCCCATGCATATCCGGTTGAGCTTGACGGCGGGCTTTGTTTTTATTCTTGCCGGCTGCGCCGGTACGCCGGAAGGCAAGCCAACGGACAAGCAGTGGCAACCCACCACCTTGTCGGATCGGACGATCAAGCAGGCTCGGCAATCAAGCCGCGACTATTTCGGTTGTATTCAAGACCAGTTGGCCCATTACCGCTATCGAGGCGGCGACTCCCGCTACGAGACCGAGGCGCTGCTCAAGCCTTGCGAAAAGCGCTTGGAACCGATTCGAACCGCCTTCGCCGAAGAAGGCGTGGATCCGCGCATCACCCGACGCTATCTCAAGCGCAAACGCACCCAAGCGGCCCGTCATGTGCTGCGCTTGATTATGGCGATGGAGGCCCAATATAAAACCAACGGGGATGGGCATGAGTCAGCTCAAGCCGGAGGATGATACAATCGGCCTATTTCCATCGCCCTGTGACGATAACAACGATGAATTGAAGAGGAATCATGAACATTGATCTATCCAGGCTTCCGGAAACGCTCGATGCCCTGCATTTGATCCTGGGGGTTTCCGTAGTCGTTTTATTGTTTTTGCTGGTCCTGGTGTTGACCTTGGCGGTCATCGTGTTGCTGCGCCGCAGCGCCGCCCCCCGGACCGAAATCACCGAAAAGGTAGTAGAAAAGCCCGTGGTGGAGGAAAAACCCGCGCCCACGCCTCCCCCAGCGGCAAAACCCGAGGTGGAGGAAAAACCCGCTCCGCCCCCCAAACCGATCGTTTTGCGGGAACCCACGCCGGACGCCGCGCTCCAGCTTTTGGGACTGCTTCAATCCGAAGCGCGCCTGATCGATTTCCTGGAAGAAGATATCGGCGCCTATTCCGACGCCGACGTGGGCGCCGCGGCTCGGATCGTTCACGAAGGTTGCCGCAAGGTGCTTGACGAGCATTTCGAAATTTCACCGGTTCGAACCGAAGAAGAAGGCAGCCGGATCAAGGTGGCCAAAGGCTTCGACTCGGCCGAAACCCGCCTCACCGGCAATATCGTCGGCGAACCGCCTTTCCAAGGCGTGCTGATCCACCGCGGCTGGCGCGCCACCCAAGTCAAGCTTCCCCAACTGTCGGAGGGGCACAAGGCGGACATTCTGGCCCCCGCGGAGGTGGAGCTATGAGTGAGGAAAAACGCTACTCGGTCGGCATCGATCTGGGCACCACCAATAGCGTGGTGTCGTGGGTGGACCTGAGCCAGTGCGATCGGGAAAAAGCGCCGGTGGAAGTGGCGGGTATTCCCCAATTGATCGCCCCGGGCGAAGTGGAGGAGCGCGGGCAGCTGCCTTCCTTCGAATATCTGCCCCATCCCGACGAACTGGGCGCCGAGGACCGGGTTCTCCCGTGGCGCGAGAACGTCGATCATATCGTCGGCGTGCTGGCTCGGGAAATGGGCAGCAAAACCCCCATCCGGCTGGTGGCGAGCGCCAAAAGCTGGCTTTGCCATGCCGGCGTCAACCCCAAGGATGCTTTCCTGCCCATCGAAGCGCCGGAGGAAGTCCCCCGGACCTCTCCCTACCAAGCTTCCCTGGAATACCTCCAGCATCTGCGCGACGCCTGGAACCACCAACACCCGGACAGCCCGCTGGAGCAGCAGGACTTGGTCATCACCGTCCCGGCTTCCTTCGATCCGGCGGCGCGCGAGCTGACCGCCGAAGCCGCCCGGGAAGCGGGATTGTCACAGGCGATTCTGCTGGAAGAACCCCAGGCGGCTCTGTACAGCTGGATTCAGCGCACCGAGGGGCAGTGGCGCGAACAGGTCCAGGTGGGCGACATCATCCTGGTGGTGGACGTGGGCGGCGGTACCACCGACCTGTCCCTGATCGCCGTCACCGAGGAAGACGGCAACCTCCAGCTCAACCGCGTCGCGGTGGGGGATCACATTCTTCTCGGCGGCGACAACATGGACCTGGCTTTGGCCTACGTGGTCAAAATGAAGCTGGAGCAGGAAGGCAAGCCCCTCGATCCCTGGCAGGTACAGGCGCTGACCCACAGTTGCCGCGGCGCCAAGGAACAGCTTTTGGCGGATCCGGATCTGGCCCAGGCCCCGGTGGTCGTCCCCAGCCGCGGCTCCAAGCTGATCGGCGGCACGCTGCGCGCCGAGTTGACCCGGGAAGAAGTGAACCGAACCCTCATCGATGGCTTTTTCCCACAGGTGGAGGTTACCGAGAAACCCATTTCCCGCCCGCGCACCGGTCTGACCACCCTGGGCCTTCCCTACGCCCAGGACGCCCGCATCACCGCCCACTTGGCCCATTTCCTCAGCCGCCAGGTGAGTGCCGTGGACGAGTTGGAAGGCGTGGATCTACCCGAAAACGCACGTTTTATCCATCCTTCGGCGGTGCTTCTCAACGGCGGGGTGTTCAAGCCCCAACTGTTGTCCGACCGACTACTGGCGGTGGTCAATCAGTGGCTGACCGCTGATGACGCCCCGGCCGCCCGCCTCCTGGAAGGCGCCGATCTGGATCTGGCGGTGGCCCGCGGCGGCTCCTATTACGGCTATGTTCGCATGGGCGGGGGCGTCCGCATTCGCGGCGGAACGGCGGCGGCCTACTACATCGGCGTGGAGAGCGCCATGCCCGCGGTCCCCGGCTTCCCGCCTCCGATTCGCCTATTGTGCGTCGCGCCCTTCGGCATGGAAGAAGGCACCGAAGCGCCCCTGCCGCCCCACGAGTTCGGCGTGGTGGTGGGCGAGCCGGTGCGGTTCCGCTTTTTCAATTCCACCATCCGCCGCGAAGACCCGGTAGGTGCCCTGCTCGATCACTGGACCGACGAGGAAGTCCAGGAACTGGCGGAAATCGAAGTCACTCTGTCCCCGGAAAATCACCAGCCCGGCGAAGTGGTTCCGGTTCAACTGGCGGCCCTCTACACCGAAGTGGGCACCTTGCGCTTGGAAGCGGTGGCCAAAGACACCGGCGAACGCTGGAAAGTGGAATTCGAGGTCCGCGGACAAGAATCGACGCAATCTCAAGCCGAGGAGTCGTCCTCGACGCGCGAAACATCCGAAAGCCTTGAAGAAACTTCGGAATCCGAATCGCCGGAGCCTACTTCCGAATCCACTCCGGAAACCGAAGCCGAGGCGACCGAGTCCGCAGAGGAACCCGGCGCGCCGGAAGGTGAAAGTTCGGAGCAGGAACAGAAACCGAGTTTCTGGCCATTCAAGAAGTAATCTTCTCGGGTGAGTCAATCAACACGCTATCTGGTCGGCATCGATCTGGGCACCACCCATACGGTGGTGGCCTACGCCGACCTGAGCCAAGGAAGAGAAGCATCGATCGAGCGGTTTGCCGTCCCCCAACTGATCGCTCCCGGAGAGATCGCCGACCGCTCTTTGTTGCCTTCGGTACGCTACCATCCGACCGAGGGCGAGCTGGCCCCGGCATCCCTTAACCTCCCCTGGATGCCGCCAGATATCGGCGATCCGGTCCCCGGCCCCGTGATCGGTGAATTGGCCCGGCAATTGGGCGCCAAGTCGCAAGGCCGTTTGGTCACCAGCGCCAAGAGCTGGCTTTGCAACCCCAACGTGGACCGCACCGCCGACATCTTGCCGTGGGGCTCGCCCCAAGAGGTAAGCCGGGTTTCCCCACTGATCGCCTGCGCCAGTTATCTCGCCCATGTGCGCGGCGCGTGGAATGTGCGATTTCCAGAGCACCCCCTGGAGCGACAGGAGGTGGTGGTCACCATTCCGGCCTCCTTCGACGAGGCGGCCCGGGCCTTGACCGTGGAAGCGACAAAAATCGCCGGGATTTCCCGTCCGCGCCTGCTGGAGGAACCCCAGGCGGTCTGTTACGACTGGCTCTACCGCCATCGCGACGACTTGAGCCCCCTCGCCGATTCCCGTCTGCTGTTGGTGGCGGATTTGGGCGGAGGCACCACCGATTTAACTTTGATCCGGATCCAAGGAGGGGCGAACGGCCATTCGCCCCGACTGACCCGCGTCGGGGTCGGGGATCACCTGCTTTTGGGCGGGGATAACATCGATCTCATGCTGGCCCATTTGGTCGAAGAACGCCTGCTTGATCAGGGGCACAAACTTTCCACCGGCGAATTTTCTCAATTGATCGAACAATGCCGCATCGCCAAGGAGCGCCTGCTGGCCGACCCGAGCCCGGACCAAGCCACGGTAACCGTGCTGGGCAGCGGCGCCAAACTCATCGGCGGGGCCCGCTCGGTCACCCTCGACCGGGACGAAGTCCATGAAGTGGTTCTGGAAGGCTTCTTCTGCCCCACCCCCCTGGCCAAACATCCGCAAGGCAAGCGCAGCGGATTGGTGGAGTTCGGTCTCCCCTATGAAGCCGATCCGGCCGTCACCCGCCACATCGCCGCATTTCTCAAATCTCACGCGCAAGTGGCCCAAGAAGCCCTGGGAGACCCGGAAAGCGCGCCGGTACCAGATACGGTCTTGCTCAACGGCGGTGTTTTCTTGAGCCCGGTAATCACCGATCGGCTGTTGCAAGTGTTGGAAAGTTGGCGTCCTCGGCCCGTCACGACGCTGGACAATCCCCATCCGGAATTTGCCGTGGCATCGGGCGCGGTAGCTTATGCCATGGCCCGCCGTGGCTTTCAAACCAAAATCGGAGGCGGGTCGGCACGCAGTTATTTTCTGGTGGTGGAGAGCGAAGCAGGAGAATCGCAAGGCATGTGCCTCCTCCCCCGAGGCACCGAGGAAGAACAGGAAATCCTCTTGAAGGACCGCGTCTTCGCCCTGCGGCTGGGACAACCGGTTCGCTTTCACCTGGTTTCCTCCACCGAAGACACCCCATATACTCCTGGCGACAAGGTGCCTTTGGACAATGAAAGGTTTACCCTGCTGCCTCCTTTGGCGATGGCCCTGTCGGCGGAGGACAAGGGTGAAGTCCAAGTGCGACTGGCCGCTAGACTGACCGAGATCGGCACCTTGGAATTGGAGTGCGTGGCCCTGGACGACCCCGGTCGTCGCTGGCGACTGGCTTTCGAGCTTCGCCGTCCGAGCCGCCAGGCACAGGTTCAGGATGTTTCCCATCCTCATTTGGAGGAAGCTCGGAACTTGATTCGGGCCGTATTCGGGAAAAAATCCAAAGACGTCTCCCCCAAGCTGGTCAAAACCCTGCGCGGAGAATTGGAAAAGCGCCTCGGCCCGCGCCACCGTTGGGATGTTCCACTGCTAAGGGCGCTCGCCGATACCTTGCTGGAAGGGATCAAATTCCGCCGCCGCAGCCCGGAACACGAGCGCACCTGGTTCAGCCTGACCGGTTTCTGCCTGCGGCCGGGGTTCGGCTATCCCCTGGATGAATGGCGCATCGAACAAGTCTGGCCCATTTATCGGCAAGGACTGCAATTCGTCAATGTGATCCAAAATTGGGCCGAGTGGTGGACCTTTTGGCGCCGAATCGCCGGCGGTTTGGATCCGGCGAATCAGAATGCCATTTTCCATGACCTGACCGGTTACCTGGACCCCGCCAAGCTCCGTCAAAAGGGCACGCAGAAAAACTTGAAGCTGCGCAGCAACGAAAACATGATCCGCTTGGCGGCGGTCCTGGAACATCTGCCGGTGGATGAGAAAATTCAGCTGGGGGAATGGTTTTTGACCCGCCTCCAAAACCCCAAGGAGCCGGAAGAAATCCTCGCTTGGGCGCTGGGCCGGTTGGGCAGCCGAGACCCCTTTTACGGCAGCACCCACCATACGGTGCCCGCCGGCGTGGCCGAACATTGGCTGCAAACCCTGTTGACCCTGGATTTCAAGCAAAAACCGGCGCTGGGATTCGCCGCCGCGCTCCTGGCGCGAAGGAGCGGCGATCGGGCGCGGGATATTCACGCCGACATGCGGGTGGCGGTGGTTCAAACGCTCCAACAGGCCAAGGCGCCGGTTTCCTGGATCAGGATGGTCCAGGAAGTGGTAAGGCTTTCCGAGGAAGACGAAAAACGCCTGTTCGGAGAAGCCTTGCCGCCGGGACTGAAGCTGATTGCCTAAGACAAAGCCGCAATTACCGCTTGTGGTTCCGTCACCGGGCGGGCAACCCCATTCCCCAGCTGATAGACTTCGTCGGCGATCTCCACCATCGTGGGTTGATGCGACACCGCCAGAATCGTCACTTTTTCCTTGAGTCCCGCCAAGGTGCGACAAATGGCGCGCTGGTTGTCCGGGTCCAAGGCGCTGGTGGCCTCGTCCAGAATCAGCAGGCTGGGGCGGTGGGCCAGGGCCCGGGCAATCATGATTCGCTGCCTTTGGCCGCCGGAAAGACGCGCGCCCCGCTCCCCCACGATCGTATGCATGCCCTCGGGAAAATCGGCGACGAACTCCCAGGCGCCGGCGGCCTGCAGGGCCCATCGGACGTGCCGTTCGGTCAAGTCGGGGTCGCCGAAAGTGATATTGTAGAAAATGCTATCGTGAAGCAGGAGATTGTCCTGGGGCACATAACCGATCATCCGCCGCCACGCGCGCAAATCGACCTCGCCGATTTCCACACCGTCCAGCAGAATCCGGCCCTGCCGAGGATGTAAAAGGCCGATGATCAGATCGATCACGGTGCTTTTGCCGGCCCCGGAAAAACCGATCAAGGCGGTCAATTTACCGGCCGGAATATGCAGAGAAAGATCCTCGAATACCGGCTGGGTTCCGTAGGCAAACGCGACGTGCTCCAATTCGATCGCTTGGGTCAAGGTCGGAACCAGATTACCGCCCACCGGCTCCACATGGCGCCGGGCTTCATCGATGGTTTGGCGAAGGGACCAATAAGCGCTTTCGCAAGTGGCCATATTCTGCAACATCCGCTGCACCTTGCCCATCCCGCTCATGACCCGGCTCAGCAGCAACAACAAAACCATGACTTCCGTCGCCGGCATGTGCCAATGCACCAAACCCAGGTAGAATCCCGCCGCCACCAAAATGATGAAGGCCGGCCCTTGCACCGCTTTCAGTGCCTCCTTGCTGAGCACTTCCCGCTCCAAGGCTTTGTTCAAGCGATTGGTCTCCGCCGCGATCACCCGATCGGCCAAATCCTCCCGCCCCATCGCCTTGAGCGGCTTGACCGACTGCAAGCAATCGGTCAATTGACCGAGCAATGCTTTCAACACGCGGGTTTGACGTTTGCCGGCCTTGCGCGCCATGCGCACAAAATAATGCAGCACCGAGATCACCACCGCCGCGCCGGCGATATAAGCCAAAGTCGCCCGCCAGGAGATGCTCGCCGCCACTCCGATATAAGCCAACATTTGAATAATCGCCGCCAACATGGAAGTGCCGAAAAAATAAGCCTTGGAGGCTCGATCCGGCTCGCTGGACATGGCGTTGGCAAGCGTCCCCACCGGTTGGCGGAGATAGAAGGTCCACTGGGCGGTCAGTAGCGCTTTGAGCAGGCTCAGACGTAAATCGGTAGCCACCCGGGCAATGGTATAACCGACGTATTTATTGGCGAATAGAACGAAGCCGCTCCGGAGCACCGTACCCGTAAGCAGCACCACGATCAATACCCCCAAGGTGGGCGTCATCCCCAACCAACGCAGGGCCTGCAGCAAATAGCCGCTCCCGCCCTGCTTGCCGGTCAAAACGATTTCTCCGCCCTGCCCCGATTGTTCCACCGCCGAGGTCAATACCGGCAGCAGGGCGGTCATGCTGGCCCCTTCGACCAAGCCGGCCAGAATCAACGCCACCAGAACGACGGCACTTTGCCAGGGATAAGCTTGTATGAACTGGATCAAAAGGCGCATGCCGGCTGCTTTAGCTTCACGCGGCCAGTCCGTGTGCGGTAAAAACTTCCCTGAAAATCGCAAGCAAACGATCGATCTGCTCTTCCTCGTGGGCGGCACTCATACTGCAACGGAGGAGACAGTGCTCATCGGGGGTTGCGGGCGGCATCACCAAATTGACATAAGCGCCGCGTTCGAGCAACTCATGCCAAACAAGCAGCGCTTGCTCGCGGGATTCTCCCAGCATGATCGGAATGACCGGACTCAGTTGCGGCCCCAAGCGGCATCCCAACGACTTGAGTCCTTCCCGGAAACGACGGGCATTGCGCCAAAGCCGGTCGCGGAGATCCGAGCCTTCCCGCAGCAGCCGCAAGGCCACCCGGGTGGAGGCGATCAAGGAAGGCGAGGAAGAAGCGGTGAAAATATAAGGCCGCGCCGCATAGCGGAGAATGTCCAGTTCCGGGTGAGGACTGACGCAATACCCGCCGATCGCCCCCAGGCTCTTGCTGAACGTTCCGACAATGAAATCCGCTCCGTCGAGCACGCCTTCGGATTCCACCAAACCGCGTCCCTGCGCCCCCAGAACCCCCAGGGAATGGGCTTCGTCCACCATCAGGTAGGCACCGTATTTCCGTTTGAGTTCGACGATCTCTTTCAGCGGCGCCATATCGCCGAGCATGCTGTAGATCCCTTCCACCACGATCAAGGTTCGGGAGGCCCGTTCCTTAAGGCGACGCAGGCGCTTGTCCAAGTCGTCCGCGTCGTTGTGGCGGAAACGGAGCACTTCGGCCTGGCTCATCCGGCAGCCGTCATAGATGCTGGCGTGGCAATCGGCATCCAGCAGGATCACGTCATCCGGACCGGGCAGGGTCGAAAGCAAGGCCAGATTCGCCAAGTAACCGGTGGAAAACACCACGCCATGGGGAAGGCCGTAGAATTCGGCAAATTCCCGCTCCAAGGCCTGGTGATCGGCGTAATTGCCGTTGGCCATGCGCGAGCCGGTGGTCCCGCATCCTTCTTCGCGCACCGCTTTTTCGGCCGCGGCGATGCAGTCCGGATGAAAAGTCAGGCCCAGATAATTGTTGGTCCCCGCCAAAATCGCTCGGCGACCGTTGACGATCGCTTCGGTGGGCGACAGGATTTTTTCTACGGTCACGTTGAACGGATCGGCGCCCAAAGCCTTGAGCCGATCTCTCGCTTCCTGCAGCGGTTTGAACTTATCCAGCAAGGTCATTGGTCTTGGAGCAGCTGTTGAATCTTGTCGGCCAAATCGCCGACGGTGCGCACATCGGGAAGCACATTCAAGGGAATGGACACATCGAACCGGTCCTCGATTTCCTGCAGCAAATTCATCACTTTCATGGAGTCGAGTCCCAGGTTACCCACCAGTTCGGTATGTTCGTCCACCTCATCGGCTCCGGGGGCCAGAGCTCGAATGGTGGCGATCAATTCAGCCAAAATATCTTGATAACTCATCATTTCATTTATCAAAATTGAAGGGGATTCATTACTATTCCGGCACGCCTTAAATCTGACCGGCCAAGGTCAGACGCAAGCCGGTCGCAAATTGAATTTCCGGGTGCCAATCCAGCACCCGGCAGATGGCGCTATTGTCGCACACCCAATCCGGATGGCGCAGCTCGTTCACCTTCGCCGGGCTCAACATGGGGGGACGGCCCGACAGGCGAGCGCCGCCAGCCGCCAAACGAGCCAGCATCCGAAGCAGCCATTCCGGAACTGGCACACGCAAGGCGGCACCGCCGCGAAACGCTTCGGCCACGGCGATCACTTCTTCCCAGTCGTAACCTTGCTCTTTGCCATCGTGCAATTCGAAAATCCCTCGCTCACCTCCCCTGATCGCTTGCGCCACCGCCCGCGCCAGATCATCCACGAAGAGCAGGGAAAAGCGCGCCGTGGAAGCCCCCAAAATAGGCGCCACGCCCTTCGTCATCGCCACAAGCAGCGGCAACAGTTCGCGATCGCCGGGTCCGTATACCGCCGGCGGTCTCAATGCCAGCCACGGTAAGGCATCTCCAAATTGGGCGACGGCTTTTTCAGCTCGGTGCTTGCTTAAAGCATAGGGAGATAAATCCGGCTCACGGGCGGCCAGGGAAGAGATCAGGACAAAACGCGGCGGCTTGACCTGGGCCGCCGCCATACGCGCCAGGGTTTCGGTTCCGGCAACGTTGACCGCATCGAAATCGGCTTGGGTGAGGCCTCGCACCAGGCCGGCGCAATGGACGACACCTTCGGCGCCTTCCAGGAGATGTTCCAAGGCGCTCGAATCCGCCATCGAACCGGTACACAGCTCGACCGATTCTGAGTCGCGAGGAGAACTGACATCGGCGGGAAGGCGGGATTCCGACCCGGGCCTGACCAATAGACGCACCCGCCAGCCGCAATGAAGCAAGTGGCGGGCGATGCGGCCGCCAATGAAACCGGTGGCGCCGGTGAGGGCGATTAAAGAATTGCGCGGCTCAGCGGACGACAAACCGACCAAGCGTCAAACCGCGGCCCGGCGTCCCTTGGGTTGGGGCTGGGCGAAGTCGTGGGTTGCAATATAATTCTGCCGAGCCTTGGAGCGGGACAGCTTGCCGGACGAGGTTCGCGGCAAGGTGTGCAAGGGCACCAATTCCACGATGGTGTCGACGCCGATCTCCGACTGCACCTGCGAGCGGATTCGAGCGACCAAATCGGCCCGCTTGGCCTCGTCATTCTCCCGGCACTGGACCACGATCACGGTCAAATCGCCGCCGTCGGGACCGGGCACACCGAAAGCCAAGGCGTCTCCCGGACGCACTTCCGGTTGCCGTTGAGCCAAATACTCCAGATCCTGAGGCCAGATATTGCGACCGTTGACGATGATCAAATCCTTGGCGCGCCCGGTGAGATACAAGCGATCCCCGACCCGGTAACCGAGATCCCCGGTATTGAGCCAACCATCCTCCGACAACACTTCCTGGGTACTGTCGGGATCTTGGAAATAACCCGACATGACGCTGGGCCCGCGCAGATACACGCTTCCCACCTGACGATCGGAGACTTCCTTGCCGTCGGCATCGAGGATTTTAAGCTCAAATCCCGAGAGCAAATGACCGCAATCGACAAATTCATTGGTCCGCCCGGAATCGGAAGCGGCCGGTTCGGCACGGCCTTCGGAGGCCAAGCATTCGGCATCCACCCGATCCACTTTCAACCCTTGTCCCAGAGGGGCGAAAGTGACCGCCAAGGAACATTCCGCCATTCCGTAACAGGGCAGGAAAGCCGTTTCCTTAAACCCCGCCGGCGCCAATGCTTGGGCGAATTCACGCAGGGAACCGGTGCAAATCATCTCCGCCCCGACTCCGGCCACGCGCCAAGCGCTCAAATCGTACTGGGCCGCCTCTCCCGGGCGCAGGCGGCGCTGACACAGTTCGTACCCGAACGGAGGGCCGAAAGAAATGGTCGCCTTATTCTTGGAAAGCAAAGCCAACCATTGGCGCGGGCGCATGGCGAACTCCCGGGTTCCCAGGTAGTCCACGGAAACCTGGGAAGCGACCGGGGTCAACATCAACCCCACCAAACCCATGTCGTGATAGAAGGGCAACCAGGAAACGGCACGATCTCCCGGGCGCAGATCGACCCCGTACTGGGCGATGCCCGCCAGATTGTCCATCACCGCCGCTTGAGTGATCATCACCCCGCGCGGGAATCGGGTGCTGCCCGAGGTATATTGCAAATAGGCCAACTCATTCAGTTTGAGCGGGACAAGCTCCGTCTCCGCCGAGGGCAGTGCGTGAAAATCCTCGGGCGATCCGAAATAGTCAATATCCAGATCCTCGGCGGCTTCCTCCAGGAAGGAGACGAAGTTTTCCGGGGCCATGGCGATGTGGGGACGACAGCTCTGCAAGAGCGCGCGCAATTGCCGTACATACGCCTGATGACTTCCCAGGCTCAAAGGAATGGGCAAAGGCACCGGCACCAAGCCGGCATACTGACAGGCAAAGAAAAATCGGATAAAGTCAGGAGTGGTTTCAGCAACCAAGGCCACTCGGGACTCGCGGGGCAGATTCAGTCCGGCCAACCGCTTTGCCAAATCAAGCGCCTGCAGGCGCAAATCGGCATACGGCAGCACTTCCAACAATTCCCCGCGGCCGTTGTAAAAGTTACAACCCGTGTGGCCCAGCGCGGCATAGTCTAGCGCTTCCGATAGCGAGCCGAAATCGGCCCGCCTGAGCGGGAGCGTGTTTTCAGTTGGCGTAGCTTGAGCACCCAAGAGCCTCTCCCCTTAAAAATCCAGCAATCCGGCAGGCATCAAAACAAACAACGGACAAAACATATGCACCCTTTCGCGATCCTTGGCGGCTCCTGGCAATGGTAGCCCAGGATGTTGTTTTCCGTTGTTTTAGTTGCTTTCGCGCGAAAGCAAGGTAACCTATGAGCAAAAAGCATCATAGCATTTCCGCCAATCCGGAGACAAGCACCAGATTTGGCGCCGCCAGGTACGGCTTCACGTCCCTGACTCTCAGGGATTAAGCATAGCGTGTTGCCAATTAACAATCAACTGTATCTTTACGGCAACGATACAACAGTTCATTTCCAAGCAATGACCGCGAAAATTTCCATCCAGCCCGTCACCCATACCCGGCATCTGACTGAATTTATCCGTCTCCCTTACCGGCTATACGGTAATGATCCCCACTGGATTCCGCCTTTACGACTGGAACGGCGTCAGCTTCTCTCCCGCAAAAATCCCTATTTCTCCCACGCGCACTGGCAGGGCTGGCTCGCCTGGCGCGGCAGTCGTCCGGTGGGCCGCATCAGCGCTCAGATCGACCGACTCTATCTAGAGCAACATCATCGGAAAGTAGGCTTTTTCGGGATGCTCGAGGCGGTCGATGACGAAGAAGTCTTCGCCCGCCTGTTGGCCCAAGCGGAAAGCTGGCTGAAAAAAGAAGGCATGGAATCGATCCAAGGCCCCTTCAATCTTTCCATCAATCACGAATGCGGCCTCTTGGTCAATGGCTTTCAGCAGCCTCCCATGATCATGATGCCTTACAATCCACCTTATTATGCCGACCAACTGGAAAAACACGACTATCGCAAAGCTCAGGACCTTTTGGCTTACCTGCTATCGGCCCGAACCGCTCCTCCCGAGGGCGCAAGCCAACTCGCCGCCAAGGCCGCCGAAACCATCCGCGTCAGGCCGCTTGACCGGCCTCGCCTGACCGAGGAATTCGAATTGCTTCGCTCGCTGTTCAACGACGCCTGGCGGGATAATTGGGGGTTTATTCCCTTCACCCGGGCAGAATTTCAGGAAATGGGCAAAATGTTGAGCCACATCGTCCCCGACGATTTCGTCCAGATTGCCGAAATGAACGGCGAAGCGGTGGGCATGATCGCCGCCATGCCCGACCTGAATCAGTTGCTCACCGGACTCGACGGGCGCTTGCTGCCATTCAACTGGCTCAAGCTCCTGTGGCGCTGGAAGACGGCCTACCCCGACGCCGGGCGGGTGATGCTGATGGGAATCCCGCGAAAATGGCAGCAAAACCTTCTGGGGGCGGCCATCGCCTATCGGCTGATCGAGGCCTTGCGGCAAGCAGGACTTGCCCAAGGCATGCGGCAAATGGAGTTATCCTGGATTCTGGAAAACAACACGAGGATTCGAGGAATCATAGAGAACCTCGGCGCCGCTTGTTACAAGCGCTATCGGATTTACGCGAAAACCCTGCCATGACTACGCCCCGCCTATTCGATGCCGTCCTGTTGGCCGCGGACCGGGAAGGAGAAAATCCGGTGGCCCGCGCTGCGGGCGCGCCGTGCAAAACGCTGACCCCGATCGGCGGCCAATCCCTGCTGTCCCGCGTTCTGGATGCCTTGGAACACTGTCCCACGGTGCAGCGCTGCATCCTTTGCGGGCCCAGCGAACCGATTATGTCCGAACCCTCCATTTCCTCTGTACTCGAGCTTCCTTGGCTGGAATGGATTGCCCCCCAACCCTCCCCCAGCCTTAGCGCATTGGCCGGCTTGGCGCACATTCCGGAAAACCGACCGGCGCTTCTAACCACTGCCGACCTCGCTTTTCCCGACCCCCGGGTCTTCGAGGATTTTTGCCGTGGGGCCGCAACCCTGGGCGGGGATGTGGCGGTAGGGCTGATTCCCTATCAAACCGTCGCCGCGCGCTATCCCGGGGTCCGGCGCACCAGCCTGAAATTCACCGACGGACCTTTCTGCACCTGCAACCTGTTCGCCTTTCTGACCCCGAAGGGTCGTACCATGGTCGAATTCTGGCGGAATCTGGAACGGGAACGCAAACACCCCTGGCGCCTCGTTCGGGCGCTCGATATGATCGCCCTCATCCGTTATTTGCTGGGCCGTCTCAGCACCCAGGCAATATCGCAGCGGATAGAGAAAAAAATGGGGATCCAAGTCAATTTCGTGGTTCTCCCTTATCCCGATGCTGCCATCGACGTGGATACCGAAGACGACTTACACTTGGTTCGGGCTGCGGTCGGAGACGATTAACGGGACGCGCTCAACACGGGTATCGGCACGAATTCGATTTCCACCCGCCGGTTTTTGGCCCGTCCTGCCCGACTCCGATTGCTCGCCACCGGTTTTTCTCCCCCCCATACTCGCATTTCCAAACGCTCCGACGAAATCCCTTGGCGAATCAGAAAATCCCGGACTTTTTCGGCCCATTGGCGCGCCAAATTCAAGTTGACCTGTTCGCTGCGCCAGCGGGCATCGTCGCTGTGGCCGTTGATGACCAGTACCCCGGAAAAATGTTCGAGACAATATTGCGCCAACAAATTCAAACGGTTTCTTTGAAGGGGCGACCAGGATTTTTGGTCGGAATCGTAATGATATAGACGCAGCGATTCCGGGCCGAACAATTTCAATGGAATTTTTGGCCCCGCCGCGGCTTGCGCCTCTGATGCGGTCACCACCTGGGAAGGTTTCAGCCCTTCCTGGCGCAAAAACTGGCGCACCGCCCGGAAACGCTTTTCAAACCACAGCGCTCCTTGCTTGTCTTCCAAGCTCGACAGAACATCCGACACCACAACTTGCCCTTGGCTTTGGCTCTTCAAGAGCGTCGCGATCTGAGACAAGACTGTCCGGAGCTCCCGAGATATCAATGCCTGGAAAGGAGAAAAGGAAAAATGGAGATTCCGAAAATCCCTGATTCCGAAAGACGGCAGCCGGCGGCGACAGGCCTGAAATCGATCGTAAACCTCCCACAGCCGTACCGCCGAGATGGAGACTCGGGCTTCCCAGCCGCCTTCATCCTCCCACGGGCGGCGATAATAAAACTCGGGAAAGGAACCGTTAAACAGCGCCGTCAGCATTCTCTCCGCGCGGATGCCCTCGACCCACAAACGCTGTCCCAGACGACCGCGCGATTCAATGCCGTCCACGGGCAGACGCCGACCGGGTGTTTCCCCGTGATGCCAAGGCGCCGGCTGTACCTGAACGCCGGCCTCGATCACCTGGGCTTCATTTTCCAACACGAGCTGCAAGCGTAGCGGCTGACCCGCCTCTTGGAGGAAATGAACCCGTCCCAAATGAGGAATCGCTTGTTCCAGACGACAAGATTGTTGATCCGTGTACACATCCCACCGCCCTTCCGCCAAAGGGACTTGATGGAAATCGGCCGTTGCCGCGGCGGCCCATAGATACAAGCCTAAGTGCCATTTGATGCTTCGCCATCCTTGGTTCGCACCCTTCCGGGCGCACTTCAGGCGCCCAAATCGGCTATCCTGCCGATTTGTGATGCTTCGCCATCGCCGGCTTTGCATCCTTCCGGCGACTTTCAGGCACCCAAGCCGACTGATCCGCCACTTGGTCTCCTTGGGAATGCGTTTTCGAGCCATGTCGCTCCATCCGGTCAGTCGTATGCTTATTTATCGGCCGGAGATGGACTGGCTTTAGGGGTGAAAACCGTGGCGGGTGGAAGCCGGGGAGTGCTGGTTTTAAATCCGTCTTTTCTAGTCCGCTTCGCGCAAAAAGCAGCGCACTGTCGATTCAAAACAATCCGGCTGATCTATATGGATCCAATGGCCGGCGTGTTCGATGGTTTTAATACGAGCCTGGGGAAACAAGGAGCGGATGGCTTGATGGTAGGCGGGTTTGATGTACTCGGAGAGCCCGCCGGATACGAATAGGGTCGGCCCGGCGAAGGGCTGAATCGTCGCATCGAGTGGGAAACCGCTGAGTGCCGGCAGAGCGGAGGCGAGCAGATCCAAATCCACACGCCAGTCATAACTGCTGTTGTGGGTAATCAAATTTTGCAGCAGAAATTGACGCACCACCGGGTTTTCGATTCGAGGCGCCAACCACTCATCGGCCTGACGGCGACTGGTCACCTGATCCAGAGGAAGGGCCTTGAGCGCTTCGACGACGTGATCGAAACTATGCGCATATTGCACCGGTGCGATATCGGCCACCACCAGTTTGGACACCAAATCGGGACGACTCAGGGCCAAGCGCATGGCCACCTTGCCCCCCATGCTGTGTCCCAGCAAGTGGGCCGTCTGCACGTCTTCCCTGGCCAGAAGAGCCGCCAAATCCGCCGCCATATGAGGGTAATCCAAGGGTGCCGCGTGCGGCGATTCTCCGTGACCGCGCAAATCCGGCACCCACACTTGAAACTCCCCCGCCAAACGCTGGGCAAGCGAATACCAATTGCGCCCGGCGCCGAAAAGCCCGTGCAAAATCAATAGCGGCGGTCCCTCGTCGCCGAAGCGCTTGCAATATAAATCGACGGTTTCCACGGGGGGATTCCTGCTTCAGGATGACTATTTGGTCTCTTTTCGAGACTTGCCAAGATAAAGGTCGGTGATCGATCCGTCAATCATCTCGGCGGCAAAGGCGATTGTCTCCGATAAGGTGGGGTGGGGATGAATGGTCAAAGCAATATCCTCCACATCGGCTCCCATTTCCAGGGCATGCACCGTCTCGGCAACCAATTCACCGGCATGAGGACCGACGATACCGGCACCCAGGATACGGCCGGTCTTGCGATCGCTCAGCAGTTTGGTCAATCCTTCGCGGCGCCCGATGCCCAACGCTCTTCCGCTGGCGGCCCAAGGGAAAATACCCTTATCGTATTCCACGCCGGCCGCTTTCAATTCCGGCTCGCTTTTGCCCATCCAAGCCACCTCCGGATCGGTGTAGGCCACCGAAGGAATGGTCAATGCCTGGAAAGCCGAAGGCAGGTCGCATATCACCTCGGCCGCCACCTTGCCTTCATGGGTTGCCTTATGGGCCAACATGGGATTACCCACGATATCGCCGATGGCGTGAATGTGCCGCACCGAAGTGCGCTGACGATCGTCGACCTCGATGAAGCCGCGCTCGTCGGCTTGAATGCCCGCCGCCTCCAAATCGAGCGAATCGCTGTTGGGTCGCCGGCCCACCGCCACTAAAATACGATCGAAAGTTTGACTTTCGGGAGCTTCGGAACCCTCGAAGCTAACCTTCAATCCTTGATCGCTCGCCTCCACGGCAGTGACCTTGCTATTCAGCCAGATGCCTTCATAGCGCTTGGAAATGGTTTGATGGAGGGGCTTGACCAGGTCCGGATCCGCCCCCGGAAGCAATTGATCGGCGAGTTCCACCACGCTGACCTTGGCTCCCAGCGCATGGTAGAAACACGCCATTTCCAGGCCGATGACACCGCCGCCGACCACGAGCAGGGATTCGGGGATTTCCTCCAATGCCAATGCACCGGTGGAGTCCATGATCCGGGAATCGTTGGGCCATCCCGGGAGTTTCACCGGGCGGGATCCCGCGGCGATGATGGCATGCTGAAAAGAGACGGTTTCGGCGCCCTCTTCGGTTTCCACTTCCAGCTTCCGATCGGAAACGAAATGCCCCGTGCCTTGCACGACTTGCACTTGACGTTGCTTGGCCAACCCCGCAAGACCGGTATTGAGCGTCTTGACCACTCGATCCTTCCAGCGGCGCACTTGCTCCAGATCGATTTCCGGCTCGCCGAATTTGATTCCCTTGCCCGCGCAATCCCGTGCCTGATAAATCACTTCGGCCAGATGCAACAAAGCTTTGGAGGGGATGCAGCCCACATTCAGACATACGCCCCCCAGAACCGGATAACGCTCCACCAACGTCACGCGTTTGCCCAAATCGGCGGCCCGAAATGCGGCGGTGTAACCGCCGGGACCCGCGCCCAAGACTAGAACTTCGGTTTCGATCGCCATCTTTACCTCCCTTATAAGACCAACTGGCGCAAATCTCCCAACAATTCCCCGTACCGGACCACGAATTGCGCGCCTTCGGCACCGTCAATGACCCGATGGTCGTAGGAAAGAGAAATGGGCAACATCAATCTGGGCGCAAACTGACTCCCGTCCCATACCGGCTGCATGCGCGCCCGGGAGAGTCCTAGAATGGCCACTTCCGGCACGTTGACGATGGGGGTGAAAAAACTGCCCCCAATACCTCCCAGGCTGGAAACCGAGAAGCACCCGCCCTGAAGATCGTCCGGCTTCAGCTTGCCGGCCCGCGCCCGGGCGCTGACCTCCGCCAACTCTTCGGCCAATGCCCATACCCCCTTCCGGTCCACATCGCGGACGACGGGTACCACCAAGCCATCGGGCGTCGCCACCGCCACACCGATATGACAATATTGCTTTAAAAGCAGACTTTGCCCGTCCGGGGCCAATGAAGCATTGAAGTTGGGGAATTCCTTAAGTACCTTGGGCAAAGCTTTGAGCATGAACGCCAGCGGCGTCAACTTGACCTTTCTTCGCTCCGCCTCGCCTTTGAGACTCTGGCGGAATTCCTCCAATTCCGTGATGTCCACTTCGTGATGCTGGGTGACTTGCGGCGCATTGAGCCAGGCGCGCTGCAAATGGGGGCCGGTCAAGCGCTTCAAGCGCGACAAGGGCATCGATTCCACCGGTCCGAACTTGGAAAAGTCGATCTCCGGCACCGCCGGAATACCCGCGATGCCCTCCTCGGCCGGCGCTTTTTGAAGGCGTGACTTGACGAATTCCTCCACGTCTTCTTTCAGAATTCGCCCTTTGGGACCGCTTCCCTCGACTTGTTGTAAATCCACCCCCAGCTTTCGGGCGAATTTGCGTACGGAAGGGCTGGCATAAGGCGGCACCCCTTCCGGGGCTTTCTTCGCCGCCGGCGCCTGGGGAGTCGGTGCCGGGGCGGGCGCGGCCGCCTCCGGAGCGGCCTCGGCTTGTGCGGGCACGGCGGGTTCCGGCTGGGCGGGGGGCGCTTCCTCGGCCGCGGCCTCGGGTTCGACCGCTGCACCCGCCGCCGCCAGACGAACGATGAGATCCCCTTCCTTTACTTGATCTCCCACCTTCACCATGACTTCCTCGACCTGCCCCGCCTCGGGCGAGGGCACGTCCATGGAGGCCTTGTCGCTTTCCAGCGTGATCAGAGGCGATTCCTGTTCGACCCGATCCCCCGGCTTCACCAGCACCTCAATGACGTCCACGACATCCACATCGCCCAGGGGCGGCACGCGTATCTCTTGGATCTCGCCTTTTTCAGCCTTTGGTTGCGGCGCTTCGGAAACTTGGGATTCCGGCTGCGGTGGCGCCTCGGCTTGCTCCGGGGCAGTGGTTTCCGCCGGGGGTTCCGAGGGCGCTGCCTCGGGTTCGGTTTCGGCTTCGGCTTCGACCGCCTCCACGCGGACGATGGGATCTCCTTCCTTCACTTGATCCCCTACCTTGACCAATACCTCCTTGATCTGCCCCGCTTCGGACGCAGGCACGTCCATGGAGGCCTTGTCGCTTTCCAGCGTAATCAGGGGCGATTCCTGCTCGATCCGATCCCCCGGTTTCACCAGCACCTCGATGACATCCACGGCATCCACATCGCCCAACGGTGGCACGCAAATTTCCTTTACACTCACCCTCTCACCCTGTTGTTCTAAAGTCAGAATTGTTTTCCGTAGCTGGCCCTCGAGCTATACCGTCCACGGGAGCGGTTTGTCCGGATCGATTCCGTACTTGTCGATAGCCTCCTTGACCCGCTTCATGGGCATGCTTCCTTCATCGGCCAACGCCTTGAGCGCCGTCATGGCGACGCTATATCGATCCACCTCGAAAAATTCCCGTAAATTCTTGCGAACGTCGCTGCGTCCGAAACCGTCGGTCCCGAGTACGTAATAAGGACGCGGCACGAACTGGCGGATTTGATCGGCATGGGCACGTATATAATCGCTCGCCGCTACCACCGGGCCGCGAGTCGGCTCCAAACAGCCGGTCACATACGGCAACCGGGGTTTCTTAGAGGTGGGATGGCGCAAATTCCAACGCTCTGCGCCCACGCCTTCGCGTTGCAACTCGGAGTAGCTGGTAACGCTCCAGACGGCGGCGGTAATGCCGAAATCTTCCTGCAGCAAATCGGCTGCGGCGATGACTTCGCGCAAAATGGTGCCGCTGCCGAACAACTGCACCTGGGCATCCTCCGATCCCGAGAACCGATACATGCCGTTCAAGATGCCTTCCTCCGCACCTTCCGGCAAGGCCGGGTGGGCATAATTCTCGTTCATCACGGTCAAGTAGTAATAGACGTTCTCGCCGTCTTCCATCATCCGACGCATACCGTCGCGAATGATGACCGCCAACTCGTAACCGAAGCAAGGATCGTAAGCCACACAGTTGGGCACCGCGGAGAAAAACAGCAAATTGTGACCGTCCTGGTGCTGCAAGCCTTCCCCCGCCAGGGTGGTTCGGCCGGCGGTTCCGCCCATCAAAAACCCACGCGCCTGCATATCCCCGGCCGCCCAGCACAGATCCCCGACGCGCTGGTAACCGAACATCGAGTAATAGGTGTAAAACGGCACTGTCGGCAGATCGTTGTTGCTGTATGAGGTGGCCGCGGCGATCCAGTCGCTCATGGAGCCGGATTCGGAGATTCCTTCCTCCAGAACCTGACCTTCTTGATCCTCGCGGTAGTAGGCGATCTGTCCCGCATCCTCGGGCTCGTAAAGCTGCCCCACATGGGAATAGATCCCGTACTGGCGGAACAATCCCTCCATGCCGAAAGTCCGGGCTTCGTCGGGTACGATGGGAACCACGTGCTTGCCTACTTGGCGATCTCGCATCAAACCGGTCAGGATGCGGACGAACATCATGGTGGTGGACATCTCCCGATCGCCGGTTCCCTGCAAAGCGAAATCGAACGCCTTGGCCTCGGGCTTCGGCAGGGACTTGCTGGGTTGGCGCCGGCGTCGGGGCAAATAGCCCCCGAGGGCACGGCGACGCTCGTGGAGGTACTCCATCTGCGGGCTATCCTCCGGCGGCTTATAAAAAGGCGCCTCCGCCAATTTGGCGTCGGGAATGGGAATATCGAAGCGATCGCGGAATTGGCGGAGTATTTTTTCCTCCAGCTTCTTTTGCTGGTGGGCGCCCATGCGGCCCTGGCCGGCCTCCCCCATGCCGTAGCCCTTGATGGTTTTGGCCAGAATCACCGTGGGCTGTCCGGTATGCTTCGTCGCCGCGGCATAGGCGGCATACACCTTGCGCGGATCGTGCCCCCCCCGGTCGAGACGGAAGATTTCCTCGTCCGACATGTGGGCCACCATCTCCCGAAGCTCCGGATACTTACCGAAGAAATGTTCGCGCACATAGGCACCATCCTTGGCCTTATAAGTCTGATATTCGCCGTCCACCGCCTCTTCCATGCGTTTTTTCAATATCCCTTTGGAGTCCTGGGCCAATAGCGGATCCCAACGCGATCCCCAGATCACCTTGATGACGTTCCAACCGGCGCCGCGGAAAAGCCCTTCCAGCTCCTGAATGATTTTGCCGTCGCCGCGCACCGGCCCATCGAGGCGTTGCAGATTGCAGTTGACCACGAAGATCAAATTGTCCAGGCGTTCACGCCCCGCCAGGGACAATCCGCCGATGGATTCGGGCTCGTCCATCTCGCCGTCGCCGCAGAAACACCAAACCTTGCGGCCCTCGGTGTTGGCCAGGTTGCGATCGTGCAGATAGCGCATGAAGCGCGCCTGATAGATGGCCATCAAGGGACCCAGCCCCATGGATACGGTCGGGAATTGCCAAAAATCCGGCATCAACCAGGGATGGGGATAGGAGGAGAGACCTTCGCCTCCCACTTCGGAGCGGAATTGATGCAAATGCTCCTCGGTCAACCGGCCCTCGAGGAATGCCCGGGCGTAAATCCCCGGTGAGACATGCCCCTGGAAATAGACCAAATCTCCCCCGAAATCTTCACTCGGAGCGCGGAAAAAGTGGTTGAAGCCCACCTCATACAAGGTCGCCGCGGAAGCGAAAGACGCGATGTGTCCCCCGTATTCGGTGGATTTTCGATTCGCCTGGACCACCATCGCCATGGCATTCCAGCGAATATAGGAACGGATCTGACGCTCGATGGCCAAGTCGCCCGGGCAGCGTTCTTCCAAATGCGGAGGAATGGTATTGATATAAGCGGTGGATGCGGTAAACGGGATATTGATATCGGAACGCCGGGCCTCGTCGATCAAACGCTCCACCAAATAATGAGCTCGCTGCGGCCCCTGGGCTCGAATCACCGCTTCCAGGGCTTCCACCCATTCCCGGGTTTCCTCCGGGTCGGAATCCTGGAACAGCTGTCTGCCGGGCAGCCTGCTCAAATCAAGATTTTCTCCTACGGAGCTCTTCGAGTGTGTCACATAACCTCCAAAATACTTGCCAAACGATCCAAGTCCAAATGCAAATCCGTTACCGCTTCACTGACCGCCACGTCCTCCAAGGCCCGGATCTCAGGCGCGCCGAACGTTTCTCCGGAAGGCAGCGAATCCCCCTGCCGCCGGCAGATCTCGACAACCGCTTCCTGATGACGTCTAGTCGGCGCGGGCGCCATCGCATGGGGAATGCCCTCGATCAACTCCCAACGCTCGTCGTCGGACCAAGTGAGGTAATCCGCATAGGTAAATTTAAATTCGGCTTCGGCCAAGGGCATGGCTTAACCTCCGGTCACATTCATATGACGCAGAACGATCGGTTGCTCGTCCAATTCGAAATAGTGTCTTTCCGGCTTGATCTCCATCGCTTTCATAATAGCCGCCTTCAACCGGTCCCCTTCACCGGGATAGCGACGCAGCACTTGCTTCAGATCCACCGAGTGCTCGTTACCCAGGCACAGAAGCAGCCGGCCCTCCACGGTCAGGCGAACCCGGTTGCAATCGGCGCAAAAATTATGACTGTGGGGGGAAATGAATCCCACCCTCGATTCGGTCCCGGCCACCTTGAAATAGCGCGACGGTCCGCCGGTACGCCGATGCTCGACCACCGGCAAAAGCTTGAATTCGCGCATCAGATCGGCCCGCACTTGGTCGGAAGAATAAAACACCGCCGCCCGATCGTGACCGTCGATCACCCCCAAGGGCATCTCTTCGATGAAGCTGATATCCAAGCCCTTGTCCACGGCAAAGCGAACCAGATCCACCACCTCGTCGTGGTTGCTGCCCCTCATCACCACGGTATTGAGCTTGATTCCGGAAAATCCCGCTTGCCGAGCGGCTTCGATCCCGGTCAATACCCGACTCAGATCCCCCACCCGGGTCAAGTGCCGAAACCGTTCGGGTCTCAGGCTGTCGAGACTGATATTGATCCGGCGCACCCCCACCGCCGCCAACTGCCGGGCGCTAGCGGCCAGACGCATGCCGTTGGTGGTCATCACCAATTCCTTGAGAGGAAGCCGGCCGATTTTTTCGATCAATTCCAGCGCCCCGCGCCGCACCAAGGGTTCTCCGCCAGTGATGCGGATTTTCTCCACTCCCAGCGCCACGAAGGCTTCCGCCAGGGTATAGATCTCTTCCAGCGTCAGAATCTGCGCCCGAGGTAGAAAGGTCATGTCCTCGGCCATGCAATACCGGCAACGCAAATCGCAGCGGTCGGTGATGGAAATGCGCAGATAACGGATTCGGCGGCCGAAACGATCGATCAGTTGGGTCAAGATTCACCCCTTCAAAACGGCATTTTCGGCATCCCGCCACCAGGCATCCCCGGGAATCCGCCTTTGCCGAAGCCTTTCTTTTTCTTCATTTTCTTCATCATCTTCTGCATCTGGCCAAACTGCTTCAGCAAGCGGTTCACATCCTGGATCTGGACGCCGGAGCCGCCGGCGATCCGCCGTTTTCGCGAGTTATTGATCACCGCGGGAAAACGACGCTCGTGGGGGGTCATGGCGTTGATGATGGCAATTTGGCGATTGATGTCCCGGTCGTTCACGCTCTCCTTGACGTTTTTGGGCAACTCTCCCATGCCGGGCAGCTTGTCCAGAAGCTTGGATACTCCGCCCATTTTGTTGAGCTGCATCAACTGATCGCGCATATCCGCCAGGTCGAAACCTTTGCCCTTTTGAATTTTATTGGCGAATTTCTCCGCCTTGCCGCGGTCGATCTTGCTTTCGACCTCCTCGATAAGACTGAGCACGTCCCCCATGCCCAAGATCCTGGAGGCAATCCGGTCGGGATGAAACAATTCCAGGGCGTCGCTTTTCTCCCCGGTCCCGATGAATTTAATCGGTTTGCCGGTGATATGACGGATCGACAATGCCGCCCCGCCGCGGGCATCCCCATCGGCCTTGGTCAGCACCACCCCGGTCAAAGGGAGCGCGTCGTGAAAAGCCTTGGCGGTATTGGCCGCATCCTGACCGGTCATGCTATCCACCACGAACAGGGTTTCGATCGGATGAACCGCGGCATGGATCGCTTGGATCTCCCCCATCATAGCCTGATCGATGTGCAAACGGCCGGCGGAGTCGATCAGCACCGCGTCCACCAGATGCTTTTTGGCGTAGTCCACCGCTCTTTGGGCGATTGTCACCGGATCTTCATCGGAGGTGGACGGGACGAATTCGACTCCCACTTCCCCGGCCAGGGTCTCGAGCTGGTCGATGGCGGCGGGACGATACACGTCGGTACTGACGACCGCGACTTTTTTCTTCTGCCGTTCCTTGAGCCAGCGAGCCAGCTTGGCCACGGACGTGGTCTTGCCCGCCCCCTGAAGGCCGGCCATCAGGATGACCGCGGGTGGTTGGGTGGCCAGATCGAGGCCGGAGCTTTCTCCACCGATCACCTCGATGAGCTCCTGATGGACGATCTTGACGAACGCCTGCCCCGGCGTCAGGCTGGACTGAACTTCCTGGCCCAGGGCGCGCGTTTTGATCCTTTCGATAAAGGCTTTGACCACCGGCAAGGCGACATCCGCCTCCAGCAGGGCCATGCGCACCTCGCGCAAGGTATCTTTGATATTATCCTCGGTCAGCCGCCCCTGGCCGCGGATTTTCTTGAAAGACTGGGTCAAGCGTTCGGAAAGATTGTCAAACATTTTGCACTATCACCTGAAATACACTAGAACGATACCGGCTGTTCAAAGCTTCATGTCATCCATACATTATGCCAGACTAAGGTCCAGAGGAAAGCTTTGTCGACTTTAACCCACATGTCCGCCATTTTCGCCATCGTCTTATACGCCGTCGCCACCGCCCTTCTGTTGCGCCGTCCCGGCACGCTTGGCGGCAGCCCGGGACAAGTCTCGACCAGAGGAAACGAGTTCGCCCCGAGCAGCCCCCCACACCGATGGCTGGGACGAGTACCGTTTAAGCTTGGCTTGGCTTGGCTCGGACTCGTCCTGCACGGTGCCGCGCTGATCGGTTTGATGATCACCCCCGCGGGCGTCGACCTGGGCTTTTTCAGTACCGCCACCTTGGTCAGCCTGATGATCGTCCTGCTGTTTCTCCTCGCGGCGATCGACAAACCGGTGGATAAACTGGGGGTGGCCGTCCTGCCGCTGGCCGCGATGACATTGATCCTTAGACTGACTTTTCCGGAGGAAGTGCATACCCTAACCGATCCTTCTCCGGGCATGGAAGCGCATATCCTGGTTTCCATCCTGGCATTCAGCCTGCTCAACATCGCCGCCCTGCAGGCCTTGCTTCTGGCCTTTCAAGACTGGCAACTGCATCGCAAACGGACCAATTGGTTTCTGCGTTCCTTGCCTTCCCTACAGACGATGGAAAGCCTGCTCTTTCAGATGATCGGTATCGGTTTTCTGCTTCTCAGCGTATCCTTGGCCACCGGTTTCCTGTTCATTCAGGATCTGTTCGCCCAACACCTGGTCCATAAAACCGTGCTGTCGATCCTTTCATGGCTGGTGTTCGGGGTACTGCTGGCAGGGAGGTGGCGCTTCGGTTGGCGGGGACGGACCGCGATCCGCTGGACTTTGGGAGGATTCGTCATGCTCACGCTGGCTTATTTCGGAAGCAAGCTGGTGCTGGAAATTATTCTGGAAAGAACCTAAATCTTAAGCCCGATCGGCACAATTCAACCACGTTCTTTCAGGGAAATTTTTGTATTCACGGCACCTCAGACGAACAATCTCCCGGTCGATACTGACGATTGCCTGCACTTTCTCGACACCGGCTTTTTCCACCCCCCCAACCGGGCCTTGCTTCATTCTTTCATAGAGCACCTGACGCTTTCGCTCTATTTGTCCCACCCGATTCCAAGAAGACTCGCGGGCATAAACCAGCATTTTTTGACTTAAGGCCAAGGCCAGATTGAGTGTTTCCAATTCCATTCGTATGCTCCCTTCAACCGGCACCGGCCCGATAGGCCGCAACCGCCTTTTTCCCTCCCCGCAATTGTTGCAATCGACTCGCCACCTCATTTTTTTTTCGCTCGATGTTCTCGGTCAAAGCGGAGTCTTCCACGAGAACTCTTTCTATGAAGGTCTTGAATTCTTCCTCCGATCGAAAAAAAATTCGGCGATTCGAACAGAGGTACGCCAACAATTTTCTTCGCCGCTTTTCCAAATTCACCACCCCGTCGTAATCGCCCGACTCGGCTGCTTGCAACATCAAGGCGTTTACTTGCAACACCTCTTCGGCTCCCGACAGCTCACTCACCGAGTTTTCAATCACGAGGATTCCTCCGGTACGCTTTGCCGGAGCTCTTCAGGAATGGCTTGCCAAGCATCTTTTATGCCCTCTAACAATCCGTAAACTTCATCCAAGGCGGACAAATCGTTCTTTAGATTGGCCTCCAGCAAGCGCCTTTGCATATAGACATACAATTCTTCGAGATTGCGCGCCAACTCGCCCCCGCTTTTTTCGTCGAGACTTGCGCGCAAACCATCCAGAACGGCGATGGCCTGTCCGACTTTCTGGCCTTTCAGGGCGATTTCCCCTCGCTGAAGCGCCCCCTTGGCGATTGCTATCCTCTCCAAGCCCCCCTCGAACAACATGGTGATCAATTGATGAGGGTTGGCCGTCGCCGCCCCCACCCGGGTGCCTACCTGCTTATACATATCGAGCGCATAATTTGCAGTCATGCTCATCTCCATCCCTCCTGTTTTATTTCGAATTTGAAGACAGATTATTGAAGGGCAGCGTGGCCAATTGCTGTCCGAGAAAGTCGCCCGTCGTTTGCAAGCGCCCCAGTATTAGATCCATCGCATTAAACTGATCCAAGAGACGCTGCTCGAGATTCGCCATCCGTTCATTCAGTTTGACGCGTTCCTCTCCTATTTGATCGATGCCCTTTTGTAACCCTTCCATGCGGGCGGAGATCGTTCCATCGCTTTCCAGCAAGCCTCCCAGGACGGAATCGAGTTTTTCCATCAATCCCCTGGAAAAAGCGACCGAACCGAGGGAACCGCTGGCACCGCCTTCGATAAACAACTTCATCCCTTCGGCATCCCCTTGTGCGGCAGTGAGGAACCGTCCTTCGCCGTCGGCGGTATTGCCGCCGATGGTTCCGGCGACATCCTGCCCGGCCGTTCCCACAGCCACGCCCAGCCCCAGACTGGCGGTGGTATTGGTATCCACCTCGGTGATTTCCACTTGGGAATCGGAACCATGGGACTGAGACTCGATCACAAAGCGATTATTGGCGGAATCGTAATTCACCGTTACTTTGCCTCCCGAGGATCTCAATGCGGAGTCCCCGTTGATTCGGGCCTGGATTTCGGTCGCCAACTCGTCGTGGGAGGCGTAGGTCTTTTGGGTCAGCTGAATTTGGCCGGAAAGCGTCCCGTCCACACGAACGCGGAAGGTATCGTTGTTTGCATCCACGCTCAGGGAGCTCACGGCCCCGCCATTCAAAACGCCGCGCGTGGCGGCTTGGGTGATTTCCACCCCATATTCGCCGCTTTCGGTGGCCTCGGTGCTGTCCAGGTATTGCACCCTTTCGCTCGCAGGAATGCCGGTTACCGAGAATACCGCCGCCACCCCCTTGGGATCTTGTTTCAGTGCGGATTCCAGTTTCCCCTGGTCGAATTCCAAGGTGCCGTCGACCTGAGTTCGGATGCCCAAATCCGCCAGTGTCCGAATCGACGAGTCCTCCAAGCCGCTGACCACATCTCCCATGACGCGGCGAATCTGTTGGACGCCGGTCCGAATCGCCGCATCCCCCAGCAATGCACCCCCGGTTTGGGAAGCGGGATCGTAACCGGTCAACTCCTTCACCGACCCCATCAATTTATTGAAATTCTCAACGAAACCGCCCACCGCATCCACGATCCCCGAAGTATCCTCCTGGACGCTCAGCTGGACGTGTTCGCCGGGGTTCGCTTTCTCCAAATTCAGGGTGATGCCCTTCAAGGTCTGGTCCAAGGTATTGGACGGACTGGTCACATCCAGACCGTCGATACCGACTATCGCGTCTTGGGCCGCGCGCGTTTGGGTCATATGGGTGGCGGCCGCATTGAAAGCCAATCGCGACAGGCCGGCGGCATCGGTATCGTTGCCGTCCCCGTCGCTTACGTCAATCTGAATGCTGTTGTCGGCGCCGGTTTTCTCCGAACTCAATACCAACCGATACGCCGTGCCGTCGTTCACGATCGATGCGTTAACCCCGGCATCGGCCTCGTTGATGGCGTCGCGCAGTCCGGTGAGGGTATTATTGCTCGCATCCAGATTCAGGGTCAGGACCCCTTGATCGGGATTTTGGGTAAAACCGTTATACGTGTCGCCCACCGGATCGTAATCGGTGGTACCGAAACGAATGGTCAGCGTCCCCGACCCCACCCCCTCGCCGGGATCGGCGAATCCGCCGCTCGCCAGACTATGAGACGCGGCCAGTTGCTTGACCTCGAGGCTGAATTCACCGGGATCGGCATTCGTTTCCGCCGATGCGGTCAATATCGACTCGTCGCTGGAAGTTGCCTTCAATGCCTCGAAACCGGAGCTTTGCCGCAGCCCCGCAAGGCTACTGCGAAAGCTGGACAAAGCGCTTTTGAACGTGCCGTAGGAAGAAAGCTTGGTTTGCAGCTCCGCCTCGCGACGGTCCTGCTGGAAGGCAACCGGCTGACGCTCAACCTGAACCAGGCTCTGCACCATCCCGGAAATATCCAGCCCGGACCCCAAGCCCGTCGATGTCAATACCGGCATTTTTTATCCTCCGTCAGGCACGCTCTTTGACAAACATGCCGCTCATCTCCTCGAGATGCTCGGCAAGCTCGATCACTTCCTTGGGCGGGATCGAGCGAATCAATTCATCGGTCTCCGCATCCTTGATTTCCACCACCATTTCACCCAAGGTCTCGTTCAAGGTGAAATGGAGGCTGCGATTGGCACGCTGAAAATAATCATTGATCGATGTGACCGCTTGGGAAACTTCTTGCTTCCCCGCCTCTTCGCCGGTCGCACCCATTTGCGGTTGAATCTCATTGCTCGGGGAATTTCCCTGTTTCAAGGGAGAAGAGATTTCTCCCGTCCCCTCGCGGACGCCGGAAAAGGATTCTCGAGCATTCACCGGCCGGAAGAAATCGGCCATGGAAGAAATTTTTCCACTATCCATGGGTCTGCCTCACCTTCGTGATCGGTCAATGCAGGCGGCCAAGCCGCCTGCACTTTAGAAGAGATCGGAAACTTATCCCAGCAATTGCAAGACCCCCTGCGAGGCGGCGTTGGCCTGGGCGAGCATCGCCGTACCTGCCTGCTGAAGGACTTGGCTCCGGGCCAACTCGGCCGATTCCTGGGCGAAGTCGGCATCGCGGATACGGGAGCGGGCGGCAGTGACGTTCTGGGAGATGCTTTCCAGATTGGCGATGGTACTGTCGAAGCGGTTCTGGACCGCGCCCAGATCGGCGCGCTGGGTCGCGATGCCGCTCAATGCTTTGTCGATTACTGAGATAGCGTCGTTCGCACTGGATTGACTCGATATGTCAACCTCGGCCACTTGAGAAAGCTGGGAAGCGGTTGCAGTATTGGCGGCAGTTGTAAGCAAAGTCTGGCCCGTGTCATCGCTCACCACACTGAAGCCTTTGTCGGCTTCAAACGAAACTTGGCCGCCCACAACCACGCTATCAGTAGCTGTTCCTCCATCTAAGGTGGTACCCCCAACGTCAATCGTGTCAGTAGTGGCAGTGCTGGTAAAATCTGCGATATTTATGTCATCGCCTTTCTCATTGACCAAAGTAATACTCTGCTTATCATCGCTGAGTGTTGCGGTAATGCCGGTTTCACCAGTACGATTATTAACAGCATCGGCAAGATTTGTCAGATCCGATTGGGTGACACCCGCGGAAATACTGACTGCAGTATTGGAAGAGGAAGATAGATTAAAGGCAACCGTACCATCGCCCCCTAAGTTGTCGAGCGTTACCTCGGTTCGCGCCGTCGCCGATACGCCAGTCTCACCGCTAACATTGTTGACCGCATTGGCAATGGTACTGGCCTCAGTATCAGCTGTGATAACCGACCCAGAAATCGTTGCAGTCCCATTCGGCCCATTGATTGTCAAGTCTTGCTGTGCAACCCCATTCCCACCGGAAATATCCGCCGCTGCACTTAGACTGCCTGACGTACCAACATGACTTTGACCGTCGGCCTGATGCGCCCCGATATCCGTGGCACGGGCGCTGCCAATAGAGACGTTGATGGATTCGTTGGCGTTGGCACCGATGTGGAATTTTCCGTTGGTAAACGAACCGTCGAGCAGCTTCTTGCCGTTGAACGTGGTGGTGTCGGCAATCCGGTTCAGTTCCTCTTGAAGCTGATTGACTTCCTTCTGCAGGTTGACCCGATCGGTGTCCGAATTGGTATCGTTGGCGGATTGAATCGCCAATTCGCGCATCCGCTGCAAAATATTGGTCGATTCCTGCAGCGCCCCTTCGGCGGTCTGAGCCACCGAAATGCCGTCGTTGGCATTCCGCACCGCCTGGTTCAAGCCCCGAATCTGAGACGTCATCCGATCCGAGATCGCCAGACCCGCCGCGTCGTCCTTGGCGCTGTTGATGCGCAGCCCCGAGGAAAGTCGCTCCATCGCGGTCTGCTGGGACATCTGGCTGCGATTCAATTGACGCTGGGCGTTGAGCGATGCAATGTTGGTATTGATAACTTGTGCCATAGTAGGTTACCTCCGGTGTGCTTGGAATAAAGAAACATTTCGCGTTCATTCCAGTTAGCGGGCGGAGGTAAAAAAACTTTAGCCGTCGATCGCAAATTTTTAATTGTGCGCTGACAACGCCACGATTCGACTCCATGAAGTCCCGGCACGATTGCGTTAACATGCGCACACGAAAAAACAAGATTCAAATTCAACCATTCAAGCTGCTCCGTTACCGACATGCCGGAAAATCAACCCCCTCCCTTGGGCGCCGTCATCGACATCGGCTCCAACGCAATCCGCCTGCGTATCGGCGGACTCGGCCATAACGGCCGACTGAATCTGATCGAATCCGTGCGCGCGCCCGTACGATTGGGACAAGACGTATTTCAGAATGGCGAGCTCAGCGATGCGACCATCGATCGGACGCTGAAGGCCTTTTCCGACTTCCGCGCGCTCATCGACCAAAGGGCCATCCCTTCAGCCCAGGTCCGGGCGGTGGCCACCAGCGCCATGCGCGAGGCGGACAACCGGCAAGCATTGATTGAGAAAGTACAGCGGGAAACCGGCATCCCAATCGAAGTCATCTCCGGCGAGGAGGAAGCGAGACTGGTTTATCAGGCGATCCAGCACGCCTTGCCGGAACTGGCGGAGAACAACGTCCTACTCATCGATATCGGCGGCGGCAGCGTGGAGTTCGTGGTACTGGAAAAAGGCGAAGTGGCGGCGCTGGAAAGCTTCAAAATGGGCACGGTCCGGCTCCTGTCTCAATTTTCCGGACGCGACAACAAGGATTTCGCCCGCATCCTGGACGAATTTTTCGACGCCAATGCCGGCAAGCTGCGCGAGTTGATCGACGGAATCGACATCCAATTGAGTGTCGGTACCGGGGGCAACATCGAGACTTTGGGACAACTGGGCCGCGCCCTGCTCGGCAACGATTCACCGAAACGACTCAGCTATGCCAATCTGAAAGCCCTCGGCAAACGCCTGGACGAACTGGGCTACGACCAGCGGGTCGAGCAATTGCGGCTACGGCCGGACCGCGCCGATGTCATCATTCCCGCCTGCCACACGCTTCGCAAGTCGCTCAAACTGGTGGGCAAACCCGATTTATCCATTCCCGGCATCGGGCTGGCCGAAGGGACTTTACTCGACCTTTTACGGGGCCGCCTTACCTCAGCCACCCACGACGCTCTCGCCTGGGCGCGGGCGGTGGCGCGCAAGTATCACTGCGATATGCGCTACGTGGAACACATACGCCGTCTGGCCCTGACCTTGTTCGATCAATTGGCCACCGTTCACGGACTCCCCGCCTATGATCGACTGCTGTTGGAAATGGCCGCCCTGATTCATGAAATCGGGATCTTCGTCCGTCCCGACGGCCACCACCGCCATGCCTATTATCTGATCGGCGCGATGCCGATGCTGGGGATTTCGGCGGAAGAACAAAAGCTCCTGGCGGTCATCGTCCGCGCCCACCGCAAGAAGCTGCCCGACACCGACAGCGAAGCCCTCAAAAATCTGGACAAAGGCGCGCAACAACGATGGCTGAAGCTGGTGGCCCTGCTGCGACTGGCCATTGCCTTGAACAAGGAACGGCAGAACGCCGTCCAGCAAATTCAATGTTTGTGTCAGGACAAACAGGTGGAAATCGCTTGCAGCGGTAAGGGGGACTTTCTGTTGGAGCGCTGGGCGGTGATCCGGGATCGGGAAATCATCGAGCGCGGCCTGGATCGAACCATCGAGGTGGTATTTTGATCGACTGGAATCGAGGCCTGGCCTTCGACCGCGATCATCTCTGGCATCCCTACAGCAATCTCCCCGCCCATTACCCGGTTTGGCCGGTCGCATCGGCCCAAGGCGTGCGCCTAAAACTAGCCGACGAGCGCGAGCTGATCGACGGCATGGCCTCGTGGTGGTGCGCCATTCACGGTTACAACCATCCCCGCCTGAACGCCGCCGTCGAGGCCCAGCTCGGAAAAATGGCCCACGTGATGTTCGGGGGACTGACTCACGAGCCCGCGATCGAATTGGGTGAACGACTGGTGAATCTGACCCCGACGCCGCTGGATAAAGTGTTTCTGTGCGATTCCGGCTCGGTGGCGGTGGAAGTGGCGCTCAAAATGGCCCTGCAATATTGGCAAGCCCGCGGTAATTCGGGGAAGAAACGCTTCTTGGCCCTGCGCGGCGGCTATCACGGCGACACCTTGGGAGCCATGACGGTGTGCGATCCGGTGACCGGAATGCACCACCTGTTCTCCGACTTCCTGCCGCGCCAGTTGTTCGCACCCCATCCATCCTGCGGTTTTCACGACCCATGGGATCCGGAAGCGATCCAACCTTTGGCGGAACTTCTTGAGCGCCGCCATCACGAACTCGCCGCCGTGATTCTGGAGCCTATCGTTCAGGGGGCCGGGGGCATGCGTTTTTATCATCCGGAATACCTGAAAGCCGTTCGACAGCTATGCGACGAGTATGAAGTACTCCTGATCGCCGACGAGATCGCCACCGGATTCGGCCGCACCGGGCGGCTGTTCGCTTGCCAGCACGCCGATATCGCACCGGATATTCTATGTGTGGGCAAGGCGATTACCGGAGGCTACCTTACCCTCGCCGCCACCCTCACCACCCCAAACATCGCCGAAACCATCGGCCAAGGCGAAGCCGGCTGTTTCATGCACGGCCCCACCTTCATGGCCAATCCCTTGGCGTGCGCGGTGGCGTCGGCCAGCATCGACCTCCTGCTGGAATCGGACTGGCAGTCCCGTGTGAAACGAATCGAAACCGGGCTGCGCCGGGGACTGGCGCCTTGCGCGGAACTGGCCAGCGTCAAAGAAGTGCGGGTGCTGGGAGCGATCGGCGTAGTGGAAATGCGGGAACCGGTGGACCTGGCGGTCATCACGCCGAGCTTCGTAGATGCCGGTGTCTGGCTGCGACCGTTCGGGAAGCTGGTCTATACCATGCCGGCCTATATCATGAACGACCGGGAATTGGAATTTTCGACCTCGGCGATCCGTCAGGTGATCGAGTCGGAGTCAAAGCGGTGAGCCACTCGTCAAGGTGATCCTCCAAAATCCAGGATTTGCGTACCCAATCTCTCAATTGCTCGCCCTCTTTCGCCAAAGCATCCGGCTCGTTGACCCGTTCCCGGATTGCCTTTATCCACAAATCGGGCTGATTGGGCAAGCGACAAACCGGGGGATTTTCATATTGATAGGGGTAAATATCGGTGCAGATGACCGGCCAACCGAGAATACCGTACTCCAAGAGCCGCAGATTGGATTTCGCCTCGTTGTATTTATTCCGCTCGAGGGGGGCCATCGCCAGATCCAGGTCGAGACTGGCAAGCTTTTCAGGATAGCCATCGAACGCCACACCGGAATGAAATTCGGCCACATAGGGACGCAAAGGCTCCGGGCACATGCCTAAAAATACCCAGTCCACTTCTGGGGCGGTGGTTTCGAGTATCGGCAACAAAAACATCAAATCGGCATGATGCTGGATCGCCCCGGCCCAGCCGACCCGAGGTTTCCCGCCTTTCCGGCGATGAGATTCAATGTTCCCCCACCGAGACCATTCCAGACGATTGGGAACCACTCGAATATCTTCGATCATTCCTTCCAGCGCCTGAGCCATTGGTCGGGTACCGACAATCAAACGATCGCTCATCCTGAGCATCTTACGCAAGCGTTTCTTGGCGTCCTTGTTCTTTCCGGCCAAGGGATGTCGGGAGGGCAATTGAAAGATCAAGTCATCCTGGGAATAAATCAGGAAAGTGTCGGTATATCGGCGATAGGTTTCCCACAAATCCACATAGGAATCGGTCAGCGCTTCGTGCAGAAAAACCACATCGGGCGCCGCCCGGACCAGCTCGGTGACGCTCATCCGCAAAGGATTGCTTTCGCCGGCATGTGGCGGCAAAAGCTTGCTGGACACCGCTCCCGTATTCGTCAATTGCCGCACCGGCGCTCTCATGCGGTACTCGCCGATGCCCGCATCATCCAATGGCATACCGACGATTTTTAAAGTATCGCGTCTCAGATGCGTCCAAGGGACGTCAACGCTGATTTCCAATGTCGGCGTACGGTCTCTGAGGCTGAGATTCGGATTATAGGCGGGGTCGCGGGCAAGGACCGGCAGCCAATCTTCCAGCATCGCATCTTTTTCTTGGATGGCGCGCTGTTGTCCCTTGAAATCATATTCACTTCGCAAGCTACCCGAGCCATGATGCATTACGGTCACTTCCGGCGTCCAGACAATCAGATAATTCCGTTGACGCAACCGGAGGCAAAAGTCGATATCATTAAATAGAACTCTATAACGCTCGGGATTCAAGCCGCCAATTTCCCGATAAAGAGATTTGCGGACCAACAAACAGGCTGCAGTAACCGCCGACAGATTTTGAACAAGCTGCAAACGTCCCATATACCCCGGGTCATCCAGACTCGAGCCAATATGCCAATGCTCGGCGACACCAACACCGCCCATACCCAGGATGACGCCGGCATGTTGCACAGTACCGTCTGGATAAACCAAGCGTGCGCCCACCGCACCCACTTCGGAACGCAAACCGTGTCGCATCAGCCGTTCCAACCAATTTTCCTGCAAAATAACGGTATCGTTGTTCAAAAGCAGGAGAAATTCCCCTGTTGCAACTTCCGCGGCCGCGTTATTGATTGCTGAAAAGTTGTAAGGATGAGGATAAGGAAGCACCCGAACCCGGGAATCTCGAACGGTTAACTGCTCCAGATAATCAAGGGTTTCCCGTTCCCGGCTTTGATTGTCGATCACAATGATCTCGTAGTCGGGATAGACGGTCTTTTCCAGTACGCTCTCGACACATGGCTGAAGCAAATCCAGTCGGTCCTTGGTGGGTATAAGAATGGAAACTCGCGGCGTCTTGTCGAGGGGGTATTGAATGCTTCGTATACCGGCCAGAAAACCTTCCCTTACTTTTGCAGACACCTCGCAGCGCGCCAAGTGGTCATTGACTGCGTGGGTTTGCGCCGCGGATCGTTCCGAAGTGACAGAAGCATCTTGATCCGGTCGGTGCACCAGCACCTCGGCCAAGTGACCGAATCCTTTCTCCCCCCAGATATCCAACACTCGAAGCGCCAAGTCGTAACTTTCAGCACCAAAAAGATCGGTTAAACCACCCAACTCCAACAACGCATCCCGACGAACCATGATAGGACCTAAATAATCATTTGCCCGCAGCAAATCCAAGTTGAAATCCGGTTTAAAACGGGGAGCATGGAATACTCCATCCGATGAAACCTGTCCTTCGTCCATATAAATCAGACGCCACTCCGGACGGGCATGAACCGCTTCCGCACCTGTAAGCAAGGCATGCGTTTCCAAGCGATCTCCGGGCTTAAGCTGCCAGACCCAGTGAGCTTCTATGGCGGCAATCGCTTTGTTCAAGGCTTCGGCTAAGGAAGATTTGGAATCCATCTGATGCCAGGCCAATTGAGGTAAGTCTTGCCACAGAGGGTCGGGGCATGGCAACGGGCTAATTACTGATAATCGCCAATGTTCATAAGACTGGGCAGCGATGCTGTCTAGCGTGTCGGCCAAGTAATTTTGTTTACTACTATCTATAAGCGGGACAACACAATGGAATTTTGGTTGATTTGGCCATTTTTGAATCCGCTCAAGCCGGTGGATTAATTCTCGCTCAGGAGGAATACTTCGGTTTAACCAGTGCTGATACTGAGCGCTTTCAGTATATATGGAATAATATGGAACTCTAGAATTAGAAGGATTATCCTGAAATATAAATTTTTTGGATATATTGTCAATAGAGGCATTGGAATAACACACCATCCCCAGCCGCTTAGCATTAAATTCCAGATAATTCCATACTGAAACTTTTCGGAGGTATTTGACTTTCTCCTCACTAGGCATTCTAAACCATGCAATTTTTCTAGCTACATAAGCCAAATCGCCTTTGGAAAGCAAGTGCAAAACGAAACAGACATCTCCACAACCAGAACAAAGTCGCCCAAAAAGAGACATTACGTTAGGCTCTTCAATTGCCAAGGCATCTTCTCGCCAAAATAGCATACAAATTGGTTCACCAAGATTGTTAAAACCTTGGGAAAAAATCTTTTTCACAACTTCAGGGCCATGAATTTTTCTGTTCTGATTAGAAAAACGCCCTCCCCAATGGGCAGGTTCAAGCGGACGACCATGAATATTGACTGGGTCACGCCACCCCATTGCCAAGGTTACATTAGGATCACTCTGAATTGCCTTGACAAGTACTTCAACCGCATTTTGTTCCAACCAATCATCATCATACAAAGGCTTAATCAAGTCTCCCTTTGCCAATTGGATACCTTTGGTAAGATTAGGAGCCTCACCGATTTCTGGAGGATCGTTACGCACGTAGCGAAGAGTGATCTTAGGATATTTACGCAAATATTCGCGCGTAATGCTTTCAATTTCTTTCCCTTTGCTATCATCGAGCACCAAGATTTCCTTGGGTTCATACGTTTGCTCTATAGCGCTTTTTAGAGATTGCGCAAAAAATTGCGGTTTGCAGGCTGGGATTACCATCGAAACCAAAGGCAGATCTTTGATTTGCCTGCATTTCTTTCTGTATTCTACGACAAACGAATCATCCCTCGTTTCTAGCCCTCTCAACCACGGATCGTGGCTTTCTCCAACCTCATATTTACCCGAAGGGATCAAACCTACAAAACGAGCCAGACGATTAAGTTCTTCTTGGTCTAAAAGATATTGATGTCCCCATTCGCGAAAACAGATATTTAAGTATTCAGCCCCTGTTTGTATCCATTCATAGCCAAACTTATTTATCCATTGCCTCCGACGCCATGTGCCATCCAAGTAAGATTGAACCGCTTGGTTCAAATCAGGAGTGGCCAATCGAATGCGGCCACTAGGCTTCAATACACGCCTAACTTCCCGAAGAAAAACAATCAACTCAGTCTGAGTCAGATGTTCAATAAAATGCTCGCTGAATATATGCGAGACGCTATCATTATCAAATGGCAATCCATGACGCACATCCCATTTTAAATCCGCGTCCTCGCTATCAAGGTCTATATTGATAAATCCCGGTAAATATACCTTGCCGCTACCTATATGTAAACGAATTGCTTCCTGCATCTCATGCCCTACAGGTTTTTGACTCAGGAAATAAAAAGATAGTTTTCATAGCGTGATAAATAACAGTCAGCTTTAATTATCAGAATCTTTAAGGAGAGAAATCTCCAACTCGAGCATACCCCGTTTACGCTCTCTGACGCGTTTAGCTGGAACACCCCAATATACACCGAACGGTTCACAATCACGGGTGACCAAAGTCAACGCGCCTATCGCGCATCCAATACCAAGCCGGACGTTCGGCAAGACGATCGATCCGCTCCCAATAATGACATGCTTTTCAAGTACTACGGAGCCATGTGTGACCGCCTTGAACGCATCTGGAACCATTGGATTCGTAAGCGCAACCCCGGAATAGTCGTCATTACTTGAATAAATCGAAACCCGCGAAGAAAGTCCGCAGAAATTTTCCAAAACAATTTTTCCTTGACCGATCAGACTACTAAACACCGCAATGTGAATATAGTTGCCTAGATGAATACCACCATCTCCAGCAGATAACACACAAAAATCATCAATACGCACATGATTTCCGATCGAAATACTTTCAGCACCATAAATCGACGCCTTATCGGAAATCAAAACGTGTTCACCTAAACTTGCAAAACCCATGCTCTTCAACTGTTTTCGGGTAAGCCAGACCATAATCACCCTTCTGCAATTAATCGACAGATAGACTCGACAACATCTATTGGTAACTCGGCGAACATCGGCAAACACAGAACTTTTCGGCTGACTTCGTATGCCCTCGGCAGATGTTCCAACTTGGCGGACTCAAACCCCCGATACATCGGAAATTCAGAAATTAATGGATAAAAGTACCGGCGCGCATGTATTCCTTCTCTTCGCAGTTTATAATAGAGGTCATCACGCGTCAGCGGATACCCATCCTCCACAAGAATCGGAAAATATGCGTAATTCCACTCCAACTTCTCAGGCACATTCAACAACCGAATCCCCGACACGCCCGTAAGTAGCTCGCGATAGCGATGAGAAACTGCAGAACAAGATGCATGCCAAGTGCCGTAGTGCTTGAGCGCCACAACCCCATATGCCGCCTGAAATTCGTTCATCTTGCCATTAATTCCCGGAGCGACGACTGTAACCTCATCAGCAAAACCAAAATTCTTTAGATAATCAATCCGTTGCTTAGTCTTTGCATCAGGACAGATGATGGCACCACCCTCAAAAGTGTGAAACACTTTCGTCGCATGGAAACTCAACACTGATAGATCGCCATGGCGCAATATCGAACCGCCTGAATCCCTGACTCCGAAAGCATGCGCCGCATCGTAGATAACCTTGAGCCCGTATATATCAGCGATGCGTTGAATTGCTTCAAAATCACAGGGAATGCCGTAAGTATGGACAGGAAGGATAGAGGTAGTACGAGGAGTGATCGCCTCCTCAATTTTTTTGGGATCAATTGAAAAAGTGACAGGATCGATATCGACAAAGACAGGCGTTAGGCCGTTCCAAAGTAGGGCGTGAGTAGTGGCTACAAAAGAGTAGGGAGTAGTAATTACTTCGCCAGCAACTCGCAGTGCCTGCAGTGCGGTAACCAAACCAATAGTCCCATTACAAAAAAGTGCTAAATGCTCAACCCCGAGAAATTCCGCTAGCTCACGCTCGAATTGTTCGTGAAACGGACCACAGTTGGTTAAAACGCGGCTATCCCAGATGGCCTCAAGGCATGAGATGAATTCCTCAAGTGGAGGCATCGCCGGTCGTTTCACATGGACCGGCTCTAATCTTTCTTCCCTAAAGAGCCTTTCATTGCTGCACCCTTGATGAGTCAAGCCAATTTTAATCATATAAGTTTCATGTCACTTTATTCTATATTTTAAAAAGGCATAACTCGTGCCATTTACTTATCCTCTTAAAAAATCAGGAAAAGTACGACCATCCCGAATAAATTGCGTCAACCGACCGACGCTTGGATCAAGCAAGCGGCAAAATTTTGCCAGATCAAAAGCCCTTGAAGGTTACATGGAAGGAAATAAGGATGTAGCTTGTAGCCTTAGTACAGGACAAAATCTGTAACCTACTGATAGTATGGGGATCATTTGATGATTTTCACCCTATCCTTGATATGAATGATTCCGTTTCTGCGCTTCGGGCCGTATTGGCTGAGCATCTCCCCTGGCATGGTGCCCGCTTGAACTTTCTGGCTCAGTTTCTGTTGGCCTTGTTCCAGGTACGCAGCGTCAATCTGGCCGAATTGGCCACGGCTTTCCGTGGCAAGGCGCAAGTGGCTTCGCACTATAAGCGTTTGCAGCGGTTCTTTCGGGGCTTTACGATCAACTATGACGTGCTGGCGCGGCTGCTGGTGCATTTGTTTGCGGTGGGTGAAGGGCCGTGGTATCTGACCTTGGATCGTACCAATTGGAAATTGGGTAAGATCGAAATCAATTTTCTGGTGTTGGGCATTGCCCAGAAGGGGATGGCCTTGCCGGTGCTGTGGACGGTGTTGGGCAAAGCGGGCAATTCTCATACCGACCAGCGCATCGAATTGATGCAACGCTTTCTGGCGAACTTTGGTAAAACCCGCATCCGGGCGCTGTTGGCCGATCGAGAGTTTGTCGGTCAAAAATGGTTTACCTGGCTTCAGACCCAGGGCATTCCCTTTCATATTCGGATCAAGGAAAACACCCGAATTCCCAACACCTGGAATCGCGCCACCCCAGCCTGGCTGTTCTTTAGATCGCTTAGGCCCGGACAGATGCGTCACTTGGAAGGGCGTCGACCGGTCTGGGACTGCTTTATTCATATATCGGCTTTGCGGCTGGCCGATAACGAACTTTTGATCGTGGCAACTCACGGTGCGCCCCAGAGCGAGGCGTTCACCGCCTATGGGCAGCGTTGGGAAATCGAAACCCTGTTCGGCGCCTTGAAGTCCCGCGGCTTCAATTTGGAGGACACCCATCTGACTCATCCCGACCGCCTCAGCAAACTGCTGGCGCTTTTGGCGCTCGCCTTTGCTTGGAGTTGGCGTACCGGTGAGGTACTGACTGAACAAAAGCCCATTGAGGTAAAAAAACGCTCCAGCGACCGGTCAAGTCCGTCTTCCGACATGGCCTCGATTTCATCCGCAATCTCCTCTTCAACCTCTTCGATCGATGGACGGATTTTCTATGGCTATTGAAGTTTTTTGTCCCGTACTGAGGCTTGTAGCAGTAAAGCGATTCCACCTCCTTCGACTGATTCCGCAAGCTTCATCCGAGCAACACAGTTAATGCAGCGCATCGACGTAACCCCTCTTCTTATTGGTGCTAAAGTTAATTGTTCTCTCCTCGATCACATTTGCAACTCAGCAATCTACCAACTGCCACTACAGTACTGGTGATCTGTTATGAACCGGAGGGGGAGCGGATTACGAAGGCGCCAGAATGCATTTTTAATGTCATCCTCACCGCTAACCATGAGACGCGATGATGTTGCCAAATTTCAACTCTACGGGGAAACCACTATGTGATTGCTTATCCCAAGGAAAAGAAGGCTAGTCGAGAAAGAGTATTGACGGGTAGGGGATTTTTACGACGAGCGCCGCCGCTTGGAGCTTTTCAAATGTACAATTTCGTTCGCCTGGGGAAGCGCAACTAGCAGCGACAAACGCCTTTTTCTGTAGGTTCGCCTTCCCTTGACTCCTGTCACTACTTGGTTAAATACTTGTTAACGCCTGCTCAGGCCTTTCCAAGGCCCTACCAACCCTTCAATCTCAATGCCGAAAAAGCCCAAAATCCTTCCCACGCTTTCGTCGATCATTTCGGCCAAAGTCTTTTCACGGCCGTAGAAGGCGGGTAGCGGCGGAAAAATGACGCCTCCCATTTCGGTGACACTTTCCATGTTGCGCAGATGGGCGAGATTCAGGGGGGTTTCGCGGGGAACCAGGACCAAAGACCGGCGTTCTTTCAAAGTGACGTCGGCGGCGCGGGTGATGAGATTGTCGCCGAAGCCGTGGGCCACGGCCGCCAGGGTT
Organism: Methylohalobius crimeensis 10Ki; assembly: GCF_000421465.1. Lineage (NCBI taxonomy): Bacteria > Pseudomonadati > Pseudomonadota > Gammaproteobacteria > Methylococcales > Methylothermaceae > Methylohalobius > Methylohalobius crimeensis. Next base: position 2,189,170 of record NZ_ATXB01000001.1, read on the forward strand.
TTCATGGAACAGGGCGCGATCACCATCCCTTCGGTCTTGAAGGCACCGCTGGCGATGGCGGCCGCGATGTCGTTAACATCGTAATAAACGTCCGCGAGTTCCTGGAGTTGGCGACGCTTCATCCCCAGTTCGTGGTGCAGATTGACCACGCCGGCATGGGAGATAACCAAGTGCGATTCCCACTCGGGCAAGGTTTTCAACAACTCCAGAATGCGCACTCCGTACACGGCGCCGGTCGCCCCGGTGAGGGCGACGATCAGACGGCGGGTCTTGATGGCTTCTTCTAGATTGCCCTCAGCGGTCATGCCAACTGCTCCGCCATCTGATCGGTGGCATCCACCAAGGCATCGATCATTTCCTCGCCGGCGGCGATGTGACCCGCATGCGCCAAGATTCTGAGGCGCGCGCCGGGCAGACGCCGGCGCAGAGAAAACGCCGTCTCCACGGGGCAGACCAGATCCTGACGACCGTGGAGGATGATACAAGGCAAGGTTCGAATCCGGTGGCAATCGCGCAGGATTTGGTTTTCCTCTACAAAGTAACGGTGAGCGGCATAATGGAGTTCTATTTTGGTCTTGGGCAGCAAGAGCTCAGGGTCCTGCAAGGCATCCGGATCAAAATCCGCCCCCAAAGTCACCGCCGCCCCCCAACGATTCCAAGCCTCTACGACGCGCAACTGCAAAGCTTCGTTATGGCCGGTGACGGCCTTGTACATGCCTTCGATCAAATCATTCCACCCCGAAACCGGCAGGCTCTTGACCAATTGGTGCCAATAATCCGGATAAATCCGACGCGCACCATCCCGGACGAACCAATCCAGATCCATCTGTCTCGCCAGAAACAAGCCTCGCAGGATCAACCCCAGACTCCGCTCGGGATGCTGCTGGGCATACAAGAGCGCCAGCGCCGCCCCCCACGAACCGCCGAATAACAACCAGCGGTTGATTCTGAGCCGAGCGCGAACGGTTTCCAAATCTTCGACCAGCTTCCAGGTATCGTTGTGGCGCAATTCTCCAACCGGTTCGGAGCGACCGCAGCCCCGTTGGTCCAGCAAAATCACGCGATAGTGCTTTGGATCGAAGAATCGCCGATGATCGGGACGGCAACCCGAACCCGGACCTCCGTGCAGAAAGAGGACAGGTATCCCTTCGGGATGACCGCATTCCTCGTAATAAATACGGTGGCCGTCGGCTTCCAATTGATGAACCGCGTAAGGTTCCAGGGGAGGATAGAGCGTTTTCATGACCGCCTATTGTAGTGGAAAATGGGCTTCAGGCGGACAAAAACAAGGGGCCACGAGGGCCCCTTGCTGACAAGTGGATGAAAAACGGTTGTTAGAAACCGAAACCGATATAGCCACCGGCGGTGAGGCCGTCGGTATCGGTATCTTCCACACCGCTCAGGCTGCTTTCGCTACCCGGAGTCACGTGATAGCGGAAGTCGGCGCCGGCATAGAAGTTTTTCCAAAGATTGACCTCGGCACCCGCACCGAACATCAATCCCGGATTAAACACGGTCACCCCGTCGGACGGCGGGCTGACCACATGGACGGCAAAGCCGACCGGAATAATCCAGGGCCGAATGATGCTGTCACGCAAGAATCGGATTTTGGGCGCGGCGCTGATCGTGAACTGGGTCACGGTGGAGGTTTCCGGAGCTTTATTGGGCGCCAACTGAGTGACGACAACCCCTTGATCGCTGTCGGTTAGCAGGGAGTTGCCCTGGGCGAAACGCTTGTATTCGAACATCACTTCACCCAGAAGATCCGTACCGTCAAGCATGGTGCCTTCGGTCAATCCGAAAATATCATGAGAGAGATTGTGCTCGAAACCGGCGCCAATGTAGAAACCATTCTGGCCTTTGGCCGCAGAGCTGTTAGGAGAAGGCAGCACATCTTTTCCCCGATCGGTCATCAGGCGCGCATAACCGCCGCGGAAGAAGAGCAAGTTATCATGTTTCGGATGTGCGCCGATTTCAACCCCGGCCTGCTGCTTCCATTCTTCCAGTTCCATCATTTGCTGATGGTGGCCTTCCTGATGGGCTTTCAAATCGGCCAATTCCCGCTTGAGCAAACGCAGTTGATCTTCCAACTGCTGCATGCGGGAAGCCGCGCCGCCGCCGTGGTCGTGATTTTTATGGGCATGGGCTTGAGGCGCGACCGCAGCCGCCGCCAACAGCGAACCTCCGGCCATTGCCTTGGCAATATGTTTTAAGGTCTTCATGGTTACCATCCTCCCCGATTCGGGTTATTAATTTTCCACCGTTCCCTTTAAATATTGAAGTCTGGACAATCCCTTTACCTCAGTCGCTTTTGCTTTTTGCTTAAAAGCAACATTCGAATACAACTTTATGCTAGCAGACAACTTTTAGAGAAACAAATATTTTGCAATAATGTCTTGCAGATTATGACAGTCTTGATATATCGAGGCAAAAACCGTCCATCTCAGCGACTGTAGCAAATAAACAACGGGGGGCCATGAATATTACCCTGGACAAACTCCGCACCCCAAGCCTGGTGCTGTTACACGACCTATTGATGATCCCCCTTGCCTGGATGGGCGCGTACTGGCTGCGCTTTAATCTGGAATCCATACCGGAAGGGGTTCTTCTGAAAGGCTTCGCATTTCTTCCGTGGGTGGTGGCCACCCAAGGGATCATTTTCTATTACTTTCGTTTGTATCGCAGCCTATGGCGTTTCGCCTCCTTACCGGATCTGCTGCAGATCGCCAAAGCGGTGCTCATGGGTACGGCTTGCATCGCCGTCGGCGGATGGCTGTACGATCGTCTGGAATCGATCCCCCGTTCGGTGCCTTTTATTTATAGCGCCTTATTGCCGATTCTCATCGGCACCCCTCGGTTGATCTATCGATCCTGGAAAGACCAGGTATCCGCCTTTATGACGGGCAAACGCACCTTGGTGGTGGGCGCGGGCCGAGCCGGCGAGATGCTGGTCAGGGACCTCTTGCAAGCCAATGCCCCGGAATACCGGCCGATGGTCCTGGTGGATGACGATTCCAAAAAAAAGGGCCGCGAGATTCGGGGCATCCGCGTCGCCGGAGGATGCCAGAAAATTCCCCGGCTGGTCAAAAAATACCGCATAGACGCCATTCTGATCGCTATTCCATCGGCAAGCGACCGACAAATGCGGCGAATCGTCGAATACTGCGAGCAGACGGATGTGCCATTCCTTACCCTGCCTTCCTTGAAGGAAAGTTTGTTTTACCGTATGCTCGACATGGGTTTACGGGAGGTGTCGATCGAGGACCTTCTGGGGCGCGAACCCGCTCAACTCGACTGGCAAGCCATCCGCACCCACTTGCGCCACAAAACCGTCTTGATTACCGGCGCCGGCGGGTCCATCGGTTCCGAACTATGCCGGCAACTGGCCTCCATGCCGATGGAACGGCTGATCCTGTTCGAATTGTGCGAATACAATTTATTCCGGATTGAAAACGACCTGCGCCGATGCTTCCCGGAGCTCCCCATCGTACCGATATTGGGCAACATTACCGATCCGGCCTCCGTACGCCAAGTGATGGAAACCCATCGCCCGCAGATCGTCTTCCACGCCGCCGCTTATAAACATGTCCCTTTATTGGAAAATCAGCTACGCGAGGCGGTGCACAACAATTGCCTGGGGACCCGCATCGTCGCCGAGGCGGCCATCGAAGCGGAAGCGGAAGAATTCGTACTGATCTCCACCGACAAGGCGGTCAACCCTTGCAACGTGATGGGCGCGACCAAACGGGCCGCCGAGATGATTTGCCAGAGTCTGGACAGTCTTGGTTCCACGCGCTTTCTCACTGTACGGTTCGGCAACGTGCTCGATTCGGCCGGCAGCGTGGTGCCATTGTTTCGCGAACAAATCCGCATGGGCGGCCCGGTCACCGTCACCCATCCCGAAATCAGCCGCTATTTCATGACCATTCCGGAGGCGTGTCAACTGATCATGCAGGCGGCGACGGCGGGCCAGGGAGGAGAAATTTTCATCCTGGACATGGGCGAGCCGATCAAAATCCGTTATCTGGCCGAACAAATGCTCCGCCTGAGCGGCAAACGTCCGGGGATCGATATCGAAATTCGCTACGTCGGTCTGCGTCCCGGCGAAAGGCTGAACGAAGAATTGTTCCACCGGGACGAAAATCTGGTGGCCACCGTCCATCAAAAACTGCTCCTGGCCCATTCGCGTCCCTGCGATCCCCGAATCATCGCCAAACTGCTCGATCAAATGGTCAAGGCCTGTCAAACATCCGATGAAAGTCAGATCATGATCTTGCTCCGCACCCTGGTTCCCGAGTATCGCCCCCAACTGACGCTCGAGCGCCGACTCACCTCGGCCTAGACCGTTTTTTGCCGGGGGCCGAACAGGGCGGTTCCGATCCGGACCATCGTCGCCCCCTCCGAAACCGCCGCCTCCATATCGGTCGACATGCCCATGGATAAGGTATCCAGCCCCAAATCGGCGAGTTCCTCATAAAGCCCGTATAAACGCTGAAACGGACGACGCTGGGCCTCGAAATCCTCGGCCGGCGCGGGCAGAGCCATCAATCCCCGCAAACGGAGGCGCGGCAAGGCCCCCACCGCCCGCGCAAAATCCGTTACCTCCGGGGGAGAAACGCCGGATTTACTTTCCTCGCCGCTCACGTTCACCTGGAGACAAATGTTCAACGGCGGTAGCCAATCCGGGCGTTGCTCACTCAAACGGCGTGCGATTTTGAGTCGATCCACACCATGAACCCAAGCAAAATGGGCCGCAATGTCCCGGGTTTTATTGGATTGGATCGGGCCGATGAAATGCCAGGTTATCTGGCAATGCGACAAGGCTTTCTGCTTGGCTAATGCTTCTTGCAGATAGTTCTCCCCGAAGTGGCACACGCCTAAGCGATAGGCTTCGAGAAGCCGCCGCGGCGGTTGGGTTTTCCCCACCGCCACCAGAGTCACGTGCGTATCGCGACCGGCTTGCTCAAGTGCCGATCGGATCCTTTGTTGTATCTTCTGGAGTCGCTGCTGGATGGTCATGGATTTCGTCTGGTCTATAATTTCTATAATTAAGGCAATTGCGTCACTACAAGGATCTTCCATGGACATTGCAGAACTGCTTGCTTTCTCGGTCAAAAACAATGCCTCGGACTTGCACTTGTCCGCCGGGCTTCCTCCCATGATTCGGGTGGACGGGGACGTCCGCCGGATCAACGTACCGCCTCTGGAGCATAAGGAAGTCCACGCGCTGATCTACGATATCATGAACGATAAGCAGCGCCGCGATTATGAAGAATTTTTGGAAACCGACTTTTCCTTCGATCTGCCCGGCGTCGCCCGGTTTCGTGTCAACGCGTTTCATCAGGACCGGGGCGCCGGATCGGTGTTTCGGACCATCCCTTCCAAAGTACTGACTCTGGACGATTTGGGTTGTCCGACTTTTTTTCGCGAAGTTACCCAAAAGCCGCGCGGACTAATTTTGGTCACCGGCCCTACCGGCTCGGGTAAGTCGACCACCCTGGCGGCGATGATCGACCATGTCAACTCCAACAATTACTCTCATATTCTCACCATCGAGGATCCGATCGAATTCGTGCATCAAAGCAAGAAGTCCCTCATCAATCAACGCGAAGTTCACCGCGACACCTTGGGTTTCAACGAGGCCTTGCGCTCGGCCCTGCGCGAAGACCCGGATGTCATTCTGGTGGGGGAATTGCGGGACTTGGAAACCATCCGCTTGGCCTTGACCGCGGCCGAAACCGGCCACTTGGTATTCGGCACCCTGCACACCTCGTCGGCGGCCAAAACCATCGACCGCATCATCGACGTCTTTCCCGCCGCGGAAAAAGCGATGATCCGCTCCATGCTGTCCGAATCCCTTCAGGCGGTCATCGCCCAGACCCTGCTCAAGAAAATCGGCGGCGGCCGGACCGCGGCGTGGGAAATCATGGTGGGCACCTCCGCCATCCGCAACCTGATCCGCGAGGACAAAGTGGCGCAAATGTACTCGGCCATTCAAACCGGCCGCAAGGAAGGCATGCAAACCCTCGATCAGCACCTTCAGGAGCTGGTGGAGAAAGGGCTCATCTCCCGCCAAAGCGCCCGGATCAAGGCCGTCAACAAAGCTGCATTCTAAAGAGGTCGCCTCATGAACGTCGAATCTTTGCTCACTCTCATGGTCCACAAGAAAGCTTCCGACTTGTTCGTCATCGCCGGCCGGCCGCCGTGCATGAAGGTCAACGGCAAGGTGGAACCGATCAGCCCCAAGAGCCTTAGCGAACCGATGGCCCGGGAATTGGTGTTGGGTGCCATGGATACACGTCAACGCGACGAGTTCGAGAACGCGCGCGAATGCAATTTCGCCATCGCGGTGAAGGATTTAGCCCGCTTCCGGGTCAGCGCCTACTACCAGCGCAGCAGCCCGGCCATGGTTATCCGTCGGATCCAGGACTACATTCCGGAAGTGGAGGAACTGCATCTTCCGCCGGTCCTCAAGGAATTGGCCATGACCAAGCGCGGCCTGATCATCTTCGTCGGCGCCACCGGCACCGGTAAATCCACCTCATTGGCGGCGATGCTCAAACACCGCAACCACCAAAGCTCGGGCCACATCATCACCATCGAAGACCCGATCGAATACACCCACCAACACGCCGGTTGCATCGTTACCCAGCGGGAAGTGGGCACCGATACCGAGTCCTACCAAGTGGCGCTCAAAAACACCCTCCGCCAAGCCCCGGACGTCATCCTGATCGGCGAGGTCAGAACCCGCGAAACCATGCAGCACGCCATCACTTTCGCCGAAACCGGGCATTTGTGTCTAACCACACTCCATGCCAACAACGCCAACCAGGCCCTGGACCGGATTCTGCATTTCTTTCCCGAAGACATGCACGACCAGCTATTCATGGACTTGTCCTTGAACCTCAAGGCCATCGTCGCCCAACAATTGATTCGGCGGGCTGACAGTGAAGGCCGGTATCCGGCGGTGGAGATTCTCATCAATACGCCGCTGGCCTCGGACCTGATTCGCAAGGGAGAGATCCATAAACTCAAGGACTTGATGAAGCGGTCTCGGGAACAAGGCATGCAAACTTTCGATCAATGCCTGTACGACCTTTACCGGGAAGGCAAAATCGGCTACGAAGATGCCCTCAATGCCGCCGATTCGCGCAATGAAGTACGCTTGATGATCAAACTGGGCGCCGACGGCGGAGCCGGCCAATACGGCGAACTGGATAAGATGGATCTGGTGGACGACGAGTAGGGGCAGCCCCTACAAAAATTGTTCACGTCAGCTCCGATAAACCACCCGACCGTCGACCAGGGTATAACGCACCCTGCCCTTCATGGGTTGTCCCCAGTAAGGCGTATTACGCCCCTGGCTGAGCCAGGTGGTTTCTCCCACCTCCCAGAGCACTCCGGGGTCGAACACACACAGGTCGGCAGGCGCACCGGCGGTCAACCTCCCCCCGGCCAAGCCCAAGGCCTGTGCCGGTCCGATGGTCAAGCGGGCGATCGCCTGGGAAAGGGACAAGACGCCCTCGTCCACCAAGCGAAGGGTCAAGGGAAGCAAAATCTCCAAACCCGCGATGCCGGGCTCGGTGGCCGCGAACACATCCCGTTTCGCATCCGCCTCATGGGGTTGATGGTCGCTGCAGATCGCCGTCACCGCCCCCGCGGCCACCGCCTCCCGTAGACCGTCTCGATCCACGGCGGATCGCAGCGGGGGTTGGACGTGCGCAAGGGGATCGAAGCCTTCGACGGCAGCTTCGGTCAAATGCAATTGATGAGCCGCCACATCGGCGCTTACCGGCAACCCTTGCTGCTTGGCCGCGGCGATCATTCCCGTCGCGGAACGAGTGCTTAGACAGGCAAAATGCACCTGCGCCCCAATGTCCTCCACCAAGGCCAGGATCTGAGCGACCGCGACGGTTTCAGCGCTCGCCGGAATGCCCGGCAAGCCCAAGCGGGTCGCCACTGCGCCTTCATGGACGCACCCCCCCGCCGACAACCAACGTTCCTGGGGCCGGACGATCGCCGGCAAGCCGTAGGTGGCGGCATATTCCAAGGCTCGTCGCCAAATCATGGGATTGGCCAAGGGGCGACGACCGTTGCTCACCGCCATACAACCGGCAAGCTTAAGTGCGTGCATTTCACTCAACAGCTCCCCTGCCAAGCCCCGGGTGAGGGCCCCTACCACCACCACCTTAGCCCTATTGGAAAGTTCCGCCCGCTCCCGAATCAGCTCCACCACCGCCGGCGTGTCGATGACCGGATCGGTCTCCGGAGAACAACAGAGCGTCGTGATCCCCGCCTTGGCCGCCGCGGCGGTCTCGGTGGCGACGGTCGCCTTGTGTTCGTAACCCGGTTCCCCTAAGAATACGGACAAATCAATAAACCCGGGGCTGATGACACTGCCTTCGGCATCCAGAATCTCGTCCGCTTGAAATCCGACAGGCTGATCCCCAACCGCGATGATTCGCCCATCCGCGACATAAACGCCGCCCTTAGGCAGCTCACTGCCCATTCCCGTTTGTTCCGAATCGCTGGCCGGGTCCAGCAAGCGACCTTCCACGATGGCGATCCGTTGGCTCATACCTGAACCGCCCCCATCGCCAGCGCCATCACCGCCATTCGGATGCCAATCCCGTGACTGACTTGTTCCAGAATCACCGAATGAACCCCGTCGGCCACATCCGACGCCATCTCCACGCCGCGATTGATCGGCCCCGGATGCATCACCAAGCAATCCGGCTTGGCGCGCTCAAGGCGTGCCTGGGTCAGACCGAAACACTGATAATATTCGTGCTCGCTCGGCAACAAGGCACCTTGCATCCGCTCTCTTTGCAGGCGGAGCATGATCACCACATCCACGTCTTCCAGACCGGCATCCAGATCGCAATAAGGCTCGGCGCCCAAATCTTCCACCGCCACCGGTAACAAGGTGCGCGGCGCGATTACCCGCACTTCGGGGACTCCCAAGGTTTTCAAGGCGTGAATCTGAGAACGGGCCACTCGCGAATGCAGAATATCGCCGACGATGGCCACCTTGAGGGATTCGAAATCCGGTTTGTGCCGGCGGATGGTGAAAACATCCAACAAGGCCTGAGTGGGGTGCGCGTGGCGGCCGTCGCCGGCGTTGATGACACTGATGTGGGGCGCCACGTGGCGGGCGATGAAATGGGCCGCGCCGCTGTCGGCGTGGCGGACCACGAACATATCCACGAACATCGCCTCCAGATTGCGGATCGTGTCGAGCAAACTTTCCCCCTTGGCGGTGGCGGAGACGGCGACGTTCAGATTGAGCACGTCCGCGGATAAGCGTTTGGCCGCTAATTCGAAGGTGGTGCGGGTGCGGGTGCTGGTCTCGAAAAACAGATTGACCACGGTTTTGCCGCGCAAAAGCGGGACTTTTTTAACCTTTTGCTCGGTGACGCTGCCGAAGGATTCGGCGGTATCCATGATCCGCGTCAACCATTCCCGACTCAAGGCTTCGAGCGTCAGAAAGTGACGCAGCCGTCCCTGCTGGTCCAGTTGCAAATCCTCGTCTCCCATGTTCAAGCGCCGCCAGAGAACAATTCCAGACGTAAGGGCTCGGGACCGGTCAGTTTGATACGCTGTCCCGGCGGCAGCTCGATCCGGGCGCCGGCGCATTCTGCCTGGACGGGCAATTCGCGGCCGTTGCGGTCGAGCAACACGCCGAGCACCACCTGCCGGGGACGCCCGTAATCGAACAGCTCATTGAGTGCCGCGCGGACGGTGCGGCCGGTATACAGGACGTCATCCACCAGGATGATATTCCGATCCTCGGTGTTGGGCAAACGACTGGGGCGAACCTCGGGATGCATCCCGATCCGGGAAAAATCGTCCCGGTAGAAAGAAATGTTCAATTGGCCGATGGCCTCGGCGACCCCCAAGCGCTTACGCAACCATTCGGCAACCCACACGCCGCCGGTATGAATGCCCACGATCAAAGGATTGTCCATTTGGCGCATATCGATCTGCCTGCGCAGGCAAGCTTCCAATGCCGCCAACGGCGCCTGTACATCCCACTCCCTTACCTCACCCCCGATACCGATCGACGCCGTTTTCATGCCGCGTGTTCGCGATGGTTGAGCCAGGTTTGCAAAATCAGCTTGGCCGCCACCTGATCGTTGAATTCTTGGACCTTGCGGGCTCGCAGATTGACTTCGTCGAACAACAGGCGCCGGGATTCGAAGCTGGTCAGGTGTTCATCCACCGGATAGACCGGCACCTGATAGCGGGCCTCCAATTGACGGCAAAATTTGCGCATCAAGGGCGTGATGGGGTTGTCCTGGCCGTCGGGCTGACAGGCGATCCCCACGATCAATCCGTCGGGGCACCAAGTATTCACCAGGCGGTCGATGGCTTCCCAGCGGACGCTTTTCTTTTCCGAACGGATGGTTTCCAAAGGGGAAGCCGTCCCGGTAATCCGCTGCCCCACCGCCACCCCGATTTTATGGGTGCCGTAATCGAAACCCAAATAAGTACCACGCTTATCCATGACCGGCCTGCGAGGATAAAAGATCGAGATCGATCCCCAAGCGGCCGGCGGCGGCCCGCCAACGCTGAATCGGTGGAAGATCGAATAAAATATCGGATGCGGCGGGTACGTTGAGCCAGGCGTTATCGAGCATTTCCTGCTCCAACTGCCCTTCCCCCCAACCGGCGTAGCCCAGGGCGATCAAATTTTTCTCCGGCCCACCGCCGGCGGCAATCGCTTCCAAGATGTCGCGAGATGTGGTCAATCCGATCTCGTCATTGATCGCCAAGGTGCCTTCCCAATCGCCCACGGGGCTATGGAGGACGAAACCGCGTTCCGGCTGAACCGGCCCGCCGAGATACACCGGTTGGTCGGCAACGGCGGTGTTTTGAGCGGGAATTTGCATGGAGTCGAGAATATCCGCAAGGCGCATCTCCAGGGGCCTGGAAATGACGATTCCCAACGCCCCCTGAGCGCTATGCTGGCATAAATAGGTCACCGAATGGGAAAAGTTCGGGTCCTCCAGTGTCGGCATGGCAATGAGAAACTGCCCGGTTAAATAAGTATGGTCGTGTTGCGTCATATCACCCTCGAATCTGTCAACGGTCCATGGCCAGACCCGCCTCATTGTAAAACTTCCAGGTACGGGTAATGACGATCTCATCCGCCTGGGCCGCCAATTCGTCGGGAAAAGGAGAAAACGGCGCGGCCAACCGCATGATCCGGATCGCCGCATCGTCCAGCACGCGATGTCCCGAAGAACGGAGAATTTTGATTTTTTCCATCTTGCCTTCCCTGCTCACCCACACGCTGACTACCAGGGAGCCGGACAACCCCTTGCGCCGCGCCTCATCGGGATAATTCAAGTTGCCGATCCGCTCCACCTTCTCCTGCCACGCCCGCTCATAGGCGGCGGCAACGTATTTGTGGGCGCTGATGAGCTCACGAATCGGCACCACCCGCTCGTTAGGGGAATATCGCACCGGCTGCGTGGCTGCGACACCCAGTTCGGCGATCTGGCGGGCCAAGAGGCGCCGGTCCAGATGGGGCTCGCTTGCCGCTTCCGTGGGCTGACCATCGTGAGGCAAGGCGGCATCCGCTTGCGCCTGGGTCAAATGGGAATTGTTCTGCAGATCTGCCTCCGCCGGTTCGTCACCGGGATTTGTGTGATGCTTTTCAGCCGGCTGCCCGCTCGGCTTGGTAGGCGGTTCCCTGCGGGAAGACGCCGTCGCTTCCGCCGACCGTCCAAACTCTGATGGTTGAACCGGACGAGACGGCTTAGCCAGAGGTTTCCCCTCTCCCTCGCTGTCGCTCTGGGCCAAATAGTCCGCCTTGTCGGGCCGCTTGGTATCGGGTTGGGCAATCAATTCGATATCCAAGGTGCGCTCGATTTTGGGAATATCGGGCATGCGGAAACGGATACCGAAAATCAACCCGGCATGCACCACCAAGGCCACGAGGACCGCGACCAACATTCGATCGGACGGACTGCCGAAGGTCCCTTGGGTCATCGCTTAAGCAATCCTTCGATTTCATTCATCAACTGAGCACTGATATTTAATTTGAATAGTTTATCCAATTCCTGAACGCAAGTGGGGCTCGTCACATTGATTTCGGTGAGATAGTCGCCGATTACGTCGATACCGACGAAGATCAAACCACGCTCGCGCAACTGCGGCCCCACCTGGGCGCAAATCCAGCGGTCGCGGTCGGTCAAGGCCCGCCCCTCGGCCCGTCCGCCGGCGGCCAGATTGCCCCGTAATTCCCCCGACGCCGGCACTCTCGCCAGAGCATGGGGAACCGGCTCTCCGTTAATCAACAGAATACGCTTGTCGCCGGCCGCGATTTCCGGCAGGTATTTTTGCGCCATCACGAACCGGCGGCCATGGGCGGTCATCAACTCCATAACGACACTGAAGTTGGGATCATCGGGATGCAAGTAGAAAATCGAAGCTCCTCCCATGCCATCCAACGGTTTGAGGATGATCTCCCCCTGCTCGCGCAAAAATTGCCGGAATTGCCGCACATCGCGAGACACCAAGGTGGGTGCGCAACACTGGGGAAACCAAGCGGTGAAGAGTTTTTCATTGGCGTCCCGCAAGGAGCGGGGCTTGTTCACCACCAGCGTACCGCGCTGCTCGGCGCATTCAAGCAAATAGGTCGCATAAATGTATTCTTGATCGAAGGGAGGATCCTTGCGCATCAAGATCACATCCAAATCATCCAGCGGACGCTCGCATTCTTCCTCGAAGGAATACCATCGCTGCGCATCGCGTTGGAGGGAAAGACGGCGCATGCGCGCATAAGTTCGACCGTCGCGGAGGTAAAGGTCATTCATTTCCATATAAAATAAATCCCAACTCCGCGCCTGGGCTTCGAGCAGCAAGGCGAAGGTGGTGTCTTTATGAACTTTGATCTCCCCGATGGGATCCATGACAACGCCGAGTTCTATATTTGAGCTGGTGGCCATGAAGGAACTTTGCCTCCGCTGATTTCAATCGATTTGGCTTAAGATTGGATGCAAATGGAAATGGTATCATCCTTTTTTGCCGAAACGTCGCATTTGGGTTAAAATTCACCGTTTAAATTCATTGGATAGATCGGGGTTAAACCATGTCCAGAGTGTGTCAAGTAACGGGCAAACGACCCATTACCGGCAACAATGTGTCCCATGCCAACAATAAAACCAAGCGGCGTTTTTTGCCCAATCTGCACGAGCACCGGTTTTGGGTGGAAAGCGAGAACCGCTGGGTTAAACTGCGGATCTCCAGCCAAGGTATGCGCATCATCGACAAAAAAGGCATTGACGTGGTGCTGGCCGACATGCGTCAGCGCGGCATCAAGATCTAACTTACCTTCAGAGGTCACATAGCATGCGGGATAAAATCAAGCTCGTCTCGACAGCCGGTACCGGCTATTACTACACCACCACCAAAAACAAGCGCACCACGCCCGACAAGCTGGAATTCAAAAAATACGATCCGGTGGTTCGCAAACACGTGGTTTTTAAAGAAGCCAAAATCAAATAATTTTCTCCCCCGCAGCTCCCAGGTTGCGGGGGAGACTGTTTGTTATTGAGCGAATAGCTCCCCCGTTTCCGTCGCCGCGCCCTCTTCCTCGCCCAGCGACTGGACAGGCGCTCCGTATTCCGGCGTCGTTTGCGCCGCATCATCGGCGAACAAATTCGAATCTTCCACCTCAGCCGGCGCCTCAATTTTTGCGCTCTCACTTCGCGCCGGCGGCTCAGACACAGCCGCACTATCCGCCTGCCCCCATCCCTGCAACCAATGGCGACCGCTCTCGGTTTGCAAGCCAATTCCCAATCCCGCCAGGCTTATCAACACGCCCACCAACAACCACAAGGCTTGAGAAAACCAGTGACCGGAAGCGTGCCGAATGGATGGGGGCGGCGGATTAAGCGGTAGCTTCTCGGGATTCACCGGTACCAATCCGGACGGCAAGGCGGCCGTCGAATGGGTTGATTCCATCTCCTTTCTTAGGCGATCGCATTCTTGGCGGCTTGCTTCCACCTGGCGGCGCATGGCGGTCACATCCTCGTCCGCTTGCTCGCGCACCATGGCAAGCTCGCTCTGCAAGGCTTGAATGACCTCGTTCTCATCCTCGGCTTGGGCTGCTTCCCAATACTGGCGGATCACTTCCTCCAAATCCGATATCCGGCGACGCAAGGTTTTAGTTGTTGTTTCCAATTCCTCCTTTTCTCGCCGCAAGCCTTTTATTTCCGCCTTCAATTTTTGATCCGAAACACTTGCCGGCGGTGGTGCCTGTCCTTGCTCGCGCGCTTTTTTTCTCTCTCTAAGCGCATCGTCATTTCGATTACCTTCAAGCTCGAATCGGGAGACCACGTCTTCTTGCGTCTCCTTCTCCAAGATATCATCGGCGGCAGGTTCCGAGCTTTCCTGAACAATCTTGCCGGCCTCCCCTTTCTCCTCAACCACCGGAGAAAAGGCGATGGTTGCGGCGGTTTCCGAATCATCCATTCGGTCATTGAAGGACCGACCTTCTTCCTGCAAGCACTTTTCCGGTACGTTGGTCAATCCGCCCGTCAACGCCGCGGCTTCGAAACCGAAACGCAACAGGAGGAAAGTCGCCGCAACGCTCACCCCCCCCTGATCGCACACCAAAATATACCGGCGTTGACGTTGCAGTCCGCCCAATTGCATTCTCAGGGAAAAGAAGGGAATATTGAGGCTTCCCTCCAGATGATTGCGCCGATAACTCTCGCTATCGCGCACATCCAACCAGACCGCTCCCTGTTCCACCTCGCGAAAGGCCGACTCGAAACTGACCTTCTCCAATACCGGCTCCACCACCAAAGACAAAAAATCGTCCTTTTCCAAGCGCATCACGACGCCATCGGTGAGCATGGTCACATCCACCGCCCGGGGCTGCCCGGAAAGCAATGCATCCTCGCCGAACATATCTCCCGGCCGGAATTCCGCCAATTTAATCTCGCGCGCGTTGGGATGTGGCCTGCGGGTTACCCGGCATTTACCGGCTCGGAGAATATAGAGCGCGTCTCCGTAATCGCCTTGAGCGATGACTTTCTCCCCACGACTGACTTCCATTTCTTGCAAGCGCGAGAGCACTTTTTGCAGATTACTCGCCGGCAGGCGTTGAAATATCGGCGATTTAAATAATTTGGTCATCCAGTCGGTGGTTTCTTCCATTTCTTTTTCCGGCTGGGACTGCATTTCCTCGTCTTGATAATGTTCCATAGGCTTCAAGCGTCGATGATCGATACGAATATAGCGAAGCTCCGTCAGCGCTCTGGCCGCCAGTTTTCGCGGCACTTGATGGGCGAGTGGAAAACGGGCGGCGTCGCTGGCGCCGCTAACTTGCTCCATGAGGATTCCATCCGCTTCCAATGCCACTTCCCCTTCCAGAAGATAAATCCAATCCGGATCCTCTTCTCCCCGCTGAAAAAGGACTTCTCCCGGGGCCGCCTCATTGATCGCCAACTGCTTACACAACTGTTCGCAGCGAGCTTGAGGCAATAAATGCAATGGAATCAAACGCCGTACATACGGATACAATTCGGATAGGGTGCTCACCTAATCCGTGCTCCTCCCTTGCAGCATCTCGTTATTTTTTCATCGCTGACTGACAATGAAATTTTTAATCAAACCCGGAACTCACGTGGTGTCCGGCGGGGAAAGATTTAACCTCCCCCCTTAATAATAATGCCCTTGCAGGTAAATCTAGCCTAGCATTAAAAGAGACATCCACTTTTTACGAAAATTTCAGGACTCCGTCACCAAAAACAAAGAGGGCGTCCGAAGACGCCCTCATCCGACTTGCAAAATTCCTAAAAAACGGGATATTAGCGCACTTTCGGATCCAGTTCACCGGAAGCATACTTTTTATAGGTATCTTCCAGGTTGATCGGCTTGATTTTGGAGCCGTTACCGGCGCAACCGAAAGCCTCATAGCGCGCCTTGCAGATTTCCTTCATGGCTTGAGTCGCCACGGCAAAGATCTTGCGCGGGTCGAACTGCTTGGGGTTTTCCGCCATGAATTTGCGCATCGCCCCCGTGGAGGCCATCCGCAAATCGGTATCGATGTTCACCTTGCGTACCCCGTGCTTGATGCCTTCGACCACTTCTTCCACGGGGACCCCGTAAGTCTGCCCCATGTCGCCGCCATAGGCATTGATGATTTCCAGCCAATCCTGCGGCACCGAAGAGGAGCCGTGCATCACCAGGTGGGTGTCGGGAATCCGCGCATGGATTTCCTTGATGCGGTCGATGGCAAGAATATCGCCCGTCGGCGGACGGGTAAACTTGTACGCGCCGTGGCTGGTGCCGATAGCGATCGCCAGGGCATCCACCTTGGTTTTTTTGACGAAATCGGCCGCCTCATTGGGGTCGGTGAGAAGCATCTCCTTGGTCAGTTGACCTTCCGCGCCGACGCCGTCTTCCTTGCCCGCCTGCATGGTTTCCAGCGATCCCAGGCAACCCAGTTCGCCTTCCACCGAGACGCCGCAGGAATGGGCCATTTCCACCACTTTGGCGGTCACTTCCACGTTGTATTCGTAGGAAGCCGGGGTCTTGGCGTCCGGCATCAGGGAGCCGTCCATCATCACCGAGCTGAATCCGGATTGGATCGAGCGCGCGCACACGCCGGGGTCGGCGCCGTGGTCCTGGTGCAGCACCACGGGAACATCGGGCCACTGCTCTAACGCCGCCACAATCAGATGGCGCAAAAACGGCTCGCCCGCGTATTTGCGCGCGCCGGCCGAAGCCTGCATGATCACCGGGCTATCCACTTCGGACGCCGCGTCCATGATGGAATGCACCTGCTCCATGTTGTTCACGTTGAATGCCGGCACGCCATAGCCGTTCTCGGCGGCATGATCGAGTAATTGTCTAAGGGTGATAAGTGCCATTCAAATTTCCTCGTTGATTGAGTGATTGCCTGAGTCCAGGCATTCGCTTTTAAGATAGGCTCCGGGTGCAAGACGCACCCGGAGATAGGGGGTAAGTCGCGCTGGGTTACTTGATGCGGGGATCCAAGTCACCGGCGGCATAGCGCTTGACCACATCGTCGATGAGAACGGGTTTGATCTTGGATGCATTCCCCGCGCAACCGAAGGCTTCGTAACGCGCCTTGCAGATATCCTTCATGGCCTGGGTGGCCGCCGCGAATATCTTGCGCGGATCGAACTGCTTGGGATTTTCCGCCATCAGCTTGCGCATCGCGCCGGTGGATGCCAGACGCAGATCGGTGTCGATATTCACCTTGCGCACGCCGTGCTTGATGCCTTCGACCACTTCTTCCACCGGTACCCCGTAGGCTTCGCCGATGTCTCCGCCGTACTCGTGGATCGTCTTGACCCATTCCTGAGGCACCGAGGAAGAACCGTGCATCACCAGATGGGTATCCGGGATCCGGGCGTGGATCGCCTTGATCCGGTCGATCGCCAGGACTTCTCCCGTCGGCGGCTTGGTGAATTTGTACGCCCCGTGACTGGTGCCGATGGCGACCGCCAAGGCATCCACCTTGGTCTGCTTGACGAAATCGGCGGCTTGCTCCGGGTCGGTCAGGAGCATGTCTTCGGTGAGCTCGTCGCCCTTATCCGATTTCATGGTTTCCAAGGATCCCAGACATCCCAGCTCGCCTTCCACCGAAACCCCGCAGGCGTGGGCCATCTCCACCACCTTGGAAGTCACTTCCAGGTTGTATTCGTAACTGGAGGGCGTTTTCATATCCGGCATCAAGGAACCGTCCATCATCACCGAAGTGAATCCGGACTGGATCGAACGTGCGCACACGCCGGGATCGGCGCCGTGGTCCTGGTGCAGGACCACGGGAATATGAGGCCACTGCTCCAGCGCCGCATGCACCATATGACGAATAAAGGTCTCCCCGGCATACTTGCGGGCCCCGGCCGATACTTGCATAAGCACCGGACTGTCGACCTCCGCCGCCGCTTCCATGATGGAATGCACCTGCTCCATGTTGTTGATATTGAAGGACGGCACACCGTAGCCGTTTTCCGCGGCATGATCGAGCAATTGCCTTAAGGTAATGAGTGCCATAACCAACCTCCTTCTCTAAACGTTTATTGGTTTGCGAGAACCTCGTTGACCGTTTTGACGACGTTGTCCACGGTGAAGCCGAATTCTTTCATCAGCAGGCCGCCGGGCGCCGATTCGCCAAACCGGTCGAGGCCGATCACCTTACCACCGAGCCCCACATATTTGTACCAGCCATCGGTGGCGCCGGCTTCCACCGCCACCCGGGCGGTGACATCGGCGGGCAATACCGATTCCTTATATGCCGAGCTCTGGGCTTCGAAAATGTCCGCGCAGGGCATGGAGACGACCCGGACTTTCTTACCTTCCGCACCCAGCTGCTTGGCCGCTTCGTCGGCCAGATGGACCTCGGAACCGGTGGCGATGATGATCGCGTCCGGCTTGCCCTCGCATTCCCGAAGGATATATCCGCCTTGGCTGATGGCTTCGATCTGTTCCGGCGTCCGCTCCAAATGCGGAATGCCTTGACGGGTCAAGGCCATCGCGGAGGGACCGTCCTGACGGTTGACCGCATCGCGCCATGCGACCGCCGTTTCCACCACGTCTCCCGGGCGCCAGAAATGCAGATTGGGAATGAGGCGCAAGGAAGCGTGCTGTTCCACCGGTTGGTGGGTGGGGCCGTCTTCCCCGAGACCGATGGAATCGTGGGTCAGCACGTAGATCACCGGCAGCTTCATCAGCGCCGACATGCGGATACCGTTGCGGGCGTAGTCTGAGAAAATTTCGAAGGTCCCGCCGTACGGCCGGAAACCGCCGTGCAGCGCAATCCCGTTCATAAGCGCGGCCATGCCGAACTCCCGCACGCCATAATGGATGTAATTGCCGTCCTCATGGCTGTTGCCCGGATAGTTCAGAACCTTGCAGCCTTTCCAGTTAGTGTTGTTGGAACCGGTCAAGTCGGCCGAACCGCCCAAGAATTCCGGCAAGCTCGGAGCATAGGCATTCAAAGCGGCCTGGGAAGCCTTGCGGGTAGCCACGGTTTCGGCCTTGGAATCCACCTCGGCGATATAGGCCTGGGCGATCTGGGACCAATCCTTGGGAAGCTCGCCCTTGAGCCGGCGTTCCAGCTCCGCGGCCAACTCGGGATAATCCGCCCGATACGCTTCCATCCGTTGCTGCCATTCCTTTTCCCACTCGGCGCCTTTTTCGCGCGCGTCCCAGCCTGCGTAAATTTCCTGCGGCACCTCGAAAGGCGGGTGATTCCAACCCAACACTTCTCGCGCCAAGTTGATTTCATCGTCACCCAAGGGGGCACCGTGACATTCTTCCTTCCCTTGCTTGTTGGGGGAACCGTAGCCGATGATGGTTTTGCAGCAGATCAGAGTGGGTTTGTCGGTGACGCTGCGGGCCTCCTCGATGGCCGCTTTGACGGCGTCGGCGCTGTGACCGTCCACACCGCGCACCACGTGCCAACCATAAGCTTCGAACCGCTTGGGCGTATCGTCGGCGAACCAACCTTCCACTTCACCGTCGATGGAGATGCCGTTGTCGTCCCAGAAGGCCACCAATTTACCCAGCTTCAAGGTGCCGGCCAAGGCGCAGGACTCATGGGAAACCCCTTCCATCATGCAGCCGTCGCCCAGGAAAGCATACGTATAATGGTCGATAATGTTGTGGGCATCGCGGTTGAATTGCGCAGCCAAAATCTTTTCCGCCAGGGCCATACCGACGGCATTGGCGATCCCCTGCCCCAGCGGGCCGGTGGTGGTTTCCACGCCGGGGGCATAACCGTACTCGGGGTGACCCGGCGTTTTGGAGTGCAGTTGACGGAAATTCTTGAGCTCTTCCAACGGCAGGTCGTAACCGGTCAGATGCAAAAGCGAGTAGACCAGCATCGAACCATGGCCGTTGGACAGGACAAACCGGTCGCGGTTGGCCCACTTCGGATTACCGGGGTTGTGGCGCAGATAGTCGTTCCAAAGCACTTCGGCGATATCCGCCATACCCATCGGCGCGCCCGGATGTCCGGACTTTGCTTGTTGAACCGCGTCCATGGACAGGGCGCGGACGGCATTTGCAAGCTCTCGGCGTGAAGGCATATTCTCCCTCCCTTATCGTTTATTCATCGAAGATCATCTAGCACCTCTCCCAGAGAGGCGCAATAACCGATACATTTTAGCCCGAATCTTGGCACTATAGCCGGAATCCGTTATAAATAACAGTCAATGTTTTTTCAATTAAACATAAGAAATTCTTATTGCTACCGGCATTGATATAACATTGATGTATGAATATCACTTTACGCCAGTTGCAAGTTTTCGAAAAAGTCGCCCGGCGCATGAGTTTCACCCGGGCAGCCGAGGAATTATACTTGACCCAGCCGGCAGTCTCCATGCAGATCAAGCAATTAGAGGAAAGTGTCGGCCTGCCCTTATTCGAACGCCTGGGGAAACGACTGTTTCTCACCGAAGCCGGCCGAGAAATCTATCGCCTCAGCCGCACCATCGCGGCTCAATTGGAGGAAACCGGCCAAACCCTGGAAGCCCTCAAAGGCACCGAGGGGGGGACCTTGACGATTTCCGTGGTAAGCACGGTGCACTATTTCGCGATTCGGGCGCTCGCCAGCCATTGCCGCAAGCACCCCAAGGTCCGAATCGATCTAAGAGTCACCAACCGCAGGGGACTATTGCAGTTATTGGAGGAGAACGCCACCGACCTGGCTTTGATGGGGAAACCCCCGGCGGACTGGGATCTGATCGCCGAACCGTTCATGGACAATCCCCTGGTAGTGATCGCCCCCCACGCCCATCCCCTTACTCGGCGGCGAAGAATTCCCCTCGCCGAACTGGAAAATCAGACCTTTCTCATCCGGGAAGAGGGATCGGGCACCCGCAGCGCCGTCGAAGCTTTTTTCAACCGCCGCGGGATCGCCATCACCGGCAGCATGGAAATGAACACCAACACCGCCATCATTCACGGGGTGGAGGCGGGGTTGGGGCTCGGAATCGTTTCCTTGCATACCATCCAACGGGAACTCCAAGACAAGCGCTTGGCGGTCTTGGATGTGGAGTCGTTTCCAATCGTTCGAAAATGGTATCTTGCCCACCGCAGCGGCAAGAAACTATCGCGCGCCGCTCAGGCGTTTAAGCAATTCGTTCAACAAAACGCCTGGCAACTCATGGAAACCGGGGGATAGCAGACAAAAGCGCCCCCCTCAATCACCGCTTCGATTTCATTGCTGATTTTGATCCCATTCCCGATGATAGCTTTCGATGAGCTCCATTTCCTTTTTGGCCCCCAAAAACAGCGGTACCCGCTGATGTATATCCTTGGGCTTTAAAGCCATCACCCTCTCCCTGCCGGTGGAGATGACGCCGCCGGCCTGCTCCACGATGAATCCCATCGGATTCGCCTCGTACATCAGACGCAAACGCCCTTCCAACCCCCTGGTCTTCAGCTTGTCGTCCAAAGGATAGGTCCAAACGCCCCCGCGCATTAGAATGCGGTAAACCTCGGCGACGAAGGAAGCGATCCAGCGCATGTTGAATTCCTTGTCCAAAGGCCCTTCTTTTCCCTGCTCGCATTCTTCGATGAACCGACGAACCGGCGGCTCCCAGAAACGCCGATTGGACATATTGATCGCAAATTCCTTGGCTTCCTCGGCGATACGGATGTTGGGGTGGGTCAGAATGAATTCGCCCACGCCCTGATCCAGGGTAAAGCCATGGGCCCCGTTACCGGTGGTCATGACCAGGGTGACTGCCGGACCGTAAACGCAGAAACCGGCGCAGACCTGCTCGCTTCCCGGTTGCAAAAAGTGCTCCTCGGCCGGTTCGTCCACGCCTTCCGGGCAACGCATCACCGAGAAAATCGTACCGATGCACATGTCGATATTGATATTGGACGAACCGTCCAACGGATCGAAACAGACCAGATACTTGCCTCGATTCTGCTTGGGCACTCGAATGACCTCGTCGTTTTCCTCCGAGATCATCGCCGCCACGTGGCCCGAGCGGCGGAGGATATTCACCATGATGTCATTGGAAAGCACATCCAGCTTTTGCTGCGCTTCCCCTTGAATATTCTCCTCCCCCGCCTGACCGAGATTGCCCACCAAGGCGCCGTAACGAACCTCGCGGGCGATCGCCTTGCACGACCGGGCAATATCGCTGATCAACAGCGTCAATTCACCGGTGGCTCCGACCGCCTTGCGCTGCTCCTGAATCAAAAACTCGGTTAGGGAAATACCTTGACCTTGCATCACAACCTCCAACTTGATTAATGCCCTGGATCAGCTTCCCACTTCCAGGGTCAATGCATCTTTCACCTTAACGATCTTGAGGGCATTGGTCCCTCCGCTCACACCGGTCAAGTCTCCTTTCGTGATGACCACTTGATCCTCTTCGGTTACCGCACGGCAATCCAAAAGTTTCCTGAGCCCCGCTTTGTTGAGCTCCACATGCTCGGTGGTGTTAAACTCAAAATAAATCGGATAGACCCCTCGGTAGAGCGTTACTTTTCGGCAAGTCTTGAGTTGTCGAGTCAAGGCATAAATGGGAATCCCGGAACGAATTCGAGACATCCACTGCGGTGTGGAGCCGCTTTCGGTCATGGCGGCGATCGCCCGCACCGGCAGATGATTGGCCACGTACATGGTCGCCATGGCAATCGCCTCATCCACACGCTCGAACTGGCGATCCATCCGGTGGGATGAGCGCCGAACCTGAGGATGCTTCTCCGCTTCCAGGCACACCCGGTCCATTGCTTGCACCGCCTCGACCGGAAAGTTGCCGGCCGCGGTTTCGGCGGAAAGCATGACGGCATCGGTGCCGTCGAAGACGGCATTGGCCACATCCAGCACTTCGGCACGCGTCGGTAACGGGCTATCAATCATGGACTCCATCATCTGGGTTGCCGTGATGACCACCCGATCCAAGTCTCTGGCCTTGGAGATCAAATCTTTTTGCACCTGGGGCAAGCGGGCGTCACCGATTTCCACCCCCAAATCGCCACGGGCCACCATGATGACATCGGAGGCTTCGATGACCTCCTCCATGACACCGGGCTGAACCGCTTCGGCCCGCTCGATCTTGGCGACGATACCGGCATCACCGCCCGCCTCGCGCAGCAGTTGCCGCGCCAGATGAATATCTGCGGCACTGCGGGGAAAAGAAACCGCCAAATAATCGGCTTCGATTTCCACCGCGGTTTTAATGTCCCGCTTATCCTTATCGGTCAGGGCCTCGGCCGAAAGGCCGCCGCCTTGCTTATTGATACCCTTGTTGTTGGACAATATCCCGCCCACGTCAACCCGGCATTCCACACGATTGCCGGTAATTTTCTCGACGGTCAGGACAATTCGTCCATCGTCCAGCAGCAGCTTATCCCTTGGCTGGACATCGCGGGGCAAATCAGGGTAAACGATGCCTACTTGGGTTTCGTCGCCTTCCTCCAGAGGCAAATCGGCGTCAAGAGAAAACGATGCGCCCTCTTGCAGTTCCACCTGACCTTCCTTGAAGCTTGCAATCCGGATTTTAGGCCCCTGGAGGTCGGCGAGAATGCCCACGTAATGGCCGCGTCCTTCGGATATCTCACGCACCAACTGGGCGCGATTGCGGTGGTCTTCAGCCTTGCCGTGGGAAAAGTTGAGCCGGACGACATCCACGCCGACATCAATCAACTTTTCCAACATCTCGGGGCTCTCGGAAGCCGGCCCCAAGGTGGCGACGATTTTAGTACGCCTAGGTACGAATATATCTCCCATAAATTAGCGCGCCTCCGTCATCGCCTTGGCGGAATCCAGCATTCGGTTGGAGAATCCCCACTCGTTGTCGTACCAAGCCAGCACCTTGACCAGCGTACCGTCGATCACCTTGGTCAGGGTGGATTCATAAATGGAAGAGTGGGCGTTGTGATTGAAGTCCATGGACACCAGAGGCTCGTCGTTATACGCGAGAATCCCCTTCAATTCGCCGGCCACGGCATCCTTGATAATTTGATCGATTTCCTCCTTGGAGGTGGCGCGGGAAGCGTTGAAAGTCAAATCCACCAGGGAGACGTTGACGGTCGGAACCCGCACGGCAAAACCGTCGAACTTGCCCGCCAATTCCGGCAGCACCAACCCCACCGCCGCCGCCGCGCCGGTCTTGGTGGGAATCATGTTCTGCGTGGCCGAACGCGCCCGCCGCAAATCCTTGTGGAACACGTCGGTTAGCACTTGGTCGTTGGTATAGGAGTGAATCGTAGTCATCAGGCCGCGTTCGACCCCGATTTTATCATTGAGGGGCTTGACCAGCGGCGCCAGGCAGTTGGTGGTGCAGGAAGCATTGGAGACGACCGTATCGGAGGCCTTGAGCACTTGATGATTGACCCCGTAGACGACGGTAGCGTCCACGTCTTGACCGCCGGGCGCAGAAACCAATACCTTCTTGGCGCCGCCCTGCAGATGGGCCGAAGCCTTTTCCTTGGAGGTGAACAAGCCGGTGCATTCCAGGACCACCTCGACCCCCAAGTCCCCCCAAGGCAACTTGGTGGGATCCCGCTCGGCCAGCACTCGGATCTTGTGACCGTTGACGATCAAATAATCCCCGTCCACCGTCACTTCCCCGGGAAAACGACCGTGGACCGTATCATAGCGGGTCAAATGCGCATTGGTTTGCGCATCCCCCAAATCGTTGATGGCAACGATTTCGAACTCATCCGTCCGCCCGGACTCGAAAAGGGCCCGCAGGACATTGCGCCCGATCCGCCCATAACCGTTGATTGCCAGCTTAATCGCCATAAATGATTCTCCAAAGGGTTATACTTTCCACCCAACAAATGGGCGCCCATAATTCTGGAATTTAATGCATCAACTATAACAAACTCGGCGAAGCCACGTCCAGATGCCGCCCTTCCGCGGGACTCACCGATACATAAAATCATTACAATATCCGCCGCCGCTCCTTTTTCTTCTTTGACGGCCCTTACCGCACCTCAAGCGCCAATGGTCCGCCAACTCTTCCCGTTGTCATCGTATCTTCATCCTCTCGTAAAAATTCTGAAACCTTCCCCCCCCACAATTGCGGCTTGAGCTCGCTGGGTTAGCCGCAACGCTTTCCCTTTTTATTAAGGTCAAATTTAAGAGGACATCGCGATCATGACGTATCGAAAGATGAGCAAGACCATAGTGCTCTCATTAGGACTCGGCCTGATTTCCGGGGGCACTCATGCAATCACCATCAATCAATCTCTCAACGGTATTTGGTGGGAAGGTCAAGAGCGCTGGGGACGCGGCATCATCGTCGAGGTAGTAGACAAAGCCAATGGCCAAGAGATCGACCCGGCCCTGACCATCGACTGGTTCACTTACGACAACGGCGGCAATCAAATTTGGCTCCACGGCGCAGCACCGATCGAAAGCAGCGGCAACGCCATCCAAGTTCCGCTGCAGCGCTTCACCGGCGGTCGCTTCGACGATCAGCACCGCTTCGCCGATACGTCTGCGATCGATTGGGGCAACGCAACATTCACTTTCAATACCTGCGATTCCGCAACCGTGGAGTTCCAAGGCCAAGACGGCAACGGCAGCATGCAGGTGAGCCGGTTCTCCTCCCTCGAAGGCAGCCAGTGCGTGCATGAACAAGCCTTCCAAAGCTGCCCGGATTTCTCGCAACCCTTGGATACCCCGGGTTTCTGCCTGCTACAAGGGACCATCACCCAGGATGCGACTCTCACCAACGACATTACCTGGGTACTGCAAGGCGGCGTATTTATCGGCAACGACAACGCCAACAGCGCCACCCTCACCATCGAGCCGGGCACCCGCATCATCGGTCAGCAAGGCCCCGACTTCTTGTGGATTCGGCGCGGCTCTAAGATCAACGCCGTGGGCACGCCTCAGCATCCGATCATCTTTACCGGCACCCAAGAACAAGCACCCGGTGAATGGGGCGGGCTGGTGATTGCAGGCAACGCGCCTGTCAACGGTTGTAATGAAACCGTCGAGGTTTGCGAAACGCCCTTTGAAGCCATCACCAGCGAGCTGTTCGGCGGCAATAACCCCCACGAAAGCAGCGGGGTATTGAAATACGTTCAGATTCGCTACGCCGGCAACCAGGTTCGTCCGGACGAGGAATTGAATGCCCTCACCCTGCTCGGCGTCGGCGATGGCACTTTGATCGATTACGTCCAATCTCATGAAGGTCTGGACGACGGCGTGGAGATGTTCGGCGGCACCGTCAAACTTAAACACATAGTCCTGACCAATATCCACGACGACAGTCTGGACTGGGGATCCGGCTGGACCGGTTCGGCTCAGTTTGTCTTGGCTAAACAAAGAGAAGACGACGCCGACCGCTGCATCGAGGCGGACAACAACGAGGACGCTTTCGACAGCCAACCGCGCTCCAAACCGACGATCGCCAATATGACCTGCATCGGTTCCCCCATCAGCGGCCAGGGTTTCGAATTGCGTCGCGGCACGGGCGCCAACCTCTTTAACTCGGTAATCGTCAATTCTTCCACCTGCATTCGGGTCTCCGACGAAGCCACGTTTACCAACGCCGGCACGCCCGACAACTTGACGGGTGAGTTGACCATCCAGCACAGCTACGTGGACTGCCCGAGCAATTTCGCCGACGGCAACGGCGCCACTTTTGCGGTCAGCGACTGGTTCGCCGCCCAGGCGGGCAATGTCGCCGGCAATCCGCAATTGGACGGCTTCTTGCCCGCGGAGGGTTCGCCTCTGATCAACGGAGGCACTTCCGCGGAAGGTCTGGACCCGGCGGATTTCGTCGGCGCCTTCAAAAGCCGCTACGACGATTGGACCTTCGGCTGGACCACCGGCCTGTAAGGGCACTTTTCCCCTGCGCAAGGAGCACGGTGGCGCACGGAATGCGCCATTTTCTCTTTATGAAGATCAACGATCATGAACGGCTATTCAAACTGGAAACCTTCTAAATACCTGCTGCTGTCCGGGTTGATACTAGCGGGACTTATAAGTGCTGATGCTGCAATCGCCAAAACGCCTGACCTGGATCGGCTGGCGCAAGAATTGGCGCGGCTGCGCAGCGAAGTCAATCAACTCCAGCAGAAGCTCGACCAGGCCAAAACCCATCACCACCATCAAATGGAAGCGCTAGGCGCTCAAATCGCCCAGCTGGAGGCCGAAAAAAGGCGCCAGGTGCTGTCCGTAAAAAAACTCGAGGCCAATCTGGAAGATATTCGCCGGCAAGTGCCGGCCGATCAAGTCACCGGCGCCGAACTCGTTCCAGCCTTGCAACACGCCATCGGCGTGCTCAATGAATACATCCAATCAAGCTTGCCTTTCAAACGGAAAGAACGGCTCCAAGCAGTGGATGCAATCGCAAACAAATTAGATCAGGGGACGGTTCCTCCCAAAAAACTGGCCAATCAATTGTGGGCGTTGGTGGAGGACGAATTGCGTCTGACCCGGGAAAACGGCCTTTATCGGCAAACCGTTTCCGTGAATGGACAAAATGCGCTTGTAGATACGGCGAAGCTGGGTATGACCCTGCTGTATTTCCGTACCCCCGATGGGCGCTACGGCATGGCCCGCCGGAAAAATGAAGAGTGGCGGTTCGAAGTCACCGCCAACCCGGAAGACAGTCAACGAATCGAACACTTGATGGAATCCCTGCGCAAACAGATCCGCCAGGGTTATTTCGAACTCCCCAATCCAGGGTATCAATGATGAGGATGCGAATTTATCCCTTGAGCTTGTTGTGCTGCCTGCTGGGCATCGGTGCAGCGTACGCCGGATCGGCGTCGAATACCGCGCCGACCGCAGCACCTGAAAGTACCCCCAAAGCTGCCGGCGCACCCCCTGGCGCATCGCTGGAAGCAGTCTACAAACGGGAGTTCGCTTTTTTGGATACCCAGAAAAAGGAGCTCCAACGCCTTCTGAATGAATTCGCCGCGACCAGTGCCGCCGACGAACGCCGACTGGATCGCAAAATCTCGGCCCTGCAAAACCGCATCATGGAAATATCCCTTCAAGCCAAGCGGCTGGAAAAATCCATCATCGAAGCGGAACAGCACAACAGCCAAATCCAGGAAAACGAATCGCTGCTGGAGATGACCTTTACCCAAGCTGAGACCAGCCTTGCCGATTACGGTCTCTCGAGCCAGGAAATGAAAAACAGCGAATTGAGCGATGCCGACAAGCTCGCCCAACTATTCGATCGCGCACAGCAAGCGCTGATTAAAAGCGCCGGCTTGCATCAGCGAGACGGGAAATTTTTCCTGGAGGACGGTACGGAAGTGCCGGGCCGCTTGATCTTTGTCGGCAATATCGCCGCCTACGGAGTCAGCCCATCCGGCAGCGGCCTATTGATACCGGCGGGAGAAGGTCGCCTGAAATTACTGAATAAGCCGGGCGGCGCAAAAACCGCTAACGCCCTGGCCGAAGGAGAATCCTTATCCCATTTCAGCCTTTTCCTGTTCGAAAATCTGAACAAAGCCGTGGAAATCCAGGCCGAGAAAACCTGGAGAGGTATTTTGAACGACGGCGGACCGATCGCTTGGATTATCGCCGGACTGGGCGCTTTAGGCGGGCTGCTGATCCTGGTTCGCTTGGGGATCATTATCGGTGCCGGAAGAGGCGGAAAAAAACAGGTGAACCAGGTATTGCATGAAATGGCCCAGGGCGACAAGGATCAACTCCTGACGACACTCCCACGTGCCCCAGGCGCTTACGCGAGGGTCCTGGAGGCGAGCATCGCCCATCTGCAGATGCCGGAGGATGAATGGGAGATCGCCGTTTCCGACGCACTGCTGCAACAATCGGTACGTCTCGATCGCTTTTCCGGATTGATTCTGGTGATCGCGGCGGTGGCGCCTCTTCTGGGGCTGCTAGGGACAGTCACAGGGATGATTTCCACTTTCGACGTGATTACCCAATTCGGAACCGGCGATCCCAAGCTGTTGGCGACCGGGATTTCCATCGCCTTGATCACGACCCAAGTGGGCCTGATCGTCGCCATCCCCACCCTGCTTTTAGGCAATGTGCTGAACGGTTGGAGCAGTAGCTTAAAAAACGACCTGGAATTGGCCGCGCTGGGTGCCCGCGAGGCGGCCCAGGACCATACTTCTCCGGCGGAGTTGGAAGAAACCCTCGCTGAAGAAGAAGCCCAAGAAGCGCCTAGAACAGCGTTTGCCGGAACATGAGTCTGAACTGGAATACGCTCTGGGGGCTTATCGCTTCCTATTTGGAAGCCGGCGGCTGGGTCATGCCGGTGCTGGTGGTCATCCTGTTCCTGCTCTGGTTCAGCATCGGCTATCGCTTCATGCTCCTGCGCCGCGGCACTCGCATGAGTCTTGAATCCCTCTGGCAATCCATTCGCCAGGGACGGCCGATCCGCGGCGACGGCGTCTTGACGGAAACCGGACGTTTGGTCGCCCAAATCCTGCAGCGCCACCCGGAGCGCCTCGGTCAACTGGATTATCTGTTCAAGACGCTGCAGGGCCGGCTCAATCGATTCGAGATTCTGGCCAAATCCCTGGTGGTCACCGCGCCGCTGTTGGGACTCCTGGGAACGGTTTCGGGCATGATCGAGACCTTCGATTCCCTGGCCGAAATGGCCTTGTTTCGTCAATCGGGCGGTATCGCCGGCGGCATTTCCAAAGCGCTATTCACTACCCAGATGGGCCTGGCGGTAGCCATCCCCGGATACTTTCTCCTGGCGGTGCAACAACGCAGGCAAAAGAATTTGGAAAGCGAGTTACTGCGTCTTCAGGACTTGATCCATGAATCGCTGCATGAAGGATCGTCTCAAAATCATTAAAAATTATGCGTAGATTAAGACAAGACACCGAACAAGAAAGCCGCGTCGACATCTCCCCGCTGATCGACGTGGTCTTCATCCTGCTGATTTTCTTCGTGGTAACCACCACTTTCGTCAAGGACATGAACCTGGACATCAACCGTCCGTCGGCCTCCAGCGCCACCATGGCTCCCAGCAAGGCGGTTCGCATCTATATCGACAACCAGGGCGCGGTATACATCGACGAGCAACCCGTCCGGGTTTGGATGGTGCAAAGCAAGGTGCGAACGCTGCTCAGGGAAGGCAGCGAAGATGTATTGGTCGTCACCGATACCGAAGTTCCCGCCGGTCGCCTGGTGGAAGTCGTCGACCAAGCGCGTCTGGCGGGCGCCCAAAACGTGGGCGTGGCCACTCAGCAGGAGGCGGGCTAATTCCATGACGGCCTCGGGAATACATTCTCAGCACAATCCGCAGCACCGGGGTTCGGAGTGGCGGCGCTGGACCGGCGCCACTCTGGTAGCCGCCACGGGTACATTAGGGGTGCTGGCGCTGGTGATCTGGATGAACGAATTTTCGTCGGCACCGGAGAAACAAGAGGAAGCTCGTACGGTAGCGTTGGATCTCTCCCCTGCCCCAAAACCCAAGCCCAAACCCAAATCCCGCAAGGTGCGCAAACAGGTCCAACAAAGAAACCTTAAGCCGATTCCGACGCCGGATCTTGGCGCCGCCCTTTCCGGCATCGACTTTGGTTTGCCCGACGTCGGCTTGGAAGGTCTCGGAATGGACGACCGTCTGCTGGGCGACACCCAAGTGGATAGTATGACCCAAGACAGTGTGGACACCCCCCCTGAAGCGGTGGTCACTGGAAACTTCCGATATCCGCCCGATGCCAAGAAAAAGGGAATCCAGGGTTATGTCTTACTCTCTATTTTGGTGGATAAGTCCGGCTCCGTCGAGGAAGCACGCGTGCTGGAATCCTCTCCGCCTGGCGTATTCAATGACAGCGCCCTGGAAGGAATCCGCTACTGGCACTTCAAACCCGCCCAATACCAAGGAAAACCGGTCAAAACCTGGGTCCAACAAAAAATCGTCTTCCAATTCGGTTAAATTCATGATGCCCCGTTACTTGATTTATGGATTACTTGCCTTTCTCCTGGCGTCCGATGTTGTTTTCGCCGCTTCCAAACCCCAAAACTTCGGTGAGCAGCTCAATCTGGCGGCGCTGTTGGTCAAGGATAGGCATTACTCGCGGGCTTTGGGCATTTTATTGCGTCTCCCTCTGCCCGAAGGAGAGGATGAGGACGATAAGCAGAGTCGCCAGCGATTCCACACCTTGACAGGCCTTGCCTACCTGGGTTTGGAACAATATTCACAAGCCGGCGAGCGTTTCGAAAATGCGCTGGCATCCGGTCAGACCGATCCCCTCATTTATATCTATTTGGCCCAGGTCTATCACCAATTGAAACGCCATCAGAAAACCCTGGAGGCCATCGAGAAGGCAACGCCTCTGATCGATAAGTATCCCGCTCTCTATGAGATGAAAGCCCAAAGCCAGTGGGCGTTAAAACAATACGATCAAGCCTGGCGCACTTTAGTCATTGCCCGGGATCGATTTCCCAAAGACCCCCGATTTCTACGCCGGCAGGTTTTTTATCTGATAGAAAAACAATTGTATCGGCAAGCCGCGGATCTGGGCATGCTTTATCTTGATCTCAGTGAAAGGGGCCCCAAGGATTATGCCGCATTGGGCAACGCCCTGCGACACGGGGGACAGATGGAGCTGGCCAGCCATATCCTCGAACAAGGGCGGCTTTTATATCCACAAGATACAACCCTCGCCAAACTGCTGGCGAACACCTATTTCAGTCGGGAAATGCCTCTGGCTGCCGCCTGGATCATGGAACAAGCCGCCTGGGTGGACGCTTCCCTCTTCGCCGATGCAGCGGAGCTCTATCGCCGCGCAGGAGAACTCTACAAAGCGTTGCAAATCAATGCTTCGGTGCCGGACCCGAAAAGCAACCGGCGCGAACGAGTCGCCATTCTCTTGGCACTCAAACGCTACGAGCAAGTACTGGCGATGCACCGTTCCCTGGATCGGGTGGGGCTACTCCAGGACGATTCAATTCGCTACGCCCTCGCCTTCGCCGCCTATCGATCAGGGCATTTCGAGAAGGCCAAAACCTATTTGAGCGCCATCCGAACCCCGAAGATTTTCCGACAGGCTTCAGAACTGAGGCGCTTGATCAAGGAATGCAAGGCCGAGCCTTGGCGCTGCGCATAAGAAAATTTCAACCCTACCGAAATCCAAAATATAAATGATGAATTTTGTTATTCGCACTTTTTTGTGGGGATTGCTATGGCTTCCTATTATCGTCCAGGCGACTGAAGGAGCACACCTCCAACTCTACTTATTCTTGGCCGATCAGCCACTGGCCGGTGCTCAAGTTTATTTAGACGGGGATCTTAAAGGCGTAACCGACAAGAATGGTGCGCTCTGGGTGAAATTGTCTGCCGGCGAGCACCGGCTTGAACTGCGTTCCGAAAACAAAACCGTTGCCGTCGTCCGACGTCGGTTCAAACCGAACGAAGATATCCAAATTCTGATCACCACCCAACCGGACGGCTCGCCGTCGCGGGTTGCCGTAGAAAGCTCAGCAACCCATCGTCCATCAACGTCAGAAACCTCCACTCAAGAGAAGTCGGCGCCCCCTGGGACACTCGCAGGCAGAGTGATCGCCGCCGATACCGGTAAACCGATCGCCGGTGCCGAGATTTATTTAAGCGGCCTGGAACAACCGCTCGTCAGCGATAAAAAAGGACGGTTTACCACCCAAGCTCCTACCGGCAATTACAGCCTTTCGGTTACGGCCGGTGGCTATAACATGCTGGTCAAAGAAAACATAAGCATTAACACAGAGCACACCGCTTCGGTGAATCTAGAGCTCACCCCGGCAGGCGTGGCATTACCGCCTTACATCGTCATCGAACCGCACCTGGCCGGCAGCGTGGCATCGGCCATCACCCAGGAACGTAGTTCCACCGCCGTCACCAATATTCTGGGTGCCGAGCAAATCAGCCGGGCCGGCGACAGCGATGTGGCCTCGGCTTTGAAACGGGTGTCCGGGGTCACCATCGTGGACGGCAAATATGCCTATATCCGGGGTTTGGGGGAACGCTATTCCAACGTACTGGTCAACAGCATCAATGTCCCTTCGCCGAATCCCACCCGCCGCGTGGTTCCCTTGGATTTCTTTCCGTCGGGCATGCTGGACAGCCTCAACGTACAAAAGTCCTTTTCCGTGGATATGCCCGCGGAATTCGCCGGAGGGGTGATCGACCTCCAAACCCGAAGCGTGCCCGACGATTTCTTGCTGAAATTCAGCGGCAAAATCGGGTTCAAAACCGGCACCACCTTCGATGACGGAGCAACCTACAACGGCGGCGATTACGACTGGATCGGGGTCGACGACGGCACCCGGGATCTGCCGGATTCCCTCGCCAAAGCACTCGCCAGCGGCACCCCGCTGCGTCCCGAGACGCCTTTCTCCGATGGCTTCACGCCCGAGGAAATCGAACAATTCGGGGAGAGCTTTTCCAATGTTTGGGAGATAGATGCAGAAACCATCCCCCCCGACGGAAGAATCAGCGGCGCGATCGGCGACAAGTTTCATTTCGGGGATTTCAACTTCGGCTTCTATGCCTTGGGCCGCTGGGACCAAAGCTGGCAAACCACCGATGAAAGCCGCCGCTTCTATACCCCCAGCAGCACAGGACTTCAATTGACCGATGATTTTGAGATTCGCCGAACCGTCCAAGAGGTCAATACCAACGCTTATTTGAACGTGGAAGCCGATTACCAGGAAGATCATAAAGTATTCGGTCGGGTCATGTTGGTTCGCCAAACCACCAACGAAGCCAGAGGTATGCAGGGGTTCAGCACCAGTAATGGGGCCGGCGGCGATCGCATACGGACGACACGATTGTGGTATGTGGAAAACGAGTTGTTCAATTGGCAGGCGGGCACCGAACATACCTTCAAGCGCTTGAACGATCTCTGGCTACGCTTTTTGTATTCGGGTTCCACCGCCAGCCGTTCGGAGCCCAATCAACGGCGCACGCGTGCCGACGAACTCGGCAGCGATCCCGGAAACTTCATATTGGTAGGGAGAAATTTAAGCAACAACCAAATCATCTTCGGGGATTTGGAAGACGAAGACGACAGCTGGCGGCTGGACCTTGAACTTCCGTTTCAATTGCTGGACGATCGCATAGAAGGATCGCTGGCATCCGGCTACTGGACCACCGAACGTTATCGGGATTCCGGCATACGTCGATTCAGTTTCGACATCTCGCAAATCAGCGACCCGGCCATCACCTCTCAATCGCCCGAGGACATATTCACCCCCGAGAATATCAGCCCGGAAGGCGCTTTTTTGAAGGAAACGACGCGTACCACCGACAGCTACACCGCCAGTCAGGCACTCGAAGCCTATTTCGGCCAACTGGATGTGACCTTCTTCAATCTCCTGCGCCTTACCGGCGGAGTTCGATTCGAGGACAACTTGCAAACGGTGGAGACGGTCCAGGAGTTCACGCCGGGCAGCGAACCCATTACCTCGATTCTCGAAAGCCGCGACGCATTGCCATCGGTCGCTTTGACCTGGCTGATCTCGGACAAACAACAACTGCGTCTGACCTGGAGCGAAACCCTGTCGCGCCCGGACTTCCGGGAGCTTTCTCCCGCCCCGTTCATCGACCCCGAAACCGACCTCGAAACGACCGGCAATCCCAACCTACAGCAAGCCGAAATAACCAGCTATGACGCGCGCTGGGAGTATTATTTCTCCCCCGAAGAGAATGTGAGTTTCGGTTTGTTTTATAAGGAATTGATCCAACCCATCGAAAAGACCCAATTGGGAGGGACGGCCAACGTTTTAACGTTTCAAAACGCCGGTACCGGCGAAATTTATGGCTTGGAAATAGCCTTTCGCAAGAATCTCGATTTTATCCATCCTTGGTTGAACGGATTTTTCTTCGGCGGCAACTACACGCTTTCCGAGTCGGAAATCAAACTGTTACCGGAAAACCTGGAGGCGTTGACCAACCCGAAACGCCCCTTGCAAGGCCATTCCAAACACATCGTCAATGCTCGCTTGGGTTATGACAACGAAGACCTGGGCACCCAGGCCACCCTGCTCTACAACTTTTTCAGCCCCCGCATTTCCCAAGTGGGCGCCTTGGGGGCTCCGGATATTTACCGGCAACCTTTCCATCAACTGGACTTCATCGTTCAGCAGAACCTCGACGAGCACTGGTCGGCCCAGTTGCGTTTCCGCAATCTATTGGACAGCAAGGTCAAGTTTTCCCAAGGCAGCGAGACAACCCGCGAATATCGCAAAGGGCGCGAGTTCGCTTTAGCGATCAATTTTGCCTTCTAGGAGCTGTTAATATTTAGAGCACTCGCCTAGAATCACGAGCCGGGGAAAACACTCCGGAACACGCTGTAAATACCTCCATGTACGCTCGTATCGCAGCATCCCTGCTGCGAACGGTTCCAGACTGTTCTCCCCGGCTCTCCTCTCTCAATGAACGCGGAATTCGCTGTAGGAAGGTTGGGTTAGGACTGCTTTTCACCTAGCGCCGCTATGATTTTCCCCGAGGCATTCGCATCATCCGATGCCAGCCATAAAGCATCCTCTTCCCGCCTGAGCCAAGTGAACTGCCGCTTGGCCAATTGGCGGGTGGCGCTCACGGCTTTGTTGATCATGGTGGAAAAATCGCAGTCTCCCTCCAGATACGACCAGACCTGACGGTAACCGACACTGCGGATCGCGGGTAAGCCGGGATGGAGGTCCGCGCGCCGATGGAGCTGTTCGACCTCTTCCACCAATCCCTGGTCCAACATGGCACGGAAGCGTCGTTCGATGCGTCGATGAAGTTCCGCCCGCGCCAGGGGCGAGATAGCAACTTTCAGAGGCCGGAACGGCAATGTCTCGGAAGGTTCTTTTTTCCACCAAGCACTCAACGGCCGCCCGGTGAGTCGGTATACTTCCAGCGCCCGCTGAATCCGCTGGGCATCGTTGGGGTGGATACGCGTCGCCGCCTCCGAATCCACCTTGGCCAAGTGTCGGTGCAGAGCGGGCCATCCCATCTCGGCGGCCTCGGCATCGATCTCGGCCCGGGTAGCGGAATCGCCCGGCGGCAAGGGGGCCAAACCGTAAACCAGCGCCTGAAAATACAGCATGGTCCCGCCGGCCAAGATGGGCAAACGCCCGCGACCGTGGATGGCGGCAATGAGTGCTAACGCTTCCTCTCGGAAACGACCGGCGGAAAAATGTTCGCTGGGGTCAAGGATATCGATCAAATGATGGGGAATCTCGGCGCGGATATCGAGCGACGGCTTGGCGGTGCCAATATCCATTCCCCGATACACCTGACTGGAATCCACGCTAACGATCTCGCCCTCCATGCGCCGGGCCAAATCCACCGCCAATTCGGATTTGCCCGAAGCCGTCGGCCCCATGAGCAACAAGGCGACCGGACGCTCCTGCATCATCATCGGCCCCGGTCGAAAAACCGGTCCAAGGCCTTGAAATCCAAGGTAACCCAAGTGGGACGACCGTGGTTGCACTGACCGCCCCGCTCGGTCTGCTCCAGTTCGCGCAACAGCGCATTCATTTCTCCGCGGCTGAGACGCTGACCGGCCCGTACCGCCCGGTGACAAGCCCGGGTCGCCAAGCGTTCGCGCAAAGTGGTTTGGAGTTGGGTGGCAGTCTCCCGATGGGCCAGTTCGGATAAAAGATCGCGGACCAATTCGGCGACATCGACACCGGACAAGAGGGCCGGCACGGACCGCACCACCAGCTTGTCCGGTCCCAGCAGATCGATTTCGAGCCCCAATTCCGCCAACAAATCCTGAGAGCGCTGAACCTGATCGGCTTCGCTGCGGCTCACTTCGACTTTCAATGGAATCAGCAATGGCTGACTGACCACTTCGCCGCTTTCCACTTGAGTCTTGAGTTTTTCATAGACGATCCGCTCGTGGGCGGCGTGGGCATCGACGATCACCAACCCCTCTTCCGCTTCCGCGAGGATATAGATGCCGTGAAGATGGGTAATCGCCTCTCCCAAAGGCGGTATCGAATCGTCGCCCTGCTTCCAATCCGGATTTTCCGATGCGATGGGTTGCGACGGAAATGGCTCGGTCGGGGCGCGGAAAGCCTCATAGAACGCCAGCGATTCATTCACTTGGGATGGGGATGGCGTTTCGCTCCGCCCGATTTGACCGCCCCAACCGGCTCGAGGTGCTTGCGCCTTGCCGGCGGGCGTTTGCAGCTCGAGGCGTCCCGCCGCATCGTGCCCTCCGACGATTCGGCTTGTCTCGCCAGAAGGGCGGGCTCTGCCCAATACCCGATAAAGGGATTGGGAGACGAAGTCGCGCACATTTCGGGCATCCCGGAAACGCACCTCGAGTTTGGCCGGATGGGCGTTGACATCCACCAGGGTCGGATCCAGTTCCAGATACAACACCGCCACCGGTTGGCGACCGTGGGGCAAGACATCCCGAAACGCGATGCGCAAGGCGTGGCCTAGCAGCTTGTCCCGAACCGGCCGGCCGTTGACATACCAGAACTGCAGGTCGGATTGCCGACGGGACAAAGCGGGCAATCCGATCCAACCGGTAAGTCGGAGATCGCCTGCCGCACAATCCACCTGCAAGGCTTGCTCCGGAAAACGCCGCCCCAGGATTTCCGCCAGGCGGCCCTCCTGCTCCGACGGGGTGCGCGCAGGCTTCATTTTCAGAACCTCACGCTGATTGTGGCGCAAAGTAAAAGCGACATCGAAACGGCTCAAAGCACAGCGTTCGATCCACCTTTGGATATGCCCGAATTCCGTCTGCTCGGTGCGCAAAAATTTGCGCCGGGCCGGTACGGAGTAGAATAAATCAGCCACACTGACGGTCGTCCCCGGGGGATGGGCCACCGGGATTGGATCGGAAGGGGGCTCTCCGGGCGAGACGAGGTAACGCCAACCGCGCGTATCCTCGGCGGTTCGCGACATCAACTCCACCCTGGCCACTGAAGCGATGCTCGGAAGCGCTTCGCCGCGAAACCCAAAACTGGACACCCGCGTCAGGTCTTCCAGGGAGGCAATTTTGCTGGTGGCATGGCGGGCAATAGCCAGCGGCAGATCGTCTCGGGCGATCCCCGTGCCGTCGTCGCGCACACGAATCAATCCGGCGCCTCCTGCTTCAACGGTCACGTCGATCCGGCCGGCGCCGGCATCCAGACTGTTTTCCACCAATTCCTTGACCACCGACGCCGGTCGTTCGATCACCTCTCCCGCCGCGATTTGGTTGATCAGCTGCGACGAAAGCAAATGTATCCTGTTTTGCGCGGCAGCGTGACTCATCCGCCCATAGGGATTTTCAGC
Organism: Methylohalobius crimeensis 10Ki; assembly: GCF_000421465.1. Lineage (NCBI taxonomy): Bacteria > Pseudomonadati > Pseudomonadota > Gammaproteobacteria > Methylococcales > Methylothermaceae > Methylohalobius > Methylohalobius crimeensis. The sequence continues at coordinate 2,227,350 of NZ_ATXB01000001.1, forward strand.
ACCTGGCCGGCCTGGATCGCGGAATCGTGAAGCTCGTTATCCGCCATCAGACGACGCAAACTGACCCCGTAACGGGCCGCGATCTCGGACAAGGTCTCGCCGCGGCTGATGACGTGCCGGCGCTCTTGTGCCAAGATCGTTCCCGGCGGTGCATAAGTGGTGAAATAATCCTGAATGCCGCGATGAATCGCCTTGGCCCAATGGCTCTGATAGCGCGAGCTGCGCAGCCGCTGTTCCTCGGTGGGATTGGATATAAAGGCGGTTTCCACCAAAACGGACGGAATATCCGGAGATTTAAGCACAACGAAGCCTGCCGATTGGACGCTCTTCTTATGGATTCTCCCAATCCGTTCAAGTTCCGTCAGCACCTCCTTGGCCAATGTCTGGCTGTGCTCGCGGGTGGCGGTCAGGGACAAATCCAACAATACCTTGGCCAGCACGTCGTCCTTGTCGTCCAGGCTCACGCCGCCCACCAAATCGGCCGCGTTCTCCCGCGCCGCCAGCCAACGCGCCGCCTCGCTGGAAGCACCGCGCTCGGAAAGAATATAGACGCCCGATCCTCGGGCACTGGCATGCTTGAAGGAATCGGCATGAATGGACACAAATAAATCCGCTTTTGATCGGCGGGCCAAGTCTATCCGTTTCCTGAGCGGTACGTAATAATCCCCGTCCCGAGTCAGCACCGCCTTCATGCCTTTGGTCCGATTGATCAACCAAGCCAACTTGCGAGCGATCGCCAGCACCACATCCTTCTCCCGGGTTCCTCGCCGCCCGATGGCGCCGGGGTCCTCGCCGCCGTGACCGGCATCGATGGCCACCACTACTTCGCGTGGCTGAGACGGTTTGGGGGAAGCGTTTTGCTTCACCTCTTCCGGCTCGGCGACCGCCTTATTCTCACCATATAGGTCCACCACCAGGCGATGCCCATAGTGCGCGTTCGGTGCCAAGACGAAGACCTTGGGCTGGATTTCCTTCTTCAAATCCAGCACGACTCGAAGCACCTTCGATTTGGGACGGCCGGCTCGAATCTTTTGCAGGAAAGGGTTCGCCTCCAGTTCGGGCAGGGCGGCCTCCAATTCGGCTCGGGGCATATCGATCACCAGCCGGCGGGGATTTTCCAATCCGAACACCTTGGGCTTGACCGGTTCCGAGGTGTCGAGCACCACCCGAATATGATCCGGTGCGTTCCAATAGCGGACGCCTTCGATCTCGAGCGCAAAACCGGCGTGAGCGAAAGCGAACCCGATCAAAAGCCACCACCATAGCTTTCTTCGCGCCATGACTCATTTCCCCCCGAGACAACTCATTGACCACCTTCGATTATATGCCAAAATCATTGGTTATTTCGCAATTCTTTGTCGTTAATCGGTCACAATAACCCTAATCATATTGTCCACCAACTCGGTTTCCAATAAAATGCAGAAGATAATGGCAGCTCCGCGAGCGGCTGGGCTTCGCGGCTGCCTTTTTGTTTTTCAACCCACTCCATTATCTATTATTCTGAACGCAAGCCCATGACCGACCCCATTATGCCCACGTATGCCAGACTCCCGGTCGCTTTCTCCCGCGGCGAAGGTATCTGGCTTTGGGACACCCAGGGCAAACGCTACCTTGACGCAATTTCGGGCATCGCCGTCTGCAATCTCGGCCATGCCCATCCCACTTTGGCACGAGCTTTATGCGACCAGTCCCAACGACTTTGGCATACTTCCAATCTGTACCGGATTGAGCCGCAGGAAGCGCTGGCCGAGACGCTCACTCGTCTCAGCGGAATGGAGAACGTCTTTTTCTGCAACTCCGGCGCCGAAGCCAACGAAGCCGCCCTCAAAATCGCCCGCGCCTACGGACATCTCCAGGGCATCGATACCCCTCGGGTCGTGGTCGCCGACCAAAGTTTCCACGGCCGCACCCTAGCCACCTTGAGCGCCACGGGCAACCCTCGGATTCAACAAGGCTTCGAGCCATTGCTGCCGGGATTCTTGCGGGTTCCTTTCGGAGATCCGAATGCCGTCGCGGTGCTGGAAGACCGAAGCGACGTGGTCGCCGTGCTGGTGGAACCGATTCAAGGCGAAGGCGGAGTCCGGATGCCGCCCAACGGCTATCTAGCCGAGCTACGTCGATTATGCGATCGAAACGGCTGGCTGTTGATGCTGGACGAGGTCCAAACCGGCATCGGCCGAACGGGACGCTGGTTCGGCGGCCAACACGAAGCGGTCACCCCGGATGTCATGACCCTGGCCAAATCCCTGGGCAACGGTTTTCCTATCGGGGCGTGCTTGGCCAAAGGGAAAGCCGCGGAAGTCTTAACGGCGGGAAGGCATGGCTCCACCTTCGGCGGCAATTTTCTCGGCTGCCGGGTGGCTTTGGAAGTACTGCGCATCATCGAGCAAGAAGGACTCATTGACCGTGCCGCGCGTCTGGGCGATCAATTGAAGGAAGCCCTTGCCCATCGGCTAGGCCGACACCCCCAAGTCAAAAACATTCGCGGCCGGGGGTTGATATTGGCCATCGAACTGGACCATCCCTGCGCCCATCTGGTCCCCGAAGCCTTGGAACGGGGACTATTGATCAACGTGACCGCAACCAACGTCCTACGATTGCTACCGCCTTTGATTCTGGAAAACAGCCAAGCCGAGCAACTGGTGGACACCCTGGTGGACCTCATCCAAGGAAAGCAACCATGACCCGTCATTTTCTCACTTTACTGGATTTGAGCACGGATGAACTACGTGCCTTGATTCGACGCGCCAGCGAACTCAAACAAATTCAGGAACCCTTCGAGCCGCTCAAGAACAAGGTTCTGGGGATGATTTTCGAAAAGGCCTCCACGCGAACCCGAGTGTCTTTCGAGGCGGGCATCGTACAATTGGGGGGCGCGGCCATTTTTCTCTCGCCGCGCGATTCCCAGCTGGATCGGGGGGAGCCATTGGAAGACACTGCCCGCGTGATGTCGCGAATGGTAGACTGCATGGTCCTGAGGACCCATCGACACGAAAGCGTGACCCGATTCGCCGAATACTCGCGAGTACCGGTCATCAACGCCTTGACCGACCGATTCCATCCTTGTCAATTGCTGGCCGACATGCAAACCTATTTCGAGCATCGCGGCGATATCGAGGGACGGAAGGTGGCCTGGATCGGAGATGGCAATAATATGTGCCAGTCCTATATCAACGCCGCGCGGCAATTGAACTTTCGCCTCCATCTGGCCTGCCCGAAGGGTTACCTGCCGGAGACGGAACGGGTCGCAACGGACGACGAACGAATTATTCTGGATCACGATCCCGCCGCGGCCGCCCAAGGAGCCGATCTGGTGGTCACCGATGTCTGGGCCAGCATGGGGCAGGAAGAAGAACAGCAACAACGCATCGAGGCTTTTAGGGAATTTCAGGTCACCGAGCAACTGATGGCCATGGCGGCACCGAATGCCCTTTTCATGCACTGTCTGCCCGCCCATCGCGGCGAAGAAGTGAGCGCCGAGGTACTGGAAGGACCGCGAAGCGTGGTATGGGACGAGGCGGAAAACCGGTTGCACGCCCAGAAAGCTCTGTTGGAATTTCTATTGCAGACTCATTGATAGCGGCCTTATCGCTGGAGGTCATTTGAAAACCGGATCCAGGAGACGAGCATGTTAATCTTTAGCACGCCTCGGCAAAACTACGCCAGAGCCGCGCTGCTCTCGTTGCTGATGGCATTTTCCATATCGGTCGAGGCCCAAGAGCCCGCTTACATCACCGATCAGATCAAGGTGCTTTTACGCTCCGGAAAAGGCATCCAGTACAAGATACTCAGCCGCATCACCAGCGGCACCCCGGTCACCGTTCTGGAACACGACTCCCCAAGCGGATACAGCCGCATCCGCTTGCGCAACGGCACCGAGGGTTGGCTGCTGACCCGCTACCTCAGCGACAAACCCAGCGCCCATGCGCGACTCAGGCAAACCTCGAGGGAACTGCAACAATTAACCGAAGAAAACGCTCGCTTGAAACAGGAGTTGGAATCACTCCAAGCACAGCAACGCACGCTCGCCGATCAAAAAACCGAACTGTCCGACCGCACGGGACAATTGACCTCGGAGATTCAACGGATTCGGAATGTCGCCGCCAATGCGCTGGCCATCGAATCCGAGCGTAATCAATTGCGGGAAAAAGTGGCCAACCTGGAACGGAATCTTAAACAGCTGCAACTGGAAAACCGGGCGCTCAACAGCGACAACTCCCAACGCTGGTTTTTAATCGGAGCCGGCGTGCTGGTCGGCGGCCTTGTGCTAGGTCTGATTTTGCCCCACCTTAGATGGCGCCGTCGTCATCAATGGAATTCCCTTTGATCTTGAGAAAATACCCACTGGAGAATTTTACCGATGCCTTCCGATAAAAATCGTCCCTTTTCTTCCCCCGTCGTCGATGGCATGGAACGCGCACCCAGCCGCGCCATGCTTCACGCAGTCGGCTTTACCGATGAAGACTTCCAAAAGCCCCAGATCGGTGTCGCCTCCACTTGGAACATGGTGACTCCCTGCAATATGCATATCAACCGGCTTGCCGATCACGCCATTCAAGGGGTGGACGCAAACGGCGGCAAGGCGGTCTTATTCAATACCATCACCATTTCCGACGGCATCTCCATGGGGACCGAAGGGATGAAATACTCCTTGGTCTCGCGCGAGGTCATCGCCGATTCCATCGAAACGGTAATGGGATGTCAGGGATATGACGGGCTGGTGGCCATCGGCGGGTGCGACAAAAACATGCCCGGCTGCATGATCGCCATCGCGCGCCTTAACCGCCCGGCGGTTTTCGTCTACGGCGGCACGATTCTGCCCGGTTGCCACGCGGGTCGGAAGTTGGACATCGTTTCCGTGTTCGAGGCGGTGGGCGCCCGCGCCAACGACCGAATCGACGACCAAACCCTCCATGCCATCGAATGCGAAGCGATTCCGGGGCCCGGCTCGTGCGGCGGCATGTATACCGCCAATACCATGGCCTCGGCCATCGAGGCCTTGGGAATGAGCCTCCCCGGAAGCTCGGCACAGGCCGCCGTCTCAGAGGACAAGCAGAAGGACTGCGAAGAAGCGGGAAAAGCGGTTTTGAAACTGTTGGAATTGGACCTCAAGCCCCGCGACATCATGACCCGCGAGGCATTCGAAAACGCCGTCAGCGTGGTGATCGCCTTGGGAGGGTCCACCAACTCGGCGCTCCACCTTTTGGCCATGGCCTCGGCCTGCGGCGTTTCTTTCACTTTGGACGATTTCACCCGCATCGGACAGCGCGTCCCGGTACTCGCCGACCTCAAGCCCAGCGGCCGCTACCACATGGCCGATCTGATCGAAATCGGCGGTATTCAACCGTTAATGAAGATGCTTTTGGATGCCGGCCTCCTGAATGGCGACTGCCTCACCGTCACCGGCAAAACCCTGGCCGAGAACCTGGCCGATGTCGCCCCTTATCCCGAAGGCCAGGACATCATCCGGTCGCTGGACAATCCGATCAAGCCCACCAGCCACCTGGTCATTCTAAAAGGCAATCTGGCTCCTCAAGGCGCGGTGGCCAAGATCAGCGGCAAGGAAGGCCTGAGCTTCACCGGTCGGGCTCGGGTGTTCGAGGGCGAAGAACAGGCCTTGAAGCGAATTTTGGACGGCACCGTTCAAAAGGGTGACGTGATCGTGATTCGCTACGAAGGCCCCAAGGGAGGCCCCGGAATGCGCGAGATGCTGTCGCCCACCTCGGCGGTGATGGGCAAAGGACTGGGCAAAGACGTGGCCTTGATCACCGATGGCCGTTTCTCCGGCGGCACCCACGGCTTCGTGGTGGGACACATCACCCCGGAGGCCTATATGGGAGGGCCCTTGGCCATCGTTCAGGATGGCGATACCATCACCATCGATGCCGAAAGTCAGGAACTGCATCTACATTTAGCCGATGTCGAAATTCAGGACCGTTTGAGCCGTTGGCAAAAACCCGAACCGCGCTATACTCGGGGAGTACTCGCCAAATACGCCGCTTTGGTCAGCTCGGCTTCGGAAGGCGCGGTCACCGACCAACAACTGACGGACAAATTCTAACCTCCTATGGCGCTCCCCACCCCCATCGAGATGATTGCCGCCCTGGTGGGCGAACCTTCGGTCAGTAGCGCCGATCCGCGCTTCGATCAATCCAATCGGGGGGTGGTCAACCAGTTGGCGCAGTGGCTGGACGAGGCCGGATTCGAAGTCACCCTGCAAGCGGTAACGAAAAACAAAGTCAACTTGATCGCCACTCTGGGTCCCGCCGCAGCAGGCGAAGGACTGGTACTCAGCGGTCATACCGACACCGTTCCTTTCGATGAAGGACAGTGGTCCCAAGATCCATTTCGACTAACTCAGCGAGACGGACGCTTGTACGGTCTCGGAACGGCGGATATGAAATCCTTCTTCGCCTTGATTCTGGCTGCGGTGCAAGAAATTTTACCCCGGCGGCTTAAGCGGCCATTGGTCGTCTTGGCCACCGCCGACGAGGAAAGCACCATGGATGGCGCTCGCCTGCTGGCCGATACCGGACTTCCCGCGGGGCGCTTCGCGGTCATCGGCGAACCCACCGACCTCAAACCGGTCCGAATGCACAAGGGCGTGCTAATGGAATCGGTGGAAGTCATCGGCCGCAGCGGCCATGCCAGCAATCCCGCTTTGGGGGCCAATGCCCTGGAAGGCATGACGTCGGTACTCCAAGCGCTCCTGGGTTGGCGCGACGAACTCAGCCAAGACCAAAACCCGGACTTCGAGGTCCCCTTCCCTACCCTCAATCTGGGCGCCATTCACGGCGGGGACAGTCCCAACCGAATTTGCGGCCACTGCCGGACCTATTTGGATCTGCGCCTCCTACCGGGGATGCCCCCCGATGCGGTCCGAAGCGAACTTAAGCGGCGGGTGGAAACCGCTCTGACCGTCCATCCCAAACTCAAATCTCATGTCGAATCCTTGTTCGCCGGCGTCCCCGCATTCGAAACCAGCGCCGATGCCGACTTGGTGCGGCTTTGTGAAACCCTCACCGGTCAAACTGCCGGTGCCGTGGCCTTCGCCACCGAGGCCCCCTATTTGGCCGCGCTCGGATTGGAAACGATCGTCTTGGGGGCCGGTTCCATCGACCAGGCTCATCAACCCGACGAATATCTCTCTCTGCACCAGATCGATCCGGCCATCGGGATCTTGCGCCGGTTGATCGAACGCCACTGCCTGGCATGAACGATGGACACGACTTCCTATGTTCGCTGGCTCCGTAGTTCCTCTCCTTACATTCACGCCCATCGTGGCCGAACCTTCGTGGTCACCTTCGGCGGAGAAACCCTGCTCGATCCAACCTTTCCTCATCTAATCCATGATTTGGCCCTGCTCCACGGGCTGGGCGCCCGTCTGGTCCTGGTGTATGGCATTCGTCCTCAGATCGAAAACCGCCTTTCGGCTCGAGGAATTGCCTGGCGCTACGCCGACGGGCTTCGCATCACCGATGCGGCGGCGCTGGCTTGCGTCAAGGAAGCGGCCGGTACCGCCCGCGTGGAAATCGAAGCGCTGTTATCCATGGGACTGGCCGACTCTCCGATGGCGGGGGTGCGGTTGAGGGTCAGTTCGGGAAATTTCGTAACCGCTAAGCCCCTAGGGGTGCGAGATGGAGTTGATTTCGAGTTCACCGGGGAAGTCCGGCGGGTGGATAAAGAGGCGATTCATCGGCAATTGGATCAAGGCAACCTCGTAACGCTGGCGCCGCTCGGATATTCACCCACCGGCGAAATCTTCAATTTGAGTGCGGAAGAAGTGGCGACCTCAGTGGCGAGTGCGCTAAACGCAGACAAATTATTGATCTTGATGGAAACCGCCTGTCGGGATTCCGCCACGGAACAAGCCATTCCCCAGATGACCTGCCAAGAAGCCCGTGACTTACTGGTGGCAAAAACCTTCGATCCGGAAACCAGCCGTCACCTTGAGGCGGCGGTTGCCGCCATCAACCGAGGCGTGGCGAGGGTTCATCTTCTCGACCGGCACACGGACGGTGCTCTGCTCCTGGAGCTTTTCACCCGCGACGGCATCGGCACCCTGATCTCGGCCGAGCCCTTCGAGAACCTGCGCCCGGCACGACTCGAAGATATCCCGGGAATCCTGGAACTCATCGAGCCTTTCGAACGGCAAGGCATACTGGTCAAGCGTTCGAGGGAAAAATTGGAAATGGAAATCGGTGATTTTTGGGTCATCGACCGCGACGGCCTGGTCGTCGGCTGCGCCGCCCTGCACGCATTTCCCACCGACCGCATCGGAGAACTCGCCTGTCTGGTCCTGCATCCGGACTACCGCGGCCAGGATCATGGCCGTCGCCTGCTCGAGCACATCGAATATCAAGCACGCCGGAAAGGATTAACCCAATTGGTCGCGCTCACCACCCGAACCGCCCATTGGTTCCTGGAACGAGGTTTCCAACTGACGGATTTTAAAGCCCTTCCAACTCAACGCAGGAAATATTACAACAATACCCGAAACTCCAAAGTGCTCATCAAAGCCTTATGACCCTGCATTCCGATTCAAAACCTACCCCCGTCACCTGGCATTTAGCCCACCACGGGAAACCGCTCAGGCTGTTGCAAATCTCCGACTCACACTTGCTGGAGCATCCCCGGCAAACACTCATGGGCGTCAATACGGAACGAAGTTTTCGCGAAGTATTAATCCGACTTCAGAACACCGAAGAATGGCCGCCCGATTTGATCCTCGTGACCGGGGATCTGGTCCAAGACCCTTTCCCGGGCGCCTATGAGCGTTTGTTCGACTATCTCGAAAAACTTGAAATTCCGTGGGCCTGCCTTCCGGGTAATCACGACGATCCGGCGATGATGGCTCGCATCATGTGCCGAAAAGAACAACATTGCGCCGGACGTATCCTGAGTCGGTCCTGGCAGATTATCTGTTTAAATAGTCACCGCCACGGCTCTCACGGCGGGCATCTCAACCCGAAGGAATTGGAGTACTTGACCGGTTGCCTGGCGGAAACCTCCGATTTTTTCAGCCTGATCGCCCTTCACCACCCTCCCCTCTCGGTGGGAAGCGCCTGGATGGATACCATGCGGCTCGACAACGGCCCGGAACTTTTGGATTGTCTCGCGCGTTTTCCCAACGTGAAAGGCGTCATTTTCGGCCACGTCCATCAAGTATTCGAGAGCCGGTATCGGTCGATTCGATTGTGGAGCACTCCCTCCACTTGCTTCCAATTCCAGCCCAAATCGGAAACCTTCGCGCTCGATGTCGAAGCGGCCGGGTGGCGTTGGTTGGAACTTCACCCCAGCGGCCAAATTCATACGTGGGTAAAGCGACTGGACCACCCGCCGCCGGACCTCGATTTTTCCCTGGCGGGCTACTGACTCAAAAACGGAAAGACGCCAACAACGCAAACATATGCCAATGCCGCTGGCGCTCGGAAAGATCCGGGCTTTCCGAAAAAGCCAGCCAGCCGGTGCCATCCACATTGTGGTATTCGGCGCGCACCATAAACGCATTGGTAATATCCCAACGGATGCCTACCGTCCAATCGCGGGCAAAGCGGGTGTGACGGGGACGGCCGGTGAGGGCGGCGAATTTACGACCGCTGGTATCGTCGCGGTCGGCGAAAAACACATCGTAGCGGGCGACTAGCTCCACGGAAGGCAACGGACGATAGCCTGCTTGAAGATAATAACTCTCACTGGTGACACTCATATCGGGTAATAAACGACCAAAATTATTAACCTCACTAAAACGCAGTGCGTATTCACCGGTCAGAGAAAACTTTTCACCGTCGTATTGGGCAGAAAAAATGACTGGTGCTATCGTTGCATCTCCAGCCTGAAAAGGATTGCTCCTAGAAGGATCATATCGGGAATGTACTTGAGCCCCCGTCAAGGCCAAACGTATCAATCCGCCTTGCAGCTCATAAGATAAACGCCCGATATAAGAAAACCTCGGCTCAAAACGACCGGGAAAATTTCCACCAATAACTAAACGCTCAAATTCCTTATCCTTAGTACCATTAGGCCAACCCGCTCCCAGACGAAGAAACCAATCACCCCAGTTGGTGGAATATTCTCCATAGAATTGAAATCCGTCGCTGGCAAGACCAAAATTACGGGTTCGATCAAAATAAATACTCTGGGGGAGGAAAATCGTCGGCCGAGTAAAAGCCACATCCCGAGTTTCGTTATAGAAACCCAAGGGATTTTTGACCCGGCCTAACATGATCCCCGCGCGGCCCTCGGTACCGGACCAAAAGGCATAGTCGGCCAGGGCATAATCGAGCCGAAATTCATTGGGGTTGATCCGTCCGACACGGCGAAATACACCTTGCGCCGCCAGCATCAACGGCCCGTAAGGTCGTACCGAGAGATTGACGCCGGCCTCGGTAAAATCCAGGCTGCCGCTTTCACTGTCGCCGTAAAAATTATTCGCCGAAGTCAGGACAAAACCTTGACTCAAAAAGCCATGAATTTGAGCGGTCCCTAACCATCCTTGCTCTTCCGCGCCACAGATCGAGCTCCATCCTAAAAAAACCGCCGCAGTCAGAAGTTGTTTCATATTGGAAATCATTGACCAGGAAACCTCAATGGACTGTGACAGCCTTCACCGATGTATCAAGACCCTCCCCCCCCAAATAACCGATCGCGCCATCCATAGAAGCGATTTGTTTACGCATTTCCTCCACACTGTCAACTTCAATAGGCGCTTGACCAGTGCCGGAAAACACATTCCGGTCCCAGATTCGGCGCAATTGATGGGGATAGATTCTCAAAACCTTTTTACAAAAGGCGCGATGAAGCGGGTGATTATCCGGTAGGACGAAAACTTTTATCGGGGTATCATCCGGCCAGGTACGGCGACGCATGGCAAAAATCGCACGCGCCTCGTTGCGGCGCAACGAATCGACCACAACGTCGGGATGCGTAATCGTGACGGGAGCGGACACTGATTCATCACCATAGCAAAGCAAATCGCCGATCAACAAAATCGGCAGCAAAACCAGCCAACTTACCCAACGCAATCCAGGCAACCTTCCCCCTAATGCCTGCGTTCAATCATCCTGACTTTAGAACTGACCGCGGGTCGTCAGAAAACCCTTAGGATCGACCGGAACCGTGCCTTGAATCAACAACTCCCCCAATTCCGCCAATGCTTGCCGGTAGACGGCCCGCTTAAAATAAACAACTTCCCGGACCGGACGCCAATAATCCACCCATCGCCAGGCATCGAACTCCGGCTTGTGACAGCGGTCCAATTGAATGCGATTTTCCTGCCCTCGCAACCGCAGCAAAAACCAGACTTGTTTTTGTCCGATACAAAGAGGAAACGAATGACGCCGGATATATCGTTCCGGAAGCCGATAACGCAACCAGTTCTGGGTTCGGCCGATCACGTCGACATCTTTTCGGATAAGCCCGGTTTCCTCGTATAACTCGCGAAACATGGCAACCTCCGGACTCTCCCTCGACTTGATCCCCCCTTGGGGAAACTGCCAGGAACGCATCCCCACCCGCCGCGCCCAAAAAACCTGGCCGGAATCGTTGCACAAAACGATTCCCACATTTAGGCGATAACCTTCAGAATCAATCATAGCCTAATGCTGCAGGTAAGATTGGATTTGATGATAAAATTTATTGTTCATATATAAATATAACCTACACAACCCACCAAAGCATCGCAAGTGATTCCAAACCAGTCTCTCACCTTGTTCGACCTGGACAATACGCTCCTCGGTGGCGATAGCGACTACCTATGGGGCCAATTTTTGGTGGAACAGGGCATTGTCGATCCCGAAACTTATGCAGCGGCCAACCGCCGCTTTTATCAGCAATACCGGCAAGGCAGCTTGGACATTGCCGAATTTCTCACCTTTTCCCTCAAACCCTTGAGCGAGCATCCTCCGGAACGCCTGTACGCTTGGCGCGAACGGTTCGTCGCTGAAAAAATCGAGCCTCTCGTTCTTCCCGCGGCCCAGATCCTGGTACACTACCATCGAGAACGCGGCGATCGATTAGCGATTATTACCGCAACCAATGCTTTCGTTACCGAGCCGATCGCTGAATTATTCGGCATCCAGCACCTGATAGCCACTCAGCCGGAATTTCGTCAAGGACGCTACACCGGCCGATTCACCGGCACCCCTTGCTTTCAAGCAGGCAAGGTCACGCGCCTGATGGCATGGCTTAGGGAACAAGGTCTGAGTATGAAACAGTCCACTTTCTACAGCGACTCCCACAACGATCTGCCCCTACTGGAGAAAGTCCGCCAGCCGGTGGCCGTCGATCCGGATTCTTCTCTGGAACAAACGGCCAGACACCGCAATTGGCCGATTCTAACCTTGCGTCAAACCGCTGAGCCTGTACGCTTAGATGGTCCCTCTTAGCCGTCCCCGGAGGGAATTGTTTCATGTAGGGGCAAAAGGCCCCCGTGCCTGCCCCCTATAGGGATGGGACAACCCTGCCTGCCCCTATAAGGACTGGGCAACCACAGGGGGTTGCCCCTACTTCTTGCGGACCCAATAATGGTAGATACCGTTGGCCTCGATCTGTTCTAAAATGCCATGACCGGTCTGATCGGCAAAAACGCCAAAATCCAATATAGAAGCGGGGTCGGTGGCGATGACGTGGACGACCTGGCCGCTTCCCATTTCATTCAGGGTTTTCTTAAGGCGTAACAAAGGTAAAGGACAATTCAGTCCACTGGTATCCAGCTCCCGGTCAAACTCCATAGATTGACTTATGCGCAAGTACAATAAAAACAAAATGATAGCAGATTTATTATTATGGACTTCTTGCCAATTTTCCTCAATCCGCATAAAAAACCTTGCCTGATCATCGGTGGCGGTCCGGTCGCTTTGCGCAAAGCTGAACTGCTGTCGCACACCGACGCTATCGTGACCGCCCTCGCACCCGCATTCCACCCTAATTTCGAGCCACTGGTCCGGTCCGGCAAAGTCGTGCTGAGGCGGAAAGCTTTCGATTCCTCCGATTTGAAAGGTTTCGCGCTGGTCATCGCCGCCACCGATGACACCACCCTCAATGCCACCATCGCTCATAGCGCTCGAAAAAGCGGCCTATGGGTCAACGTGGTGGATCAACCCGAGCTGTGCGATTTCATCATGCCGGCCATCGTCGATCGATCGCCACTGATTATCGCCGTATCCAGCGGGGGACGTGCCCCCGTCTTGGCCCGAATGATCCGGGCGCGGCTGGAAAGCCTGATCCCGGCCAATTTCGGACGCTTGGCGGAACTCGCCGGCCGATTCCGTACTCGCGTTAAACCGGTCGTTCCCAATCCCAAGGAACGACGCCGATTCTGGGAACGAGTTCTGCAAGGATCGGTGGGCGAACTGATGCTGGCCGGTCAAACCACCGCCGCGGCGGAAGCGATGGAAGCAGCCCTTAAATCTACGAACAAAGATCACGTCCCGTTAGGTCATGTGGCGCTTGTGGGAGCCGGCCCCGGCGATCCGGATCTATTAACCTTCCGCGCCCTGCGCCTGATGCAAGAAGCCGATACGGTCGTATTCGACCGTTTGGTATCGGCGGAAATTCTGGCATTAGTCCGCCGCGATGCGGAAAAAATCTATGCCGGCAAGGCCCGCTCCGAGCATACCCTGCCCCAAGAGCAAATCAATCATTTATTGGTCCGCCTGGCCAAAGAAGGCAAGCGGGTGGTCCGTCTCAAGGGAGGCGACCCCTTCATTTTCGGACGCGGAGGCGAAGAAATCGAGAGTCTCGCCGCCGAAAAAATCCCCTTCACCGTCGTTCCCGGAATCACCGCCGCCTCGGGTTGCGCGAGCTACGCGGGCATTCCTCTGACCCACCGCGACCATGCCCAATCCTGCCTATTCGTCACCGGCCACCGCCGGGGTGACCAACCTAATCTCGACTGGAACAAGCTGGTGGTGCCGCAACAAACCCTGGTGATCTACATGGGATTGCTGGGTCTGCAAGAAATCTGTCAAGCGCTCATTCGACATGGAATGGCTCCGGACATGCCGGCCGCATTGATTCAATCGGGCACCACCCCCCAGCAAAAAGTCATCATCGCCACCGTTTCCACCCTGGCCGAGCGGGCTCGAGAGAAAAATGCAGCCGCGCCGACCTTAATCATAATCGGCGAAGTGGTGAAATTAAGCGAGAAACTTTCCTGGTTTCAGGGCCAGGAAAAAGGAGAAGAGAAATAACAGCCGGCCCGGAGATGTCCCGGACCGGCCGAGGAAAGGCTAATCAATCGACGGGCGAATTATTTTCCGCACGCTTTTTTCTTATCCCGGATGGACCTGGGTGTTTTTACCTTGCCCTTGATTTCCCCATCCGCTACGCCTTTCAAATACATATATAATGCATCCAGCGCCTGCTCTTCGGTCATGCACACGCTTTCCACCAAACCGATTTCCATAATCTGCGGCGCCATAGGAGTCATAATGGTCCCTTTACGGCCATTTTTGACCACACCGAGAAACTCTTCCTTGCTCAGCTGCTGAATGCTTTTGTCCAGTTCCGGAAAAGGGCGCACGTCGTGACAGGTACCGCAACCGCGACCGGCGGCCCGCTGATAGATCTTCATGCCCATCCACTTCATCTCATCGTTGCTGAACTCCAACGCGGATGCCGTGGAAGCCATGCCCAAGGTAGTGATCGTCATAGCCGCGCCAAAAATCAATTTGCGTAGACGCATAATATCTACTCCTCCTTTTTGGATTAGTTTCAATGGGGTGGTGACAAGGTAACAGCCGCCCCGTGAACCGAGGCTGAACCGGTCGCCATGACCGTTACCCGACCTTTAAACATGAGCTGCGCAGTATAGCAAATCCCTTCCCGGAGAATAATGGGAAATTATCATAGTAGATGCAGTGCGGCAGGTGATGCATGGATATAGGATAAGCATGTTCACAACTCACGGGTCGCTTTGAATTTGACCTGTGGCCAGCGCTCTTCGGCCAACTGGAGATTGACCCGGGTCGGCGCCAGATAGACCAGGAAATCGCCCCCGTCTTCGGCCAAATATTCATAATTCTTGCGCTTGAAGTCCTCCAATACTTTGGGGTCTTCGCATTCGATCCAACGCGCGGTGGCCACATTGATCGGCTCGTAGCTGCATTCCACGTTATATTCGCTCTTGAGCCGAAATGCAGTCACGTCGAACTGGAGCACGCCCACCGCTCCCAAGATCAAATCGTTGTTTTTCAAAGGCCGAAACACCTGTGTCGCGCCTTCCTCGCTGAGTTGGATCAAGCCTTTATGGAGCGCTTTGGCGCGCAAGGGATCTCTCAAGACGACTCGCCGAAACAGTTCCGGCGCAAAATAAGGAATCCCGCCGAATTTCAGCGACTTCCCTTGGGTAAACGTATCGGCCACTTGAATGGTGCCGTGATTGTATAGACCGATAATGTCTCCCGGCCACGCCTCTTCCACGTGCTGGCGGCTGGCGGCCTGAAAGGTAATGGCGTTGGCTGCGGTGATATTTTTTCCCAGCCGCACGTGGTGCAATTTCATTCCTTTGGCGTACTTGCCGGAACAGATCCTCACAAAAGCGATCCGGTCACGGTGTTGAGGGTCCATGTTGGCCTGTACCTTGAATACGAAGCCGCTGAAATCGGGGTCGTCCGCCGCCACCATCCGTTCCTCCGCTTGTCGGGGCCGGGGCGGCGGCGCATAGCGGGCGAAGGCGTCGAGCAATTCCAATACCCCGAAATTGTTGATCGCCGAACCGAAAAAAACCGGCGTCTGTCTGCCCGTCAAATAGGCTTTAGGATCGAAGGGATGACTGGCGCCGCGCACCAATTCCACTTCCTCGCGCAGTTCCTCGGCTTGATCACCGAGGCGTTCCTCCAAGGTCGGATTATCCAACCTTTCGATCATCTCTCCCTTGACCACTCGATCGCGATGGCGAGTATCAAAAAAATGAACCGCATCCTCGTAGAGATGGTAGACGCCCTTGAAACGCTTCCCCATGCCGATGGGCCAAGTCACCGGCGCGCATTGGATCCCCAAAACCGACTCGATTTCGTCCAACAATTCAATGGGGTCCCGCCCTTCCCGGTCGAGCTTGTTGACAAAGGTGATGATGGGCGTATCGCGCAGGCGACAGACCTCCATCAACTTGATGGTGCGTTCCTCCACCCCCTTGGCGCTATCGATCACCATCAAGGCCGAATCCACCGCCGTCAAGGTGCGGTAGGTATCCTCCGAGAAATCGGCGTGGCCGGGGGTATCGAGCAAGTTCAACAAGCAGCCGCCGTGCTCGAACTGCATCACCGAGGTGGTCACCGAAATGCCCCGTTGCTTTTCCATTTCCATCCAATCGGAAGTGGCGTGGCGCGAGGACTTGCGCCCTTTCACCGCCCCCGCCATTTGAATCGCCCCGCCGAAAAGGAGCAATTTTTCCGTCAAAGTGGTTTTACCGGCATCGGGGTGGGAAATGATGGCGAAAGTGCGTCGTTTTTGTATTTCCTGGGAAGAATCAGCCATAAATCGCTTATTTACTCGAAAAATCCAATATTATAACGTGAGTGTTGGACACGCATACCCGGCTTTTATTCCCCTTCTTTCGTGGTACTCTATGAAAAATAGATTCCCGATGAGGGCCTCGATGAGCTGCGAAGGAGACATGCCATGACAGATCATCCCACCTCCAAAAGCAATGGCAACGGAGACGGTTTCGTTCTCACGCGGGAACGCACCGGCCAAAATTATAATCGCTCTCTCCTGCACGGCACCCTCGGACCTGCCGCCATCGACATTCGCAATTTTTACTCGGATACCGACGTACTGACGTACGATCCAGGGTTTACCTCGACCGCCTCGTGCAAATCCGCGATCACCTTTATCGACGGCGATAACGGCATCCTTTTGTACCGCGGTTATCCCATCCAGGAACTGGCCGTCCAGAGCGATTACATGGAGGTGTGTTACTTATTGCTTTACGGAGAATTGCCCTCGCCGGAGGAAAAAGCCGAATTCGAACGGGACATCAAACGCCACACCCTCCTCCACGATCAATTGATGCTGTTTTTCCGCGGTTTTACCCGCAAATCCCATCCCATGGCGATCATGGTCGGCGTCGTCGGCGCCCTTTCCGCTTTCTACCATGACGACATGGACATCACCAATCCGGAGCAGCGGATGTTGGCGGCCTATCGGATCATCGCCAAAATGCCCACCATCGGGGCGTGCGCTTATCGTTACGCCATGGGTTGGCCTTTCGTCTATCCCCAAAACCGTTACAGCTACGCCGAGAATCTCCTCTACCTGACCTTCTCGCTTCCAACCCAGGACTACCAAGCCAATCCGGTCCTGGCCAAAGCCTTGGATCGAATCCTGATTCTCCACGCCGATCACGAACAGAACGCCTCCACCTCCACTGTCCGCTTGGCCGGCTCTTCGGGCGCCAATCCCTTCGCCTGCATCGCCGCGGGCATCGCCTCCTTATGGGGACCCGCCCACGGCGGGGCGAACGAAGCGGTGCTTAAAATGCTGAGGGAAATCGGCGACATAAAGCGGATTCCCGAATTCATCGACCGGGCCAAGGATAAGAACGATCCGTTCCGCTTGATGGGCTTCGGTCACCGGGTTTACAAACACTACGACCCGCGCGCCGAAATCATGCGCCAAACCTGCCACGAAGTTTTGGCGGAACTGGGTCACCGCAACGACCCGCTGCTGGAACTGGCGGTGGAACTCGAACGAATCGCCCTCCAGGACGATTATTTCATCGAGCGCAAGCTCTATCCCAACGTGGACTTCTATACCGGAATCGTACTTCGGGCGATGGGTTTCCCCACCAACATGTTCACGGTCTTGTTCGCCATCGGCCGCACCGTGGGATGGGTCGCCCATTGGAAGGAAATGATCGCCGATCCCAAGATCAAAATCGGCCGACCGCGCCAACTCTATGTGGGCAGTCCTCAACGCCCCTACGTCCCCATGGATCAGCGCCCCCGCCCCGGTCAGCGGACTTGGAGCCGGTTTTGGGGCGGCGGTAACAACACCTGAATTCATCACCATGCCCGCGACGATCCAGGTTCGATGGCTTCAAGGCAGCTTCACGGTCTTCCTGCTGTTGCTGGCCGCCTGCGCGCCACTCCAACGCCCCTCCGAAAATTTAGCCGCCCCCCTATTGCGTCAAGCAGAGACGCTTGCCGCAGCGGGCAAACACCGTGAAGCAGCTCAATACTATTTAAGCGCAGCCGACCGGCAGTCGGGTCAGGAACGCAGCCATTCCCTCTTGCGCGCCGCCGAATTATCGTATCGCGCAGGCGAGCTAAAAGCCCTCGAAAAACGGCTAAGAGACCTGAGGCCGGAGCGGATGGCCGCCCATGATCGCAACGCCCTCGCCTTACTGCGGGCCCGCCTGGCGTTGGATCAAGACGATCCCGCCGGCGCCTTGGATTTCATCGGCGAGATCGACCCCGACCGCTTGACGGAATCGAAGTTAACCAGCTACCGTCTCCTGCGGGCTCGGGCCTTTTCCCTTCAGGGAAGGCTGGCGGACGCTATCCGTGAGCGAGTACGCCTCCTTCCACGGCTCCAATCCCCTCAAACCGTGGAAAGAAACCAGCAGGCGATTTTGGAGGCCTTGCTGCTACTGCCCGAGACCGAGCTGGAGCAGATTCAGGCCAAGCCCCACGGCGACCTGGCCGGCTGGATCGAACTGGCGCAAACCCTGCGGGCCCACCCCTATCATTCCCCGGAGCTCGATCGCGCCTTATCCCGGTGGCGACAGGTCTATCCTTATCATCCCGCCGATCGCGCACGTTTCCTGGAACGCCATCTTGCCGCTCGTCTCCCGAGTTATCGCACCCCCCAAAGCATCGCCCTCTGGTTACCCGGGGAAGGCCCCTTTCAGTCGGCCGCCGATGCGGTTCGAAGCGGCATACTCTCGGCCCGCAGACTCGCTGACAGCCCTTACCCTTCCGCCGCGAATAGCGAGCCGGTCGAATTCATGGAATACGACAGCACGGACACCGACCCGCTCGACTTATACCGGCGGTCGACCGATGAGGGGGCCGAACTGATTATCGGGCCACTCCAAAAAACCGAACTAGAGCAACTGGCTAGCCAGGCACAATTCAACCCGCCGGTACTCGCTCTCAACGCGCTGGACCATCTGACCCGCTCCGGCTTATATCAGTTCGCCCTATCCCCCGAAGAAGGCGTCGCACAGGTAGCCGACAGCGCCTGGCAGCACGATCGCCGACGCGCACTGGTATTGGTACCGACCACGCCGTTCGGAGAGCGGATCGCAACCTTTTTTACCGCTTACTGGGAAAACTTGGGCGGACGCGTACTGGAAATCCAGCCGTACGATCCGGAGGCCAATGATTTTTCTCCCGCCATCCGGGGATTGCTCGACCTGGATGAAAGCGAACGTCGTTTCAAGCGCCTGCGTCAAGTGGTCTGGGAGGTGAAGTTCGAACCGCGCATTCGCCGGGATGCGGATTTCTTATTTCTCCAAGCCAAACCCCGCCAAGGACGATTGATTCGACCGCAGCTCCTTTTCTATCGAGCAGAAACCCTTCCCGTCTATGCAACCCGGGACATCTACAGTGGACATCCCGAACCCCGCTGGGACCGCGACCTGGAAGGGGTTCGCTTCTGCGACATCCCCTGGCTGCTTCAAGGCGAACGGACCGATACCCCTTCCAGAGAGCGCTTCGAAACCGAATGGGGAATCCATTCCGGCGCTTATTTACGCTTGGTCGCCCTGGGCATGGATGCTTATCGGATCCCCTTCCGTTTACTTGCCACCGGCCAGCGCTATGCGGGCGCCACCGGCGTCCTGGAACTGGGCAATGGCGGGCATATTAAACGCCGCCTGACGTGTGCCGAATTCCGCCAAGGCACACCGGTGATTTACGGTTTGGCCCCCGAAAAAACGATCGATGCGATCCCGTAGTACCACCGCCCTCGGACAGGCCGCCGAAAATCATGCCCTGGCTTATTTGGAAAAGCGGGGACTCAAATTGTTGACGCGCAATTATCGTTGGCGCGGTGGAGAGATCGACCTCATTCTGGAAGATCGCGGCACCCTGGTCTTTGCCGAGGTACGCTTCCGCCGAAACAACCGCTTTGGAGGCGCGCTGGCCAGTGTCGACGCTCGCAAACAAAAACGTCTCATCCAATGCGCCCAGCATTATCTCGTCCGTCACCGCGAGGATGCGCCGGTCCGCTTCGATGTCGTGGCGCTAACCGCCACCACGGGAGGATTCGAGTTGGAATGGGTCCGCGACGCTTTCCAGGCCGAAGCTTAGGCTTGACCTTAATCGGCCTGCAAGGCCATTACCACGGCATGGCGGACGGTCAAGAGCCCCACGGCCAGGGGATAGATCAAATAATGGCCGGTCATCAGCAAGCTTGCCAGGACCAAGCCGGCCAACAGGCGCCCGTCGAACCACCATTGCTGCACTAAAGCGGCAAGGAACCGCCGCTCTTCCACGCTCCACCGCTCGCGATGGCCGAGAACGAAATGCCCGGTCAAGGCGTCGAGGAGGACAAAATACACCGGATAAACCTTGAATACCAAGGCCTCCAGGGAAAAGACCGGCGACCACCCGGCCAGCCACAGCCAAAGACTTCCCCATAACAAGAGATCATAGACATGGCGCACCGCCAACTTCTTGCGCCAACCCAAAATCAGCGCCAGGGCCACCGCCACTCCCCCTGCCAATCCGACCCACCAGGAGGCGAACCAGACCGACCATTGAGGCAGCCACAAAAAAACCAGAACCAACCCCACCGAGGTGAAAGCGAATCCCGGAAAAATAAAATTATGTTTTGTGCTCACCGTGCTCTTTTAGAGAAATCCGCATGGATAAGTCGATCGTTTGAAGGTTCTTGGTGATCGCACCCACCGAAATCCGATCCACGCCAGTCTCAGCCACTCGACGCATGTTGGTCAAGTCGATATTGCCGGAAGCCTCCAGAAGCGCGCTTCCCGAAGCGAGCTTTACCGCCGTGCGCATTTCCTCAAGGGAAAAATTATCCAGCAAAATAATATCGGCCCCTGCCGTCAACGCTTCTTCCAATTCCGCTAAGCTCTCCACTTCCACTTCCACCGGGAGCGCCTCCGCAAACGTCCGGGCCTGCCGCACCGCTTGCGTGAGCGAGCCGGAAGCGAGGATGTGATTTTCCTTGAGGAGGATACCATCGTAAAGACCGAAGCGATGGTTTTCGCATCCCCCCACTTTGACCGCATACTTCTGTAGGCGACGCAATCCCGGGATAGTTTTGCGGGTATCCAAAACCACCGTCCCGGTGCCGGCCACCGCCTCGGCGAAACGCCGCGCGCGGGTGGCCGTACCGGAAAGGGTTTGAAGCAAATTGATCGCGGTGCGCTCCCCGGTCAGCAGCGCCCGGGCCGGGCCCAGGACGCGGCAAAGCTCGGTGTCCGCCCCCACCTCGTCGCCTTCCCCCACCCGCCACTCGACGAGACAACTCGGGGCCAGTTCGTAGAATACCGCTTCGAACCAATCCCGACCGCACATAACCATCGGCTCGCGGGTGATCACCGTCGCCTCGGCCCGGACGGATTCGGGAATAATCCGGGCGGTCACATCTCCCGGCCCCACGTCTTCGGCCAAAAAACGGCGGATTTCCTCGCGATCGACATTTTCAGCATTTACCGTCATTGAATCGGCTCCAGATATTCGGCTTTCAATTGCAATCGGCGGCGGCCGCGAAAATCGTTGATGTCCAACTGATAAGCCATTCGCAACGCGCCGCAACCCAGCCACTTGGCGGGGTCGTCCAGGCCAAAAACGATCCCGTCCAAAGGGGGACCTCCCCGGGGCCGCAGGGACATTTTCAGATGCCGCTCTCCCACGACGCGAGCGTTCAACAACTCGAAATCTCCCTCGAACACCGGTTCGGGAAAACCTTGTCCCCACGGCCCGCCCCGGCGCAGTTCGGTGGCCAGCCGAAGGGAGAAATCGGCTACCTGCAAAGGGCCGTCCGTATGAATCACGCTTTCCGGCGCGGATTCGCCCAGTTGCGCTTTCACCCGAGCGGCGAATAGTTCGGCGAAGAGATCGAAATCGCCGCTTTTCAAGGTCAAACCCGCCGCCATGGCGTGACCTCCGTAACGCACGATCAGGCCGGGACGGATAGCGTCGATTTCACTCAAAAAATCGCGAATGTGCAGGCCGGCTATGGAACGGGCCGATCCCTTCAAATAACCGTCTTCCCCTTGGGCGAAGGCGATGACCGGCAACCCCAATCGATCCTTGATGCGGGAAGCCAGAATGCCGATCACTCCCTCGTGCCAAGCCGGATCGAACAAACATACCCCGGAAGACGCCCCGCGGTCCCACTCATCGGATTGCAAATATTCGAGCGCATCACTCTGCATTCGAGCCTCGATTTCCCGCCGTTCCCGGTTGAGCGTATCCAAGCGCCGGGCCAAAGAGCGCGCCTCGTCGAGATCGGCGCTGAGCAGGCACCGGATACCCAAACCCATGTCCTCCAAGCGGCCGGCGGCATTCAGACGCGGCCCCAAGGCAAATCCCAAATCCGCAGCCACCAAGCCTTCCGGATCCCGGCCGGCCACCTCCAATAGCGCCCGAACGCCGGGGCGGGCGCGACCGGCGCGCATCCGCTCCAACCCCTGATGCACCAGAATGCGGTTGACCTCATCCAAGGGCACCACGTCGGCCACCGTCCCCAAGGCGACCAGATCGAGCAATTCCGCCAAATTCGGCTCGGCCATACCCTGGAGTTGGAACCAATCCTGCGCGCGCAATCGGGTTCGCAAAGCGGTCAAAACGTAGAACATCACCCCCACCCCGGCCAAAGCCCGGCTGGGAAAGGAATCATCGGGCAAATTGGGATCGACGATCACATCGGCGTCCGGCAGACGTTCGCCCGGCAGGTGATGATCGGTGATCAGCACGTCCAGACCCGCGGCCTTGGCCGCCGCCACTCCCTCCAGGCTGGCGATCCCGTTATCCACCGTCACCAACACTTGAGGCTTGCGATCCAAGATTTGCTCGACCAGTTGCGGTGTCAACCCGTAACCGAGGCGGAAGCGATCCGGAACGATGAAATCCACCTGCCGTGCGCCCATGGCACGCAGGCCGGTGACCGCCAGGGCGCAGGCGGTGGCCCCGTCGGCGTCGTAATCGGCCACCACGAGTAGGCGTTCCCCGCGCTCCAAGGCCTGCGCCAATCGCGCGCTCATGGCATCGATGCCGGTCAAGGTCCACGGCGGCGGCAAGGCAGCCAGCGTTCGGTCGAGTTCGTCGGGATGACGAATGCCCCGACTCAGATAGACGCGGGTCAGAACGGGATGCAGTCGGGACGGGAGGGAGTGAGGCTGCGCAGGTATCGGACGCTGGCGAATTTTTTTCCTACGCATCCCCTCACAACCGTTCCAAAATCGCGCGCTTGACCGCCTCCAGTTCCGCCGCCACCGTTTGCGGGGTGACCTGGCACTGACGGATCGCGGTATCGGGATCCTTGAGGCCGTTGCCGGTAAGCGTGCAGACGAGCGTACTTCCCTCCGGAATTTTGCCGGTCTTCAGATCGTTGAGCGCCCCGGCGATGGAAACGGCCGAAGCCGGCTCACAGAAAATGCCTTCGTGATCGGCAAGCAATTTTTGCGCCTCGAGGATCTCGGCATCGGAAAAGCAGGCGAACCAGCCCCCCGATTCCCGCTGCGCCGTCCACGCTCCGTCCCAGGACTGGGGATGACCGATGCGGATCGCGGTGGCTACCGTTTCGGGATGATCCACCGGCTCGCCCTTGACGAAAGGCGCCGCCCCTTCGGCCTGATAGCCGCACATCACCGGTCGTTTCGCCGCCACCCCATCGGCGTGGTATTCCCGATAGCCCTTCCAATAGGCGGTGATATTGCCCGCATTGCCCACCGGCAGGCAGTGATAATCGGGCGCTTTCCCCAAGGCATCCACGATCTCGAAGGCGGCGGTTTTCTGGCCCTCGATGCGATAGGGGTTGATGGAATTGACGATGGAGACCGGCGCGTGATCGGCGATTTCCTTGACGATCCGCATGCCCGCATCGAAATTCCCTTGGATCTGGATCACCTCGGCGCCGTGCATCAGCGCCTGGGCGAGCTTGCCCATGGCGATCTTGCCTTCGGGAATCAACACGAAAGCGTGGATTCCGGCGCGCGCCGCGTAAGCCGCCGCCGATGCCGAGGTATTCCCGGTGGAAGCGCAAATCACCGCGCGGCTGCCTTCCTCGCGCACCGCGCGGGTCACCGCCACCGTCATGCCACGATCCTTGAAGGAACCGGTCGGGTTGAGGCCTTCGAATTTGACGTAGATCTCCGCCTCCTTGCCGATCAAACGCGGCAGATTTTCCAACCGGATCAGCGGGGTATCGCCCTCGCACAGACTGATGGGGGAGGTCTCCGGGGCGATGGGCAGGCGGTCGCGGTAACGGTCGATCAGACCAGTGTAACGGTTCATGGTCACTCCAAGGTTTCCAGTCGAATTCGGTAAAGGGGTGCCTTGACGGCGGGCAAGGCTTCGATTTTCGCGGCAGCCGCATCCAAGGCTTTTTCCTTGACTTTGTGGGTGAGGAAAATCAACGGCAGATCCATTTGCCCCTCCTGGGGCTCTTTTTGGATCACCGCTTCGATGCTGATTTCGTGATCGGCCAAAATGCGGGCGATATCGGCCAGGACACCGGGCTGATCGGCCACCTTGAGGCGCAGATAGTAGGCGGTCTCGATCTCGCTGATGGGAAGGACCGGCAGATCGCTCAACGCATCGGGTTGAAACGCCAAATGGGGCACTCGATTACCCGGATCGGCGGTGAATACCCGAACGACATCCACCAGATCGGCCACTACCGCCGACGCGGTCGGTTCGGCTCCGGCACCCGGGCCGTAGTACAAAGTCGGCCCCACCGCGTCGCCCTTGACCACCACCGCGTTCATCACCCCTTCCACATTGGCCAGCAGGCGGCGTGCGGGAATCAAGCAGAGATGGACGCGCAATTCGATGCCATCGGGGGTCTGTCGGGCGATGCCCAGATGCTTGATCTGATAACCCAGCTCCTGGGCATAACGGATATCCTCGGGCGTGATCCGGGTGATACCCTCGGTATAGACCTTGTCGTACTGAAGGGGGATGCCGAAAGCGATGGCGGCGAGAATGGTCAGCTTATGGGCGGCGTCGATTCCTTCCACGTCGAAGGCGGGATTGGCCTCGGCATAGCCCAACGCCTGGGCTTCGGTCAGCACATCGTCGAAAACCCGCCCTTGATCGCGCATGCCGGTGAGAATGAAATTGCCGGTGCCGTTGATGATCCCGGCCACCCACTCGATCCGGTTGCCCGTCAACCCTTCCCGAAGCACCTTGATGATGGGGATCCCCCCCGCCACCGCCGCTTCGAAGGCCACCATCACCCCCTGCTCCGAGGCCCGAGAAAAGATCTCGTTGCCGTGCAAGGCGATCAGGGCCTTGTTGGCGGTGACCACGTGCTTGCCCAGCTCGATGGCGCGCAGCACCAACTCCTTGGCCAAGGAAGTACCGCCGATCAGTTCGGCGACGATGGCGATCTCGGGATCTTCCACCACCTCCCAAGGATCGGTGACCAAATCGATGCCTTCGGTCCCGCAGATACGCGGCTTCTCCGGATCCCGGGTAAAAGCCTTGGCCACCTGAATTTCACGCCCGGCGCGGCGGGTGATCTCACGGGTGTTCCGGGCCAACACGTTCACCGTCCCGCCGCCCACGGTTCCCAGGCCTAAAAGGCCTATTTTGACCGGGTGCAATTGTTTCTCCTCGTGCATACTGAAAATTAATTGGGTTTCAATCCGGCTCGCTCAGACGCTCCCCTCTCGCAGAGGGGGCGGCATTATAGCGTGCCGTCCTTCCGCATCATATGGCGGATTCCACGAATGGCCTGACGCGTGCGGTGCTCGTTCTCGATCAGGCCGAAACGCACAAATCCCTCCCCGTACTGGCCGAAACCGATGCCCGGGGAGACCGCCACCTTGGCTTCCAACAACAATTTCTTGGAAAATTCCAACGAACCCATCGCTCGATAGGGTTCCGGAATGGGCGTCCAAACGAACATGGTCGCCTTGGGTTTTTCCACCTCCCAACCCAATTGCATGAGCCCGTCGCACAACACATCCCTGCGGCGGCGATACATGTCGCGAATTTCGGCGACGCAATCCTGCGGTCCTTCCAAAGCGGTGATCGCGGCGATCTGAATCGGGGTGAACATGCCGTAGTCGAGATAGGACTTAAGCCTTCCCAGCGCCGCCACCAATTCCCGATTGCCGCACATGAAGCCTACCCGCCAACCGGGCATATTGTAGCTTTTGGAGAGAGAATAAAACTCCACCGCCATATCCATCGCCCCCGGCACTTGCAATATCGAGGGCGCCTTGTAGCCGTCGAAAACGATGTCGGCGTAGGCGATATCGTTGACCAACCAAATCCGGTACTCCCGGGCAATCGCCACCACCCGCTCGAAAAATTCCAGCTCCACGCACTGAGTGGTGGGGTTGGCCGGGAAGTTCAGGATCAGCATCTTGGGACGCGGCCACAAATCGCGGATGGCCTGCTCCAATTCCTCGAAGAAATCGCGGCCCGAAGTCAACGGCACATGGCGGATATCCGCTCCCGCGATCACGCATCCGTAGGGATGGATGGGATAGGCCGGATTGGGTACCAACACCACATCCCCGGGGCCGAGGGTGGCAAGCGCCAGATGGGCCAACCCCTCCTTGGAGCCGATGGTGACGATCGCCTGGGACTCGGGGTCCAATTGGACATCGTAACGCTGCGCGTACCAGTCGCAAATCGCCTTGCGCAAACGGGGGATGCCCTTGGACAGGGAATAGCGATGGGTCGTCTCCCGCTGAGCCGCCTCCACCAGCTTGTCGGTGATGTGGCGGGGAGGCGGCTGGTCGGGATTGCCCATCCCGAAATCGATAATGTCCTCTCCCGCCGCCCGCTGCTTGGCCTTGAGCTGATTGACGATATTGAACACATAGGGGGGAAGGCGCTTGATGCGCTGAAATTCTTCCATGGAAATTTCTCAGAACTTCTTTCGCTTGAATAAACGAATATTGTGCTACTTAATAAGTATTAATGCCACTGGCTTCTAGCCGGATCGCTCCGAACTCTCGAGGCGCTTTTCCGCGTCCAGAACGATCTGGGTGGTTTTGAGCACCGCATCGGGATTCAAACTCATGGAATCGATACCGCAAGCGACCAAGAATTCGGCCATTTCAGGATAATCCGAGGGGGCCTGGCCGCACAAACCCGAATGCACGCCGTTGCGGCGGCAACCCTCGACGGCCAAGCGGATCATGTTTTTCACCCCCTCGTCGCGTTCGTCGTAATCGAAGGCCACCAGCGCCGAATCCCGGTCCACTCCCAAGGTCAACTGGGTCAGATCGTTAGAGCCGATGGAAAAACCGTCGAAATACTCGGCAAACCGGTCGATCTGGACCACGTTGTTGGGAATTTCGCACATGCAATAGACCTTGAGATCCCGCTTGCCGCGCTCGAGCCCCAATTCGGCCATTTTCGCCATTACCTTCTCGGCCTCGTCCACCCGCCGCACGAACGGCAACATCAACACCACGTTGGTCAACCCCATCTCCTCGCGCACCCGCTTCATCGCCGCGCACTCCAGGGCGAACCCTTCCGAGTACGCCGAATGGGCATAGCGGGCCGAGCCGCGGAATCCCAGCATGGGGTTGGCCTCGTCGGGTTCGAACCAACGCCCGCCTAGCAAGGATGCGTATTCGTTGGTCTTGAAGTCGGACATCCGGACCACCACCGGCTTGGGATAGAAAGCCGCGGCGATGGTGCCAATCCCTTCGGCAAGGTTGCGGATGAAAAATTCCTTCGGATCGCGATAACCCCGGGTCAATTTCTCGATCGCCGCCCGCTCCTGCGAATCTTCCACTTGCTCGGGGTGCACCAGCGCCATGGGGTGGACTTTGATCGATTCGTTGATGATGAATTCCATGCGCGCCAAGCCGACGCCGTCATTGGGGATGAACGAGGTTTGGAATGCCAAATCCGGGTTGCCGAGGTTGATCATGATCTCCGTCTTGGGGCGCGCCATATCGGACAAGTCCACCTCTTCCACCGTATACGAGACTTCCCCTTCATAGATTCTCCCCACGTCCCCCTCGGCACAGGAGACGGTAACCATTTGACCGTCCTTCAAAACCTCGGTGGCCTCGCCGCCGCCCACCACCGCCGGGATCCCGAGCTCCCGGGCGACGATCGCCGCATGGCAGGTTCTGCCGCCGCGGTTGGTGACGATCGCGGCGGCGGTTTTCATGACCGGCTCCCAATCCGGGGTGGTGATATCCGCCACCAGCACTTCGCCGGGCCGAAATTCGGACAGGCGGCGCACATCGGAAATCACCTGCGCCTTTCCCGCCGCGATTTTATTGCCCACCGCGCGCCCTTCCAACAACACCTTGCCGCTCCCGGTCAGGCGATGCTCCTCCAGGACGGTCGCGCTCTTCTGGGAGGCGACCGTCTCGGGACGCGCCTGGACCAGATACAATTGATCGTCGATCCCGTCCTTGGCCCACTCCATATCCATGGGACGCCCATAGTGGTCTTCCACCTTGATCGCATACTCGGCCAGGAGATGGACATCGTCGTCACTGAGACAGAAAAGCTCCCGCTCGGCGTGAGGGACCGGCACGTTGCGAGTGGTCTGCTGGCCGCCTTCGGCATAAATCATTTTGATCTTTTTCGAGCCGGGCCGGCGTCGCAGCACCGACCGATATCCTTGGCGGAAGGTGGGTTTGAAAACGTAAAATTCGTCCGGATCCACCGCCCCCTGCACCACGTTTTCACCCAACCCGTAACTGCCGGTAATAAACACGGCATCGCGAAAACCGGTTTCCGTATCCAGCGAGAACATGACGCCGCTGGCGGCCAGATCGGAACGCACCATTTTCTGCACCCCCACCGACAAGGCGACCTTGAAGTGATCGAATCCGCGATCGACGCGGTAATGGATGGCGCGGTCGGTGAACAAACTGGCGAAACAGCGCCGAATCGATTCGACCAGCGCCTCTCCACTGCGAATGTTGAGATAGGTTTCCTGCTGGCCGGCGAAACTGGCGGTGGGCAAATCCTCGGCGGTCGCGGACGACCGTACCGCGACGCTCAGATCCTCCCCGTACTCCGCTTCCAATTTTTCATAAGCGGCGAAGATTTCCTCGCGCAGATCGTCCGGAACACCCGCTTCATAGACAATTTGCCGGGCACGGCTGCCGGCTCGCTTCAGATCGCTCATATTATCGGAATCCAGTCCGTCCAGGGCTTGATGCAGCGACTGCCAGGCATCCGCCTTGTCGAGCATGTAGCGGTAACCTTCCGCGGTGATCGCAAACCCATTGGGCACCTTGACCCCCTCGGACATCAACGCCCGGTACATCTCCCCCAGGGAAGCGTTTTTACCTCCCACCGAAGGCACATCGTCGATACCCAGCTCGGAAAAAAAACGGATGAACCGATAATCCTGCGCCATGACGCCCTCCCCGGTGCTCGTTCAAATTATTTCCATTATGCCTGTTTCGGCGCCGGGAAACAGACCCAAAACGCGCTCCCTTTTCATTCTATGAGGCTGTTTACAAAGCTGACCCGAAGTAGGGTCCGGCGGCTTGACCTCCGGGACGCCATGAACCCGTCCCTGGGGGCTCGAATCGCGACCGTCCGGGTCGCGAACGCCCTCCGGTCAAGCCGCCGGACCCCACCCCAATTTGAATCGCTTTGCAAATAGCCTCTATGAAGCGGCTCGACCGCCGCTGGCAATGCTGTCGGGAGGGTTCTTGTTCGGCGGCCTCTGGCACTGGCGGGGCGCGCCGGCGGCGTTTTTGCCCACGGCCGCCCCTACCGCCGTCTCAACAAGTGGGTTGGTGATTCTTACGCGGCGTACCCCGCCTAATCGACGACCCGCATTTCAATCTGTTCCATCAGCTCCGGCAGATCCTCCGGATCAAACAGCTCGGTCCCCGGTTGCCCCACGGTGCCGACACTGCACGCCACCGCCAGCCGCAGGATGTCGTCGAGCGCGTCCTCCCGGGCGAATCCCGCCACCAAGCCTCCCACCATGGAATCGCCGGCGCCCACGCTGGAACGGACCTTCACTTTGGGCGGTATCGCGTGATAGGTGCCTTCCGCCCCGGTCAGCAAAGCTCCCTCCTTGCCCAAGGAAACACATACATAGTCCACGCCGGACCGCTGAATCCGTTGGGCTTCGGTCGCTACCGCCCGGATATCGGTTAATTTGCGTCCGGTGATCAACTCCAGTTCATAGAGATTCGGCTTGATCAAAAAAGGCTTGGCTTCGATCCCTCGCCTGAGAAGCGCCCCATGGGCATCCAAAACCGGTCGCCCGCCCGCGGCGCGGATTGGATGGATGAAAGTCGCATACACGTCTTCCGAAACGCCCGGAGGAACGGATCCGGTCACCACGCCGTAGCCGTTCCCCACCCGGCCAACGAAACGTTGCCGCAAGGAATCCAGAATTGTCTGGGGAAACTGCGGCCCGATTCCGCTGACCTCGTATTGGGAGGCGGTTTCCGACTCGAGGATGGTGGCATTGATACGGGTCTCTCCATCCACCCAGACATAGACCGGATCGTCTACATGCTGGCCCAACAGGCGTTCCAAAAATTGCCCCGTTTCTCCCGCCAGCAAGCAAACATTGCTCGCGGTCACATCGAGGCGTTTGAGCGCTCTGCCCACATTGATCCCATTACCGCCGGGATCGAAGCGGGTGGCGTCCGCATGGGCTTTTTGGTCGCGGATCAAGCGTTCGATTTCGTAGGTGACATCCACCGCCGGATTGAGGGTTAGGGTTGCGATGGGCATAGGCATTCAAGCGTTGACATATCGATTTCTGCCCCGATGTTTGGCCTTGTACAAGGCGTCATCGGCGCGTTTAAGCACATGATCCACCGGTTCGCCCATGCGCCACTGGGTCAAACCGACGCTCACCGTGACCTGGCAACGGGCATTTTCTTCGGAAAGCGGTATCGTGCAGGAAGAGATGGTCCGGCAAAGACGCTCAACAATCGGCTGCGCCGCGGCCTGATCGGTCTGGGGCAACAAAATCAGAAACTCTTCTCCGCCCCAGCGGCCGCAGACATCATATTCACGGAGCATTCCCTTGAGGGTCGAGGCGACCCACACGAGCACCTCGTCCCCGACGACGTGGCCGTATCGGTCATTGATTTGCTTGAAATGATCGATATCCACCAGCGCCACGGTCAATTCTTGCATTAAGCGCTTGGCTTGACTGATTTCGGTATTCAAGCGCTCCATCATGCAGCGGCGGTTGGGCAAGTCGGTCAGCTCGTCGCGCATGGACAAATAATGCAAACGCCGATTCACATCGCGCAACATATACTGATAGCGGTCGCTGATCCGGATGATTTTCTCCAGCTTCCGCAGCTGCCGTTGATAACGCATGGCGTAACTCTTGCCACGCTCCCGCTCGGCATTCTGGTAGCGATCGGCGATCCGAGTGATCTTCTCCAATTGATGCAAATGTTGCCGATAGCGGGAGAATAAATCTGCTAAAGCTTCCCGCAAGGGTTGACCGGCATAGCTCGGATCTTCCAACAATTCCTCGATGACTTGATCGAGGGAAGTTTCGTCCCGGTGAAATTGAATTTCCGCTCGGCTTTCTCCCATCACTCTTCCGCAAGCGTCAAAATATGGAATGGAAAAGTACAATCTTCCTTGAATTCTTCCGCCAACTCGGCCAATCGTTCGTTTTCCTGATCATAGTACCAACTAACCCGGACCGGTTTGTCAGCCCGATGCGCGGCTTCCAGCAAATCCAGGATCTCCATCAACGAACGGATACTGCTGGTATTCAGATAAAGCAGGAACAAATCCACCTGGAGCGTCCTGTCGGTTTCGACCAGAAACCGTTCGACCCAATCGATCACCGGTTGAAAAAATTCGAAAGAATTTTCCGGATAGGAATCCCCCCGCATTACCAACCGTCCAGCCGCCCAATTGGAGATGATCTCGGGCGTGGACCCCGTACTCGGAATGGTGAAATCTTGCATAGCCATTGATTTTAAATTACGACGCGAAGGCTGAAAAAAGCATAATCCTCATCCAGAGATTTCAAAGAGGCTTTCAAGGGCTCCCGGGCCTTCCTCGCCACCGCAATCAAGCCCAATCCCGCACCGGCTGAATGCCGCGGTTGTCGCAACTGGGCCTTGTATGCGGCCTTTAATTCGTATTTATCCATTTTCGCAAGGGATCGGATGCGTTCGGATAAAACCTCACCATCCGTTTTTTTCACGATATTGCCCACGCTGACGATGTATGTACCGCTGTCGGCGCGAGATACCACCACCGTCGCCGTGGCCTGCCGTTCGTCGAAATTTTGGGCCAAGGCATATTTGTGAATGTTTTGGGTGGTTTCAATATATACCGAAAATACATCCATCACCGCGGAGGGAGATTCCGAGAGCCTCCCCATGTAGTTACGTAACGCCCGTCCGGTTTCTTGAATCAACATGGAAGAAAAAGGACCGTTGAAGCATAACACGATATTCTGCTGTACGAACCTTTCCCGGAGGGCCAATATATCCAATTGTTCCATGGTTGCTTATCGAAAGTTTTAAATCAGGCAATTGACGATAACCGGCGGACACAGGTCCGATTCAAGGGACACGAAACCCCAACACGGTAATATCGTCCCGTTGCGGAAAGTTTCCTTGATACGCCTTCAGGCAGTCGGCCAGCGCTACTTTTTGCGCGTCCATGGATAGAGGGGAATGCCGTTCCATAAATTCGGCGAAACGCCTTCTGCCGAAACCGTAACCTTTGTTCCCGCCGGACTGATCGAGCAGTCCGTCGGTGGTTAGGTAAAAACCTTGCCCCGCCTCCAGGGAAAAACGCCTATTTTCAAAGCGGCCGCGCTTGCGTTCTCCCAGACTCCGCCTTTGCCCTTTAATTTCTTCGACGCCGTCCTTGCCGCTCCGGTAGAGAGACAGCCTGGCGCCGGCGAATTTCAAGCTCTGCTCACGCCGATCGATGTGGCACAAACCCACATCCATATTGGTCGCCAACGAGGCAAGATTTCCCCGAGACGGCAGCATCGCACGGACCGCCGCATCGGCCCGCGACAAAAGCGCCGCCGGATCGGCGATGCTCGTTTCCTTGATCGCCGAATCGAAGGCCGCCTGAGCAATTATAGTCATAAATGCCCCGGGCACGCCGTGGCCGGCACAGTCCACCAGTCCGAGCAGATAAGCTTCCCCGTCTTCATGAAACAAGACAAAATCTCCGCCAACCGCATCGCGAGGTTTCCACAGAATAAAGTGTTCGATCCCGACTTGCTCGGCCAGCTGGCGGGTCGGAAAAATCGCCGTCTGAATCATGCCGGCATAACGCAGGCTCTCGTGAATCTTTTGCTGGGCCAGGGTCATTTCGTCGTTGGCCCGCCGCAAATCCCGGGTTCGCTGCTGGACCCGTTCCTCCAGTTCGTCGGCATGGCGGCGCACCTGCTGTGTCATATAGGCGAACATGCGCGTCAGTTCACCGATTTCGTCTTGCGTCGTCGAATTCAAGCGAAGCTGATAATCGCCGGCGGCGACTTGACGCACGGAACGGGTCAACAGCATCAACGGCGCCAATAGGATCCGATGAACCCCCGCCGCGACCACCAGAACCACAATAATCACGCCGCCCACGGCACTTAAAGCGAAAACCAGCAAAAGGCGCTCGTTAAGCAAACGGGCGATATCGAGATCCACCGCAGTGACGAAAAACCAACCCAGCTCCGGCATGAAAGACAAGCCGTAGAGCCGATGTTTTCCGTTGTGCCGAAGTTTAACCACTTCCACACCGCCATAGGTTTTTTCCAGTTCGGCCATGGCTTTTTGAAGGGTGGTCGCAGGCACCTCCCCCAACAATTTAAACAAGGTGTTATCCGCGTGCGCTTTAGAAACGGAGCTATATTCGATCAGGTTCGGATCGGGATGCATCTGGATGCGGCCGGCGCGGTCAACGATCAGGTTGGTGACGCCGCTTTCGCTGGAAGCAAAGAAATCCGCCAACAGTTCGGACAACGGCAAACCCGTGCTCGCCACCCCGATGGGTTGCGAATCGTCAGTCACGATGACGTTGAACCAGAGGTTGGTCAATTTCAGCTTGGCATCGCGATTCACATTGAGGGTATAGCCTGGCGAGATTTCCAGGGTCGCGAAATACCATGCGTCGTCGGGATTGTCGGGGCTCAAGGTATAGCGCGGACGAGTGCTGTAAGGCTGACTTTCGTCGTTCAGATAATAATGGCCGGAACCATGCACGATGACGGAATAGAGATGCCCCCTGAAAAGCCGGCGAAACCCTTCCGCTTCACGAAAAAACCGGGCTTTTTTGCGGGGATCCTCTTCGTCCAGCATCCATTGCCGGGTGACCTCCGCCTGGGCGAGGCGTTTGGTCAGCGCCAATTCCCGCTCGATCAAAGTGAGTAATTTCTGACGGCTGAGCAAGGTGTGATCGCGCACGAAGGCGGTACCGAAATACTCGCGAATCGTACTGATCAGATAATCGCCCACCACCATTCCCGTCAGACCGATCACGATCAAGAGGGCCGCCACGCCCAAGATCATTTTGCCCCGCAACCCCAAAGCCAAACGCCGACTTCGGAGCGAAATGTCGCTCTCCTCCAAGGTCTCCTTCATCCAAGCAAAGCACTCAAAGCGAATAGCGGCTGTGCAGATCGGGGAGTTCCACTCGGCCGTCGAGGCGGCCCGCCATGGCGTTTCGGGCTTCGTCTTCGCCGTGAACCAGAAAAGTCAGTTCCGGACGACCGGTCTGTCGATGCCAGTCCGCCAATTCATGGCAATCGGCATGAGCGGAAAATCCGCCAATCGTGTACCGCTTGGCCCGCACTTGGATCTCTCGGCCGAACAGGCGTACCGTTTGGGCGCCGTCGATAATGATCCGCGCCAAGGTGCCGCGCGCGGCAAACCCGACGAACACGAGACTACATTCGGGACGCCACAGATTGTGCTTGAGATGATGCCGTACCCGGCCGCCGGTGCACATCCCCGAGCCGGCCAGAATCACCGCGCCGCTGTCGATCTGATTCAAGCGCATGGATTCGGCCGTCTCGCGGGTGAAATACAAATTGGGCAAGTCGAGCGGATCGCGCCCACTGTGAAAAATTTCATTGGCTTCGCGGTCGTAACATTCGGGATGGCGGCGAAAGATCTCGGTGGCGGAGATGGCCATGGGGGAATCCAGAAACACCGGCAAATGCCGCGGCAGAATTTTCGATTCGATCCCTTCCCGCAGAAAATAAAGAAGCTCCTGAGCCCGTTCCAGAGCGAAGGTGGGAATGATCACATTACCCCCCCGATCCAGGGTATCCAGAATCGCTTCGTACAATTCGGTCACGGAAGGGGCGAGCGGCTTGTGGGGACGATTGCCGTAGGTGGTTTCCATCACCACCACGTCCGCATGAGGGGGATGGGCCGGATCGCGCACGATCGGCTTGCCCCGATTGCCCAAATCGCCGGAAAAAAGCACTTTACGATGACGGCCGCTTTCCTGAAGATCCAGCAGAATGGCAGCCGATCCGAGAATATGACCGGCATCGATGAAAGTCGCCCGAATCCCCTTGGCGATCCGAGTGGGCCGGTTGTACTCCATTCGACGCCCGAAAAAGTCGAGGGTATCCAGCGCGTCGAGCACGCTGTAGAGCGGCTCTATCGGCTCCTTTCGCCCGGCTTTCCGAGCCTGATAAGTTTTACGTCGCGCTTCCTCCTCGGCCAGGTGGGCGGAATCCATCAATATGATCTTGGCCAGGTCGCGGCTGGCCCCGGTAGTGATGATTTCCCCCCGAAACCCTTGTTTGACCAATAGCGGCAAGCGCCCGCAGTGATCCAGATGCGCGTGGGTGAGCAGCACATAATCGATCTCCGCCGGATCGAAACCGAAGGGCTTGGCGTTTTCCTCTTCGATTTCCCGTCCCCCCTGATACAAGCCGCAATCGATCAGGAGTTTTTGATCCGCCACCTCGAGCAAATAGCAAGAGCCGGTCACTCCGCCCGCGGCACCGTGAAATTCGATCTGCATGGTTCTTCTCGCTCCTCGTATTTAACGATCAATCATCCTCCGATGGCATCGGACAGAGGTCTCCATTAATCAAGGCTTCCCCCCGACTCTCGTACCACCAAACGATTTCATCCCAAATTTCCCGAGCGGTTTCCACATAGCGGAAGGATTGACGGTCCTCCTGATCGATCGTGCCTTCCTCCACCAGAAAATCGAAATCCACCGCGCGGCGCCAGTATTCCTCCCCCACCAACACCACCGGCACCGATCGAATCTTGCGGGTCTGGATCAAAGTCAAGGTTTCGAACAGTTCATCCAGCGTACCGTATCCGCCGGGAAACACCACCAGCGCCTTGGCCCGCAGCAGGAAATGCAGCTTCCGAATGGCGAAGTAGTGGAACTGGAAACACAGTTCCGGCGTGATATAGGGATTGGGAAATTGTTCATAAGGCAAGGTGATATTGAGCCCCACGCTTTTGGCTCCCCGATCGAAGGCCCCTCGGCTGGCCGCCTCCATGATCCCGGGCCCTCCGCCGGTCATCACCACCAACCGGCAATCCAAGGGTCCCCGTCCGGAATCGCCCACCAAGCGGCCGAATTCCCGGGCGATGTCGTAGTATTTGGCCTTGGCGGCGATCCGCTCGGCCACTTGCACGCGGCGTCGGAGCTCCTCGCTATGGGGCCGCTTTGCCAAAGCCTCCTTAAGCACCCGCAACTTGCGCCGGGCGGCGACCGGCTCCGGAATCCGGGTACTGCCGAAGACCACGATACTGTTTTGCACGCCCTCCCGCTGAAGCTCCAATTCCGGCTTGAGATAGTCCAGCTGCAGGCGGGTGGAGCGGGTTTCGTAACGATTGAGAAATTCCACATCGCGAACCGCCGGACGATAGCTGGGACTGGCCAGGATCCGCTGAACCCGCCTGGGCGCCTCCGGATCCTCTTCGGGGGGCTTGGGGGTCTGCCAAGGCAAAGGCTCCACTCGCTGCAAAGCGGGCGCCTCGGCCGATGGTCGGGATTTGGATGACGAATCGTGCGTATCTGTCATGGGGAGCGCTCCTCTTCAACCATCACCGATTCGGAAAGCTGCCTTTGCAACATGTAAGGGGCGATCAGCATGGTGCCCACCATCATCATCACGAAGGCCGCATAGACATCATCCGTTAATAAACCGAAGCCTTTGGCCAAAGCCACAACGATCATGGCGATTTCACCCCGCGGCACCATGGCCCAGCCTAGCACCCACCCGCGAACGTCTGGAACGGCCATTCGCGCAGCGAGTAATTTCGCCCCCATCGCCACAATCGTCAAAAGCAAAGCCATACCCACAATCTTAAGGGAAAACAAAGACGCCAAATTGATTTGCATGCCCATCAGGACAAAGAAAATGGGAGCGAACACTTTTTCCAGAGGGGTTATCAGATCCTGCATCGTAACCCGACCTTCGCATCTTTCTTCGAGGTTCAGGCTGTTTAGAATCAAGCCCGCTTCGAACACCCCTAAAATACCGGACAAGCCCAGTAGGTCGGCAAACCAAGCCATAATAAACGCCAACCCCAAAGGCAACAGCAGCTTGGCCTGATATTCTTCCATATCTTTCATCCAGGCCAGTTCCCAGGTGGGCGCTTTACGGCAGATGCAGTAGACACCGAAGAAAAACAGTCCAACACCCAGCAAATCCGCCAAGATGCCAAGCCAACCACCGCTTTGAACCAAAGAAGAAGCAACGGAGATCAACCCGATAGCCAACACATCGTCAAGGAGCACGGCACCGACAAGGATCTTGGCTTCCTGGGTAAACCGCCTCCGAAAAAGCGGCATCAAAGCCAAACTGATGCTGGCGCTGGTGGAGACCAAACCACTGGCGAGAAGAAACCTGGCGGTCCAACTGGATTCCGGTAGCAACCAGAAACTTGCAACCCAACCCAACGCCAACGAGCCGATTCCACCCCAGAGCGCTACTCGTAAGGATTCGGGGCCCACCTCCACCAATTCATCCAGCCGCACGTCCAATGCCACCTTGAACAGCAGGAACAGGATGCCCAGATTGGAAAAGTGCCACAGCGCACTGCCCATCAACAGAAAACCCGGACCTTCGTCTCCCACCAAAATACTGATCAGCCGATCTCCGAGACCACCCGGTTCGAGTTCCTCGGGCGGAAAGATGTTCAAGGCCGCGGTCACCACCGAAGCACCCGACACCCAGACCTCTCGGAACAACATATTGGCATCGCCCAGATGCATGATCAGGAAGAACAGCGGTGACAGCTCGCTCCAATACAACAAGTTACCGAATACCAAGCCGATCAAGAGTTCTCCCAGAATCTTGGGCAGATTCAGTCGCCGCGCCAACAGATGACCGGCTACCACGACCCCCAGGAGCACGCCCAACTCGACGAGGATATAAGCAAACGGATCGATTCCCAAGGGCTGCTGGCCGGCGCCGTAGGCACTTGGAATCCCCCCGATTACCGTTACCCAAAGCAACCACCGTTTAATTGTAATTCGCATGCTCAAAGTCCTCCCCCTATCTTCCCGGGTGAATCTAAGAATAGCAGCCATATTCGTGGAATTCTCCCGCCACTTCGTTCTCCCCTCGCGCTGTCGGGTGATATACTCACACGCCGTTCAATGGCGCAAGTACCCTTCACCGAATCAATCCCAAGCCTTACGGAGTACATAATTCCTCATGTCAGGATGGACCACCGCTTTTAGCATCGCGCTTACCGCTTTTTTGGGAGCGATGGCCGCCGGCCTTGCTCCCCGTTATCTACCGGCGGGCAAACCCGGTTTGTGGAGCGCGACCACCGCCATCGCAGCCGGCTTATTGCTGGCATCGGCCATGGTAATCGTCATCCCGGAAGGCTTCGAGGTGCTGTTTCTCGTCCACCCTCCCCAGACGATCCCCCATGCGGACAGTTTTCTCGGCCTGCCCAAGGTGCTGGCCTCGGGCTTGGCCATCCTGGCCGGTTTTCTGCTGATGCTCGGCCTGGAAAGCGGTGGAATGGGGCACGAATTTTCCCAGGCCAACAACTCGGAGGCGAACGGGCAAAATCCGATCAATATGCTGGCCCTGGGCCTCGGCCTTCATGCCCTCACCGACGGTCTTGCCCTGGGAGCCAGTGTGGCGACCGGGCTCCTTGCCATCACTTTGCCCATCCTGGCGGCAATCATGGTGCATAAGATTCCGATTGCATTCGGCCTGGGCACTTTTCTTTGGCAAAACGGCAAGCGCGAAGAACACGACTCGTTGCGCCTCCTGATTTGGTTCAGTCTGGCTACGCCGGCAGGTTTGCTGATTACCTTTCTATTCCTGCGCCACCTCCCCCACGAATGGATCGGACTGATCTTGTTATTTTCCGGCGGCACTTTCTTCTATGTCGCGGCGGTGGACGTATTGGGAAGGGTGCGCAGACAACAGCAGGGCATGCGCCTCTTCCGACGGGTGGGACTGGGAGCGATTCTGGTGATCGCCGCTCTGATCCTGTTCCAATTGCTTGGTTTCGAAGCAGAATTCCATTCCTGACGGCGTGATCTCGCATCGAGCGACTGAGCGCTTTTCTCGAATTGCCAACATTGGCTTTTCCCCTTTTCTGTTTTATCCTGGCCGCGAATCTTGATCGTTCCAGGAGGGCGCCATGCCAATTCTTGACCGTCCGGGAGTCACAGCGAGCCACTTACTTTTCACTCTGGTCCTGTTTGCTTTACTGGCAGCCCCGTGGAAACCCCAAGCCGCGGAAGTCACTCTAGCCGACGACAAAGCCCTTTTGGGCCTGCCTCCGGTACCGATTCCGGAAGACAACCCCTTGACCCTGGAGAAGGCACGGCTGGGCAAAAGATTGTTCGAGGACAAGCGTTTCAGTGGCGATGGCACCATCAATTGCGCCCATTGCCATCAACCGGAATTGGCCTTTCAGGACGATTTGCCCATCGCTCAAGGCATCCGTCAGCAGAAAGGCACTCGCAACTCCCCCACGGTGATCAATGCGGCCTATTATGAAACTCAATTCTGGGACGGACGCAGGCCGAGCCTGGAAGCCCAAAGCAAGGATCCTTTCCTCAACCCGGTCGAGCACGGTTTGAAAAGTCACGCCCCCATCGTCGAGAGCGTGCGCAAGGACCCCGATTACCGGAAAAGCTTTCAAGAAGTCTTTGGATCGCCCCCCGAACAAATCACCATCGACCATGTCGCCAAAGCCATCGCCAGCTTCGAACGCACGGTGGTGGCCGGCGACAGTCCCTTCGACCGCTATCAATTCGGCGGCGACCAAAACGCCCTGTCTGAAGCGGCGATCCGGGGGTTGGAGGTCTTCCGGGGCAAGGGCCGCTGCGTCAGTTGCCATGTGATCGAGGAAAACCAAGCCCTGTTCACCGACAATCAGTTCCACAATTTGGGGATAGGCTTCAGCCGGATCCAATCCCGGCTGCCGCAGATCCTCGACGCTTTCCGCAAAGCCCGACAAGCCGGCGAGGACATCGACGAGACCGTATTGACCAAGGCGGATATGTCGGAACTGGGCCGCTTCGTGGTCACCGAAAAACTGGAGGACATCGGCCGTTTCAAAACCTCCACCCTGCGCAACATCGCCCTCACCGCCCCTTACATGCACGACGGTAGCCTCAAGACCCTGGAAGAGGTAATCGTCGTTTACGACCAGGGCGGATTCGACAATCCGATGCTGGACGGCGGTATCCGGCCGCTGGGATTGACCCCCCAAGAAAAGTCGGATCTGATCGAGTTTCTCAAGTCTTTGACCAGCGATCGTTTTGCCCATCTGCAATCTGAAGGGAGGTAAGCGTCATGAGCATCACCCGGAGAAAATTCCTCAAGCAAGCCGGCGTGGCCGGCGCCGCCGCCACCCTTCCCTTCAGCCTGGTGGAAATCAGCTGGGGCATGGGCCAAAAAGGCAAAGCCGAACACGAACCGTTCACCTTCGCCTATATTTCCGACTCCCATCTCACGCACATCAAGGGCACCCGATTCACCCGCAACTTCGATCAAGGGTTGCGCAAGGCGATCATGGAAGTCAATTTGATGTCGCCCAAGCCCGATTTCGTGGTCTACGGCGGCGATCTGGCCCAATTGGGCAAACCCGAAGAGCTGGACCACGGTCTCGAATTGATGTCGTCGCTGCGCCATCCGGTCCGTTGGGTCATCGGCGAGCACGATCTGTATCTGGATATGGGTAAATACTGGGAGGACAATATCAGCCCCCTTCATTACAGCTTCGACCACAAGGGCGTCCACTTCGCGGTCCTCAACAGCATTCTCACCTACGAGGAGTGGATCAACCAATGGTCGACCCCCATGGAACGGATGCTCAACATGGCCCGCCTGGACAACCCCAAAGGCTCGCCGTTCATGGTGGGCGAAGCTCAAATCCAATGGCTCAAGGAGGACCTGGCCAAGCAGGACCCGAGCACGCCGATCGTGGTTCTGTCCCACTCCCCCTTGTATAAGATATTCAAACCGTGGAACTTCTGGACCGACGACGCGGAAGAGGTCCAAGCCCTGCTGCAGCGCTTCGATCGGGTCACCGTGCTCCACGGCCACGTCCATCAGGTGCTTTACAACCAGATCGGCAACATCACTTTCTATGCCATGATGGCCACCGCCTGGCCCTGGCCCTATCCGGTCAGCTACGTCCAGAAACCCAATCAGGTACCCAAACTGACCGTGTTCATGAACCGGGCCGATCCTTTTCACGAGCGCGACGCCACCGGATGGGACATCCTCGACCTGGAAAGCGGCGCGATCACCAATCACTATCAGCTATGGCAGAACGAGTACCGGACAGTCGCCTACGACTTCAAACTCGACCATCCGGTGGATCGCAAATATCAAGACGAAGACCAGCGAATCCCGCCACAACGCCACTATTGATGAGGAGAGAGACCATGGGATGCATGAAGGTTTTGACCCTGGGGCTGGCGCTGCTCGCAGCGGCCACTTCGGTTATCGGCGATGAATTCACCGAAGAGGATCTGAAGCGATGGCGGGCCGAGTTCATGGAAGTGAAAGAAAAAGGTGAAAAGCTGTTCCACTCGACCATGGGCAGCAACCACGTCTCTTGCGATCAATGCCACCCCAATGCCGCCAACACTCATCCCGAAACCTATCCCAAGTTCCAGCAGCAATTGGGCAAGGTGGCCACTTTGAGGGAAATGATCAACTGGTGCCTGAAAAACCCCCTGGAAGGCGAACCCTTTCCCTTGGACAGCAAGGAAATGATCGCCCTGGAAGCCTACATCACTTGGGAACGACGCGACGTTCCGTTGGCGCCGGGCAAGCACTGAATCGCGTTACTCCCTCAAACTTGGGAAGGGGCTGCCTTGTCGAGCAATTCTTGCCGAATGCCCTCGGCGACTTTGCTGTCCAAGGCGACAATCACCAATTCATCCCCTTCCTCGAGTTCGGAAGAGGCGTCCACAAACACCAAGCGGTCGCCGCGATACAGCCAGGCGGGATGAGCTTGCTTTTCCGGCAGCGGCAATTCCGTGAGGGAGCCCGCCCATTCCGGCGGGATGACCACGGAGAATAAATAGGCATCGCCCTTGAGCAAGGTGGCGAGCTGGAGGATATCGCGCCCCTCGACGGCGTCGGCCAAATAACGGCTGATGGTGCGGACCGGCACCAGCGTCTCGGTCAGCCCCAGGGCAATGGCGACGCGCTCGAATTCCGGGTCTTCCAAAGTGGTGAATATCCGGCCAATTTTCATGGTTTTTCCCACCAGGCTGGCCAAAATATTGTTTTGATCGATTCCGGTGGTGCAAATCAACACATCCACCGAATGGGGTTCGGTTTCTTCCAAAATATGGGGATGGGTGCCGTCGCCGTGAATGAAGCCGCAATCCATGTTTTCACTCAATTCCTGGATACGATCCTGATTGCGCTCGATGATGATCACCTCGTGACGACGCTTGATCAAAAGCCGGGCGCAGGCCACGTTGGTGGCACTGGCGCCGATAAACACCACTCTCATCGCGAAGTCCTCCAAGTGACGGGATTGAACAAGACCAAAACGGCAAAAATCTCCACTCGACCCAGCCACATATCCAAGCCCAGTACGCATCGCAACAAACCCGGCAGTTCCATATCGGTGATCCCGACGGACAATCCCACCGTGGCCACCGCCGAAACCACTTCGAACAAGGACCGCAAGGGATCATATCCCCACAGCAAAAAAGGCAGCCAGGAAACGAACACGGTCAGCACGTACAGGAGGATCAACAGCTGCACCCGGCTGCTCAAGGATTCGTCGATGATCTGGTTACCCAGCC
Source organism: Methylohalobius crimeensis 10Ki (assembly GCF_000421465.1). Classification (NCBI taxonomy): domain Bacteria; kingdom Pseudomonadati; phylum Pseudomonadota; class Gammaproteobacteria; order Methylococcales; family Methylothermaceae; genus Methylohalobius; species Methylohalobius crimeensis. The sequence goes on from NZ_ATXB01000001.1 coordinate 2,270,693, forward strand.
GCAATTCGATCCAGGCATGGGGCGGAAGCGCCAGACGGCGCAGCTGCAAGATCAGGGTGCGAAGAAAAATCAAAATTCGCAACCACTTGATGCCGCCTGCGGTGGAACCCAGTCCACCGCCGCTCAACATGGTCGCCAACAAGAGTCCCAATACCGCCGGCGGCATCGTGCCCACTTCCAGGGTGGAAAAACCCGCCGTGGTCTGAGCGGAAATGGCCGTCAGCACCCCATGGAATAGGGCCGGCCCCCAACCGAACCCCTGCTGCCACACCAAAATGGCGGCGATCAGGCAGGCGGACAGGAAGGCGTTCACCAACAATGCACGAAGTTGCAGGTCGCGCCACCACGATCCGGGCAGACCGAGATACATCGCGAACGGCAACGCTCCCAGCAAACTGACACCCATAACGCCAACCGCAAAAGGCGCGCCCAGTTCGGTCAAACCTCGGTCCAAGGACGAAAAGCCGCCGGTGGAAATCGCCGCCAGGGCGTGCACGAGAGCGGCAAAGGGGTCGCCGCCGAGCCCCCACAAGAGAAAAAAGGCAAGCCCGGTAATGGCCAGATAAACCCTGCCGATTCGCCAAGTGTAAATCCAGGCAGAGGTCAAAGGTTCGGCTTCGACTTCCAAACCCAACAGCCGCCTGGGCAAACGCCCCGGTTCCAGCCATAAGGGCAACAAGGCGACGATGCCGAGTCCGCCATACCATTGCATCCAAGCCCGGGCGAATAAAAACGCAGGCGGTTTGTCCGCCACGGCGGGCAAAGTGCTCAAGCCGGTGGTGGTCACCGCCGAAACCGCCTCGAAAAGCGCGGCCGAATAGCTGACCCCGGCCCCGCTCAAAGGATAGGCCATGAGCAAGGGAGACAGCAAAAAGGCCAGCGCGGTCACCACCAATCCCTCGTTGCCCCGCAGATCGGTCGGCGGGGAAAGACGCGCCAACGGCCAGCATAGAAGGCCCAGCGGGGCGAGGACAATTAGATAACGCAGGGTTATGCCGAGCAAACCGCTCATCAGCGCCACCGACATCGGCACCAGGGCCAGTGCAACCAGCACCAACCCTACCCTCCCCAGCAGGTAAGCCAACACCCGCGGACGGACCGAGTGATACAAAACGCCAACGGACGGTTCAGTCATAGACCTGCTACAATCGGCGATGAATAAAGGCCTATACTATCAGCGGAAAACAGCGGCGTGACGAATCTTCCGGTTTTTCAGCTCTCTCCTTCGGGTCATGCACTCAGCATCCGCCCCGCCCGCCTGGAAGATCTGAACCGGCTGGTGGAAATAGAAAACCGCTCGTTCACCATAGATCGTTTTTCCCGCCGCACCTTTCGCTATCTTCTGACCCGCGCTCACGCCGTCACCCTGGTGGCGGAGACCGCCGATGGAAACGTGGCGGGCTATGCCATGCTTTTGTTCCACCGCGGCACTTCCTTGGCGCGCCTCTATTCACTCGCCGTCGACCCCGCCTTGCGGGGGCAAGGAACGGGCGCCACCCTCATCGAGGCGGCCGAACAACTCGCCTTGAACCACGACTGTATTACTCTGCGCTTGGAAGTTCGCCAAGACAATACCGACGCCATCCGCCTCTACCAAAAACGGGGCTACAAAGCGCTGGATACGGTCTCGGACTATTACGAGGACCACATGGATGCCCTGCGGATGGAGAAATCCCTCGCCCCGCACCTGAAACCTTCCCTGGCGCGCGTCCCCTACTACGAACAAACGTTGGATTTCACTTGCGGACCGGCTTCTCTGATGATGGCGATGGAGACCTTGGATTCCTCTCTAAAGCTTGACCGCAAATTGGAACTTCGCATCTGGCGCGAATCCACCACCGTATTCATGACTTCCGGACACGGCGGTTGCGGTCCTTACGGTCTGGCCTTGTCTGCCTGGCGGCGCGGCTTCGACGTCGAGGTCTTCGTCAACGATCCGGGGGCGCTATTCATCACGTCGGTGCGCGACCCGGAAAAACGCGAAGTGATGCGCCTGGTGCAGGAAGACTTCCTGGAGGAACTGCAAGCCTTGCCGATACATCTGGAATACCGGGCGCTGGAGGTGGAAGAATTGACCGCAAAATTCGACCGCGGCGGCATTCCGGTGGTGCTCATCAGTTCCTATCGAATCTACGGGGAAAAATTTCCCCACTGGGTGGTAATGACCGGTCACGACGAATCGTTCGTCTATCTGCACGACCCTTACGTGGATCACGAAGTCGGCAAAACAGCCACCGACTCCATCGACATGCCGATCCTGAAACGCGACTTCCAACGCATGGCCCGCTACGGTAAGACCGGCCAAAAGGCCGTGCTTATCCTATCCCGCTCTATCGACACCGACCCAACCGCGACATTCGACTGACCTGCCCATGCCTTCCCATATCGTATTGATCGAAAAGCCGAACGATTGGCGCCCCGATTTTCCCCGGATACAGATACTCACAGCGGGAGAATATCTGGCCCGGCCGGATCTTTTTAAACCCCGGGGTACACATTTGATCAATTTTTGCCGCAGCTATCGTTATTTGAGTTCCGGATATTATTGCTCTCTGCTGGCCGGCGCCCGCCACCACAAAATCCTGCCATCGGTCCATACCCTCACTGCCCTGAGCCGCAAGACTCTCTACAGCCTAGACCTGGAGAACCTGGACCGGACCCTGCAAAAAATACATGCCCAAGGCCAGCCATCCGATGGAGAAAGCCTGGAACTGAACATTTACTTCGGCCAAGCGGAAGAAGTCCGAATGCAGGGCCTCGCCCGGCAAATTTTCGAGTTGCTTCCCTGCCCGATCTTGAAAGTATCGCTTCATCATGAGCGTCGCTGGGGAATCGCTTCCATTCAACCGGTCCATTTGCATCAGTTGTCCAACCTTCAACACGAGAGCTTCACCCACGCGCTCGAATCGTATCTGAGCAAGCCCTGGCGACTCCCCAAAAGCCGCCGGGCGGCCCGCTTCGACCTGGCCATCCTGCACGAGCCGGGCGAAAAGAAGCCGCCGTCCAACGCCGGTGCATTGCGCAAATTCGTTCAGGCCGGCAAAAAGTTGGGGGTCGCGGTGGAGCTGATTCAAAAGAAAGACTTCAACCGGGTGACGGAATTCGACGCCCTGTTCCTCCGCACCACCACCGCCATCGATCATTACACTTATCGCTTCGCCCGCAAGGCGCATTTCGAGGGAATGGCAGTGATCGACGACCCCGACTCCATCATCCGCTGCACCAATAAAGTCTATTTGGCGGAGCTGCTTGCCGGTCAACAAATTTCCCATCCCCGCACCGTGATTTTGCAGAAACGGGATCGCAAAAAGTTGCCCCAACCATTGGGCTTTCCGATCGTCCTCAAGATCCCCGACGGTTCCTTCTCCAAAGGGGTGCTCAAAGCCAACGATGAAAACGAATTCACCCAGGTCTGTGCCCAGCTGTTCAAGGCGTCCGATCTCATCCTGGCTCAGGAATTCATTTATACCCCCTTCGACTGGCGCATCGGCATCCTCAATCATGAGCCCTTGTATGCCTGCCGTTATTTCATGTCGCGCCGGCACTGGCAGATCGTCAAGTACCAACGATCCGGCCGGATCGAAGAAGGCGGATTCGAGACCCTGGCCATAGAACAGGCACCGAAAACAGTGGTGGACACGGCGGTTCTTGCGGCTCAACATATCGGTGACGGTCTTTACGGGGTGGACCTGAAACAGACCGAGCGAGGCGTCTTTGTGATCGAAATCAACGACAACCCCAATATCGATTCCGGCATCGAAGACAAAGTCTTGGGCGAGTCCCTTTATCGTCAAATCATGGCGGACTTTATCCGCCGCATCGACAACCGTCGCGAGGGCGATGCTTATTTTACTTCACCATGATGCATAGTCAGATTCTCTGGTCCTTGGTGGGAATCGGCCTGATTTCCATCGTCTGTCAATGGATCGCCTGGCGGGTCAAGCTGCCGGCCATCCTATTCCTTCTGTTGGCGGGCATCGCGGCCGGACCGGTGAGCGGCTGGCTGTCTCCGGATACCCTGTTCGGCGATCTGCTGTTTCCCATGATCTCCCTGGCGGTGGCGGTGATTCTGTTCGAGGGCAGCTTGACCCTGAAATTCGAGCAGATCCGGGGATTGGAGAAAGTAGTCCGCAATCTGGTCACCCTCGGCGTCCTGATCACCTGGTGGATCACCGCCTTGGCCACCCGTTACCTGGTGGGATTCACCTGGGACATCGCCATACTGTTTGGCGCCTTGATGGTGGTCACCGGCCCCACGGTGATCGTCCCCCTGCTTCGCAGTGTGCGCCCCAATCGCCGGGTATCCAATATTCTCCGCTGGGAGGGGATCGTCATCGATCCTTTGGGGGCCTTGCTGGCTGTGCTGGTGTTCGAGTTTATCCGATCGAGCTACGGTTCGGCTCTGACCCTGACGGCCTCCACTTTCGGGAAAATTTTATTGGACGGTTTGTTGCTGGGTTCCTTCGCCGGCTATTGCTTCGGGCTTGCCCTTCGCAACTTCTGGATTCCGGATTATCTGCACAACGTCACCGCTTTGATTTTAGTCTTCGGCGTCTACGCCCTCGCCGACACGCTGGAAACGGAAGCGGGGCTGTTGGCGGTGACGGTCATGGGAATGTGGCTTGCCAATATGCCCGGCGTGCCGGTCAAAGAAATCCTCAACTTCAAGGAAAGCTTGAGCATATTCCTGATCTCCGGACTGTTTATCCTCCTCGCCGCACGCCTGGATTTCAGCCGATTTCAAGATCTGGGATTTTTAGCCCTGGCGGGTGTTTTTCTGGTCACCCAGTTCATCGCCCGCCCCGCGGGGGTGTGGCTTTCCACGCTCAATTCCGACCTGACTTCGGAAGAGAAAACCGTCCTGGCGCTGATCGGTCCCCGGGGGATCGTCGCGGCGGCAGTGACCGGCCTGTTCGCGATCCGCCTCGAGCAACACGGTTATCCCAAAGCGGATCTGTTGGTGCCGCTGGCCTTCACGGTCATTATCGGCACGGTGGCGATACAAAGCGCCTTCGCCCGGCTGCTGACGAAACACCTCGGGGTCTCGGAGCCGGAGGGCGGCGGTTTTCTCATCGTCGGGGCCAATGCGGTCGCCCGGACGCTGGCCGAGGCCTTGCAAGACCTCGGCATCCAAGTGATGTTGACCGACAGTTCCTGGGATCACGTCAAAACCGCGCGCCTGGAGGGACTGCCGGCCTATTACGGCAACCTAACCTCCGAGCACGCCGACTGGGATTTGGACCTGGTGGGGTTGGACGGTCTGCTGGCCCTTTCCCCGAGCGCGGAATTGAACGCCTTGGCCTCCTGCAAATACGCAGGGGAATTCGGTACCGACCGCGTCTACATGATCCAAGCGGAGAAAGAAGAAGAAAACCGTCATCGAACCGCCGCCACGGCTCGGATCTTGTTCGATCGGGAGATCACCTTCGCGGTTCTGGCGAGCCGCATCGGTCAAGGCGCAATCATCCGCCAAACCAAGTTGACGGAAAATTTTGACTTCGAGGCCTACCGGGCCCGCTATCGCAATCGGGCGATCCCCCTGTTTTTGCGCCTGCCCGATGGAGAATTGGAAGTCATTACCACCGATCGTAAACTCACCCCGAAACCCGGCTCGACGCTGCTGGCGCTGATCCAACCGGAATCCGGAGAGGAGACCGCCCCCACCGCCGAATCCCGTACCCTCCCCTGACTCGACCGGTCAATCGGCAATAGGAGGCTCGGCGGGGAACGCCTCCATTTCCTCCTCGATTCGGACTTGAAATTGCTCCACCGCTTCGGCCGCCGGCCCCGCCTCGCCGAAGCGGGCGATATGGAACAAGGCGTCGCCCTCGGTGACCAGGGGCAGGTTGTTTCTCCCGATCACGATACCGGAGCAAGTGGCGGTTACCTGTTCCTCGTTTTTGCCGAACGGATCTTCCACGACGCCGAGGACTTCTCCACTGGACACCTTCGCTCCCAAGGGAACCAGAGCCCGCAACAGCCCGCTCTGGGGAGAACGAACCCATTGGGTCGAGCGGGCAACGACCGCCTCCGCCGGGGAACGGCTTTTCCCCGGGACGGAACGCACCATGCCCAAGGCCCGCATGACCCGGAACACCCCGCGCACGCCGGCGCGGATCACCGTCTCGCTATAGCGCAATGCCTCTCCGCCTTCATACACCAGAAACGGAATGCCCCGCTCCGCCGCTTCCGCGCGCAGGGAACCGTCGCGTAAATCGGCATTCAGAATGACCGGCGCGCCAAACGCCCGCGCCAAGGCCTCGTTGCAATCGGCGGCCTCAAAAGCGGTACGAATCTGGGGCAAGTTATCGCGGTGGATGGCGCCGGTGTGAAGATCGATACCATGCGTGCATACCGTCAACAACTCATGGGTAAACAGATGGGCCAACCGCGCCGCCAAAGACCCTTTATCGGTTCCCGGAAAACAGCGGTTCAAATCGCGGCGGTCGGGCAGATACCGCGACTGGCGCACGAAGCCGTAAACATTGACGATCGGCACCGCGATCAGTGTCCCCCGCAGCCCTTTAAGCATGGGCGAGCGAATCAGGCGGCGAATGATTTCGATGCCGTTGATCTCATCCCCGTGCACCGCCGCGCAAACCAAAAGTCTGGGCCCCTCGCGGCGACCGTGGATGACATGCACGGTCATCGGCACGGGCGCGTGGGTATAAAGGCTGGGTAAGGGAATATCGAAACTCGCCCGCTTTCCGGGGCGAACGGTCATCTCGTGGATGACCAGCTCTTGCATGTCTTTTTCTTCTTTACGGCTCATCCTTTGCCGCGGGTACGGGTTTTACCCAGCCGGGCGTTTTTTTCGATGAACTGGATAATCTGGCCGGCAATGTCCCTGCCCGTGGCGGTTTCGATTCCGTTGAGGCCCGGCGACGAATTGACCTCCAATACCAAGGGACCGTGATTGGAACGGATGATATCCACCCCCGCCACATTCAACCCCATGGTTTTGGCGGCCCGGACCGCGGTGGAGCGCTCTTCCGGAGTGATTCGAACCAAAGCGGCGCTGCCACCCCGGTGAATGTTGGAGCGAAAATCTCCTTCCCGGGCCTGGCGCTTCATCGCCGCCACCACCTTGTCTCCGATGACGAGGCAGCGAATGTCCGTACCTTTGGCCTCGGCGATGTACTCCTGCACCAAAATATGAACTTTCAATCCCAGAAATGCCTGGATGACGCTTTCGGCGGCCTGATAGGTCTCGGCCAACACCACCCCGATACCTTGGGTGCCTTCCAGCAATTTGATCACCAAAGGCGGTCCGCCCACCATCTTGATCAGGTCATCGATATCGTCGGGGGCGTGAGCGAAACCGGTGACCGGCAAGCCGATTCCCTTCCGCGCCAACAGTTGAAGCGAGCGCAGTTTGTCGCGGGATCGAGTAATGGCCACCGACTCATTAAGCGGATAGACTCCCAACATCTCGAACTGGCGCAGCACCGCGGTTCCATAGAAAGTCACCGTCGCTCCGATCCTCGGGATGACCGCATCGAAGTCATCCAGAATACTGCCCTTGTAGTGGATACTGGGACGATGGGAAGTGATATTCATGTAACAACGCAGCACGTCGACCACTTTGATCTCGTGACCTCTCTGGGTGCCCGCCTCCACGAGGCGTTGGGTCGAATAGAGTTTGGGATCGCGGGACAGGATGGCGATTTTCACGAATTCTCCTGGGTTGATATTCCGGTCTCGGGTTTTCCCAACAGATAAGACCGGGCCGGGTCCACTTGAGCGCGCCCGGCGATCGCGGTGCGGCCGAGAAGCATCCGGAACAACATGGTATCGCGGTTGGTCAGCGTCATCTCGATGGGCCATTCCACATCGCTCAGCCGGATCGGCGTGACGATAACATAGCGCTTTTCCCGATGGCCACCGGAATCGCTCACCATTCGCCGATCGACCACTTGCGCCCGGCATTCCACGGCCAAGCGGGTATTGCGCGGCCGGGGATGAACGCCGAACCGCACCCAGAGAGCCCCCTTACGGCGATAAGGTTCCACGTAGAAGGTGTGCAAAGCGGAGGTTTTGGCGCCGGTATCCACCTTGGCTTTCACGGGGGGCAATCCCAACTCGGGCAAACACACCCATTCTCGCCAACCGAGCAAAATAGGAACATGCGATTCGGCCGCCATGGAGTACCAAGGAGGGTTTAAAGATAAAAGCGGCGTACCCGGAAGCGTTTCTCGCTTTTCGGGAAATTTATTTGAGCCACCGCATCACCCCTCGGCGCAGTTTGGGACTCACTCCGATAGCAATACCCAAGGCGAAGGCGGCGAGGGTAAACGACGGCGCGTTTTTGCGTACCATCCGGTCGAGATCTTGAGTCAGCCGATCCACGTCCGCTTCCAACGTTTGGATTTCCGCGGTGGAAACCTCGGCGGAAGTTTTCGGTGGAAGCTTGGGGCGGCCGACGAACCACCAGACCATAAGGAAGATCAAGGCCGACAGCAATACCACGCAAGCGGTGATCAGCAAGGCGACCGGGTTGCCCAAACGCATCACCAGCCAGAGATAGAGACTGCCGAAGAGTAGACCGACACCGGCCGCCAACAACAAAATGGAAAGGATATAAACCGCAAGGAAAAGCAGTCCCCGCCGGGCCATGGAATCGACCCGGACGGCAGTGGCAGAAAAAACGCCTCGCAAAGAGCCCACAAGCCTAGCGGCTGAGGAGTTTCCCGGCAATCAATCCCAAGCCGAACGCAGCCAGGATACTGAGAAACGGTTTTTCCTCGATTTTTCCTTCCACGGTCTTGCGTGCGTCTCCGACCGCTCTGCCGGCTTCTTTGACCGCCGAATCGGTCGCTTCGGACCAGTGCTCCCTTTGGGCTTGAACGGTTTCACTCGCCAAGTCGCCCACGGTTTTGGTCAATTGGGAAATGTCTTGCCCCAATTTTCGGATATCCGCTTTCAAAGATTCGATGTCTCGTTCGACTTCGGCCATGTATCACCTCCTTCGCTCAGGTCCACGCCGACCGAACCCACACGTGCGGAGCGGGCTCGGCTCAATAATAACCCAACTTGCAAGTGCCGCTATTCCCTGCGAATATCCTCGGCGGTCTGTCCTTCCTTGAGAATAATGACCTCCACCCGACGGTTGTGTTGTCTCCCTGAGGCGGTATCGTTGGGAGCGATCGGATAAGCCTCGCCGTAACCTTCGGTCGTAATCCGATCCCGATCAACACCGTTCTGAATCAAAAAATCCGCCACCGATCGGGCGCGGCGTTGGGAAAGCTGCAAATTATACGTCTCCGAACCCACGCTATCGGTATGGCCTTCGATCACCAGCCTGCGGGTGGGGTTCTCTTTGAGCACGGTTACCAGACGATAAAGCTTCTGCATGGCCCCGGGCTTCAATTCCGCTTTCGCGGTTTCAAACAGAATGTCGCCCAGGGTGATCTCCAGACCTCTCTCGGTCTGTTTGGCCTGAAGATCCGCCAGTTCCCCTTCCAATTGCCTGACTTTCTCCGATGCCTGTTCGGCCTCGCCCCGAGCCATCAAAGCCTCACGGGTCCGTGCCTCCAGCAAAAGTTGTTTGCGCTGCTCGGTCAATTTTGAAATGGTTTCTTCGGCCATATCGCGTTCGGCCCGAAAATTGGCCAGCTCCACTTGCCTCTTGGTCAGATAGGCCAAATGGGAAACTTCGGTTGCATCCTCGCTCTCACTCCACGTTTGTTCGGCCTGGGCCAGCGTTTTTCCCGCTTCATGAAGTTCCACCGGCGCCATCCGAGCGATTTGCGGATCGTTCTTGGCCGCTTCCACCGCTTCCCGGGCTTCTCCCAGAGCCACCGGAGGCTGGGAAGCACAACCGTAAAAAAAGGCCAAGCCGGCAAGCGAGCCCAACTGCAGAAATTTGAAGGTATGTTTGCGCATGACCATTTCCCCCCTTCTATCCGGTAGGTTGTTGCTCAGAGACCGAGCGGTCGATTTCTCGACGCAACGTCTCTATGCTTTGACGCAATTCCTCCACCGCACGTCGGCCTTTTTCCGTGGTCGCCTTGGCCTCGGCGACTTGAGCGTCGACGGACGCCTGATCCGCCAGGCGACGAGCCTCGGCATATTCTTTATCGTCCAGCGCCGCTTTGGCCTGCTGAAGCTTTTCGCGGGCTAAACGAATATCCAACGGGGCATATTGGGCGGCATTCTCGTTGTCGGCCATACTGACCATCTGTTCGGCCACCGATATCTTTTCCAACGGCGGTCTCTCGCCGCCGCAGCTCCAAATGAACAGGGGAACCATGCCTATGGTTATCATGTTTCTGCAACTGAAGAATCGCATCTATCCACCTCCATAATTTATAAGTGGACTACCGGATAGGACAAGCGCCCATGGGAAGGAACGCTATCAGAAATCCCCCGGCATGGCAATTTAATGCATCTTCCTTACGGCTAGGACTGTTGACTAAATTGCAATACCATAACCTTCCCCTCATTCAATTCCCGGGAGAGCAGTACGTGACTCCATGGCGCCTCCTTTACATCGTCTGCTTATGCTGGCTATCGACCAAGCCGCTCCAAGCCGCTACCGTTAGCGTTCCGCTCACCTTCGAGTATGGTTTCATCCGCCAAGCCCTCTTAGCCTGGGCCTATGACGACTCAGGCAAGCTGGGGGCTCTCCAAGACGCTTCCGGTTGTAATCGGGTGATCCTTTCCGATCCCAAACTGACGCCTGAGAATAAAAAAATGCATTTAAACCAACAAGCGGAAGTGGAGGTGGGCACAGCGCTCAACGGCCGATGCACTCCCTTCATCCACTGGCGGGGCCGGCTGCATACTTGGCATCGACCGGAAATCGCAGACGGCGGATCGGTGGTACGTTTTCCGATAGCCGCCAGCCGTCTTTACGACGAGACAGGCATGGAAATTCCCGCCGGTCCCATGCTAAACCAGGCCCGGCGATTCGCCGAACCTCGTCTCAACGATTTCAGCATCGATCTGAAACCGGCGCTGAAGGAAATCAAAACGCTGCTACCGCAAGTACTGCCTCGAAACAGCCCGCAATTGGCTTCGATCCTCGACTCCCTGGCGGTCACCGATCTTGCGGTGAACAATGACCATCTTCAATTGACCCTGCGCTTCACCACTCCCGACCTTCCTGCCGGCGAACCGTCTTCGCCCCCCCCTTTCACCGCAAAAGAATTAAAGCAGTGGGAAAACACCTGGGAACAATGGGACGCTTTCTTAACCGCGGCCATCAAGCAAGCCGCCTCCGATACCGATTCCCCCGCCCTGCGCCATACCCTGGAATCCGTTCTACTCAACGCCCGCTATGTTTGGCGCGATGCACTGGCGGCGGAAACGCCGGAAGAACGGCCCGATCCGGTACGGGTATTTTTCCTGGAAACCTGGGACCAACTCGCGCCGGTACTGGCGACGTTGACCGCCCGACTTCCCGCCGAAAAAGGAATCCGCTATGCCGCTTTCATCAATGCGGTGGATACCCTCGAGGCTCTGGATGCCCTCGGTCCCGCCTTGGGACTGGAGATTTCCAGCGCCGGGCTGCGGCGGTTGGCGCGCTTGCTGATCCGAGACGGCGACACCCCCTTGCAATACCGCGACGAGATCGACCCCGAACTGAGACGCCTTTTCGGTTTGACACCCAACGACACCGAAATGCAGGGACTCGGCTTCCCCCTCGACTGGTTGATTGACCCAGCCATCGCCGCCCGCTCGGACACCGCCCTGGCGGCTCGTTTGAACGGTTGGGCCCCGGACCGCCGGGATGCCGGACGCTATCTGCCCTTGGCGCATCAGTTGCTGGTCCAGGCGATCGAAGACAGCGCTCAAAGCCAAGCGCTTCGTGGCGATCTGCGTCCCTTATTTCGGAATCTGGTGCTTGCCGCCGCCTGGCAGGAAAGCTGCTGGCGTCAATTCATCCAACAAGGAGGCAGCATTCAACCGCTGGTTTCGTCTTCCGGCGATGTGGGCATTCTGCAAATCAATACCCGGGTCTGGCGCGGGCTTTACCATCCCCGGCGCCTACGCGATGACATCGCCTACAACGCCCGCGCCGGCAGCGAAATATTGCTGCATTATCTGACCGATTACGCCCTCGCCAAGAAGGAGGATCGCTTGGGCGGTAGCCGCGACGCCCTGGCGCGCTCCACCTATGCCATGTACAACGGAGGTCCCCGCCACATCAGCCGTTACCGCAAATCCGGCACATCGCCTCATCTGCGCCGAATCGACCGGGCTTTCTGGGAAAAATACCGGCAAATTCAGCGCGACGGATTCCATGTTGTGGCCGGATGCTACGGCGGGTCGGTACGAATCGATCCAACCACCACACCGGCATCCGGCGCCGATGCGACAGCGACCGCCAAACCGATCGATAGCGCTTCGGGAAGGAGCTGGATCAAACGCCAAAACCCTGAGCACTACACCTTACAATTGATCGCGGTCCAAGAAGAATCGGCCGCCCAATCTTTCCTGAAGCGGCTCGGTAACAGCCCCGGAACTTATTACCGCTTCCGTCGTGACGGTAAAACCTGGTATGCGGTGGTCCTCGGCGTCTATCCTAACCGAAAGGAGGCTGAACAGGCGGCCGCCGTCTGGCGAAGCAAACTGTCCTTGCCGGACATATGGGTCCGCGACTTCGCCAGTCTTCAACAACAAATCGGTCGTTCCTGACATCCGCTTGGCCTTGCATGATTGACCTTTCCCTGCCCCCCGCTTCCCCTCTCGATAAACGGGCCGCCCATTTAATCCATACCTTCGCCGCGCTCCAAGCGGGGATTGCCTTTACCCTCGCCAACACCGCCTTGGGCGATACGGTGCTGGTCACGGGGCTGACCTTGTATCTGATCCACAAACTGGGCAAACTATACGGCGTTCAGGATGTCAGCGCTCAACAGGTGCTCGGTCAATGCCTGGCTTACTACGGCGGAACCTATCTGTCGAGCAAACTTCTGTTCTGGTTACCCGGCATCGGCAACTGGGCCAATGCCACCGCGACCTTATTGTTGGTGGAAACCGTTGGCTGGACCTGCGTCTCACTGTTTTCATCCCAACTCGACCCGACAAACCTCAAACCGTCCCAGTGGCGCGAATTACTCCGCAAAGCCCGGCGTCAGGCCGAAATCCATCAGGCCGCCAACAAACGCATTCTGGGTAAAATGACCGCCCAAGACCGCGCCCGCCTGGAGGCGATTCAGCGTCGACTCAAGGAACCCGATCTCTCCGAGGAGGAGAAAGAAAGGCTCTATCAAGCCCTCGAATCCCTGTATCAAGAAATAGAAAATCGGCCCTAGAAAGGAAAATCCATGCGTCTGCTCATCTGCTTAGGTCTCATTTACTCGATTTTTCTGCATCCGGTGCTGGGAGAAGAACGCCTGACCGAGGAAATCCTGGTTCAGGAACAAAAAACCATCGAATCCGCCAATCTTCCCGAGGAGCAACAGAAGCAAGCCATGGAATGGTTGGGCCAAGCGCGCCAGTGGCTGCACCAGGCACAAGCGGCGCAAAAGGCTCGCCAAGAATTGGAGAAAAAACTGCAAGAGGCGCCTAAACGCTTGGCCGAAATTCGTCAACGGCTGATACAACCGGAAGACCTGAGCCGGGATTGGCCTCCCCTCGATCTTTCCCGTCCCTTGGAATGGCTGGAAATTCAACTCGCCGAAGAAGAAAGCGCGCTTAGCAAAGACCAAACCGAACTAGAACAGAAAGAACGCGAATTAACCGAACTTCTGGCAGCAGCCACCGCCGGCAGACAACAAATCGCGGAACTGGAACGGCAATTGGCGGAAGTGGCAGCCGAGCTCAAGACGATCTCGGCATCGTCCGAAATGCCTTTGGACCAAGCCCGTCGCCTCTCCCTGCAAGCCCGCCGCATCTGGTTGCAGGCAGAGATTGAGCGATTGCGCCTCAGGCAATCCAACCTGGCGCTGCTCACCGAACTCACGCGCGCGGAACGAGACCTTTTGGCCCTTCAGGTGGCCGAGCGTCAGGAACGAACCGAACGTCTTCGTCAAGCGGTGCAATCCGCCCGCGAGCATCAAGCTTTGAGCGCGGCCAACGAGGCCGAACGCGCTTTTCAGACGGCGGCGCCGGAAGTACGCTCGATACTGGAACAAAATCTCAATCTGTGGGCGGAACTGAGAAAACTCATCGACGAAGGCAAAAACCTCAAGGAGCGATCGCAAAAAATCAAACGGCAACTCGACAACCTGCAAAGCGATTTCGATCGGACGCAACAAGCTATTTCTCTGGCAAAAGCCGATGCCACCATCGCTCGCTTGCTACGCAAGCGTCTCGAATCCTTGCCCTCCGTGACCAGCATTCACCGGGATGCGGAAATTCGCCAAGTCCGTCTGAAATCCGCCATCGCTCGCCGGCTCGAGATCGAAGAGTCCTTACAGCAACTCGGCGAAATCAACAAGATGATCAAAGCTCAGATCGAATCTTTGCCGGCCGATATCGATGAGAGCCGCCGCACGATTATCCGACTCCAACTCCGGGAAACTTTCCAGAACCGCCGCGAAGCATTGCAAGCCCTGCAACAGGAATACACCCGCTACCTCAGCACTTTGTCGGAATTGGATACCCTGGAGCAGCAACTCACCCGACTGACGAAATCTTATCGCGATTTCATCGAGCAAAAGCTGCTATGGATTCGCTACGGCGGTTTCCCCCACACAATGGGTGAACTCATCGACCCGCTCGTGGACAATCTCAACCCGGCTGCGCTCAACCAACTGAGAAGCCGATTGTTCCGTTTGATGGCTTCCGATCCTTTTCCTTTGGGACTGGTGATGATGGGGTTCGCGGGACTGCTCGTTATGCGCCGGAGGGTGAATCAGGATTTACTCGAGATGGCCCAAGCCACTCGAAGCATCCGCACCGACAGTTTCCTCAACACACTGCGCGCCTTGCTTGATACCCTCATTCTAGCCGCGCCAATTCCGCTACTGCTGTTCGGGCTGGGGTGGTGGCTCAGCCGCTCTGCGGTCGGCGACGATCAAATCGGCGCACTGTCTCACGCCTTATTGATGTCCGGCCGACCGGCGGTTGCTCTCAGCATCTTGCGCCAGATCTGCCGGCCAGAGGGACTTGCCCAGCGCCACCTGCGCTGGCTCAATGCCACCCGGGAACAACTCTGGTGTCACCTCCGATGGTTTCTCCCCGTGACGATTGCCTCTGCGTTCATTATCGACATCTCCGGAGGCCTTTCGCTCACCACTGCTTCTTTGGGACTCGGACGTTGGACCTTCGCGATGCTGATGCTGATCACCAGCGCTTTGGTACATCGTCTCTGGCGCAAAGAAGGGGCGATTATGTCCGAACTGACCGCATCCCGATCCAACTGGGTAGGAACTTACCACCTTTTATGGTTCCCGCTGGGAATCGGCATCCCCCTGGCGTTGGCCCTCAGTGCAGCCGGCGGTTATTACTATGCCGCCCTCTATTTGGTTAAGAACCTGGCCCGAACCTTGTGGTATTTCGTCGCCCTCATGCTGGTGAAGGATTTTCTTTTGCGCTCCCTTTATGTGGCCGAACGGCGCCTGCGCTTTCAGGAAATCCTGCGCCGGCGGGAGGATCTGCGCGCCCAACAAACACAACCCGACACCTCGGCGAGCGAATTACCGGCGGTGGAGGAACCGACGGTGGATTTCGGCCGCTTGAGCGAACAAGCCCGGCGTCTATTGCGGATCGGTTTTTTCTTCGCTTCGCTCATCGGCTTGGGGTTAATCTGGAAAGACGCGGTTCCGGCCCTGGCCTTCCTGGATCAAGTCACCCTCCCCATGACCACCACTAAGATCGTGGGCGGCGTCTCCAAAGAAGTCCCCTTGACCCTCGCCGACGTGGTCATGGGACTCTTAATCGGCCTGTTGACCGTCCTGGCGGCCAAAAACCTTCCGGGGCTTTTGGAATTCACCATCCTTCAACGCTTGCCCCTGGAAAAAGGCTCCCGCTACGCGTGGAGTTCCTTGTCTCAATATTTGATCGCCGCCATCGGAATTTATGTCATCTTCTCCTCCCTGGGGGTGCAATGGGCGGATATCCAATGGCTGATCGCAGCCCTCTCGGTCGGGGTGGGGTTCGGTCTTCAAGAAGTGGTGGCCAACTTCATCAGCGGCTTGCTGCTTTTGTTCGAGCGCCCGATTCGCGTCGGCGACGTGGTCACCGTCGGCGACGTCACCGGTACCGTCTCCCGGATTCGCATCCGCGCCACCACCATTCTCAACTGGGACCGAAAAGAATTAATTATCCCGAATAAAAGTTTCATCACCGGGGAATTCATCAACTGGACATTAACCGATAGCGTCAACCGCACGACCATACCCATCGGCATTGCCTACGGCAGCGATACCCAAAAAGCCATGCGCTTGATTTCAGAGGCGGCCGCCAATCATCCCGAAGTGCTCGACGATCCTCATCCGTTGATCACGTTCGAGAGCTTCGGCGACAATGCACTGCTTATCAATCTGCGTATTTATCTGGGATCGCTGGATAACCTCCTGGCCACCATCAGCGATCTTCACCAAACCATCTATACCCAACTCAACGCCGCCGGCATTGAAATCGCCTTCCCGCAGCGGGATGTGCATTTGGATACCGTCCGTCCCTTGGAAATCAAAATTCGGCGAGAAACAAAGGAGCAGCCTTCGCCTTAGGGGCCTCAGTGTTCCGCGACTCAGATCCTGTATCGATCCTAATAACGGTAAGTTTCAAAAACTTTCAATAGCAAATCCACTTCCGCCGACTCGGGCACTTCCCATGCTTGGATTTCGATGTCTTCCAAAACGCCCAATCCTTTTTCATCCGTATGCATCTGAGTGAGGACAGTTTGAAGCGATTGTCGAAAATCCGCATCCAAATAAGGAGCGATGCAAAAAAGATGGGCGGCCAACTCCGTTTGGGTTTGGTCCAAGACGCGTGTCTGGCGACGACTGAGGGAAGATAAGCCGGAATAGGTTTTGAGGGGCATCATGACCCAGTCCACCTGTTGGCGAATGAGATACTGGATCGCTTTGATATCATTGCCGCTTTCGTGAAACCGGAAAGCATTCGAATCCAGATCCCGCTCATCGCACAAAAATCGTCCCAATAGATAAGTGAAACTTTGCTTGCTTGCGATCGCCACTTTCGGAGAAGCGTAATCCTCCAACGAGCGGGAGTCGTTGGCGGGAGCCAAAATAACCACCTCTTCGGTTTCCCCTTCGGGTTTGCATAAAGGAATATACCCCTGGCCGTAAATCAAGCGGCACGCTTCAAACGGACGGGCGAAAACAAGATCGGTTTGCTCTTCCCGGTCATTGGCCGTTTGCTCGGCCAGGGTTTGCGCGAAAAATTGAATCGGCTTTTGCAGTCGGCGCTGAAGATAGGTATTGAATAGAAACCAGCCGTTGAGCTGTTGGCTGGTTTGCAGGCTGGCGAAGAGATTGAGACGATCCCGGGTTTGAGCAGGCGTCTTCGGATTTTCCTCCACGGCCGAATCGACTTGGATTTTCCGGGGTGTGGGCGTGGCGTCCCCTTCGCCATCCGGAAGGAAGCGACCCAGGCCGGTAATTTTGAACAAAATGGACGCCATGCGATTGAGATTGATCGCCTGAATCTGTTTGCCTTCGTCTTCCCAGGCTTTGAGGAGCTTTAGAAGCAGCGCCAAACCCATGGAGTTGATTCGACCGACCTCGGAAAAATCCAGAACGATTTCGGAAACGTCGGGTACTTGCCGAGTCAACGACTCCAACTCCGGTCGGCTGGAGGCATCGAGAACTCCGATAAAGCGGTAGAGGACAGCCCTATCTTGATTTTCCCTCGCGATTTGGATGGTTTGCTCGTTCATGTTGCAGCCTTTGTTCTGATTGTTCGGGTTGGATGGTGAGCGGATTCACCAACCGTGAGGAATCATGATTGCTCGAAATACTGGAAGCCGCAGTCCCCCGAAACGGGCGCTTGCGCTTCCATGTCCCATAAAGCCACGACTCGGGTCCAACGGAAGGGCATGACCCGCAGCTGAAGATAATGACTGAACTTCCACATCATGAACAGGCCCGCCCCGCCGACACCCGGCGTGACTCCCTGCTGGGACGCCAGACTCATGTGATGGAGGAAACGTTCGGCGTTGATCGTGCCCCAGCTGTCGGTCGTCATCAGGGCAAGCATGTTGTCTTTCTGAGCCACATCGATCAGGATTTTCTCTTCCTCCAGAGAACGGGGCGATCCTTTGTCGTAGAGAGGACGGTAGTGGCCGTCGCGGGGAGCGGCGTAAAACGCATTCTCCAGCATCTCATCGGCAACCATCACCAATTGCTGCGCTGCCTCCTCGGAGCACCCCCGTTCGCTGATTTGCGCCTGAATCTCTTCAAGAATGAACGCCTTATCTTCGGTATGGGTAAGCGGGTAGCTTTGCCGCCAATGGGAGGCCCCCAATAGACGGGAGATATCGTCGGCGACGCCTTCCGCGTGTTGGGTCAACAAAGAATCGAAAGCCACCTCCCGATAGAGAAAATGCTCCTCGGGCAATACCCGCTGGATACCGTCCCGTTCGATCTCCGGCATCACGTCGGAGAAAGGACCGTCGGCGTGGAGTATGAGCCAGCGCCGATCCAGTTCCGGTTGCGGGCGCTCGCCCCGGCGATAGCGGGAGAGCGGCAACAATCGCACATGATCGGAGGCGGGCGCCGTGGGGGCCGTGATCCGTTCGAGGTGATCCACGACGATCACGGTGATGTCATCTTCAAATCGGCGACGGTGGGTATGCTGGCTCAGAGCCTCGAAGACCCGGTCGCACTCCGCCTTCGGTTCGGTAGCTCCGGCTTGTTGGCGGAGTAATGATTCCAGACGTTCATAGCCGAAAATATCCCCGAGAGGCGATTCCTCCTCCACCAAACCGTCGGTGATCAAAACGATACGGCCACCCAGGTCCCAATTCGATTCCGCCTCCGCATCGCGGTAGTCCATATCGGCCTGTTGACCGAGAGGCGGGGCATAGGAGGCCAATTGCATCCATTCCCCGTCGCGGTTGCGGTAATATGGCGGGATATGACCGGCACTGGCATACCATAAGCGACCCTCCCGGGCATCCAGGGTGAGACAGGTCATGGTCATAAACAAGGACTGATGGGCGACTTCAGAGACGATTTCATTGATGGCGGCCAAAATCTCCGCCGGCCGGAATACGCCTCGGGTGCTCAATTGGTGCACCGCCGCTTTCACCGCACTCACCAGGGTTCCCGGCCCTACGCCGTGACCGGTCACGTCCCCCAGCAATACCACGCTGTAGCGTCCGTCCACGCTGTAGTAATCGTAATAGTCCCCGCCGACCTCGCTCGAGGTCTGAATCATCGCATGCCCTTCCAATCCCGGCAGGGCGAAGGCGGGCGTGGGCAGCATGGCTTTTTGCAGGCTGGCCGCCAGCCTGATCTCCTCGCTCTGCAGGCGATGCAGCTGCTCCAGCTCCTCCAAACTCAAACGCAGTTTCTGTTCCGCGTGTTGGCGCTCGCTGATGTTGATGCCGGTCATCAGCAAAAGCGGTTGGTTGTCTTCCCCGATCAGAATGCTGCTGTGCCAGATCACCGCCAGCGACTCGCCGCTGCGAATTAAAAAGGGGGTTTCCACCACGCTTTCCAAAATCTCGCCGGTCAGCAGTTTTTGTAATTCATTTTGAAAAAAGGATCGTTTTTCCTCCGGAATGAAATGCTCGAAGAAATTTTGTCCCACCACTTCTTCTTCCATCCAACCACTTTCGGACTGGGCGCATTCATTGATCAACTGAATTTTCCCGGAGCGGTCGGTGATGGCAATCAGCGCCTGAGCGGTATTCAGCACGGCGGTGGTAAAGTCGCGTTGCTTTTGCAGCTGATCGATACTTTCCTTCAAACGGCCTACCAGCGGCTTGACCACCATCTGACCGACCGCCAGCAAGCCCAGAATCGCGACGACATACAAGGTACTGAAGGACGAAATGGAACGGTCCAATGTGTAGGCGCCCTCCGCCTGAATCATATTGGCGGCGCGCTCCAGATCGGGAATCAGCTTTTCCGATTCGGCCAAGACCGATTTGAGAAGCGGTTCGTCAGGAGTGAAGTGCGAACGTCTGACGAGACTGCGGCCGTCGGCGATGAATTCCTGCATTCTTTTATTCAGCGCCGTTTTTCCAAAATACAACTGTCTGAGTTCCGGCGACAACTTCCCGGGTGCGGTCACATACCACAAGTCCTTGACGGGCAAGACCCGTTTTCCCGAAACGAGGACGCTGTGCCCGTCGTCGAGCTGGGTCAGCGTATCGAGAAGATGGCTGCGCAGATCCCGCCTGGTATCCGGATCGTCGCTATAAACAGCCGTCAGAATCTGCGCCCGGATGCTTTCCGCCTGACGGACCACGTCTTCGGCCAATTTAACCCGGCCGATATTGCCGCGTTGATTTTCCAGGCCGGTACCGATGAGCAGAAAGACCACGGTCCACATGATGGCCGCAAGATATAGCCCGCTGGCATAGTGTGAAAAAATAAGTTGTCGGTAACGTTCCCACAACCGTTTGAATTGCGCATTGAACATAATCGGCCTCTCAACAGTTATCCTTCCGGGAAATATTTATTCATCGGCACGTGTGGACGTCGGTAAACCGCTCCACCGCGCCTTGGTAATACTTTTGTAAAAAAATAGTTAATTTCGAAAAGATAGGGGAGGAAAACGGTCGGAAATGTGACCGACTGCGAAAAATCTCAGCTGACACGACTAACGTTTAGAAGCGCGGGAAGCACTGCACGTCATGGGCGGAATCGATTCCGCAAACCATCGACGGTTCAGCGAATGAGGGGACCGATTGGGGGGGGGGGGAACAGTACCGAGCTATGTGGCTCCCATGGAGAAACTACCGATTATCCCGATCAAACCGAAGGCGATCAGATAGAACGCCACGATGTAATTCAACAATCTAGGCCAAATTAAAATGGCAATCCCGGCGATCAGCGAAATCACCGAGGGCCCCAGCATGTAAAAATGGGAACCCATCATCGTTTTCTCCTCCGTCCATCATTACGGATTTTCCGTTCAGGGGCATTTCTCAATCCACCCGGATTCTAACAGAAAAACACTTTCTTCCGCTTGTGCAAAGCCGACGCCTTTGTCACTATAAAATCACCAGCCGAGCATTCGAGGCAAACCATGCATCTCCTGGTTCTCAACTGCGGCAGCTCCTCGATCAAGTTCACGATCTTTCGTGCTTCTTCTTCGTTGTCGTGCCTGCTCCACGGTCAATTGGAAGCCATTGGAACCGAACGCGCTCGGTTGATTTTGGAGGGCCCTGGCGGACAACAACACAGTGAAAAATGCCCATCCTGCGATTATCGTCAGGGATTGGAACGCATTGCGGATGCATTTCGAGAGCATGATTTGCCACCGCCCGCCGGCATCGGTCATCGGGTGGTCCACGGCGGCGAACGATTCCAGGCGTCGGTGGTGATCGACCCGCCCGTCATGGCCGCCATCGAAGCCAACATCCCCCTCGCTCCCCTTCATAATCCGGCAAACCTGGAGGGCATTCGCCTGGCCCGGTCGTTTTGGCCCACTGCGCTGCAAATGGCGGTATTCGACACCGCCTTCCACCAATCCATGCCGCCGCAGGCCTTTCGCTATGCCGTCCCCCGCGCGTGGTACGAGGATTTCGGCATTCGTCGCTACGGCTTTCACGGCATTTCCCATGCCTACGTGGCAAAGCGCGCCGCCGAATATCTGGACGAACCGCTGGAAAACCTCAACCTGATCACCCTGCACCTGGGCAACGGCGCCAGCGCCGCGGCCATCGCCAAGGGGCGCGGCGTGGATACGTCCATGGGCTTGACTCCCTTGGAAGGCTTGATCATGGGGACCCGCTCCGGCGATCTTGATGCCGGCGTGCTGCTGCATCTTCTCAATCACCGCCAAATGTCTGCCGAGGAACTGGACCGGGTGCTCAATCACGCCAGCGGACTGGTCGGCCTGTGCGGTCTCAGCGACATGCGCCGGATCCACACCGCCGTCGCCGCCGGGGATGAAGACGCCCGGCTGGCGCTGGATATGTTCTGTTACCGGGTGAAGAAATACCTGGGTGCCTATTTGGCCGTGCTGGGGCAAGTGGATGCCATCGTCTTCACCGGCGGGATCGGCGAACACGACCCCGAGGTGCGTTCCCGCAGCTTAGCCGACTTGAACGGCTTCGGAATCCGACTCGACGAGAAAAAAAATCGCCGCTTGTTGACGGATGTCATGGAGATTCAATCCGACCGTGCCACCATGAAAATTTTGGCGGTTGCCACCGACGAGGCCCGGGAGATCGCCCGCAACATGCTCGACTTGCTGCCACGCCCCTTGGAGGAATAAACCATGGCCGACACTTCGACCACTCCGCTGAAATCCGACGAACTGAACCGCATCATCGCCTACTGGCGCGCGGCCAACTATTTATCCGTGGGGCAGATATATCTGCTCGACAACCCCCTGCTCAAAGAGCCGCTCAAACCGGAACATGTCAAAACCCGCCTACTGGGGCACTGGGGCACTTGTCCGGGCCTGAATTTGATTTACGTTCATATGAATCGAGCGATCCGCCAGCACGATCTCAACGCCATTTTCATCACCGGCCCCGGACATGGCGCCCCTGCCCTTCTGGCCAACGTTTACTTGGAAGGTTCCTACAGCGAGCTTTACCCGGCGGTTACCCGGGACGCCGAGGGCATGCAAAAATTCTTCCGGCAATTTTCCTTCCCCGGCGGCGTTCCCAGCCACTGCGCGCCCGAGGTTCCCGGCTCGATCCACGAGGGCGGTGAATTGGGGTATTCTTTGTCCCATGCTTTCGGCGCCGCGTTCGACAATCCCGAGCTTTTGGTCTGCTGCGTGGTAGGCGACGGGGAGGCGGAAACCGGGCCCCTGGCCACCGCCTGGCACGGCAACAAGTTCCTCAATCCGATCACCGACGGCGCGGTGCTGCCGATTTTGCACCTGAACAGCTACAAGATCGCCAATCCCACGATATTGGCCCGGATTCCCCGGGCGGAACTGGCCCAACTCCTGGAAGGCTACGGTTGGCAACCCTTCTTCGTGGAAGGAGACGATCCGGCCAAGGTCCACCAAGCCTTCGCCGCCACCCTGGACCGGGTTCTCGACAACCTCTTCGCCATTCAACGCCACGCCCGGACGGGCGGCCATCTCGAACGCCCCCTGTGGCCGATGATTGTCCTCCGCACGCCCAAAGGCTGGACCGGTCCCAAGGAGGTGGACGGCAAACCCGTGGAAGGCACCTGGCGTTCCCATCAAGTGCCGCTGGGGGATCTCCCCCACCACCCCGAGCGCATCGCTCAATTGGAAGCCTGGCTGAAGAACTACCGGCCGGAGGAATTGTTCGACGAGCAAGGCACGCTGCGCGAGGATCTACGCGACCTGGCCCCCCGGGGAACGCGGCGCATGGGCGCCAATCCTCACGCCAACGGCGGGCTCCTGATCAAAGATCTGCGCCTGCCCGAATTCGGGCCGTACGCCGTCGAGGTGGCTCAACCCGGGGCGATCCAAGCCGAAGCCACCCGGGTGATGGGACGCTATCTACGCGATGTCATCAATCTCAACGCCGACCTTCGAAACTTCCGATTAATGGGCCCCGATGAAATCGCTTCCAATCGTCTCGATGCGGTCTTCGAGGCTACCGACCGGGTATGGCTGGCCGAAACCGCGCTTGTGGACGAGCATCTGGCGCCGGACGGCCGGGTGATGGAAATTTTGAGCGAACACACCTGCCAAGGCTGGCTGGAAGGCTATCTGCTCACCGGACGTCACGGTTTGTTCGCTTCCTACGAGGCCTTCATTCACATCGTCGACTCCATGTTCAATCAACATGCCAAATGGCTCGACGAGGCGCACGAGGTCCCCTGGCGGCAACCCATTTCCTCGCTCAATTATCTCCTCACCTCCCACGTTTGGCGTCAGGATCACAACGGTTTCACCCACCAGGATCCGGGGTTCATCGATTTGGTGGTGAACAAGAAATCCGATACCGTTCGGGTCTATTTCCCCCCCGACGCCAATACCCTGCTCTATATCACCGATCTGTGTCTGCGTAGCCGCAACCACATTAACGTGATCGTGGCCGGCAAGCAGATGCAACCTCAATGGCTGGATATGGACGCGGCGATCAAGCACTGCATCGCCGGAGTCGGGATTTGGGAATGGGCCAGCAGCGATCAGGAAGGGGAACCGGACGTGGTAATGGCTTGCACCGGCGACGTCCCCACTCTGGAAACCTTGGCGGCGGTGGACTTCATGCGCCAACACCTGCCGGACCTGAAGGTCCGGGTGATCAACGTGGTGGACCTGATGACCCTGCAACCCCCCGAGGAACACCCCAACGGCCTGTCGCATCAGGATTTCGATACCTTGTTCACTACCGACAAGCCGATCGTCTTCGCCTATCACGGCTATCCCTGGCTGATCCACCGGCTCAGCTATCGCCGCACCAACCACAAAAATCTGCATGTGCGCGGCTACAAAGAGGAAGGCACCACCACGACGCCGTTCGACATGACGGTACTCAACGACATCGACCGTTTCCACCTGGCCATGGACGTGATCGATCGGGTCCCCAAACTGGGTCCCCAGGCCGCTCACGTCAAGCAGCTACTGCGCGACAAGCTGATCGAGCACCGCCGCTACATCAACTTTCACGGACAAGACATGCCCGAAATTCGTAATTGGCAGTGGCCCGGTTGACACCGACCGTGGCAATATCAGTAGCGGATGAATTTCAAATGGTCAAAATATAGGGAGGCACCCCCATGGCTTCGAACCCCATGAAAGCCAAAATGGCCCAAATGCACGAGGCGTACCAATATCTGCAAAAGCGCTATCCCACCGAAACCCGGGCCTTTTCCCATTTTTTCAAGGAGACCGAATCGGGACCGGCGTTGAGCATGCGGGAAAAGGAACTGATCAACGTCGCCTTGGCGGTGGCGGGTCAATGCGATTGGTGCATCGGTTCCCATGTGAGAAGCGCCGTTCATGCGGGCGCGAGCCGGGACGAGATCGTCGAGGCCGGATTCATGGCGGTGATCATGCACGGGGGACCGGCGCTGATGTACTTGACCTCACTGGTCCAGGCGCTGGACTTGTATCTTCCGGAAAACGAAGACCCTTCCTGAAAGACGCACCTATGGATCTCGTGACTTTAGACTCTCTGATCGAACGGGCCTCCGATTTTCCTCCCCTGCCCATGGCGGTGGTGGATGCGGGAGAAGCTTATGTCCTGGAAGGAGCGCGGGAAGCGACCGATGCGGGATTGCTCCAGCCCGTCTTGCTGGGCCGGAAACCCCGGATCGAGAAAATCGCCGCCGAAATCGGTTTTTCGCTGGCGGAAGTGACCCTCATCGACGCCGGCGGCGAGAAAGAATCCGCGTCCAAAGGCGTGGAATTGGTCGCGGAGGGACAGGTTCACGGCTTGATGAAAGGCTGGATCCACACCGACGTGCTGATGCACCCCGTCCTCAAGCACCTTCGCACCGAGCGCCGCGTCAGCCATGTGTTTTTGGCCGAGCTACCGGCCTATCCCAAGCTGTTGTACGTGACCGACGCCGCGATCAATATCGCCCCCGATTTGAAGCAAAAGGCGGCAATCGTTCAAAACGCCGTGGATCTGGCCCGCTTGTTGGGCGTCCCGCTTCCCAAAGTGGCGGCCTTGTCGGCCTTGGAGATCGTTAAGCCGGAGATCGCCTCCACCATCGACGCCGCGTGTCTGAGCAAGATGGCCCAGCGCCGTCAAATCCATCACGCCGTCGTTGACGGCCCGCTGGCTTTCGACAACGCCATTTCCAAGGATGCGGCCCGGATCAAGCAAATCGACAGCGACGTGGCCGGTGAGGTGGACATCCTGCTGGCGCCGGACCTCAACGCCGGCAACATCCTGGCCAAGGATCTGGCCTACCTGGCCCAGGCCACCCTCGCCGGTATCGTGGTGGGCGCCAAGGTGCCCATCGTGCTGCCGTCCCGCTCCGATCCGCCCAAAGGGCGGCTGGCTTCGTGCGCCATCGCCGTATTGATGCATCACCTGTGGGAGCAATTCCGCCGTGAAAACGAAACGCAAGGAGAACCCGGATGAACATGATCAAGCCCATCGAACGTTTACTCCTATGGTTTCCCATCTGCCTCCTCTCCGCCTGCGCCACCCCCCCGACCGAACTGCAAGCGCCCGACGTGGAACCGTTAACGCTCTCCCAAGTCAATCAAAACCCGGAAGTTTACCGGGGACGCCGGGTACGGTGGGGCGGCACCATTCTCGCGGTGGAAAACGAGGCGGATGCCACCTGGGTGCAGGTCCTGGGCAAACCTCTGGACAGCTCCTGGCGCCCCAAAGAAGACGCCCGTCCCCTGGGACGTTTTCTGGTCAGCACCGAAGCCTTCCTGGACCCGGCCATCTACACGCAAGGCCGAGAACTCACCGTGCTCGGCACTTTGGACGGCGTCGCGGAACGCACCGTCGGCAAACGTGAAATTCAACTACCGGTGGTTCGGATCGAATCATGGCGGCTCTGGCCGAAAAGAGTCGAAATCCAAACGCCCTATTATTATCCTTATTGGTGGTATTCTCCGCCGTATTACCGTTATTGGCCGGGTTATTATTGGTAACCTAAAATTCATGCTCCAAAATTTCCCGGGCGCGGCGGCATAGTTCCCGCCCGTAGTCCACCCAAACGCCCTGCCCCCAGTAGCGGAAGCAGCTGGTCTCGCACACCATCAGGTGATACAAGGCCCGCCGGTAACGGTCCTCGGTGGTGGGAACGCCGGCCTCGATGACCTTTTCGTAAAACAGCGCGCTGATCTCGTCCATCGGCTGGAGCAGTTCGTCGTATCCCTTGACCCAGGAAATGTCGTTGGTCCAACTGCCGCCTTCCATGTGGAATTCATGGTCCTGCTGGCGCAATTTTTCGATCGCCTTTTCCAGCTTTTCATGCCCGTCGCCGGGTTGGACATGTTCCCATAACCGTGTTTGATGAACCGGCTGCAGCGCCGGCAGATCCTTTTCCTCAATCCCGAGGGAGAAGAGATACTCCAAATATTCGCTCACATTGACCACGGGAGTGCGGCTTCCGCTGCATTTGCGGACCACGTCCATGTATTTGGGCGGAAATTCGTTCATCATCACCCCGCCGTTCTCACCGTCGGCGATCTGGGTCACCAGCGGCGGCACCTTTTTCCCGGCCAATTCCAGACGGCCAAGCCCTTGGGCCTCGTAGTAGGGCTGCATCTGGGCCACCAGCTTGGTATCGCTGCCCTGGGTCTTGATAACGGCGATGATTTCCGCCGTCTCGCCGTGGCTGTTGCGGCAGACCAACCGGTGGGGCAGATGCTTCTCCTGGGGTCCCCAACCGTTGTCCGGCTGCTCCACCGAGTGTTCCTGAACCAATACCCATTGAAAGCCGCAATCCTTCAGGGTTTTGACGAATTCATACGCCACATCCGGGTGATTGGGCAGCGCCATTTCGGGGGGAGAGAAACCGCGTACTCGAGCCACCGCGTCGAACCCGAATATAGCGGCGAAGTGATGCTGCCACGCCTGGACATGGAGGCGAAAATCCTGTACTGCCGTGGAAGGGGCCACGGCATGTCCCCAGGCGGTGCCGAGCCATTCGGCGGCATGCACATGGGCCGGATCGGCGGCCAAGGGGCCGAGCGCATCGAACACGTCGTGGAGGCCCATTTTGCAAAGACCGTAAAGGAGCGTGCCGGAATAATCCAGCGCCGCCCGCGGTTGCTTGCCTTCGCCGATGAGCTGCGGAATGAACTCCCCCATTCGTTTGTAGCACCAATGAAACACCGGCGCGTTGTGATTGTCGCCGATATCCTGGTGCGCCATCATGTGCTGTAGGTTACTGATGATCTCGGCGTTGTGCAGATCGTCTCCCCCGGCGGGGATCAGCGGCTGGTGCATGTGCAGGGCAATCGCACAGGCGCTGTCGATCCGGTCGAAATCGACCCCGCTTTTCTCCAGATAAATCCGTTCACCGGCATGTTTTTTCACCGCTGCCTGGACACGGTCCTCGCTCCCGCAGACATTGGGCAAACCGTCGACGATTTCGGGCAATTGCTCGGTCATAGAAGACCTCCTTATTGATAGCAGATATAGGTGAAGAGGATGAGGTGATGGCGAATCGGGTATTTAAGGAATCTCATTCATCTCCCAAGGATTCGCGGGCGGTTTCCAGCTCCGCCTCCGCCTTTTTTAGCAGTTGCTCGGCGCGCTCCATCCAGGCCTCTCCCCAATAAAAATGGCAACTGGTCTCGGCCTGGAGCAAATGGGACAAGGCCTGCGACAGCGGATACTGAATCTCCGCCTCCCCCCTGCCCAGCTCTCCGGCACGCCAACGCAGATCATGAATCTGTTTGCTCAAGTCTTCGATCGCCGCCAAGCCATCTTTTTGACGCGTCGAGCCGGTCCATTGGGTAAATCCGTGTCCCGAATGATCGCCGGTATTCCACGCACCCGAATGGACTTTCACCTCGCCGTGCGCTCCGTAACGATCCAAATACTCCCCGATGAAAATCGGCCGCGGCGCTTCCGCGTCGAATCGGGCCCGCATGAGCATGGGCAAGTAGAAGGCATCCCAGAAATTCGATCCTTGGGTGACATTGCGGAACCAGCCGCCGTTCTCGCCGTCGGTACACGTGGTCACCAGCGGCGGAAAATCGCACCAGCGGGTGCGCTCGGCCACTTCCTGGCAGAACCATTCCGGTTCCATCCCCGACTCCTGCGCATTGGACAGATCCCGGTCGCGCACCACCACGACGATTTCCGCCCCTTCGTAACGGGCGATATGGGGTCGGTAACGCAGCTGCGGCCAATCCATCGGGGTCACCGATTCCACGTGTTCGCTGTCCACCAGGACGTAGCGGTAGCCCAGTTCCGCCAAGAGAGGAATCAGTTCCATGGAGAAGCCCATCTCCGGCGGCCAGAAGCCCGGAAACCGCTCACGCCAAAACAGATGCCGGCCGATATGAAGCCAACGCCAGAGCTGCTCCTTGCGGTCCGCTTCGGGAATCAGCGGCAAAACCGGATGATAATAGGCGGTGCCCAGTATTTCGAACAGGGAGGTATTTTGAAAATGCCAAAGCAGCGACCCCACATCCACCGTTCCGTACACCCGGTTCTGAAAAACCGGATCGGAAAGGCTCTCCAGCAAGGTGCCCGAGAGGGAAAGATGCACCCGCGCCACATCCTCGAATCCCCAAAGTTTTCTCGGAATGCGGTCCATGGCGAAAAGAATTTCCTTGGCCTCCCAGCGGTTGTGCTCCCATAAATCGGGCAAATTGCCCAGCGGCTGATGCAGGTTCAAAACCAAGGCGTGGTGGATGGGCATCATGGGGATGTCGATCCTCGATCAATTGTAGGTCTCTGCCGACAATCATACTCCAATTTGCTCCGCACGGCCTATCCTCAAAGGACTTGATGCGCTTAAAATTTGTCGTGGGAAGCAAAGCGCTTCGCCAGGTGCCAACATTAAGATTCTATCAACGTTGATTGGAGACCCATGACAGAGGCTCACACCCACACCCCCGCCCTGCACGTAGACAACTTGGAGTGCATTCGAAGCGACCGTTTATTGTTCAGCGGTCTCAGCTTTCATTTAACCGGTGGGGAATTGCTCCACCTGGAAGGCGCCAACGGCTGCGGCAAAACCAGCCTGCTCAGGATTCTTTGTGGTCTCAGCCCGCCGGCAGCCGGGGAAATTCTTTGGTTCGGCAAGCCGACCCGGAAGCAACGGGATCGATTCCATCAAGAGTTGGTGTATCTGGGCCATCACACCGGCGTCAAGGGAGAGTTGACGCCGCTGGAAAACCTCACATTGGCGAGCCGACTCTACCGCATCCGACCGGATATCGACTTGGAAGACGCTTTGACTCAAGTCGGTCTGGGCAAGCACATGGACGCCCCCAGCAGAACCTTGTCCGCCGGCCAGCGCCAGCGCATCGCTCTGGCCCGCCTCCTGCTGCAGAAAGCCACTTTGTGGATTTTGGACGAACCGTTCACTTCCCTCGATGTCCACGGGGTGGATTGGGTGCAAACCCTGTTGGACGCGCATTTGCAGCAAGGTGGAATGGTGGTTTTGACCTCCCACCAACCCGTCCGAACCCGGTGCCCGGTGCGGAAATTACGCCTCGGCGGCAAATCGTGATCAAGGAGTTTCTGAGCTTATTCGTTCCGCTCTTGATCATCATGGACCCGGCGGGTAATCTGCCGCTTTTCTTGGCCATGACCGCCGATCTCGACCGGACCCGGCAGGTGCGCGTCGCCGCAGTCGCCTGCTTCACCGCCGCCCTGATCCTGTTTTTCTTCGGCCTCACCGGGGATGCGGCACTGCGTTTGTTCGGCATCACCGTACCCGCCTTTCAGCTCGCCGGCGGGTTTATTTTTTTCATCTATGCCCTGCAAATGTTCAACCTGATTCCGCCCCCCAACCTCAAAAGCTCGGCCGCCGAGGAAGCCGAAAGCCTGCGCAAAAACAACATCGCGCTCGTGCCCTTGGCCATCCCCCTGCTGGCGGGTCCCGGCGCCATCACTGCCGTTTTGGTCTGGCAGCAGGACCCCACCCGGCAGATCTCCCCCTGGCTGTTGGGCAGCGTGATCGCCGCCGCATGCGCCTGCGTTTTCTTGGCTTTCTACGCCGCACGCTGGATCCGCCGGGTTTTGGGGGTCGGCGGCATCGGCGTCGTCACCCGCCTGAGCGGACTGTTGCTCGCGGTCATCGCGATGCAATTCGTGATCGACGGCTTGTGCCGGGTCCTTCGTTAGATCCTGTTAATATCAACCGTAGCTTAACCGCGAGCCGGTGAGAACGCTTCGGGACCGTTCGCAGCGAGGATGCTGCGACGAGCGTACAAGGAAGTAGTTACAGCGTGTTCACCGGCTCGCAGGCGCCGCATGTGGATTATACGCCTCTATACCAAAAGTGGTGCGATCACCAAGCTGACGATCGCCATCACATTGATGAGAATATTCATGGACGGCCCCGAGGTATCCTTGAACGGATCGCCCACGGTATCTCCCACCACGGTGGCTTTGTGGACTTCCGATCCCTTGCCGCCCAGACTGCCCTTCTCCACGTATTTCTTGGCGTTGTCCCATGCCCCGCCGGCGTTGGCCATCATCAGCGCCATCAACACACATCCCAGCAGCGCCCCGCCGAGCATGCCGCCCAAGGCTTGAGGACCGAGCCAGAAACCGACGATCACCGGCGCCGCCACCGCGATCACCCCGGGCAGAACCATCTTCTTGAGCGCCGCTTGAGTGGCGATATCCACGCAGCGGGCCGTATCCGGTTCCACCTCGCCTTCCAGCAAGCCGGTAATCTCGCGGAACTGACGGCGGATTTCCTGGATCATCTCGAAAGCCGCATCCCCCACCGCGGTCATGGTGATCGAAGCGATCAACAATGGAATGGTGCCGCCGATGAACACTCCGCCGAGGACGTCGGCGTCGCTCAAGTCGAGACTGAAATCGGGCAATTCCGCCGCCACGGTTTCCCCGTAAGCGGTGATGATGGCAAGCGCCGCCAAGGCCGCCGCGCCGATGGCGAACCCCTTGCCGATGGCGGCGGTGGTGTTGCCCAGCTCATCCAGGGAATCGGTGATCCGACGGGTTTCCGCGCCGAGCCCACCCATCTCGGCGATCCCGCCGGCGTTATCGGCCACCGGTCCATAGGCGTCGATGGCCATGGTAATTCCTACCGTGGACAACATACCGACCGCGGCGATACCGACGCCGTACAAGCCGACTAGCCAGTCAGCCAAGAAAATAATCGCGCTAATGCTCAAAATCGGCACCACCACCGATTGCATGCCGGTCGCCAGGCCGGAAATGATCACCGTGGCCGGACCGGTTTCCCCGGATTGGGCGATGAGCGCCACCGGCCGCCCGCCGGTGTAATACTCGGTCACCAGACCGATGACGATTCCCCCCACAGAACCCGCCAATACGGCGAGCCAAGCCTTGAGGCTGACCCCGGCGATCAAAATCACCAAGAAAGCCAGGACGATGAAAATGGCCGCCGCGCCGATGGTGCCGATCCGAAGCGCCACTTCCGCCGACCGGTCGGCCGAACGCCTCACCAGCCAAATGCCGGTGATGGAAGACAGCAGTCCCACCGAAGACAGCGCCAACGGCAGGAACATCAGCGCCGCGCGAGACCCCACCGGCGCCAGGGTCTCGGCGGCGATGGTGGAAGCCATGGCGATGGTGGCGATCATGGCGCCGCAATAGGACTCGAAAATATCCGACCCCATCCCGGCCACGTCGCCCACGTTGTCGCCCACGTTGTCGGCGATCACGCCGGGATTGCGCGGATCGTCCTCGGGAATCCCCGCTTCCACTTTGCCCACCAGATCCGCCCCCACGTCGGCGCTCTTGGTGTAGATGCCGCCGCCGACCCGGGAGAACAGGGCCACCACCGACGCCCCCATGCCGAAACCGTGCAGGGCGTGGGCGGTTTCCGGATCGTCGCCGAAGAAAAGATACATCAACCCCAAGCCCAAAAGCCCCAGGGAAGCCACCGCCAACCCCATGATAGAGCCGCCGAAAAAGGCCACTTCCAGCGCCTTGGCGGCATCGCCGGTGCTGGCCGCCACGGTGGTGCGTACATTGGCGCGGGTGGCGGTATTCATGCCGATATAGCCGGCAGTGGCCGAGGCCGTCGCCCCCACCAAAAAGCAAAGGGCCGTCTGCCAGCCCAGGAAATAGATCAACAGACCGAACAGCACCGCGACGAAGCCCCCCAAAATCTGGTATTCGCGGCGGATGAATACCATCGCCCCCAGATGGATCTGCTCGGCGATGTGGGCGATCTTGCCTTCTCCCGCCGGCGTCTCCTTGACGATCTGATAGATCCGCCAAGCGGCATAAAGCCCGAACACCCCCAACAGCGGCGGCAACAGATAAAGCAGATACTGCATGAGCCATCCTCCTCAGAATATTTGTTATTTGCTTGATTGGCTTGCGTACTCCTTGGTACCGGCTTTGCCAGGCCCTGTCAACGATTTTTCTTTGGCAAGAGTCATACTCGGCCCCCACTAGGAAATCTGAAATTCCAGCCCTACTTGATCTTCGTAATGTAAGCAATATATTCGCCGAACTTGTACGAATAATCTGTCAGAATTTCTTGCAAGGATAGAGAAAAAATTACTTCCAAGTATTTAATTCATTTCATATCAGCCACTTAAAAAATTGGTATCTATTTTGCTTAAAGCATTTTGTAGGTAGATTCGCACCTACTTTTCACCAATAACACAACTAGAGGTAGTTGTTATGAAAACACGTTGGGCATCTCAACACTACGCCGAATATCACATCTAATGCTGCTGCAACGGGTTTGGCGTTCAACTTCGGCACCCCCGCCGCGACCGACTGGCGCGATGCCACCGCCCCGGGCTGCTTGTGCGAGGGATGGGGGGTATCTGTGAACGGCGCTACCTCGGGGTACGCAACGATAGATAACGTCTCTCCCGGGATATCCAATCTGACCGTCGATGGCTTCGGATCGACCGCGTCGACCGCCACTTCTTCGGTGCATCTGACCAGCCTGCCGGGTCTTGCCGTTACTCACGAATACGCACCGGCGACCAACTCACCGGATGCCCTGTTCCGCAGCCTGGTCACAATCACTAACTCCACCGGTGCCGACGTGACCGACCTCAAGTACGTGCGGGGGAGGACGAATGGGGTCACCGTGCCAATACCTCGATTTGTTTTTTGAATCGATCGCCACCCAATGCCCAACCTTTGTGCGTACAATCGCGAATTTCCGCCAGATCGTTGTCGGAGAGCGCGGTTTGAAATAATTGCCGGTAAGCGTTCTGTCTGTCCACTTCATTGCGACCCAATCGCAGATATTCCTCGTGCGCCGTCAACCAGTCGGCATTCGATCCCGACTCGCCCTCTGCATGACAGCGGTAGCTCGACCAAGGATAATCCCCAGGGTGCGCAACCATCCCCGCCCTGACCGGGTTGAGTTCAATGTAACGCATCAGTGTCAGCAGATACCGATCACTATCCACTACCGTTGCCCGATAGCGCCCTTCCCAAAGCGTACCGCTGCGCCGGTAAGTTGCATTGAAGTATTGCACATACCGTCGGCCCACTGACTGGAAAACTTTACTGATGCTATGGTCGAATTCGGGGGTCGCCAGCAGATGGATATGATTCGTCATCCAGACATAGGCATGGATCGCCAGACCATGCTTGGTTGCCGCTTCCACCAAGGCATCGCGAAAAAACTGATAATCTTCGTCACCGGCAAAGATCACCTGCCGATTGTTACCACGCTGGATGATGTGCTGCGGCTGGCCGGGAATAACGTAGCGGGGAAGACGGGCCATTGGGCACTCTCTCAAGGAATTTAAAAACAGCATAGCACAGAATATCGTGTCTGACCCTATTTTTTGTAGACTTTTCTCAAGATCCAAACGCACCATTGCAAATACAGATATTTCGCCGATTTGTTTGGTATCATCCCATCGATTTAAGAGCACATTTCGGTCAACGCTGCCCTGCATTTTTTCATGAATCATTCACCCGCCGCTTTCACCACATTCACCGAAACTTTTTGGGATCAGGCCATCCTCCCCGCCCTCACCGAATACATCGCAATCCCCAATGTCTCGGTGGATTTCGATCCCGATTGGGAAGTCCACGGCCATATGGAGCGGGCCCGGCAACTGGCCCTCGACTGGCT
Organism: Methylohalobius crimeensis 10Ki; assembly: GCF_000421465.1. NCBI lineage: Bacteria > Pseudomonadati > Pseudomonadota > Gammaproteobacteria > Methylococcales > Methylothermaceae > Methylohalobius > Methylohalobius crimeensis. Next base: position 2,305,387 of record NZ_ATXB01000001.1, read on the forward strand.
GGAAGCGCACGCCGAACCCGACTGGCGAATCCACGATCTGAAACAGCCGGGAAAAACGCCGCTGCTGCTGGTGGAAATCCCCGGCCGGGGCGAAGGAAACGTGTTGCTGTACGGCCACCTGGACAAGCAGCCGGAGATGGAGGGCTGGCGGGAAGGTTTGGGTCCCTGGCAGCCGGTGATCGAAGGCGACAAGCTCTACGGGCGCGGCGGCGCCGACGACGGCTACGCCTTGTTCGCCTCGGTGGCAGCGCTCAAGGTCCTCAGACAGCGAAACATCCCCCACGCCCGGGTGGTGATGCTGATCGAATTCTCCGAAGAGAGCGGCTCGCCCGATCTTCCCGCCTATCTGGACAGCTGCGCCGATCTGATCGGCACGCCGGATCTGGTGATCGCCCTCGATTCGGGCACCGGCGATTACGACCGGCTCTGGTCCACGACTTCGCTGCGCGGGATGCAGACTCTGACCGTGACCGTCCGCACGCTCGAAGAGGCGACTCATTCGGGGATCGCCTCGGGCATCGTGCCCGAATCGATGACCGTCATGCGCCAACTCTTGGACCGGCTGGAAGATCCCGCCACCGGCAGGTTCAAGCTCGACGCCCTGCACGCGGAGATTCCCGACATTCGCATGGAACAGGCCCGGTCGGCGGCCGACATCCTCGGCAAAGCGCAATTGGCGGGGCTGAATCCCTTGCCCGGTTTGAAGCCCTTGAACGACGACCCCTTGGAGCTGATCCTCAACAACACCTGGCGCCCGACCCTGTGCGTGGTGGGCCAGGACGGTCTCCCGCCGGTGCGCCAGGCCGGCAATGTGATGCGGGCCTATACCACCTTGAAGCTCTCCCTGCGTCTGCCGCCGACGGTTCCCTGCCAGGCCGCCCGGACGGCCGTGGAAAAAGCCCTGCTGGCCGATCCACCCTACGGAGCTCAAATCTCGGTCCACTTCGACCAGGGCGGCGACGGCTGGGAGGCGCCCGCCCCGGCCGACTGGCTGCTCAAGGCCAGCGACGAAGCCTCCCACGCTCTGTACGGCAACCCGGCCGCCTATCTGGGGCTGGGGGCCAGCATTCCCTTCATGAATCTGTTGGGACGGAATTTCCCCGAGGCCCAGTTTCTGATCACCGGCGTCCTCGGACCGGGCAGCAACGCCCACGGTCCCAACGAGTTTCTGCATATTCCCTACGCCAAGAAACTCACCGCCTGCGTCGCCCATATCCTCGCCCGCCACTTCGAACATGCGTGACCTGAACCCCCAGCAGAAGGCGGCGGTCAAGGCGATCGAAACGCCGGTCCTGGTGATCGCCGGCGCCGGCAGCGGCAAGACCCGGGTCATCACCCAAAAGATCGCCCACCTGATCGATCAGGGCCTGGGGGCTCGAAATATCGGCGCCCTCACTTTCACCAACAAGGCGGCAAGGGAGATGAAAGTCCGGCTGGGAAATCTGGTGGCTAGCAAACAGCTCAAGGGACTGACCGCTTCTACCTTCCATTCCCTGGGGCTGGATATTCTCCGCCGCGAATACAAGGCGCTGGGATACAAGGCCGGCATTTCCATTCTCGACCCCCACGACCGCCTCACCTTGCTCAAGGAAATCCTGAGCCACGGCGATTACGCCGTTAACCCCGACGATCTCCCCGGCTATGCCTGGCAAATCGGCACCTGGAAAAATGCCTCCCTCACCGCCGCCGACGCCGAGCAACAAGCCGACGCCGAACAACGTCCCGCGGCCCAGCTCTATCGGGAGTACGAACGCTGCCTCAAAGCCTACAACGCGGTGGATTTCGACGACCTGATCCTGCAGCCGGTGCTTCTGTTCCAGCGGGACGAGGAAATTTTGGAAAAGTGGCGCAACCGCTTGCGTTATCTCTTGGTCGACGAGTACCAGGACACCAACCACAGCCAATACCGATTGCTGCGCCAGCTCACCGGCAACCTGGGCGGCTTCACCGTGGTGGGAGACGACGATCAGTCCATCTACGCCTGGCGCGGGGCCCAGCCGGAAAACCTGGCCCAATTGAAAAAAGACTATCCGCGTCTTCAAGTCATCAAACTGGAACAGAATTACCGTTCCACCGGACGTATTCTGAAGGCCGCCAACCAGTTGATCGCCAACAATTCTCACGTGTTTAAAAAGAAGCTCTGGAGTCAACTGGGCTTCGGCGACCCGATTCGGGTCCTGAGCTGCGCCGACGACTTCGCCGAGGCGCACCAAATCGCCGCCGACCTGCTCCACCACAAATTCCGCAGCGGCGGCCGCTGGCACCACTACGCCATCCTCTACCGCAGCAACCATCAAGCCAGGCTGTTCGAACGGGCCCTCCGGGAGCAGCGCGTACCCTACTTCCTCACCGGCGGTCAGTCGTTCTTCAATTACGCCGAGGTCAAGGACTTGATCGCCTATCTCAGGCTGCTGGTCAATCCCGACGACGACGTGGCCTTCCTGCGGGTGATCAACACCCCCAAGCGGGAAATCGGCCCGGCCACCCTGGAGATTTTGGGGACCTATGCCCAACGCCGCCACATCAGTCTGTTTTCCGCCTGTTTCGAATTGGGTCTGGAACAGGAATTGCCCCAGCGGGGCGTCCAACGCCTGCGCCATTTCTGCGAGTGGCTGGTGGACGTGGCCGATCGCGCCAAACGCGGCGACACCCTGGGCGTGATCCGGGAACTGGTCGACACCCTGGATTACCGGGAATGGCTCAAGGATAACGCCGCCACCCCCCGCCAGGCCGAACGCAAGTGGGAAAACGTGGAAGAACTGATGGAATGGCTGGGCCGCCTGCTAGAAGAGGCCGAAGGCGGCGAGGACCCCTTGGGGAGCGCCGTCTCCAAGCTCATGCTCCTGGATGTCCTCGACCGCACCAAGGAGGATGAAACCGGCGACCGGGTCGCTCTGATGACCCTGCATGCGGCCAAGGGATTGGAGTTTCCCCACGTGTATCTGGTGGGGATGGAGGAAGGCATCCTGCCCCATCAAAACAGCATCGACCAGGACACCATCGAAGAGGAGAGGCGCCTGGCCTATGTGGGCATCACCCGGGCCCAGAAAAGTTTGACCATGAGCTACTGCCGCCAGCGCAAGCGCTACGGTGAAACCATCTCGTGCGAGCCCAGCCGATTCCTGGGCGAACTGCCCGAGGACGATCTGGAGTGGCCCGACAAGGCGGGGCTCGACCCGGAGGAAAAGAAGGCCCGTGGCAAGGCCGCCCTCAGCCAGATGAAAGCCCTGCTCCAGGAGACGGGATGATCGAGGACGCCGTCCTCACCACCTCTCGAGGCCGCCGGATCGCTTTCGCCCGCTACGGCGATCCCGACGGCCGGCCGATAGGCTATTGCCACGGCTTGCCTTCCTCCCGGCTGGAAGCCGCCCTGGTCGCTTCCACGGCAAAACGCATGAAGCTTCATCTGTTCGCGGCCGACCGGCCGGGGTACGGACGATCCGATCCCCTCCCTCCGACCCGGATCGCCGACTGGCCGAAGGACCTGGCGCGGGTGGCCGATCATTTGGGAATCGATCGGTTCGCCGTTCTGGGCGTTTCCGGCGGCGGTCCCTATGCCTTGGCGTGCGGCCAATATTTAGGATCGAGAATCGACCGGATAGGATTGGTTTGCCCCCTGGGTCCGGTGGCCCAAACCTCGCTGCGGCAAAGCATGAGTCCGGCCGCCCGCTGGGCCTTTTTCCTCGCCTCGAAAGCGCCCTGGGCCTTGCCGATTTTCTTCGGCAAACCCACCGCTTACCTCATCCACCGCTACCCCGATCTCGCCTTCTCCTTGTTGATGCGAAGCCTACCAGACAAGGATCGAGAGGTCTTGGCATCCCCTGAAATCCGCGAAGTCTTTCGCGCCACTATCCGCGAAGGCTTGTGCCATGGGTCCGCAGGTACCTTGCGGGATTTTCTCCACTACATCCGTCCGTGGGGGGTTGAATTAGCCTCTGTCGATCTACGTGTCACCTTCTGGCACGGCGACGTCGATACGGTGGTCCCTCTCGCCCACAGCCGTCACTTGGCCGAACGACTGCCCCGCGCCAAACTCCATATTCTGCCCGGCGAAGGGCATTACTCCCTGCCCGTCAATTATGCCGAAACCATACTGGGAGATTTCCCGCGCTAATATTCCAATGCAAGAAGTCCGTCGGTGTTCCCAAATCCAAGCGGATTGTTGCTATCGGCGTTTCAAATCGCGATAGAAATTTTCATGGGGTTCGACTGCCAAAAGCACGCAATGGGTGTCATGGTATTCGTAGGCAAGCAAATATTCCTGACTAATACAGTCAAACTTGAACACTTTGATACCACGCAAATCACCTATTTTTTCTACACCCGTTTCAGGATTTGCAGCGATATAACGAATAGCATCTTGAACAGCCCGGCGCTGATTTTTGTGAAGTTTTTTGTAATTGCGCCGGAAAGTAGGCTTCTGCTCAATTCTCACGGATCAATCCTGATCAAACTCGAATGGCTCTGATTCCTCAGATCTCGCGATTATCACGTCACGAATAAAATCCACCGGCAAATCCGGATTATCCAGTGCTGCCCGACCAATTTGCGCCCAATAGGTCACCTGGCTGGAAATAGTTCGGAATTCAGCTTTGGCGCGGCTTTTAGCGGATTCATACAGCGCATCATCGATACGTATGGAATGGCTCATAATTTCATCTCCTAGCAATTTGCTACAATTGTAGCAAATTGCATACATCATAGACACCCAAGATCAATCAAACGTAATCATGTACCTTCCACGTGATTCGTCCCTTCCCCAAATAAATCGGGTAAGTCGCGTTCGCACAGCCTTTGCGCCACTCCGACCTGCTTATCTTGATTGCAACATCTGTTTCAATTCGAGGGCATTTTCGACGGCGTAGCCGGCCTGATCGTTGTCGAAGTAGCAGTAGACCTCCCTTCCCTCGGCCACCCACGCCGAAATCGCTCCCAACCAGCCGCAAAGGGTTTGGGTGTCATACTTACCCTGATAGGGACCATCCGGGCCGTGCAAGCGGATATAGACGAAATCCGCGGTGATTTCCTTGGGCGAGAGCGTTTCATCCAGATCGTAAATGCAGAAAGCGGCGTTGAATTCCGCCAGCAGCCGATAAACCTGCTCGTCGAACCAGCTCGGATCGCGAAACTCGAAGGTATAGCGGTAACCCGATGGCAGCGCCTCCAAAAACTCATGCAGTCGCTGAAGATTCATCCGCCACCTCGGCGGAAGCTGAAACAGAATCACTCCGACTTTTTCGGTCAGCGGCGCAAGATTTTCAAAAAAATGGGCCAAGGGAGGCTCGGGATCTTTGAGCTTTTTCAGATGGGTAATGTAGCGACTGGCCTTGACCGAAAAAATAAAGTCGTCGCCGACGCTATGGCGCCAGGATTCGAAGGTTCGGGGAGAAGGCAAGCGGTAGAAGGTATTGTTGAGTTCGACAGTGTCTAAGCGCTCCTGGTAATAAGCCAAAAAATCTTCGCTGGCAAGTTCTTGGGGGTAAAAAGGCCCCCGCCAGTGATCGTAATGCCAGCCGGAGGTACCGATATGAATTGGAGAATTTTGTTTGCTTGCCATGGCTTCCTCTTCGAGCACGAATGGATGGGGTTGCCTTCCCTCAACCAATCTGGACGAAGTCAGAATCACAATCAATACCTTCCTACTAGGTCAGCGAGGGCTCTGTTAATATGTTTGCCATCAACGACTACTCGCTCATGGGAGGGAATTATCGGATGAAGATCATTTCCTGGAACGTCAACGGAATTCGCGCGGTACAAAAAAAGGGCTTCGCCGACACGATGGCCCGACTGGACGCCGACTGCATTCTGCTGCAGGAAACCAAAGCCCAAGACGACCAGGTCGCCGCAGCGCTGGATGACATCGACAGTTATCGGATTTTCTGCAATTCCGCGCAGCGCAAGGGCTACGCCGGCGTCGCGCTATTGACCCGAAAACCGCCGAACAACGTCATCAAGGACATCGGCATAGACGAGCACGACCGGGAAGGTCGCGTACTCGCCGCCGAATTCGACCAGTTCTTTCTGGTCAACGTGTATGTTCCCAATTCGGGCCAGGGACTGGCACGACTCGATTACCGGCAAACCTGGGACCGCGAATTTCTCGCCTATCTGCAGCAACTGGAAAAACAAAAACCACTGATCGTTTGCGGCGATTTCAATGTCGCTCATCAGGAAATCGACATCGCCCGACCCAAAGCGAACTACAACAAAACCGCCGGCTACACCCAGGCCGAAATCGACGGCTTCAGTCGCCTCCTCGACGCCGGCTTGGAGGATACCTTCCGTCACTTCCATCCGGACACGGTCGCCTATAGCTGGTGGAGCTTCCGCGCCAACGCCCGCGCGAAAAACATCGGCTGGCGGATCGATTACGTATTGGCCAGCGCCCCTTTACTCGACAAAATCAACGACGCCTTCATTTTGCCGGAGATTACCGGCTCGGATCATTGCCCGGTGGGCATCGAAATCGCTTGTTGACAGGGTGCCTGAGTGTCCCACGGGCATTAAAAAAGCCCTACGCTTTCACGTAAGGCTTTGATAGTACTGGCACCCCGGATAGGATTCGAACCTATGACCTTCCCCTTAGGAGTGGGATACCGTCCAATTCCCACCATTCACCACAACACAAGAATGAAGGATAAACAATAATTTATCCGATTGGTGGTATTGTCTTTTATCGTCGTATATCGCCCTATTTTGCGTGCAAGTGTGCCATGAGTGTGCCACGGCACAGTTGGGTAAACCCATACCAATCAAGGCTTCCAGGGGTTTCGTGGTTGGGAATGCCGGTGCTTGGAGCATTCATTCCAAGAACTGGGATGCTTGGGACACTTCGTTAAGGCTTTCGGAAGGCTTTCGGAAGATAGTTGTTACTGCGTAACGTGGGGGTGGCAATACGGATAGCGGAAAGCCGTAAGCTACTGATATTGAAGGTATTATTTCCTGAATGGGAATAATTATCGTTGGGGACCCTATGATGTAGGCTAGTCCGCGCGGCGCGCTACCAGCGCGGTTTTCGGAAGTTTTTCAGCCCCCCATGGGACAGCAGCATATTAGCTTTTTCTAATAGTCTGGAATTGACTATCCACCAGGGCGGTAATGCCCTTGCTTATTCGGTCAAGGTGACGGGGCATCGGTGGTGGGTTTATCTGTCAACCGTTGATAGATAGTGAAGGGTTGGGGTGATGGCGGTTTCTTGGGGTAGCCCTACCCCCTGGGTGCCTTCGTTTCGCGGCTTATATCGGCTTACATGGCGTCGGTTTTGGCAGCAGGTGAGGGGCGGTTTTCATCATAGAAATGTCTGGCGACACTGGCGACACGGCGACACCACCCGCTGTATCCCGCATGGTTCTAGGGCTGAAGCCGAATTGGCCGATTGGCGACACGCTGGCGACAGTGGCGACACCTTGGCGGCAGACATAAAAAAGGGGCCGAAGCCCCCTGAAGCGGTGCGGTGTGCAAGACTATTTACCCGACAGTTTAGGATGGACGCGGTACACCATGCCGGGCTGGTCCCGTTCGGGCGGGGCTAGCCGCAGCCATCCAAGTTCGCACAGCCAAGCCAGCAAATCTCGCGCCTCGTCGCCCTTGGGCCGGGGCCTTGGGCCTTGACGCTGAAGCTGCCGGGCGGTGACGGTTTCCTTGCCGCTTTGCCGAAGCCAGTCCACCACAGCACGGGCGCGCCGGGCGTCGTCGGTGCCTTGGGCCATTCCCAACATGCGCTTTGCCTCGGTCAGGTGCCAGTGGCCTAACACTTCCGCGCGGTCCCACGTGCCCAATGAAACGTAGCTGTATTCCGCTTTCAGCGCGTCCGGGTTCTCCAGGACGCTGAAAAGTCCGGCCAGCTTGACGACCTGGCTTGTGAACTTGCTTGCCACGTCCCTGTAGTCCGCAAACGCGCCACCGTCCCGCATTTCAATTTCAATCGCGTTGTGCAATTCCCGCCGGGCTTCCTGGGCTTCGGTGCCTAGTCGGATAACATGGGGTTCCGTGCCAAGTTCAACGTCCAAGGCGGCGCGTACCACGTCGAAGAATGGTTCCAGCTTTGTTTCATCGAGGCCGGCATCGTCGGGGCTTTCCAGGCGGTAGCCCACAAGGCTTGGAAGCCCTACCGGCCATATCCGAGCCAGCAGCCCGCTCCCGCGCATGGTGGGATGCTTGGCAAGCTGCGCCCACTTATCCGGTTGAAGGTAGCAACAAACATTCAGCGCTGGGTGGGGAATTACCCTTTCGTCTGGCATGTCGCCGGGGCCTATCCTATCTCGCGAAATGCTGTCGCCTGAAATCCCTTCCAGGAATATCGATTCAGCCGTCCCGCCGTTTTCATAGCGGCCAAGAATGTTATTCACGACGGTTCGACCTTCGCCGGACATGACGGCAAAAGCCCCGTCCCGGTCGTGCATCAATTGAAATAGGCGTTCGGGCGTCGTGTCGGATGTCCACAGCCTGGGGGCCGGTGGCGGCTTCTTCCGCTGCGCTTCAATGTCCGCCAGGTCGCGCGCCAGAACGTCCACCCCAAGTCTCTCCTTTTTTGCGTCCCGTCGGGTTTGGGCCGCAAGGTCATCTAAGGCGGCATTGTGGGCGGCCACCCGCGCCAGCTCGGCCTCCCGGCCCGGCCGCTTCGCTTCCTGCCATTCCAAGACGGGTTGTTCCAAAGCCTTGAATACCGGCGACTTCCGTTCGCCGCTTCCAGCCACCAGCACCACAAAGAGCGTTGGAAAATGTCGCAAGCCCCGCTTTTCCTGAACGATGACAGCCTTCCGTAACGCGGCGGCGAGCATACCCAGGGCAACGGTGCCCGGTGCGGATACGGGGACGTAGGCGCTGGCTTCGAGTTCCTGGGCGGCCACCCGCAGCCGTTCCGGCAACATTTCCACGGGGTATCGTTCCGGTTCGCTTCCGTCGCTCGGTAGGGGGCATGGTTCCGTCCATTCCGACAGGGCAGTAACGGTTGAATGTGTGACGCTTTCAAACCATTCCTTCGGCGGCGCTTCCAGGACTTTCTTGACGGCAGCGAAAACCACTTCCCGCAGCGTTTCCACGTCCGCCTCATCGATGGGTGAAAAGCCGTCCCAGCCGTCATACCGGGCTTGGATGAAGTCCACCACGTCCCCGCCTTCAGGCAGGCCGGGCAACCGGGCAAGCTGTATCTTTGGTGGCTTGTCTAAGCCGCTCAGCGCCTTGCAAACGTCCCTTGCATAGCCTTCCCCCGGTTCGTTCGCGTCAGGTAGAATGATGACACGTCCGGCATTCCGAAGCGGCTTCCAGTCGGCCTTGGCGGCGGCCTGGCTTCCACCTTGCGAAGTCACGCATGGCAGCCCCAAGGAATGCAACGCGGCGGCGGCTTTTTCGCCTTCGGAAACGAAAGTCGTCTTGCCAGGGCGTATCGTGTCCAGTCCGTACAAAGGCCGGGGGGTGGGTAGCCCCCCCGGTTTCCAGACTTGGCCGTTGGGCTTGAAGAACGGAACGACATGCTTCCCGTCCTGGCCGTCATACCGCGCCACAATTCCCAGCGTCCGGCCGTCCTGGATGTAGCACCAGGCATAGCGAAACCGCTTTCCTTCGTATGTTTGGGGTATCCCGTCCATAGTCACCCCCTTCCCGCTAGAATTTTGGCCGCGTCCAGGGGCTGGATGCGGTGGAATTGGGCGACAAAGCTTATCGTGTCACCACCCGAAGCCCCGCAACTGAAGCACTTATACCCACCCGTACGTAGGTTCACCCGAAAGCTTCCCCGTCGGTTGTCGTCGTGGAACGGGCATAGTCCGCCGTCAGTCCAGCCATGGGTGTTTGGCCTTCGCTTCATTTCGGGCAGATACCGAGCATAAACGTGTTCGGGCGGCACGTGGCGGCGGGCCAAATCGAATACATGTTTCATGCGCGCCACCCCCAAAGCCCCAAGCTTCGCGCCGAAAATTCCTGCCCGCGCGTCCCGGCCATGGTGATAGCCCATCCAGGCAATCTGTATCGGGCAACTGGGCGGTGACGTTCAGACGGCGCGTTTGCGGTAGGAAATGCCACGTCGTCAATCGTTTCTATCGGCCAAGCCATGCCGCGCAATCGGTGCATTACGGCACCTAAGCGCCATGAACCCGTTGTCCGAATGAATGCGGGGCTATCCATAAGCCTACCAGTCAACAGGACTCCTAGCGCGAAGCCGTCCAAGGTAGCGGCGCTGGGGTATTGAAACGCCATGGGGGGCAAGTCGTCGCTTCCGTAAAGGGTTGCTTGGCTCATTCCGCCCCCCCTTCCCGGCGGGCACATTCAAAAAATTTGGCTTCGTCCACCAACAGTTTTCTTCCGACTTTTACGAACGCTGGGGCAAAGCCGTTTTTATCGCGGTAGAACGCCAGGTGGCGCAGTCCGCCGGTGCTCGGCCATGGATGAAATTCTTCCCATTTTGTTAGGGGGATAAGTCTTGTTTCAGGCATTGTTGTTTACCCACGTTTTCGTTAATGACGCGGGCAATGCTATTAGCCTGTTTCGGAAAATAAATTGGGGATAATTGGGGGGAAATATATTCTCCTAATTTTGGGGCGCGGTGTATGCGGGCTTTGGCGGGATAAAAAATAATTGGGGAAAGTGGTTTTCCATTAATTATAAGTTTTTGCGCGGGCGTCCTGCTTTCTTTTTGAATCGGGGGTGGCGCTTAATTAATTCCTTCCAAAATTCCGTGAATTGTTCGAAGGTGTCTTCTTCGAAAGCGTCATTATCGAATTGAAGCTTTTCGAATATTTCTTCGCGCGTCATTTTCTGTAAGCCGGGGGGTTTTCTTCCAGCCCACAAAAGAAAGGCTGCTTCCCTATCTTTATAGCCAGGCGTTTCCGTCCCAGCTATCAGCCATTTGAAAAGCTGGGTATCCGGCGGCGGCATTGCGTCGTGGTTTTTCAGGAATGCCCGAAGCGTTTCCCGCCCAATGTAGAATGCCCCACCAAGCTTAACGTGCTCCCAGCCTGGGCGTGCCATTCGGCGGGGTTCGATGACGCGGGAAGGCCTCAGCGCGCCACGCTTGCAGGCGATTTCCAGCGTCCGCTGGAAGTCGAAGCGGGCTTTGTCGTTATCGCCGTGCCATAGGCGGGCGGCTTCGTAGGGCGTCAGTTCGTCCCGTTCGAGCAGGGGAATGAAATCGCTTTCGAAGTCTGAAAGTGCCATAAAAAACCTTACTGATTATGTGGTGTCGCCAGTGTCGCCACGGTGTCGCCAAACTGGAAAAACGCTGTAGGCCGCATGGTTCCTAGCGTTGAAGGGTATGTGTCGCCATGTCGCCAGTGTCGCCACGTATTTCAGAATACTTTTTGCGCCATGTCTTCCAGCACCCCGCGAAGGTGGGTTTCGCTCAGGTGCGAATATCGATAGGTCATTTGCAGGGTCCTATGCCCAAGGATTTCAGCCACGTCCCTGAGGCTTGCCCCCTGCATAACGAGATAGCTGGCGCATGAATGCCGCAAGTCATGAAAACGGAAGTTGTCTATTTCCGCCCTTTGCAAGGCGCTTGCCCATGCCCGTTTAATGTCCATGGGTTTGGTGGGCGGTTCGTCCGGCTTCGTAGGTCTACCGGGAAACAATAGTTCGGTATCCAGCCGCCGCACCTTGGAATGTCCCTTCAACGCTTCCAGGGCAGCCCCCACCAATGGCACCCGGCGACGTTCCCTGTTCTTCGTCTCATTCAACAGAATGAAACCACCATGTAAGCTCACGTCCGCCCATGTCAGGTTAAGAATTTCTGACTTCCGCATACCCGTAGAAAACCCCAACAAAACTATGGGGTACAGATAGCGGTTGGTTGACTGTTTGCAGGCTTCCAGCAGGCGGGCGCGTTCGTCGTCGTCCAGAAACCGCACCCGGCCATTATCGACACGGGGTTTCTTCACCTTCCGACACGGGTTTTCTTCCAGCCAGCCCCATTCATTGGCTGCCAGGGTAAAAGCAGCCGATAGGCAATTCATGGCTTTGACGACGGTGGCCGGTGCCCGCTTAGTACCTCTGGCGCATGGTTCATTCAGCAGGGCGTCTTTGCCTTCCGCGACAACGGCGGCGGTTACGTCACACAACAGCAGATAACCGTACCTATCCTTCCACCAGTCCAAGGCATGGGCGGCATTCGCTTGGTGCTTGGGTTTCTGGTTGGGTAGAACGTCCCGTTTGTATCTGTCTATTAGTTCGGAAAGTGTATGCTTCCTTGCTTCGGCGGTTTTGAAGTGACGGCCTTCACGTATGGCCGCTTCGGTGGCTTGCGCCCATTTTTTGGCGTCGGTCTTGCGGTCGAAAGTGGCGGTTTGGGGGGGGTAGCCTTTCAGGCGGATTTGAACGTGGTATGAAACCTGCCCATCGGATGTGTTACGCTTTCGAATTGAAGCCATGCCGATACCCTCATTATCGGTGTGGTGGATATGCCCGGTTGGTGTTGCCGCACCTTCCGGGTTTTTTGTTTCTGATAGCTTACCACAAACCGCTGAACGTCACGATACAAGACGGTTCAAGGGGTATCTTTTTTTTCAACTGTGCCATGAGTGTGCCATGGGCATTAAAAAAGCCCTACGCTTTCACGTAAGGCTTTGATAGTACTGGCACCCCGGATAGGATTCGAACCTATGACCTTCCCCTTAGGAGGGGGACGCTCTATCCAGCTGAGCTACCGGGGCAAACAAACAATATTATGAACGACTTCGGCTAAATTTTCATCCGGGCATCGGTTCCGCTACCGAAAAAGCGTATTCTTCCACCACTCGACCTCCGATCAGATGCTCTTGAATGATGCGTTCAAGAACTTCCGGCGTGCAGGAGTGATACCAGACGCCTTCGGGATAAACCACTGCGACCGGCCCCCGGATGCATACCCTGAGGCAATTGGCTTTGGTGCGCTGAATTCCGCCGCGTCCGGTCAATTTTAGTTCGTTCAAGCGGCGTTTCAAGTAATCCCAGGAGGCGAGTCCCGCTTCTTGCCCACAGCATTTGGGCGCGGTTTGGTCGCAGCAGAGAAAAATATGATGCCTGGTTTCCGAAAGGCCCAAGTTTTGGGCAATTTTGTTGAGAGCATCGGTCATGGTTGTATTTCCTTTTAAGATGGACATCCTAGATTGACACTTGCACAATAGTCTATCGAACTTATCCAATTCCGTTGTTCAAGACAACGCCTACCGCGATGCGAAATTTCCATCCCGCCGTCGCCGCCTGGTTCAAGGAATCCTTTGCCGCCCCCACCGACTGTCAACAACGGGCCTGGCAGGCACTCAAAAACCGGCGCCACGCTTTGATCGCCGCGCCCACCGGGTCGGGCAAGACCCTGGCGGCGTTTCTGTCCGCCATCGACGATTTGGTCCACCAGGCCGAGGTGGGACAGTTGACGGACGCCACCCACGTGGTCTACGTCTCCCCCCTCAAGGCGCTCAGCCACGACGTGGAATGCAACCTGGAGCAACCGCTGGCGGCCATTCAGCAAAAGCTCCTGAAAGCCGGCGCTCTCGCTCCCGCCATTCGCGCCCAGAGCCGCACCGGAGATACCCCGGCGGCGACCCGCACCGCCATGGCCAAAAGGCCGCCCCATATTCTGGTCACCACCCCCGAATCTCTTTATTTGCTTCTCACTTCCGAAAGCGGGCGCAGGATGCTGGCCCCGGCGCGCACCGTCATCGTCGATGAAATCCACGCGGTGATCGGCAGTAAACGGGGCGCCCATCTGGCGCTTTCGCTGGAGCGGCTGCAAAAGCTGTGCGAGCACCCCCTGACCCGCATCGGCCTGTCCGCCACCCAAAGGCCGCTGGAAACCGTGGCCCGCTTTCTGCTCGGCGCCCGCCCCCTGGCCGATTGCGAGATTATCGACAGCGGCCACCTGCGGCGGCTGGATCTGGATATCGAGCTGCCCGACCTGCCCTTGGAGACGGTGTTATCCCAGGAGGCGGCCAAATCCCTCTACGACCGCATCGCCGACCTGATCCGCGCCCACCGCACCACCTTGGTGTTCGTCAACACTCGTCGCCAGGCGGAAAGGGTGGCCAAGGCCCTGAGCGAGCGTCTGGGGAACGGTCGGATCACCTCCCACCACGGCAGTCTCTCCCGCAACCAGCGCCTGGACGCCGAACGCCGCCTCAAAGCTGGGGAATTGGAGGCCCTGGTCGCCACCGCCTCGCTGGAACTGGGCATCGACATCGGCGAGGTGGATCTGGTCTGCCAGCTGGGCATCACCGATTCGGTGGCCACTTTCCTGCAACGGGTGGGGCGCGCCGGTCACCGTCTCGACCGCATTCCCAAGGGCCGCCTATTTCCCACCAGCCGCGACGAACTGGTCACCGCCTTGAGTCTGGTGGACGCGGTCCGGCGGGGCGAGTTGGAGACTTGCCGGATCGAGGCGCGGCCGCTGGACGTCCTCGCCCAGCAAATCGTGGCCATGGCGGCCTGCGAGGATTGGGACGAAGAGACATTATTTCAAACCATCCGCTGCGCCGAGCCTTACCGGAGCCTAAGCCGGGAGGCATTCGAGGAAGTGGTGACCATGCTGGCGGAAGGCTACGCCACCCCGCGCGGGCGCCGCGGCGCCCATCTCCATCGAGACCGGATCGGCGGTCGGGTGCGCGGCCGCCGCGGAGCGCGGCTGACCGCCCTCACCTGCGGCGGAGCGATCCCCGATACCGCCGACTACCGGGTGATTCTGGAGCCTTCCGGGGAAATCATCGGTACGGTGGACGAGGACTTCGCCATCGAGAGTCTCGCCGGGGACATTTTCCAGCTGGGCAATGCCAGTTGGCGGGTATTGCGCCTGGAGACCGACGGCCTCCGGGTGGAGGACGCCCAGGGCCTGCCGCCGACCATTCCGTTCTGGTTCGGGGAAGCCCCGGGCCGTAGCGATGTCCTGGCCTGGTCTGTCTCCAGGCTGCGCGAGGCGGTCTTTCGGCAGTTCTGTTCAGCAGGGAGGCCGGAGACCGGTCTAAAGGGACGCCATGAACCCATCCCCGGGGGCGCCCCCCTCCCTAGCCCTCCCCCCAGCGGGGGGAGGGTTGGGTGGGGGGCGCCTCCCAGCGGGGGGAGGGTTGGGTGGGGGGAGCCCCCCAGCGAAGGGAGGGTTGAGCGGAGGGAGAACCAGCTCGCAGTCAATCCGGAAGCGGTCCGTCAAGCGGCGGACTATCTGGCGGCGGCCGGGAATTCTTTGGGAACGATGCCCACCCAAAGCCGCATCGTGCTGGAGCGCTTCTTCGACGAGGCCGGCGATCTCCACTTGATCATCCACAGCCCCTACGGCAGCCGCGTCAACCGCGCCTGGGGACTGGCCCTGCGCAAGCGCTTCTGCCGTCATTTCAATTTCGAGCTCCAAGCCGCCGCCACGGAAGACGCGGTCTTGCTGTCGCTGGGCGCGGGCCAGAGCTTCCCGCTGGACGAGGTGAAACATTTCCTCAAATCGACCAACGTGCGGGACATTCTGACCCAGGCGGTGCTCGACAACCCCATGTTCACCGCCCGCTGGCGCTGGAACGCCACCATTTCCCTGGCGGTCAGACGCTTCCAGAACGGCCGCCGGACACCGCCCTACCTGATCCGGATGCAGTCGGAAGACCTGGTCACCGCGGTATTCCCGGAACAGCTCGCCTGCCTGGAAAACATTCAGGGAGACCGGGACATCCCCGATCATCCCCTGGTGAATCAGACCCTGGCCGACTGTCTTTTCGAGGCGATGGACGTGGCGGGATTGGAAGCAATCTTGCGCGGCATCGAGTCCGGAGCCATCGAGGTGATTTCCCGCGAGACGGTGGAGCCCTCCCCCCTCGCCGCCGAAACCGTCAACGCCCGCGTCTATGCCTTTCTGGACGGCGCTCCCTTGGAGGAACGCCGGGTGCGGGCGGTCTCCCAGAGACGCTGGATCGATCCCGACGAGGCCGAGGATCTGTGCCGACTCGATCCGAAAGCCATCGAGCAAATCCGCCGGGAAGCCCGGCCCGATCCCCGGGATCCGGAAGAACTGCATGATGCGCTATTGGGAAGCGGCTACCTGGTGGAAAACGAAATGGCTTCCGCCTGGAATCCCTGGCTGGAAACCTTGCAGGGACAGGGACGCGTCTGTCGATTCATCCCGGGGTCGGGCCTGGCTTCCTCCCGGCATCCCTGCCGGGAAGACCTCCAAGGAGCGCCTTCCCGAGCCCACCTCTGGATCGCCGCCGAAAACTGGCCGCAGTTTCGGGCGCTTTTGGATCCCCCCCCTCCCCAGCAGGGAGAAGGTTGGGTGGGGAGCTCCCCCCGCAGAGGGGAGGGTTGGGTGGGGGGCTCCGAACCTCAATTGCCGGAAGCTTTGATCAATCAAAGCTGGACCGCCGACGAGGCTTTGGCGGCCATTTTGCGCGCGCGCATGTCCGTTTTAGGGCCGGTCGAAACCGAACGACTGGCGGGGGAATTGAATCTGCCGGCGTTGGAAATCGAAGCGGCGCTAATGCGGCTGGAGCAGGAAGGCAATCTCTTGCGGGGAGATTTCGGCTGGTGTGAACGGGGGCTTTTGGCCCGCATTCACCGCCTCACCCTGAACACCCTGCGGGAGGCGGTGCAACCGGTCGCGGCGGCCCGGTTCATGCGCTTCCTGCTGCATTGGCAGCACGTCCATCCCGATACCCGCCTGGCGGGTCCTCAGGCGCTCACCGAGATTCTGACCCAATTGGAAGGATTCGAGGCTCAAGCGAAGGAATGGGAATCGACCATCCTGCCGGCGCGCATCCCCGATTACGAGCCGGCCTGGCTGGACCGGCTCTGCCTGTCCGGACGCTTCGTCTGGCTCCGGCTGAATCCCACCGGCAAGCGCACCCCCATCAAAAACACGCCAATAGCCTTCGTCAACCGGCGTCACGTCTCCCTCTGGCGCGCGGATGCGGTGGAAGCGTCGCCCAGCCCCACCGCCCAGCGCGTTTTGGACAATCTGACTCAAGCAGGGGCGTTGTTTTTCGACGAGCTTTTGGATTCGTGCCGGCTGCTTCCGACCCAATTGGAGGATGCCCTGGCGGAATTGGTCGCCCGGGGCCGGGTCAGCGCCGACAGCTTCGAGGGGTTGCGCGCCCTGCGCCTGCCGGAAGCCAAGAAGCGGCGCTACAAACGCCTTCTCAATACTTTGGAAAACGCCGGCCGCTGGCAGCGTCTTCGCGATGGAGAAGCCGACCTACAGACACGTAATGAACACTTGGCCCGCAAATTGCTGAAACGCTACGGGGTGGTCTTCCGGGCCCTGGCCGCTCGCGAACGCGGTCTGCCGCCGTGGTGGGAGCTGGTGCGCATCTATCGCCGTTTGGAAGCGCAGGGGGAAATCCGGGGCGGGCGGTTCGTGGCCGGTCAATTCGGGGAGCAGTTCGCCTTGTCCGAGGCGGTGACGCTGCTGCGCAAGCTCTCCAAGGAAGATTCGACCGAGGTCATCCTGTCCGCCGCCGATCCCTTGAACCTGAGCGCGATTCTCACCGGCGCTCAAGCGGTTTCACCCCAGCCGGGCCGCACCATCCGCATCGGCCCCGAAGGTATCGTACCCGGCAATCAGCTCAGGACTTCAGCATAGATCCAAGGCGGATTGAGCCAGGTTCCCGCTTTCTTCACCGGTGATAGACGGGACTCAATTCGTGGACCGCTTCCACCATCGCTTCCACGTGGGCGGGGGCCATGTCCGGCAGAATACCGTGACCCAGGTTGAAGACGTGGCCGGTGCCGGGGCCGAAACGATCCAAAATATACCCCACCTTGGCCCGGATGGTCTCGGGTCGGGCGTAGAGAGCCACGGGATCGAGATTCCCCTGGAGAACCACACGGCCACCCACGCGCTGGCGCGCTTGGCCGATATCGCAGGTCCAGTCCACGCCCAAGGCGTCGAAGCCGGTTTCCGCCATGGTCTCCAGCCATTGCCCGCCGTTTTTGGTGAACAGGATGGTGGGCACGGTTTCCCCGTTCGATTGGGTGTTCAGCCGCTCGCGGACCCGGCGCGCCGCCGCCAAGGCGAATGCTTGATAATCCTCCCCGGTCAATACCCCGCCCCAAGTGTCGAACAGCATCACCGTTTGGGCGCCGGCGGCGATTTGGGCGTTGAGGTAATCGGCCACCGCCGTCGCCAATTTGTCGAGCAAGCGCCGCATCAAATCGGGCCGGTCGTAGAGCAGGGTTTTGACCTTGCCGAAATTGCGGCTGCTCCCGCCTTCGACCATATACGTAGCCAAGGTCCAAGGGCTGCCGGAGAAACCGATCAAGGGCGTTTTTCCGGCCAGTTCCCGCCGAATCAGGCGCACCGCGTCCATGACGTAGCGCAACTGGTTCTCCGGATCGATGGACGGCAGGCGATCGATGTCTTCCTCGCTGCGAATGGGGCGCTCGAACTTCGGTCCCTCCCCTTCGCTGAAATACAAGCCCAGTCCCATGGCGTCGGGAATGGTGAGAATATCCGAAAACAGGATCGCCGCATCCAGCCGAAACCGCCGCAGCGGCTGCAACGTCACCTCGCACGCCAATTCCGGGTTGCTGCACAGGTTCATGAAGCTTCCGGCCTGCTCGCGCACCTTGCGGTACTCGGGAAGATAGCGGCCGGCCTGGCGCATGAACCACACCGGCGTCCGGGAGACGGGACGCCGCAGCAAGGCATCGATCAACAAATGGTCAGACATGAAAATACAGCTCCTGATTTCTCATTGGGATTGGGCGGTATCGATTTCTTGGTGCACCGAACGCATCCGCCTCAACCAGGGCTTGCCCAAGCCCGAAGGCAACTTCTCGCCGGCGCGCCGGGCCGCGGCGAGAGAGGGATACACCCCGTATAACAGGGAATACCAATCCTTTCCGCGCCGCAGCTTGTGATAAAAAGCCAAGGGTCGCAGCTTGGGATAGCGTTCGACGAGATCCTTGAGATCCACCAGCGTCTCGAAGGCGGCGATCTGCAGGGTGTAATGCGAAGGGTTTTGCCGCATCAGCCACTGGCGGTCGCGGACGCCCAAGGCCCCGAGGCCGGCCGGGGCATCGGCGGGCTGCTCCGGTTGGATCGGTGCCGAAACATCTGTTTCCTTCGCGAGTTGAAGTTCAGATGGCCGCGGCTCAGCAGCGGTCGGCATCTCCGCTGGCGGCGGCTGCACCGGCGTTTCCGGCGTAACCGCAAATTTCGGAAGAGCAGGCGGAATCCCGGGCAGAGGAAGGACTTCTGCAAGATCGTCGACCGCCACGGAAGACGGCGCATCCAGCGGCGTCTCCGATTCCTGCTCCACGCCAGGCGCAGCCGTTTGCCCCTCGGATACGATAGTCAACGGCAACTCGGTCGGGGTTTGTAGGTCTCCATTTTCCGGCCCGCTCGTCAAATCCGGATCCTCGCTCGTCGCGTGAATCTCGCCGGCCGGGGTATGGGACTGTTGCCAATAGGTCAATGCCACGACCGCGGCCACCACCAGAACAAGCGCCAAGTAGACCGGCTTGGCCAAGGCGCGGTGCCAACGCAACGGCGGCTTGCCGACCAGATTCAGCATTTCCTCGCGAACCCGGGCGGGAATGCCGTGGGAACGGCGATAGACCTCCCGGACCATCGCATCGTCCGGCGCTCCGCTCCGTCCCAAGCGCGTCCACAAGCGGCCTAGATAATCGGCGCACTGCTTTTCGGTCAAGGAAGGCAATTCGATGATATGAGCCTCTTCCACCACCCAAGCGTCGGTCACCGCCTTGACGTGCAGATCGTCGGGGCGCAAGGCCGCCACCAAGCGCAGCGCCGGAAACTCGGCGGCGAAACGGCAGAGTGCCTCCAACAAGCCGGGAAGCGCCAATCCGGCGTCATCCAAAGCCAAAATCACGATTTCCCGGGCGTAAATCCTGGACTCGTCTCGATGCGAAAGCGTCTCCAGGTGACGGCGCAATGCCGTCTCCACGCCACCGATTTGCAAATTCCCGGAGCCCCGGAGATTCAAGGCTTCGGCCAAAGCTTGATGCACCCCCTCCATATTCAGCGCGGACGCGTCCTGGATCAAGCAAACCACGCCTTCCTCGGGAGGATGGTCATGCAACTGCCGGAGAAAAGTGGATTTGCCGATGCCGTCCGGACCACACAGAAACAAAGGTTTGTGCAGATTGGTCAGCAGATGCGACAAGAGGTCGTATTTCTGCTGCCGCTCGGCGCCGAGGAAATCGAAATTTCCTCCGGTTCGACGACTGTCCCGGAAAGTCTCAGCCAGCCCTGCCGTACTCATCGAGCGTCGCTCTGAGGGTTGGGGTTGAAACCGAACGCGGCAAGGCGGCTTTGCCGATCCCTTCCAACAAAATCAGACGCAAGCTACCGTCGATATTTTTCTTGTCCACCGCCATCAACTCCAAAAAACGGTCGCTGTCCAATGTTTTCGGCGGCGTCACCGGCAAGCCAGCGCGCTCCAAGAGGGCGATCGCCCGCTTGCCATCCGCCGGCGCCAACCAGCCCATTCGGCAGGACAGATCCGCCGCCTGGCACATGCCGATGGCCACCGCCTCGCCGTGAAGATAACGGCCGTAACCGATGCCGGTCTCGATGGCGTGACCGAAGGTATGACCGAAGTTGAGGATCGCGCGCAATCCGGATTCGCGTTCGTCGGCCGCTACCACGTCGGCCTTGTTGGCGCAGGAACGTTCGATGGCGTAGGCCAAGGCTTCGGGATCGCGGGCCAAGAGTCGATCGATGTGGGCTTCCAGCCAGCGGAAAAACGGCTCGTCTCGAATCAGGCCGTACTTGACGATTTCGGCGATGCCCGCGCGCAATTCCCGGTCGGGGAGGGTTTCCAACACGGAAGTGTCGGCGATCACGCACTGGGGTTGATAGAAGGCGCCGATCATGTTCTTTCCCAGGGGGTGGTTGACGCCGGTCTTGCCGCCCACCGACGAATCCACTTGCGCCAACAACGTGGTGGGAATTTGGATGAACGGAATGCCCCGCTGATAACAAGCGGCGGCGAATCCCACGATGTCGCCGATCACGCCGCCGCCCAGGGCGATCAAAGTGGCGGTTCGGCTGAAGCGTTGCTCGAGGAGCGCATCGAAGATTCGTTCGACGGTGGCAAGGGTTTTATGGGCTTCCCCGTCGGGAAGCACCAGGCTCGCCTTGGCGGGCACGTCGAGTCCGTCCATCACCTTATTCAAATACAAGGGAGCCACCACCTCGTTGGTGACCACCATCGCCTGGCGGGCCGGAACATGGCGGTTGATAAGGGATGCTTGTTCCAGCAGACCAGTCCCGATATAGATCGGATAGCTGCGTTCGCCCAAATCGATGGAAAGGGTGTTTACGGGGTGAGCAGATGCTCTGTCCTGATAATCGGTCATTTAGCTAATGATTGCTTCTCAAAAGCATGATAGAACTTTTGAATTTTTTTGGCGGCCTGACGACTGGAGCAGGTGCCGGTATCGACCACGGCATCGGCGATGGACTCGTACAGGGGCGCCCGGACCGAGATCAAATCCCGCAAGCGCCGTTCCGGATCGGCTGTCTTGAGCAAGGGTCGATGATTGTCCTTGCAGGTCCGCTCCAATTGTTTTTCCACCGCACAGCGCAAATATACGACGAACCCGTGTCGCTGCAAAAGCGCACGGTTGTCAGGTCTGAGAATTACCCCGCCGCCGGTGGCCAATACAATACCACGTAATTGGACCAAATCCGCCAAAACTTCGTGCTCGCGCCGCCGGAAACCGGTTTCTCCCTCGTATTCGAAAATCAAGGGTATATCGACGCCCGTACGGGCCTCGATCTCCCGGTCGCTGTCAAAAAACACCATCCCCAGGGTTCGGGCCAGCAATCGCCCGATAGTGGTTTTACCCGATCCCATCGGACCGATCAGGAAAATATTATCCTTCTGAACCATGACTGACAGATTCGAAAAACTGCCCAGTAGAATAACAAAAAGGCCGGGCATATGCCCGGCCTAAGATGGGCGGCCACAGGGGCCGCCCCTACGCAATCAACCCCCGTTGGTCGGTCGGGGCAACCCCCTGGGGTTGCCCTCAATCTCCCGGTGGTTGCCCCTGATCAATCCAGACGCTTGAATTGAATCACCTCGAACAACATACGGTCGTTATCTTGAACGAGACGCAGGTCGCCCGAATAATAATGACCGTCTAATTGGGCCAACGGGATATGCACGTTATCCCCGTTCAAGGTCGCCCGCATCGCTTCACGCCTCAATGATTCCACATCGGTCGCCGCTGTCGCCGTGCCGATCGGCTCGGCATTCAGCAACTCGAACATGACCTCGCCGTTTTGCTCGAGGCGGAGCAAATCGGCACTATATTCCACCCCGTTCACTTCCACTACTGGCACATGCATGACGTCGCTACCGTAATCTTCCCGTAGCGCGGTTTGAGTGATGGTATCCAAAGTGATGGAAGGCGTTAGGCTGGTTTGCACCACTTGCATTTCATATTGGTCATCGCTGAAGGGTTCGATGATGATTTTTTGTTCCTCGATCTTCACATCGTTGCCCTCTTCATCCTTGCCGCATGTCCCCTCCTCCTTCAGGATCACGCTGCCATCTTCATCCCGCCGTAGCGGCGAAGAGACCGCCAGAAAATACGCCCCGGGGTCCTTGAGGCCGACCTCCACCCGCCGACTGACGCCGAAGGCGGGATCGATGATCCCCAGTAAGGCATCGTCGAACACCCCTACATTGAGGGATAAATACATGTGATTGGTAAAAACCTGAGTCGGTTGGTCGCCTGAACAAACCGTCAGCGGTACCTCCGCATCCAACATGGATTGAGTCACCCGATCTCCGTCGAACACGTATAACACCCAGGGACCCGATCCTTCCGTGAATTGATCGCCGCACACCGCATTTCCCGGACACAATTCGATCGATAAAATCTCGTCCCCCGGGCTTTCCAGCCGATAAAGGTCCACGTCCGAGCTGTTGCGCAGCTGCCCGACCAAGCGCACCGCGGAAGTCAACGAATTGGCTTCTTCCAAGGTATCGTTGAATTCGATCTCGGCATCGTGGAAGTTGGCATTGAGGTTCCGGTCCTCGGGATTCTCGAGCCCCTCACCCGTCACGTTGAATGTGTAATTGTCACGAGAATCGGAATCTTCCACGCCCGAAACAACGAGATAAAACTTCCCGGCTTTTTCGAGCAAAGTGGAATAGAGCAGTTCGTTTTCGGTCGAACTCACTCGGGCATCCAAAAGATTGCCCGCTTCATCCAGCAGGGCAATTTGCCACTGAGCGGGTCCCGCCGGCATTTCCACATTGACGATCGTGTCGGCCTGGGTCGCGCGGAGGGCATACCAATCCTCGTCTTCCAATGAAAACAATTGCCCGCTCACCGGCTGACCAGGGTCCACCGGATTGGCGGCGGCGATATGGTTGTTGGGTTCTTTCTCGCGCTGCGCCTTTGCGAGAAACTCGTCGCGGCGGGATGTCACGGGCGCTTCATCCGGGGTCCCGGTTCCCGGCAGGACAATTCCTTCCCCGGATAGCGAAAAGAAGTAATCCGCGGCATCTTGCAAAGGTTCGGCAACCAGGAAAAAATCACCAATCTGCGGCAACACCACCTGGAAGCGGCGATCGGCATCCTCTTCATTGGGAAAACGAGCCAACACCTGGCCGGAACGATCCTGCAAGGTCAAACGCCAGCCTCCCCCTTGGGCGGGAATTTCGATCGTTGCCGTTGCTCCTGCCTGGATCGCCTGGAATTGGTACCAATCCAGATCCGAATTGGAATCGAACGTTCCCAGATGGAGTTCGCCCGGCGTCAAAGCAGTGGCGTTTTGAGGGGTGTCGTTGGGTTCAATTTCGCTAATCGCTTGCTCCAAGTCACTTGAAATGCCTTCATCTTCCCCGTCCCCACCACTGAGATCGGGAAAAGCGCTGCTTCCGCCGGTCAACTGTCCAAGCAAGTCCGCCTGCACTCCTTGGCTCAGCCCCATGGAGAGCAGCAAGGAAATCGCCATCGCCTTCGTGTTCATCATTCGCAATCCTCAACGCATTTACGGTTAACTCGATCTTCCCTCACATCCATCAACGCATGGCCGTGGCTTCTTTCAGGACCTTGGGCGTGATGAAGACCAACAACTCGCGCTTCTGATCGATCTTCTGATCTCGCCGGAACAGGAAGCCGAGACCGGGCAGGTCGCCGAAGAACGGCAACTTGTTGACCGTTTTGCTTTTCTCCTGTTCGTAGATTCCCCCAAGCACCACCGTTTCGCCATTGGCCACTTGGACCGTGGTCTGTATTTCCCGCTTGTCGATGGCGATTTGCCCGTCGGGCGTCACTTCGCCACGCGCGTCCTTGGTCACCTGAAGATCCATGATGACGTTGTCGTCGGGGGTGATGTGGGGTGTTACCTGGAGCTTCAACACCGCTTCCTTGAACTGGGTCTGGGTCCCGTTTTGACTCACCGATTGAAACGGGATCTCCTCACCTTGCTCGATCACCGCCTCGGTTTGATCCTGGGTGACCACCTTCGGCATGGAGACGATCTCCCCCCGGTTTTCGTTCTGGAGGGCGGACAATTCCAGCTGCATCAGGAACCGATTGAGCTTGAAGATGGCGATTCCCATGCCGCCGCCGGCGCCTGTACCGATGGCCGCGGGCAAATCGACGATACCGTTGTTATTTCCCAATACGCCGCCCAGCAAGGTCTGCGTGCCGTCGGATTGATTGCCCCCTCGCTTGGCGGCATTCAGCCGGACCCCGAGATCGCGGGTGAAGTCGTCGTTGGCGATGACCACCCGCGATTCGATCAACACCTGCCGAACCGGCCGATCGAGGGTTTGCACCAATCTGCGTACCGCTTCTAGATTGTGGGGGGTATCCTTGACGATCAGGATATTGGTCCGCTCGTCGATATTGACTTCCCCGCGCTCGGAAAGCACGGAGCCTCCAGCTACTTTTTCCTTCGAGATGACCTCTTCTTTAAAATTAGACGCATAATGGGAAACGGATTGGTTTTGACCGCTTTGCGATCTTTTTTGGATTCGGCTTTTTTGCATGCCTTTAAGGACTTTTAATACATCCACCGCCTTGGCGTAATTGAGCTGAATGATTTCGGTCCTTAGAGGCTCGGTTTTTTCCCGGAAGCTGACGTGTTCCAGCTCCTTTTTCTCCTGCTTGATGATCTCATCAAGGGGTGCGACCCAGATGATGTTGCCTTCCTTGCGCTTACCCAGGCCCTTCGCTTTCAATACCAAATCCAAGGCTTGATCCCAAGGGACGTTATTCAAGCCCAAAGTGACGTTCCCCTTGACCGAGTCGGCGGCGATGATGTTCAGCCCGGTGAATTCCGTCAGAATCTTGAGTACCGAGCGAACCGGGATATCTTGAAAATTGAGCGATAGGCGATCGCCCGTGTAGGGGAATTTTTTCTTCTTGATTTCCTCTTTCTCGGCCCGCGTCAACGGCCGGAATTCAATCGTCAACAGACGGTCGGATTGATAAGAGAGATAGTCGTAATTCGAATTTGCCGGGGTAATGACCAATTGGGTTTTGCGTCCGTCGCTGGAGGCTTCGATGCTTTCGACGGGGGTCGCGAAATCGAGGACATCCAGTTTTTTGGCCAACCGGGATGGGAGCCGGGTATTCAGGAAACTGGCTACTACTTTCCCGCCTTCCTGGCGGAGGTCCACCAGGGTATTGGGATCTTTGAGGAATACCAGGATCCGCCCTTCCCCGCCGGGACCCCGGCGAAAATCGATCTTCTCGATGCGCTGATCCGGCATGCCGGAAACCCGACTCGGCGTTTCGGTAGTGGCAATGGCCCCGGCATCTTTCAAAGTTAGCCGTACTTCATTGCCTTCCGTCTCCAGATCGTAGGGCACCATGGAAACCAAATTGACGACCAGACGGGTTCGTCCGTTTCCTTGTACCGCATTAACCTCGGTCACCACGCCGGTGTTGACCGGGATTCTCTTTTCCCCCATGGCGTTACGCACACCGTCGAAATCCAGCACCAGACGAGCGGGGTTGTCGGTCTGAAACACCTTCGGCGCCTCCGCCGACCCATCGAGGACGAATCGCATGCGCAGCTGATCGCCCGGCAAAGTCGTGAATTGAATATCCTGCAGATTGATTTCCGCCGCGCCGGCGGCAATCGCCAACCCCAACCATCCGATCAACCAGGTCAGATGGAACATCATCCGCCGGACGCTTCGACAGAATGGCGAATCCATTCGTGGCCGAGCTACACCCGAAGGAATCGAGCCCGAAAAAGCGGGCGACAATCCTTCTTTTCCCGCGACATCGTCATTAAACATAAGTGCTACCCTCTATTCGCAATTGCAGTCGAATCTCTAATTCACTCCGCCAAAGCCAGCGCTGCTTGCCTTTCGCGCCATGTACCGGGAGTGTCGGGGATGATTTCCACCATCTCGATACGATCTTCGTTTATGTGCGTGATGCGGCCATAGTTGCGCCCCATATGGTTTCCGGTTTTGACGCGATAAATGGTCTTATCGGCCGTCTGCACCAACCCCCACAGCAGATCGTCTTTTTCAATCGTTCCCACCATGCGCAAACTGTCGAGGGAGAAATCCTCGAGAACTTCGTGCGGGCGGGTCGGATCCGGTTTGACACCGTTACCGGTCACCGCCACTTGGGGCGGCGGCGCCTGCCTTTTCTGAGTGAAGGGATCGCGCAAGCCTTCCGGATCGAACACGAAGGTTTCCACCGTCTTGATTTCCGGCAAGGGCTCGATGGCGCCTTTCGGTCTTGCCTTCACCTCGGCCACGTAAGCATGCAGATCGGAAAGATCCTGACCGCCGCAACCGGCCAGCAATGAAATACTCCAGATGGAGATGAAAAACTTATTCAACCGCATCACCGTCTTCCCCGTTTTCCGCCTCGTTTGGATGAGCTTCGCCCTCCGATTTCTTCCTCGTCCAGGTAGCGGTAGGTTTTTATCACCGCATTCATGACCATCCGGGCGTTATCTTTGACCGGCGCCAGAGCGACGTCGTGAACCGTTACGATACGAGGCAAGGAGGCCAGGCCGCTCACAAACGCCCCCAACTGATCGTAGTCGCCGGTCACCCGGACACGGATGGGAAGCTCCGCATAAAAATCCTTTTTGTTTTCCGCTTGCGGCTGGAACAGCTCGAACTCGAGTCCCGCCGCCAAGCCGGTCTGGGAAACATCCACCAGCAAATCGGGGACTTCCGCCTTGTTGGGCAATTGGCGGAGCATGTCCCCGAACGTTTTTTCCATCTCCGCCAATTGTTGCTTGTATTCCTCTAAATGGATGGCTTTTTTCTGTTTACTGGCGAAGGTGTCTTTCAGGTTTTTTTCTTCTTGACGCACTTTGTCCAGTTGCGCCAATTGATCCTGAGTGTCGAAATATATCCACAACCCGGCCACCACTGCGGCAATGATGACCATGACCGCGATCTTGACCGGCAGCGGCCAGGTACCCGCGGATTCCAAATCCCAATCGACTTCGGAGAGGGGGGTCATGACGGCTTACCTCCTGCATCCCCCGATTTAGGATGCGTTTGCTTGATCTTCAGAGAAAAAACCCCTTCGCGCTCGCTTTGGGTCGCCCCCTTGGACTGAATGATTTGAAGCTGGGGTTTTTCCATCCAGAGGGAATTCTCGATGTTGCGCATGTAGGCTGAAACCCGCGCATTGGATTGAGCAATGCCGTCTACGGCGAGATTGCCTCCCGACTGGGTAAATTTGGTCAGGTAAACCCCTTCGGGTAGCGTCCGGGCGAGCGCATCGAACAAATGCACGATTTCCGGCCGGCTGGATTGAAGGCGCTGGATGATATCCATCTTGGCGATCAATCGATCCCGCTTGGTCTCCAGTTCACGAATTTCCTTGATCTTGCGGTCCAAAATCGCGATCTGGTCGGACAAATATTGGTTGCGTTGCTGTTGATATTCGATTTGATCGGCGATATACCAATGCACCAGCAGCATGGACAGGACCGCCAGGCTGGCTGCCAATCCCACACCTAGAAAAAACTCCTTTTGCTGTTGCCGACGCAGTTCCTCTCGCCAGGGAAGTAAATTGATACGAGCCATATCAGTCAAAACTCCTCATAGCCAATCCACAGGCGATCATCATGGCCGGAGCGTCTTGGCGCAGCGCCTGGACATCCAGCCTGGGCCCCAAACTCATACTGACGAAGGGATTGGCCACAATGGTCGGCAAGCCCAGTTTTTGCTCGACCAACCGGTCAATCCCGCCGATAGAGGCGCACCCTCCGGCCAGAGCCAATGCCTTCACATCACGATGAGCGCTCGAGGACAGAAAAAACTGTAAAGAGCGCCCGATCTGCTGAACCATCGCCACCCGGAATGGTTCGAGCACCTCGGTGGTATAGCTGTCCGGCAATCCCCCTTGCTTTTTCGCCAATCCCGCTTCCTCGTAGGACAGGCCGTACCGGCGCTGAATCTCTTCGGTCAACTGCTTGCCGCCGAATCCCTGCTCCCGGGTATAGATGATGCGGCCACGATACAAGACGTTGAACGTGGTCATCGTCGCCCCCACGTCCGCGACGGCGATCGCTCCGTCCTCAAGCAAATCCGGCAACTGCTTTTTGATCAGGAAAAAAGCGTTTTCCATGGCGTACGCTTCCACGTCCACCACCATGGTCTTTAACCCGGCCATTTCCAAAGCGGCCACTCGGTTATCCACGTTTTCCCGCCGACTTGCCGCCAAAAGTACGTCATTCATATCGGGGTTTTGACTATTGGGACCCAAAACCTCGAAATCCAGGCTGACTTCATCCATCGAATACGGAATGTACTGATCGGCCTCCAGCTCGATTTGCTCCTCCAATTCCTTGTCGGAAAGGGAAGCGGGCATGGTGATGACTTTGGTAATGACCGCCGACCCCGCCACTGCGGCCGCCGCATGCTTGAGACGGGTCCCGGATTTCTTGAGCGCCGAGCGGATGGCCTTGGCGATGACTTCCATGTTGTGAATGTTTTTATCCACCACCGCATCCGGCGGCAAAGGATTCGCGGCATAGCTCTCGACCCGGTAACGGTCCCCTTGCCGACTCAACTCGAGCAATTTAACCGCTGCGGAACTGATATCGACTCCCAACAAAGGAGGTTGTCTGCGTCTGAATAACATAGGCGTATCATATTTATATTGAGCGGATCCCTGATATGATCCGGAACGCCCTCGCACGGCGTCGGTCACAGTTTGTAGTATAGTTAAGAATCGAAAACGGGCCGGGCGCAGAGAAAAATTTCAAAACTCCTCGAACGCTCGGGGGCGAAAATTGCGAAGCCTCTCACAAATCTCCTCGATTCGGACCATTTATGTTTAGACTGCTCAAAGGATTGGCCTGGCTTGCGGCAATCGCCGCCCTAGCAGGGCTGGGATTGCTGGCCGCCGTTTATTATCAATTTTCTTCGGAACTCCCCGACCCCGGCGGCCTCCGGCACGTCGAATATCAAACGCCATTGGAAATCTACAGCGCCGACGGGGAATTGCTTGCCCGGTTCGGCAGCAAAAAGCGCTTTCCGGTGGCGATCGAAGAGATACCGGAAAGCGTCGTACACGCTTTTCTGGCCACGGAAGACGCCCGCTTCTACGAGCACCCCGGGATCGACATTCAAGGACTTCTCCGGGCGGCCTGGGAGCTGGTGCGTACGGGAAAAAAAGGCCAAGGGGGCAGCACCATCACCATGCAGGTGGCGCGCAATTTCTTTCTCAGCCCGGAGAAAACCTATACCCGCAAACTCAAGGAAATCTTGCTGGCGCTGGAGATCGAGCAAACCTTGAGCAAGGATGAAATCCTGGAGCTGTATCTCAATAAGATCTATCTCGGTCATCACGCCTACGGCGTCGCCGCCGCCGCGGAAATCTACTACGGCAAATCTTTAGAGGAATTGGATCTCGCCCAAATCGCCATGATCGCCGGCCTGCCCAAGGCGCCTTCTCGCTTGAACCCGATCACCAACCCCCAGGAGGGGAAAGCCCGCCGCAATTACGTCCTCAAACGCATGCGGGACCAGGATTTCATCAGCGAAAGCGCCTATCGGCAGGCGGTCGCCGTCCCCGTCAGCGCCGCGCTCGACCCCTTCGAGCAAAAGGCGCCTTATGTGACCGAACAGATCCGCGCCGAGCTATACGAGCGTTACGGTGAAGCCCTTTATACGCAAGGATATCGCGTTACAACGACGATCGACAGTCGTCTGCAGCAGGCCGCCGAACGGGCGGTTCAATTCGCCCTTCACGCTTATGACGAACGCCACGGTTACCGGGGTGTCGAAGGACAAGTGGCGGCCGGCGCCTCGGAGGCCGAGATAAGCCGAGCGCTGGCCCGGGTTGAGTCCGCCGGCGCGACCCTGCCCGGCCTGGTGGTGGCCGTCAACCAAAAAGCCAAGCAAGCGCAAATTCGATTGCCCTCCGGGCAAACCGTTACCCTGGAGTGGTCCGGAATCCGTTGGGCTCGCCCGGCGTTGTCCGGTAACCGCCTGGGCGCTTTTCCGAAAACCGTGGAGGATGTGTTTGAACCGGGCGATTTAATCCGCCTTCGCCGGGATACGAAAGACCGCTGGCGCTTGGCCCAAATCCCTCAGATCCAAGGCGCGCTAATATCGGTGGACAGCCGAACCGGCGCCATTCGGGCAATGGTGGGGGGATACGATTTCGATCTCAGTGAATTCAACCGCGCCGTCCAATCCCAACGCCAGCCCGGATCGGGCTTCAAACCCGTGCTCTATACGGCGGCCTTGGAAACGGGATTTACGCCGGCCAGCCTGATCAACGACGCGCCGATCGTGGTCCACACCGCGGAAGGGGCTTGGCGGCCGGAGAACTATAGCGGTAAATTTTATGGCCCTACCCGCCTGCGGGTGGCCTTGCGCAAATCCCGCAATCTGGTCTCCATTCGTCTGCTGCGGGAAATCGGCCTGGATAAGGTGATTGCCACCGCCTTGAGGTTCGGCTTCCAGCCGTCACAGCTGCCCCGAACCCCGACCCTGGCACTGGGCAGCGGAACCGCCTCTCCCCTCGACATGAGCCGGGTGTTTTCCGTGTTCGCCAACGGCGGCTATCGCATCGAACCCCACTTGATCGAACAAGTGGCGCTCGGCGACGATCAAATCGTATCCCGCCTCCAGCCCCTCCGAGCTTGCGAAAGCTGCGAGCATCCCGCCCCGCGGATCCTATCCCCGGGCACCCATTACCTCATGCACACCATGCTTCAGGACGTGGTACGCCGGGGAACCGCGGTCCGGGCAAAGCAATTGGGGCGGCAGGATCTGGCCGGCAAGACCGGCACGACCGACGATCAACGCGACGCCTGGTTCAACGGATACGCCTCCCCCTTGGTCGCCATCAGTTGGGTGGGATTCGATTCCGGAAAGCCCTTGGGTTACGGCGAAACCGGTTCCCGGGCCGCACTCCCCATGTGGATCGAGTACATGAAAGCCGCTCTAGAGAATCAGCCGGAACATCCGTTTCCGGTACCGGACAAGGTGGTTACCGCCTGGATCGATCCTTATACCGGGAAACGCACCGAATCGCACGCCGACGCCATCGAGGAATATTTCCTGGAAGAGCAACTGCCCGAGTATCAGCCGACCATGACCCAACCCGACTCGAACAACTCGCCCGAATCGATACTCAACACGCTGTTTTGAATCGCTATGGAACCTTCCCACCGCAATCGCATTCGCATCGCCCAACTCAGCGCCCAAATCATCCTCGAGGAAGGGGTGAACGATTACGCCATTGCCAAGCGCAAGGCCGCCCAACGGCTCGGTTTGAATTGGGGCCACAACCTGCCGGACAATCAAACCATCGAAGAAGCCGTGCGGGAATATCACCGCATTTTCCGCTTTCAACACCAATCGGATTTCATCCGTCGATTGCGGGAAATCGCCCTGGAAGCGATGGCGTTTTTGGAAGATTTTTCCCCTCGCTTGGTGGGATCCGTACTGGAGGGGACGGCGGGCGATTACAGTCCGATCACCTTACATCTGTTTCCCGATGCCCCGGAAGCGGTCATCTGGAAACTGATAGAGGCTGAGATACCCTACCAGGAAGTCAATCACCTCGCCGCTGCCGAACCCGGCGCCCATGGCGAGGGGCCGACGGTTCCCGGCCTGACTTTCGAGTGGCAGGGGCGGGTAATCGAGACCCGGCTTTACCCGCCCAAAGCATTGCGGCAAGCGCCCAAGCACGGCGCCCGCCGAGCTTCGATCAAAACCTTGCGGCGCCTGCTCGCCGAAAGCGACCTGCAAGCTTAGCGCCGATCTTGCGACACATAGTCGCGGCGCGGCGCACCCACATAGAGCTGCCGCGGCCGTCCGATCTTTTGCTTGGGATCGGACTTCAATTCCAGCCAATGGGCCACCCAGCCGGCGGTGCGGGCCAGGGCGAACATGACCGTGAACATATTGACGGGAATATTCAGCGCCTTGTAGATGATCCCGGAATAGAAATCCACGTTGGGGTAGAGGCGTTTCTCGATGAAATAATCGTCGTTCAAGGCCATTTCTTCCAACGCCATCGCCAGATCGAACAAGGGATCGGACTGGGAAAAGCGTTCCAATACCGCATGGCAAGCCTTGCGGATAATCATCGCACGGGGATCGTAGTTCTTGTAGATCCGATGGCCGAACCCCATCAATCGGAAAGGATCGTTCTTGTCCTTTGCCCGGCGGATATACTCGGGAATTCGATCGGGATGGCCAATCTCGTTGAGCATTCCCAGTACCGCCTCGTTGGCACCGCCGTGGGCCGGCCCCCACAGGGCGGCGATGCCGGCGGAAATGCAGGCATAGGGATTGGCGCCGGTACTGCTGGCCAAACGCACCGTCGAGGTGCTGGCGTTTTGCTCGTGATCGGCGTGCAGAATGAACAACAAGCTCAATGCCTCCGACGCCAACGGATCCAGATACCATTGGGTATCTCCGCTGTACTGGAGGGAGGGCAACGAGAACATCATATTGAGAAAGTTCTCGCAGTATCCCAAATCGCCGCGCGGATACACGAATGGCAATCCCACCGAATGGCGATAGCAAGCCGTCGCAATCGTGGGCATCTTCGCCAGCAATCGGATCGCAGAGATGCGGCGGTGTTCGGGATCGGTCATGTCCAGTTCGCTGTGATAAAAAGCGGACAAGGACCCCACCACACCGACCATCATCGCCATCGGGTGGGCATCGTATTGGAAACCGTCGAAGAATTTGCGCAGGGTCTCGTGAATCATCGCTTCACGCTTGATTTCGGCGGCGAAAGCCGAAAGCTCGGCCGGCTTGGGCAATTCGCCGAAAATCAGCAAGTGCGCGACTTCCAGAAAAGTACTCTGTTGTGCGAGTTGTTCGATGGGATAACCCCGATAGAGCAATATCCCCTGTTCCCCGTCGATATAGGTAATCGCACTTTGACAACTGGCCGTGGAGACAAAGCCGGGATCGTAGGAAAAATAACCCAACTCCTTGGTCAATTTCTGAATGTCGATTACCGGCGTTCCCAAGCTCCCCTCCAGCACCGGAAGCTCGGTGCTGGTCTCGGACGCAGGATCGGTAACCGTAACCCGCTTGGTAGCCATCAAGCCCGCTTGCTGCCGTACTTACGCCGGAATTTATCGACTCGGCCCGCGGTGTCCACGATCTTCTGCTTGCCCGTATAAAAGGGATGGCAAGCCGAGCAGACTTCCAAGTGAATGTCGTGATCAAGGGTGGAACGGGTTTCGATCTTATTCCCGCAGCTACATGTAATGGTGACGGGTTTGTACTCAGGATGAATGCCGGGTTTCATAGCTATACCTCAAAAAGGTCTTACGCACACAAACGGGATATCATAGAAAACCCCTACCCTTTTTACAAGGGCATGATCGATCGAGCGCACTCCGGACCGGCCGATCGGGTGCGAAACAAGTGTGGGGATTATGACTGCGGCATATGCCGCAGTCAATCGGGCACATGACACAACACCCGAGTAATCACGAGCCTACCAATTCAATGCAATAACAGGATTTGAAAGAAAACATACTCTTGGCATGAAGCTTGTTGGTAACAATTTAAAAAAATAAATCAGTATAGGCTATTACCGCCTACCCGAAACATCAGCGATATTCATGAGCGCCAAACTTGACGTCAAATGCCCCCGACCGACGGACCGCCGCGCCAGCGCAACCGTTCGGCTCGTTTCCCGCCGAGTGAAAGCACGTCAGCGGTGGGTCGCCCTGCATCGTTGGATCGCGCTTTCCCTGGGTTTTCTATTCGTACTCCTGGGCCTGACCGGTTCAGTCAATGTCTTTCATTGGGAGCTGGAAGAATGGGGATTGCCGGCGCCGGAAACGCGCCCAAGCAACGAGGAGAACCTCCCGTTGAACGCCGCCGCGACCAATCTAAACCGGGAATATCCCCAGTTGCGCGACCAAGGACATTGGCTTTTGTTCATGCCCGGCTACGAACGCGATTATATTTGGGCAATCCACCTCAAGCCGCTGAAGTCCGGCGATGAAGTGTTCGCTCCCCTCCGGGTTCAGCTCAATCCCAGCACCGGCGACATCGTCGCGGAACATGTCTGGGGGCAAACTCCGTGGACCCTGATTTATTCGCTTCACGCCAGCCTGCTTAGCGGGGAAATCTGGGGGCGGCAAATCGGCATCATCGGCTTCAAAACCGTCTGTTTTTTGGGATTGTTCCTGTTGATATCGGCGGCGACCGGCATTTATTTGTGGTGGCCCCGCACCGGAAAATTCTTGAAGGCCTTGAGCTTCAAGCGCGGCGCCAGCGCGATCCGCTTTCATTTCGACCTGCACCGGGTAGTCGGCTTTTTCGGCTCCGGTATTCTCATCATCCTGGCCTTCACCGGCTTCTCCTTCGGCTGGCACGATTATCTCAAGCCGACGGTCGCACTCGTTTCGCCGGTCCAGGCGATGCACTTCCATGATCCGGAAGGACTGAAGTCCATACCGAGACCCGGCGCCGAACCGATTTCCATCGAACACGCCGTCGCCGTCGCCGATCGAATCTTTCCCGACGCCGAACTACGCTGGATCGCAACCCCGGACGGCCCCGAGGGGGTTTACGCGGTCGAAAAGCGCCAGCCCGGCGAAGCCAATCGCCGCCGTCCCCGCAGCAAGATATGGCTCGACCAATACAGCGGCGAAGTGCTGGCGATCGAAGATCCTCAACAATTCACCGCCGGAGAAACTTTTTTCAATCTCATGTGGCCGCTCCACAACGGCGAATTTCTCGGCTTACCCAGTCGGATTCTTTGGTGCGCCGCCGGATTCGTGCCGCTGGTGCTCTATGTCACCGGGATTACTTTATGGCTCAGGAAACGCCGGGCACGCCGATACAAACGACAACCCTACCCCATCAGTTAGGCGGATCAGTGCAGTAAGAAATAATATCATTCGATTCCAGCATCACACTCCGATTCCAACCGTTGCCTTCGAACGGGCATTTTTTGCCTTGGACAGGTGGCGCACAACTCGCCCTCTTCCCGCAGAAAATGCATGCAACAGGCTTTTCGGTTCAAGGCCAAGCATTCCCGACCGTCTGGCGATCGGATTCTCATCAAAGCGCTTGCATTTTCAAGATTCATGGCCGACAGCCATTGCGAACCCAGTCGCTGGATTTCAGCATGGGATAGCCCCGGCTTGACTCGTTGTAGCTGAATAAGCGCCGAGAGCACACAGTCGGCGGTCAGTCGCAGCGCATTGAGTCGGCGTAGCCGGGCAACACCGTTCAACTTGTGGAGCAATTCATCGGCGATCCGGCGCAAATCTCTTCCAGCACGCCTAATGAGTGAATTCACCTCACCCGCATAAAAACGGGTATCGGTAATCGCATAGCCTGTCACTACCCCTTTTTCAATCTTCTGGCTCAAGGAAATCAACGAAGGTGCTATTCCTCTTCCATGGACGCCGATAACGGCGAGAAACACCGGCTGCCAGACGAGCTGCGTCCAAATCCGGGTCGACCAATAAGGGCGTCCCGCTGCGGGAAAGCTTTGGCGCCAGTGGTCATAGAGCGCTTGCAATTCCTGCCGGTTGTCCCTGCCGATCAGGATGTCATTTTCTTCGGCCGCTCCGATCCGCCCTGGCAGGTGAGGATATAAATCGCCTGCCAGCACGAGCAACTGGCTCAAGGCGTGATGCTGTTCGAGGGTTAAAGTAGACAATCTTGGCATCTTGATAAATGTCGCCCATTTGCGTCTTGACATGAATATAACACTTAATGATAATGATTCGTACTTACATTGTTAAAACTGAACAGGAGTTAGGGCTAAATGTGTTCAAAGCAGAAACACAACTCGATTGATCACGAAGAACAGGAAAGACATGGCAAGCCATGACAAATGACGCATCGGTTTTAAAGACGATTGAGAGCGATTCCGAGGTGGGCCAAAGCGGCAAATCGGCCCGTGATTTTCTATTCAATGCACAAAACTTGAAGCGCTATAAAGAGGCAATATTACAGGGGCTGGAACTGGTGCATCGGAACATCGCCAATTCACGTAAACCTTTTACCGGAACTCACCCTCACGAACTGGCGGAGCGGTTTCGAGACATCGACTTGGATCAATCTTTCTCTCGAGATTCGGAAGTTCTGGCGGAAGTGCAGGCACTCTATCTAGATGACGCGGTCTATTTTCATCATCCTTCCTATGCGGCCCACCTCAATTGTCCGGTTGTGGTGCCTGCGCTTTTGGGTGAGTTGATTGCCAGTTCGATCAATACTGCCGTGGAAACGTGGGATCAAAGCGCTGGCGCAACCTTCATCGAGCAGAAGCTGATCGATTGGACTGCAGGGAAAATCGGCCTACAGAAGCAAGCCGACGGCGTATTCACCAGCGGCGGCACACAGTCCAATTTGATGGCATTGTTATTGGCGCGGGATTGGTTTTGCGCGAAACGCGGGCATGACATCAAAACCCGGGGGCTGCCGGCGGATTTCGCTAAGCTGCGCATTTTCGCCTCCGAGATCGGCCACTTCAGCCTTAAAAAGGCCGCGGCGACGCTCGGCTTGGGCTACGAGGCGGTTATTCCGGTGCCCTGCGATCGCTATTTTCGGATGGATCCGCACGCCCTGCGCCGCGAAATAAAGCGCTGTCAAGATCGAGGCTTGCTGCCGATGGCTGTGGTATCGACCGCCGGCACCACCGACTTCGGCAGCATCGATCCGCTGCCTGAGATTGCAACCCTCGGCCATGCCCGGGGCATGTGGGTACATACCGATGCGGCCTATGGCTGCGGTCTGCTGGTTTCCCCCAAGCACCGCCACTTACTACGCGGAATCGAGCTATCGGACTCGGTGACGGTTGATTACCACAAATCGTTTTTCCAGCCGGTCAGTTGCAGCGCCCTGCTGGTAAGCGATAAACGGCATCTGTCGGCAGTGACCTATCACGCCGATTATTTGAATCCACGTAACCAGCTCCCAGAAGGCACACCCGATTTAGTCAACAAAAGCATGCAAACGACCCGGCGCTTCGATGCTCTCAAGCTTTGGCTCACGCTTCGCACCGTAGGCGCCCGCAACATCGGCGAGGCCTTCGATCGAGTCATGCACCTGACCCGGCAAACCTACCTGCTGTTTTTGTCCGATCCATCGATCGAAGTGATTCATCAGCCCCAGCTGAGCACCCTGGTATTTCGCTTTCACCCGTCCCGTCAACATTCAGAAGCGGTCCTCGACGAGGTCAATGCTTCTATTCGAAAAGCACTTTATCGGTCGGGCGAGGCGCTGGTGGCGGGCACCAAAGTTCGCGGGCACCATTATCTGAAATGCACCTTGCTCAATCCCGCCGCCACGATCCAAGACATTCAAGGCGTGCTGAAACGGATCAAGCAGCATGGGCAAGAAGCGTTGGCAAAACAGAAAACGGATCACTCAGTACCGGTTTCTCTACCGGACAGCTACTCCTTGAGAAGGGGGATGGAAAATGCACGACTACACGACTTATGACTTTATCGGCATCGGCATCGGGCCATTCAATCTCGGACTGGCATGCCTTACGGCACCGATTAAAGAATTAAACGGCCTGTTTTTGGATAAAGCAGCAGGATTCGACTGGCATCCGGGGATGATGCTGCAGGATGCCCATTTGCAGACGCCGTTCTTGTCCGATTTGGTCACCTTGGCCGATCCGACCAGCTCGTTCACCTTCTTGAATTACCTCAAAGAACAAAGGCGCATCTACTCGTTCTATATTCGGGAAAATTTTTTTCTGCTGCGTCGCGAATACAATCAGTATTGCCAATGGGCCGTCAGCAAACTGCCCAACGTTCGATTTCAAACCGAAGTTCACTCTATCCAGTACAGCAAAAGCGATGGATGCTATCTGATCCATGCGTGCTGCACCCAAACCGGAGCCACTCAAACCTATCGCGCCAAGCGACTAGTGCTGGGCACCGGCCCCAATCCCTATGTGCCGGCCTGTTGCGAGCCGCTGATGGGCCACGCACTTCACTCGTCGAACTATCTCGCCCGCAAACAGGACTTGCAATCCAAAGAGTCGATCACAGTGATGGGCAGCGGTCAAAGCGCCGCGGAGGTTTTTTACGACCTGTTGCAGGACATCGACGACCGCGACTACGCGCTTAACTGGATTACCCGCTCGCCGCGTTTCTTGCCGCTGGAATACACCAAGCTGACCCTGGAGATGACCTCTCCGGAATACGTGGATTATTTTTATGATCTTCCCGCCGACAAACGGACGCGACTCAACCGCGAGCAAAAGAACTTATACAAAGGCATTAACGGCGACCTGATCAACGCCATTTACGACTTGCTCTACACCAAAAGCCTCTGGGCGGACATTCGGGTCAAGCTACTGACCAACTCGGAGCTGACCGACGCACGATTCAACCATTCCACGGGACGATTCGAGCTGGCATTGCGCCAACACGAACAGGAAAAATCCTATCGCCATCACACTCAGGGCCTGATCTTGGCAACTGGTTACCACTATCGCGTCCCGCCGTTCGTGGAAGGAATCGCCGACCGGATCCGCTGGGACGACCAAGGCTGGTTCGATGTGCATCGCCACTACACGGTCGATCACGATGACCGGGAAATCTTTGTTCAAAATGCGGAGCTGCCCACGCACGGGTTTGTCACCCCGGATTTGGGCATGGCGTGTTACCGCAATTCGTGCATCATCCGCGAAATGACGGGAAGGGAACATTACCCGATCGAAGACAAAATCGCGTTTCAAGCGTTTGCCGCCCCGGAAGAAAATGGCTCCCCGAAAACCGCCCCGCACCCAGCCAAATCGGCATGGTCATGAAGACGCATCTCAAATTCTTTTTGATCGCCATGACCGTGGTGGCCGTGATGAGCGACTCCATGCTGGTCCCGTTTTACCCCCATTTTTTTGCGACGGTCTTTTCGATTACCGACCCCCGGTATGTGGGCGCTTATATCGCCGCGTGTTGTTTCGTAGTCATGCTGGCATTCCCCTTTTGGGCCAAGGTGGCGAGCAAGATACCACCCCTGAAGTTGCTGGTGTATACCCAGTTTGCCGCCGGGGTACTGAGCATTTCGTGCTACTACGCGAGTACGGTGGTGGAATTTTGGCTGCTCTCGCTGGCCATGCTGGTGTTCAAAGGCAGTTATTTGCTGATCTATCCGTTTGTCATGAGTATGGAAGACAAGGAGAAACACGGCGGCACCATCGGATTGCTCTCGGTAATCGTGCATTTCGGCACCATACTCGGAGCGCTGTTGGGCGGGACGGTGCTGCAGCTTTTCGAGCCTCGGCGCGTATTTGTGGTGATGGCGGCCGGGGATTTCATCCAAATGCTGGTCTGCGTTTTCTTGATGGGCCATCACAAAGCACAAGGGCAAACGGCTTCAACCGATCAAGACTCGCCCAACTCGCCAGAATCTGGTGGCAAGGCATTCATCTACAAACTCTCATTGATCATGTTGGTATTTTACTTTAGCGCCTTCCTGATCCGGCCGTTTTTTGCACGCTACTGGGAAACCCTGTCCGCCTTAAAGAGCGAGATCGTCTCGGGCCTAGTGTTCGCCATTCCGGCGTTTATGGCCTTGCTGGCCCTCTGGTCCAATCGATACGCCGGGAGAAAAATCAAGGCGTTCGAGGGGGTTGTTCCCGCCCTGCTTTGGGGTACCGGCGGCCTATTCCTCCAAGCCTCCGATCAGCTGGCGGTCGTATTGCTCGGACGCTGCCTGTTTGGATGGGCGCTCTTCCAATCGGTGGTTCGTTTGGACTTGCTGGTGTTTGAACTCAGCACACCGGCATCTTATGCCGCCAACTTTAGCAAAATCCACTTTTTTCAAAGTTTAGGCGTGCTGCTTGCTTCGTTTAGCGCAGGTTCCATGGTCGCCACCGCCGGGTTGCGCGTGCCTTTCATCACGGCCGTCACGGGATTCGTCGTCAGCGCCTTTCTTTACCTGCAGCTGTTTAAGAGAGACATTAAAGCGATTAAAGCGAGTACGCAAACCACCTAAGCATCGAGCGTTGATGCTCGGGAGCAATGCTATCAGGCAGAAAATTCAACCAAGGGAGCAAACAATGTGTGAAGAAAATATCTGCTTCGAAAAACACATTTCAAACATGGGGCGCTTTTGGCTGCGGCCTTTGCAAATCCCCGATGATATCCCCCGGGTCCAAAGCTGGGTCAGCCGGGAATACGCCAAATACTGGGGCATGGTCGGCTACTCCGTTTCCGAAGTGGAGCAAGCCTACCTCGAAACCTGCGAACACGCCGATGTCTTTCTGGGCTTCTTCGACGACGAGCCGGCTTTCTTGGTGGAAGCCTATCCGCCGGAAAACGATCCCGTGGGAGAGCACTACGAAGTGCTCGCCGGTGATCGTGGGATGCATATTCTGGTGGCACCGGCCGAACGACGCATCCCGAATTTCACCTGGACCGTCTTTACCGTGGTAATGGACTTTATATTCTCCGACCCGACGGTGAAGCGCGTGGTGGTGGAACCCGACGTGCGTAACGACAAAATTCATGCGCTCAACAAGCGCGCGGGCTTCGAATATCAAAAAATCATTCCGATGCCCGACAAATCGGCCTATCTCGCGTTTTGCACCCGAGCGCAATATCAGGCCGCCCGTTCGGCCGACCGTGGTAACCTACCCGGTTTATTGGGCGCATCGCCGGATGGGGTCACGAAACATCTCCAGCCAAATCGATGGTCCCGCATCAATCGCCTGCATCTGCGCAAGGCAATCAGCGAATTCGCGCACGAATTGCTGATCGAGCCGGAACTCATCGAAACTCAAGGCGACTGGAAATCTTATCGATTGCCGGCCGACCGGCCGGGCACCGAGTATCGGTTTCGCGCGCAATTACTGAGCCTGGACCACTGGCATATCGATTCGGATTCGATCGAAAAGCTCGTCGACGGGCATTCAGCCCCG
Source organism: Methylohalobius crimeensis 10Ki (assembly GCF_000421465.1). NCBI lineage: Bacteria > Pseudomonadati > Pseudomonadota > Gammaproteobacteria > Methylococcales > Methylothermaceae > Methylohalobius > Methylohalobius crimeensis. The sequence continues at coordinate 2,346,640 of NZ_ATXB01000001.1, forward strand.
CTCGATTCGCTGAGCTTTTTCATTGAATTCCGGGAACGCCTGAATATGGACCCGGCGATGCTGCCGACCTACCTGGAAGAGATCGCCAGCACCCTATACGGCAATGCGTACAAACACGCCCGACCCGGACTCAGTGCCACGGAACTCGCCCACGCCGACTTTCAGGATGTGGAAACCGCGATGCTGGAAGGCCACCCGGTCTTTGTGGCCAACAACGGCCGGATCGGCTTCGACGCGATAGATTACCACACCTACGCTCCGGAGACCGGTGCACCAGTAAAGCTGATTTGGCTCGCCGCCCATAAGAGCAAGGCCGAGTTCGCCTGTTCCGAGGATCTCTCTTATCAGTCACTGCTCGCCCGGGAACTAGGTGAAGAAACCCTGGAGGCGTTTGCTCGAAAACTGGGCAGCGAAGGTTTGGCCATGGAGGATTATTACCTGATGCCGGTTCATCCCTGGCAATGGTTCAATAAACTGGCGACCGTGTTTTCCGCGGACATAGCGAACCGCAACCTCATTTGTCTGGGTTACGGGAAGGATGTTTATCGCCCCCAGCAATCGATTCGCACTTTCTTCAACCAGAGCCATCCTGAAAAATGCTACGTCAAAACGGCGCTATCCATCCTCAACATGGGTTTCATGCGCGGTTTGTCCCCTTATTACATGCGAACCACGCCCGCGATCAACGACTGGATAAGCAGCCTCATCGAGCAAGACCCTTACCTCGCCGAAAAAGGTTTTAGCATCTTGCGGGAGGTGGCCGCCATCGGCTATCGCAATGCTTATTTCGAAAACGCGATCGTTGAGGATAGCCCGTATAAAAAGATGCTTTCCTCGTTGTGGCGGGAGAGCCCTATCCCGAAAATCCGGCCGGGTCAACGCCTGATCACTATGGCCTCTCTGCTCCACGTGGATGCCGAGGGTCGGGCGCTGTTACCCGAAATTATTCGCTCCTCCGGCCTGGATATCGATCGCTGGTTGAAGAGCTATCTCGATTGCTACTTAAGTCCGCTTTTGCATTGTTTTTACGCCCATGATTTGGTGTTCATGCCGCATGGCGAAAATCTGATCCTGGTGATGGAAAACCATGTGCCGGTCCGGGCCATCATGAAGGATATCGCTGAAGAAACGGCCATCATGAACGAGGACGTCGTTTTATCCGAAAAAGTACAACGACTGTCCGTCCACGTGCCGGAAGTGCTCAAAGTGCTGTCCCTGTTTACGGATGTATTCGATTGCATCTTTCGGTTTGTCGCGCCCATCTTGCTCGAACACAACGACTATTCCGAACAGCGTTTTTGGCAACAAGTGGCTGACTGCGTCACGGCTTATCAAACAGCGCACCCCGAACTCTCAGACAAATTCCAACGCTATGATTTGTTCGCGCCCGAATTCGCGCGATCGTGCCTGAACAGGCTGCAATTGGGCAACAATCAACAGATGATCGATCTCCAGGACCCAGCCAAAAATCTAAAATTCGCCGGTACCTTGAATAATCCGATTGCAGCACTCCGACCAGAAGTCCGGCGATTTGATTTAGAAAATGTTTGTTAATTGCGTCGGCTTCTTCGTGGAAAAACTTTTTTAATTATAATCGTTATTATTTGTTTTTATTTTTGTTTTAGTATAAGGATAATAAGATGTTGATAATTGATATGTTTTTAACACGGCGCATTCTTGGAATACTCACGATCATGGCGCTGGGTGCGTCGCCGATCGTGGCTCAGGAGAATGAAAACGAAAAAGAGGTGCTGGATAAGGTGGTCGTATCCGCCACCCGCACCGAAACTCCGATTTCGGAGATCAGCCGCTCGGTAACCGTGGTCACAAAAGAAGAAATAGCTAAGCAAGCCCGATTAAGTAGAAATCTGAGCAGTATTCTGGCCAATACGGTTCCCGGCCTGGGACCCAGTACGGAAGCCGTTTCCAATTTCGGCCAGGATCTTCGCGGCAGGAATTTCCTGGTTTTGATTGACGGCGTTCCTCAATCAACCCCTTTGCGAGACGGGTTCAGGGATCTAAATACAATTGAGCCGTCCTCCATTGAACAGATAGAAGTACTTCGGGGCGGAACCGCCGTCTATGGTTTTGGCGCCAGCGGAGGATTGATCAACATCATTACCAAAAAACCTTCCAGTCAAACAATTGAAGCTTATTCTCAGGCGGGTGTCCGGTTTTCGACCGAGCATTTCGAAGATTCGCAAACGTATGAAACCACCCATCGCCTATCGGGTACCACAGATAATTTTGAATATCTGCTGTCGGGTACATTTGTCAACCGAAACGGTCAGTTCGATGCGAACGGGCGGCGAATACCGCCGAATCCTTTAGGTTCGCAAGGGGGTTTTTCAGACTCCAACGAATACGATTTGCTCGGCAAGCTGGGATATGCTTTCGACGGAGATAGACAGCGCTTCGATTTGATGGTCAACCACCTGAATAATCAACAAAACACGGACTATATCTTCGGTGCAGAACCTTTCACAACGGCGGAAGACCCTACGCCGAACAGCAGAAGAACGCCTGCCATACCCATCGATTCCGCCCTATCCGGAAGTACCAATATCATCGATCCGGGAACCGAAAATACCGTCGTGAGCGCGAGTTATACAAACCGCAACCTTTTGGGAAGCTCGCTCAACTTACAAGCTTATTATGGCGATCAATCGGCCACTTTCCCGCGCTTTCCCGGGTTCAATCAAGGCCAAATTAATTCAGAAAAAATCGGAACGCGACTAACCATCGATACCCCCATCGAAGTCTATAACTACAATTTCAATGCCATCTGGGGGGTTGACTATATTAACGACCAAACCGTACAGGATGAATTTGGTGAAGGGACGAGCAATGCCGTTCCGAACATGGAACTAAACGCCATTGCAGGCTTTCTGGAGGGGAACCTTCCTCTGGGTTCGATCGGCTTGCTGCGTGGCGGATTAAGACACGAGCAAATCTGGGTGGATACCGATACAGTTGCACTAAATCGATTTCAAAATACCGTGCTGGGCGGAAACCTGGAATTCAGCGAAACCGTCTACAATGCCAGCGCCGTATTTTTCCTAACGGATTCTCTTGATCTATTCGCTAGTTTTTCCCAGGGATTTTCAGTTGCCGATATTGGACGCGTGATATCCAATGCGGGACCTTTTGGTGCCGGCGCGACATTTAACGCCAAGCAGTTTGAAAGTGAAGCTGAAAAAGTAAACAATTATGAACTCGGGCTAAGAGGAAGAACAGGTGAACTAAAGTATTCTGTAGTCGGATTTTTCAGTGAATCCGATAATGGTTCCACCTTCGACACGAATCTGGCAATACAAAAGTTTGCCGAAAGAATATGGGGTGTCGAAGCCTCCTTGGACTATTCCGCATTCCACAATCTAGATATCGGCGGAACTTTTTCTTGGGCCGAGGGTGAGAGAGATTCCGAGGCCGGAGGAACCGTGGATCTGGACAATACCCGCATATCACCGATTAAACTCACCGCGTACCTCGACTACCGACCGCTTTCCTGGTGGGACAACCGGCTGCAATTACTTTATGTCGGCGACCGCAATCCGGATACGGGAACGACTACAGGATTTGCAAACGGGAATGTCAATGGTTATGCACTGGTGGATATAATCAGCCGTTTTAAAGTTGGACCGGGGCATTTGCAAATATCGGCCAGAAACCTATTAAACAATGATTATTTCCCAGCCGTCAATCAGGCATTCAATATCAATAGCGCTTTTGCAAAAGGGCCTGGGCGTACAGTTGGAATCAGCTACGAACTCAACTGGTTATAATATTGGCGCGATTATATTTATCACTATCTCATTATGTTATAATTTCGAACATCAGAAAACATGAAGCCGGCGACTCTCATAAAGTGGTATCAAATTCATAAATGGACCAGCTTAATTTGTACTGCATTTATACTATTGCTCTGCATAACCGGTTTACCTCTTATTTTTCACGATGAGATTGATCATATATCGGGTTACAGGACAAAACCACCTGAGATGCAAGAATTTCATGAACACATCAATATAGATAAAATTATCAAGGCGGCTAAAAAGCACCAACCTGAAGATGTTCTGCAGTTTTTGTCACGCGACTTGGAAGAACCGGATGCCTGGTTTATCCGGTTTGGAAAAACAGCGACTGCCTCCGAGCCGTCGGCATTTTTGATCTACGATGCCCGCACCGGGAAACTTCTAAATGAATATCCACTGAATAAAGGGATAATGGATTTCCTGTTCAGACTGCATTACGATATGTTTTCGGGCCTGCCGGGCACTCTTTTCCTCGGATTCATGGGACTTTTGTTAATTGCCTCGATAGTATCCGGAGTCGTCTTGTATGGTCCCTTCATGCGCAAACTGCCATTCGGTACTGTACGGCGCAGACGTTCCTCTGTATTGAAGTGGCTGGATCTTCATAACTTGATCGGTATTGTTACCTTGGGCTGGCTGGCAGTGGTTGGTGCTACCGGCGTAATCAATACCTTGGCCATTCCGATTTTCGGTCACTGGCAGTCCACGGAGCTGGCCAGCATGACCGATGCTTATGGAAAACGAAAACCTTTACAAAAGGTCGCCTCCACTCAAGAAGTTCTCGACTCCGCTCGGAAAGCCGAACCCGATAAGGTTTTGAGTTTCATGGCATTCCCTGGAACCAGCCTTTCCACCCCTTTTCACTATGTCGCCTTCATGCAGGGAACCAAAGCATGGAGCTCGAAGTTACTGAAACCGGTGCTCGTCGATTCTGAAAGTGCCGTGGTTGAGGATAGCCGAGAATTGCCTTGGTATGTAACCATGTTATTGCTTTCTCAGCCTTTGCATTTCGGCGATTACGGCGGAATGCCGCTTAAAATTCTATGGGCCGCTTTGGATATTTTCTCAATCCTCTTATTAGGAAGTGGCTTATATTTGTGGATCAAACGTCATAATTACTTACTCGAAACTTTGTTAAAAACTTAAAATAATTCATGTTTTTTGGCATTGTTATATGAAAAAAACACTCAAAGCAATGGAAATTTGGGTTGCGCCAATCTGCTTAACACTCCTGAGTCTCATAGGGTTGATTTCAGCCCTTATAGATGACGACTATGGCGATATAGCATCTTGGATCGCATTAACAATACCTTTAGTTGTTATTTTTTATTATGGAATATTTACAAACTGAATATTACTTTAATTACATCGATTTAATTCTTTGATCGTTTTCAACCATCCCTCAGCCATTGTGGGATATGCCACAGCGAATCAGGCAAATGCCACAGAACCCAAGTAAAAGCCAAACTACTAATCACATGCAATCTCTTGATATAATTGCATTTATATATTTTGGCACAAAAAATGCCTTATAATAAATAATAATTTTGTCCGCTAAACAGGGCACTTCCCACCTTTCTTCCACGTTAACGGGACATGCGAGGACTCGACGATCAAACGGATGAAACGACGGACCAATCCTATAAGTTAGACAGATCAGTGCGGTACAATAAACATTTTTGCCGGGCTGTGCGCCCGTTAAATCGGCGGCAGGATTTGCTCCCCTTCCGGGAAACCTCGTGCATGACGATTTCCTTACCCGTAACAACTTTAATAGAATAATTTCAGTATGTTGAGAACTTTTCGCACCTTGCTGTTTTCGTCGGCCGTCTGGATGCTGACGGCTCCCGCCCTTGCCGACAAGCTGGAGCAAGCCATCGACACCGAAACCCGGACCTTGTCCGAAGCGGCTCGAAGCCAGAAAAAAATCGACCGCCTGGACGACGCCACCCGACGCATGCTGGACGAATACCGCCACGCCTTGCGCGAGATCGAATCGCTGAAAACCTACACCGCCCATCTTAAGACCCTGGTTGAATCCCAGCGCCGCGAAAAGGCGGACCTGGCGCGTCAGATCGAGGAAATCGCCTCCGCCGAGCAGCAAATCGTGCCCTTGATGCTGAACATGGTGACCGCCCTGGAGCGACTCGTCCAACTGGACACCCCCTTCCTGCCCGAAGAGAGGCGGCAACGGATTGCCCAGCTCAAAGCGATGCTCGATTCGGCGGAAACCTCCACCGCGGAAAAATTCCGTCGGATTATCGAGGCTTATCAGATCGAAAACGACTACGCCCATACCATCGAAGCCTATCGCGCCGAACTGGCGCTAGGTGACGAAACCCGGCCCATGGATTTCCTCCGTGTCGGCCGGGTCGCTTTGTTCTACCTGACGCTGGATGGAAAATCCGCCGGTTTATGGAACGCCCGCCAGGAACGATGGGAGACGCTTCCGGACGAATATCTCCGCCCCCTCAGTCAGGGACTCCGCATCGCACGTAAGGAAGCGGCCCCGGATCTATTGACTCTCCCCATACCGGCGCCGGAGGTCGAACAATGAAAAACGTCGTGCGATTCCTGATGAACATACCCCTCGCCTCCCTCCGGAAGCAAAACCGATCGTTATTGAATGATGGGTTCCGGCCAACGTTTCTCTCCACCTTATTGTTGAGCGTTGCGCTCCTTGTCCCCCCCGCCCACGCGGCACCGCCGGATCTGGACCAACTGCTGCAGGAAGTCCGGCGCCAACAACAGGCCATGACCCAAATCAACCGCGAACGCGAGGCGGAGTTTCTATCCGACCACGACCAACGCAAGCGTTTGTTGGCCGATGCCAAGACGACGCTGGAAACCTTGGAAAACCAGGCGGATTCGTTGAAATCCGAATACGAGGCCAATCAGCAAGCCTTGGCGGAACTGGAAGATAAACTGCAGGCGCAAAGCGGCGTTTTGGGGGAAATCGTCGGCACCGTCCGCCAGGCCGCCGGAGATCTGCGGGCCGATCTCAAGCAATCGCTGGTATCGGCTCAATATTCCGGCCGGGCAACCCAGTTGGATCCGATCGCCGACGGCAAGCGGCTGCCCACCCTGAAACAACTGAACACCCTCTGGTATCTCCTCCAACAGGAAATGACCGAGGCCGGCAAAGTGGTGAAATTCCAGACCAAGGTACTGGATAGCGCAGGCGTCCCCCGTCAAGCCGAAGTGGTGCGCATCGGCACCTTCAACGCGCTCGCCGACGGCCTTTACCTCCGCTATCTGCCGGAAACCGAAGGACTGATGGAATTGCCGCGGCAGCCGGAAGGCCGCATCCTTTCGCTGGCCGAAGCATTCATGGACGCCAGCGGCGACTACGCGCCCGTAGGCCTCGATCCGACCCGGGGCGCCCTGCTCGATATGCTCATTCAGACCCCCAATGTCTGGGAACGCATCCAACAAGGCGGACTGATCGGTTATATCATCCTGGCGCTCGGGGCGGTGGGACTCTTGATCGTCGCGGTGCGCCTGATCTACCTCTTCCGGGCGGGCCGGCAGGTGGAAAAGCAACTTTCCGATCTGGAAAATCCGCGCGCCGACAATCCTTTGGGGCGTATTCTGGAAAACACCCTCAGCGCCAAGACCTTGGATCCCGAGAATTTGGAAGCCCTCTTGGACGAGACCATTCTGCGGGAAATCCCTCCCTTGGAGCGAGGCCAACCCTTGGTGAAGCTGCTCACCGCCGTCACGCCGCTGCTGGGGCTTCTGGGAACCGTCACCGGCATGATCCAGACATTCCAAGCCATCAGTTTGTTCGGCACCGGCGACCCCAAACTGATGGCCGGTGGCATTTCCCAGGCCCTGGTCACCACCATGCTCGGACTGGCGGTCGCCATTCCGCTCCTGTTCCTCCATTCCCTGCTGGCCAACCGCAGCCGCACGATCATCCAAATTTTGGAGGAACAAAGCGCGGCCTTGGTCAGCCAGATTCTGGAAAAGCGAAAGGCGGCCTAAGGAGCGGCATGCACCTATTCACCGCCGTCTCCGAATTTCTCGCCCAAGGCGGGCCGGTCATTCCATTCATACTGGCGCTGTCGGTGGTGCTCTGGACCCTGGTGGCGGAACGCTATCTGTTCTTCCGCTGGGTCTATCCGCGCCTGCGCGACCGCTATCGGGACCGTTGGCTCGCCCGCGATGACCGCCATTCCTGGTACGCCCACCGCATTCGGGAGGGCCTGATTTCCGAGGCGCGCCTTGAGCTGGCCCGTCCTCTGATCCTGATCAAAACCCTGGTGGCCTTATGTCCCCTGCTCGGCCTGTTGGGAACCGTCACCGGCATGATTCACATGTTCGACGTGCTGGCGGTATTCGGCACCGGCAACGCCCGCGCCATGGCCACCCACATTTCCCACGCCACCTTGCCCACCCTGGCAGGCATGACCGTCGCCATCGCCGGTCTTTACTTCAGCCAAAGAATTCAGCACCGGGTGGAGGACGAAACCCGGCACCTGACCGACAGCCTACATTTCGATTAAGCCCATGAGACGACGTCATCGCAGCAACGACAACCAAGACAGCGGCGACATCAATCTGACGCCGATGTTGGACATCATTTTCATCATGTTGATCTTTTTCATCGTGACCACCTCCTTCGTCAAGGAGGCCGGAATTCAGGTCAACCGCCCCAGCGCCCAGACCGCCGAACGCCAGGAACGGGGCAATATCATCGTCGCCATCCGTCCCAACGGGGAAATCTGGATCGACAAACGCCCGGTGGACATTCGCGCGGTCCGCGCCGTGGTGGCCCGGCTGAAAGCCGAGAATCCGCTGGGCACGGTGGTCATCGCCGCCGATCGCGAAGCCAAGGTCAACATCCTGACCCGGGTCATGGACCAGATTCGCCTCGCCGGGGTGACCGACATGGCCATCGCCGCGGCCGACCAATCGCGATGAGGGCGCTTCTCCGCTGGTGGGCACCGGCCCTGCTGCTGGGACTGGCGGCCTCCCTGGGGCTGTTCTGGCTGATGCACTGGATGATTTCCGACGGCAACCCGCCCCAGCCGGAAACCCAATCCAGACGCTTGGTGGATTTCGTGCGCCTCAAGCGCGAGCCGCCTCCGCCGCCTGAAACCCGCAAACCGCCGCCCAAGCCGCCGGAAAAAGTGCCTCCGCCGCCCAAGCCGGCCCTGGCCACTCCGCAACCGGTGACCGCCAAGACGCCGAACATCGACATGCCGCCGCTGGACATTTCCGTGTCCCAGCGTCTGCGCAGTTCCTTGACCGCCGGCATCGAAGTGGCCCCCGGCGGTTCTCCGAACGCCGGCCTGATTCCCCTGGTGCGCGTACCGCCCCGGTATCCGATGCGGGCCCGAATGCGGCGCACCGAAGGGTGGGTCAAACTGGAATTCACGGTGACCCGCGACGGCAGCGTCGAGGATGTGCGGGTAGTGGAAGCTCACCCGCGCGGCGTGTTCGATCGGGCGGCCATCCGCGCCATCTCGCGCTGGAAATTCAAGCCCCTGGAGATCGACGGCCGCAAGGTGGAACAGAGAGCGGTTCAAGTACTGGAATTCAAGTTGCGCCAATGAAAGCCTTTTCACAATTTTCCCTGCCCGTGCTGCAAAGACCGGGGGGTTACCATCCGGGACGCCGTGAACCCCTCGCCGGGGACTCCCCCCACCCAACCCTCCCCCCGCTGGGGGGAGGGCTATGGAGGTGGGTGGCCCATGTCATCGGCATCGGGATTCTACCCCCAACCCTCCCCCCGCTGGGGGGAGGGCTAGGGAGGGGGGTGAACGCCCTTCAGGCAACCCCCCAGCCCTTGCCTCAACATCCAAACAGGTGGCTTTGTAAACGCATTCTGAGCCTCCCGATCGTTCTGCTATGGTTCACCCTGGGGTGTGCGACCATCGCTTCGGCCCAAACCACCGTTTCGCCCGCCACTTTCGAAGCGCTCGAGGAAGCCGAGAAATTATTGGATCGGGAAGCCTATGCCCAGGCCGCCCATCTCCTCAAGCAACGCTTGGAGAAGGTCGAAAAGCCCTTGGAAAAGGCCTATCTCCTTCGCGCGCTCGGCTCGGCTCATTCGCTTCAGGGAAATTATTCCCGGGCGGCGAAATTTCTGGAACAGGCCCTGGCCACCGACGGATTGGACGAAACACAGAAGCGGCAAACCTGGCTCAACCTGGGGCAGCTCTACGCCGCTGCGGATCAACCGTCCAAAGCCGCCGCCATGCTCGAGCGCTGGCTCAAGACCTCCCCCGAAATCGAGCCGCAGGACCACATTCTCCTGACCCAGGTTTACACTCAGCTGGAACAATACCGAAAAGCGCTGAGCCACTTGAACCAAGCCATCGCCCAATCTTCGCGCCCGCGGGAAGACTGGCTGCAGTTGCAGCTGGGACTCCACTACCAGCTCAAACAGTATTCCGCCGCCATCGAAGACGTGAAAGCGCTGCTTCGCCTAAAACCCGACGCAACCAAGTATTGGGAGCAACTGGCCGGCCTCTATCACCAAGTCGACCGGCCGATCACCGCCGCGGCGGTCCAGGAACTGGAAAACTATTTGGGATTTTTAGACCGGGAATCGGAGATCATCCATCTGGTCCAAATGCTGCGTTCGGTCAATGTCCCCTATCTGGCCGCGCAACGCCTGAATGACGCCCTCGAGGCCGGCCGGGTGAAGCGAAATTTCAAGCACCTGAACCTCTTGGCTTCCGCGTGGATCGAAGCGCGGGAGTGGAATCGCGCCATTCCCGCGCTGGAACAGGCGGCGAGCGTGAGCGCCAACGGCCGCACCTGGTTGCGACTCGCCCAGATTCACATCGAGCAGGAAGATTGGTCCCGGGCCATCACCGCCCTGAACAAGGCTTTGACCAAAGGCAAACTCGACTCCCCGGGGCAAGCGTGGCTGCTGCTGGGCAGCGCCCACTTCGAACAAGACGCCCTCGACAAGGCCCGCTCGGCCTTCGGCAAAGCATCCCAATATTCCCGAACCCGAAAATCCGCAACCCAATGGCTGACTTATCTGGAGCGCCTACAGACAGCCCCCTAGGTTTGGCATCTCTCCCCGATAGCTATAGATATTATGATTTCACTTTTCCAGTGTAAAATATCGTAAAAGCTTACACGTTTTCGTGCACCGACAAGGTGGGCAAACAAAGTTATCGAGAGAGCGCTTATGATGGAATTCACTGCCATATTCGAGCAAGTCCCTGAAGGTTATATCGCGTTTGTAGAAGAGCTACCCGGTACCAACACTCAGGGCGCCACGTTGGAAGAGGCAAGAAACAATCTGCGCGAGGCCATAGAACTGGTCTTAGAAGCCAATCGTGCGCTCGCCGAAGAATCCATCCGGGGCCATACGGTTCTCAAGGAGCGGTTCACCACAACGGCATAATGAAGCGCCGCGATCTACTCAAGCACTTGAAGCGACACGGTTGCGAACAATTCCGGGAAGGTGGAAAACACACCGTGTTTGTAAACCGCACAGCAGGCAAAAGCTCCACCGTACCTCGTCACCGGGAAATCAACGAATATCTGGCTCAACGAATCTGCAAGGATCTTGACATTCCTCTCCCATAGGGTCGTGAGCACAAAATAGTCCCGTTGATTTGGATGCATCAAGCCTTGACAAGATTTCGTCAAGGCTTCCCAGCATTCCCTAACCCGAAAATACGCAAACCAATGGCTGAACTATCTCGACCGTCTCCAAACAAATCTTTGAAATCGCCCCCACGTCGCCGCATCCGCAGCTTCGTCCGCCGCGAAGGCCGGCTCACACCCGGTCAAGAACGGGCATTGGAAAATCTATGGCCGCGCTACGGCCTTTCGCCGGATCGGATCTTGACGCCCGAGACGACCTTTTCCCGGCCGGTGCCCCTCATCCTGGAAATCGGTTTCGGCAACGGCGAAAGCCTGTTGCAGATGGCCGTTCAATACCCGGAGTTCAATTACCTGGGGATCGAAGTCCACCGCCCCGGTGTCGGCCGTCTCTTCTTGGAGCTTTCGGAGCACCATCTGGATAATGTTCGGGTCTACCATGCCGACGCAGTGGAAGTGTTGCAGTCCTGCTTGACGGAAGGAACGCTGGACCGAATCAATATCTTCTTTCCCGATCCCTGGCCGAAAAAGCGCCACCACAAACGGCGGCTGATTCAGCCCGACTTCGTCGCTTTGCTGGCCAACCGTTTGAAATCGGGCGGCCTGCTCCATCTCGCCACCGACTGGCCCGACTACGCCGAGCACATGCGAACCGTCCTCGCAGCTAGCCCGGCTTTTCAAGCGACCGAACCCGACCGGCTGATACCGCCGCGACCGCCCACCAAATACGAGCGCCGCGGCCGCCGCCTGGGCCATCCGGTTCAAGATTTGGCTTATCTTGCATGTGAATCCAAAAGACCAAAGGACCGATGAGAGCTTCAATCCCGCTTCGGGAAGCGGGATTCACTTCCCTCCGATGAGTGTTCTGACCGCGGAGAGCAGAATTTCCGTTTCCACCGCTTTGTTGAGCACCTTACAGTTCAAATTCTGTTGCGCCTTGATTTCCGGCGTCGACGTGTCCCCGGTAAAGAGCAAGGCCGGAAGATTGTCGTCCAAGGCTTTGCGAACCTCTGCGATCACATCCATGCCGTTGCGCCCGGGCAACCGATAGTCGCAGATCATGGCGTCTGGCCGCACCCCGTCCGCAATCCATTGAAGCGCCTCGTCGCCGTTCGATGCGCCATGGACCTGATATCCGCCAGACCGCAAAATCAGGGTGATCGCGTCGACAAGCACGGAATCGTCGTCCACCACCAGCACGACGTAACCACCTGCCGCTTCATGCGTCGCTTGGGTCGATGGGTGGACAGCGGCCGGCGGTTTCGTCGTGCGCGCGAGGGGCACCTCGATCGCAAAGGTTGAACCGACGCCGGGCGTCGAATCGACTTTCAACCGGTGGTCGAGGAGTTCGGCGATCAGCTTGACGATCGACAATCCCAAACCGAACCCCTTGTTCCGATCACGCATCGGATTATCGAGTTGATGGTAGGTCTCGAAAATGGTTTCCAAGTCCTTCTCGGCAATCCCCTTGCCGGTGTCGCTGACGGCGATCCAGGCACTGTGGGCGCCGCGATGACAGTCAATCTTGACGATGCCTTGATCGGTATAGCGAACCGCATTGGCCACGAAGTTGTCGAGCACGCGCTCGAGCAGCGCCGGATCGCTATGCACGATTGGGCTCGTTTCCACGCACTCGAGGCGCAAACTTTTTTCCGTTGCCTGCGCCAGATGATTGGCGACGATTCGGCTCAGCACCGAGTGCAGCGGGAAGTCTATCTGTGACGGCTTCAACGTCCCGGATTCAAATTTCGACAGATCGAGCAAGTCGTTGAGCATATCCGCCATGGAAAGCAAGGGCTGACGAATTTTCTGGTAGAGTTCGCGCTGCTCCGGCCGCTCAAGCTGTGACGCCAATACCGAAAGGTAAAGCTCGGCCGCCTGCAAAGGCTGGCGCAGATCGTGGCTGACCGCACTCAAAAAGCGGGACTTTGTTTCATTCGCTCTATGACAGATCCTGTTCGCCTCCTCGAGTTCGGCCGTTCGCTCCCGCACGCGCCGCTCCAGCAACGCATGGCTTTGCCTCAGCTCCGCCTCGCTGCGTTTCCGCGCGGTAATGTCGCGATGAATCGAGACAAAATTCGTGTGCCGGCCTTCGACATCGAATAAAGGGGTAATGAACCATTCGGTGTCGTAGCGCGAACCGTCCTTGCGATAATTGACGATTTCGGCGGTACAAGGATGCTCTGCCTGCAATTCGGCCTTGATTCGTGCAATCGCTTCGTGATCGGTGTCCTCCCCTTGCAGCATCCGTGGCGTCCGGCCAAGCAATTCGTCCCGGTGAAAACCGGAGATGCGGCACATGGCCTCGTTGACAAACACAATTGTGGGGTCGGGCCAGTCCAAATCGTCAGTTGTGATCAATACGCCTTCGCCCAGATGCGAAACCGCCGCGGCCAGTAAGCGGACTTCGCGGGTCTGTTCGACGATCTGCTGCTCTAGGGTATCGTTGAACCGGTGAAGCGCTTCTTTGTTTTTTTTCAAAAGCCGTTCCGCGGATTTGAGGTCGCTGATGTCGATCAACGCACAGCGGCAGAGGCGTCCCGGCTCGGCGCCGACGGAGATGCTTTCAAGGCGCAGGGTCCGGCTCGATCCTCCCGTCTTAACGAGCTCGATTTCGCAAATCTGCGGATCATCGCCGCCAAAAACGTCTTGCAGATGCAGATACAACACGTCCGCCGATTCCTGGGTCAGGAATTTCGAGAACGGACTCCGCGGCAATTGCGAACGGTTGACGCCTAACAGAGTGGAGGCCTTGTGGTTGGCTTCGAGAATCGCGCCATCCTTTGCCAGCATGACATAGCCGAAAGGCGCAAAATCGTACAGATCGGTATATCGATCCCGCGCCTGCGCCAGTTCGTGTTGAGCCTGGCGCAATTCCTCGTTTTGGAGTTCGAGTTCTATCTGGTGGACGCTGAGTTCCTGGATCAACGCTCGAACATCCTCGGTTGCGAGGGTGGGATATTCCGATGGCCTTAGCTGCAACATCGCTTCGGCGCGCTTGCGTAAGCTATTGAACGAACCAGACATTTCCCCAGAACTTTTATCCATTATGCGCTAGTCTCCTCACCGTTGACCGGGTGTCCTGTCCTCGAGCGCCACCAGGATCAAGTCGTTCACGCCCTCCGCCTGCTTCAACCGGCGGGCGTTGAGTACGAACTTACGGCGGCCGAGTTTCGGAACTTCCACTTCCACTTCAAAATCCTCGAATTGTGTATTCTTAGGCAGAATTTCTTCGAGCAAAACACGAAGCTTGGGGATATTCCATTGACCGGAGCCCAGTTGGTAAATCGGCTTGCCCTCGGTCTGCCGGGCGGTACATTGAAAAGTTCGGTAAAAGGCTTTACTTGCCGTCACGACGCGCAACTCGCCGTTTAACACAAGCAAAGGCGAGCGCACGGTATTGACGATGCTTTCGAAATAAAAACGCAACTTTTTGGTGACTTGCTCGCCCTGCTTGAGCGGGCCGATATTGACGAATGTCAGCACCAGACCGTCGATCCGGTTATCGGAAGTCCGGTAGGGCATGATCCGCATCAGATAACGGCCACCGTCCCGACTTTCGATCTCGGCTTCCTTGTATACCAGCGTTTTGAGCACGGCTCGGCAATCCTCGATCAAACCGCCGCTTTTAAGGTTCGAAGCCAATTCGCAGACCGGCCGTCCCACGTCGGTCGGGCGCAGCTTGATGAGTTCCTTCGCCTGCTCGGTGTAGCGTTTAATGTTCAAATCGTTGTCCAGGAACACCGTGGCGATGTCGGTGCTGTTCAACAGGTTCTGCATGTCATCGTTGGCCTGGGACAACTCATTCACCTTGGATTGCAATTCGGCGTTGACCGTGGTCAGTTCTTCGTTGAGCGATTGCATTTCTTCCTGCGAGGTTTCCAACTCTTCGTTGGTCGATTGCAGTTCCTCGTTGGTCGATTGCAGTTCCTCGTTCGAAGTTTCCAGTTCCTCCAACGTGGTCTGATAAGATTCCTTCATGTATTGCAGTTCGCGCTCGAGTTGTTTTATGCGGTCGCCGTCGCCCGCCGCTTTGCGGTTGCGTTTACTTTTGCCTGCTTCAGGCAAGGGCGGGGTGGCGGGGCGAAACGTGACCAGCAACAATCCGCGAAGGGATTCCGGCTCCTGAATCTTCTCCACGCTCAGATTGGCATGGGCATAGTCGCCGTTGGTTTTGACCTGGAAAGCGTTGCGGATGACCTCCATGTCCTTTCTGGCGCAATCCCGCAGCGCCGCCGACAGCACGATCTTCAGGCCTTCCCGGGCCATTTCGAGCAGGTTGTTGCGCGGCTCCCCCTGGGCCGGTTCGAG
Organism: Methylohalobius crimeensis 10Ki; assembly: GCF_000421465.1. Classification (NCBI taxonomy): domain Bacteria; kingdom Pseudomonadati; phylum Pseudomonadota; class Gammaproteobacteria; order Methylococcales; family Methylothermaceae; genus Methylohalobius; species Methylohalobius crimeensis. The sequence continues at coordinate 2,362,341 of NZ_ATXB01000001.1, forward strand.
GTAGGCGCCGGTGCGTCCATGGATATAGAGAATGTTGCCGCATTCGTTCACGACCACGCTAGCCGGCGCGAAGCGGCTAAGCAGCAGGCGCTCGATCAAGATCGACAGATGTGTTTCCTTGACGGGAGGTTCAGGCATGGTCGACACCGGCGTGCCTCGGTCTTGGTTCTTCGGCTGGGCGAGTATCTCCGGCAACGTGCGCATGGCGGTGGTCCATTCCTTGCGGCGATAAATCTTCCAGCGCTTGTCGAGCGGCTCGAACAACTCGGAAAATTCACCGGTCGTTTCCGAAGGTCCGAGAAATAAAAGCCCGTCCGGCTTCAGCGCATAGTGAAACATTGGCTGCAGTTTTTTCTGCAGATCACTATTCAGGTAGATTAACAGATTCCGGCAGGACAGAATGTCCAACTTGGTAAAAGGAGGATCCTTGATCACGTTCTGCTGCGCGAAGACAACCATCTCGCGAACCTCCTTGCGGATACGATAGAAACCGTCCTCGCTGAGAAAATAGCGTTCCAGCCATTTCGTGGGAATGTCCGATGCGATGCCATTGGGGTATTGTCCTGCCCGGGCCGTTTCGATCGCTTTCGCGTCCAAATCGGTGCCGAAGATCTGTACGTCGAAATACCGTTTCGCGGCCTCCATCCGTTCCCGCAGCATGATGGCTAGGCTGTAAGCTTCTTCGCCCGTAGCGCAACCGGGAACCCAAACCCGCAGGGTATAGTATTCAGGCCGGGATTGGATCAGTTCGTCGAGATAGGAAGAAAGTGCTTCCCACGCTTCGAAATCGCGAAAAAAATGGGTGACCGTGATCAACAGCTCCTTGAAAAGGAGATCGATCTCGTGCGGGTTTTCCTGAAGATAACGCAAGTACTGATTGGGTTGCTTAATTTGATGCACATTCATTCGCCGTTCGATCCGGCGGCGGATGGTATTGCACTTATAGGCCGAGAAATCGTGTCCGGTACGGGCACGCAGCAGCACGATAATTTTCTGGAACGGTTCGTTCGGAATCGCAGGGAACCTGGAAGCGACTCGCACATTCGTCAAATAAGGCCCTTTGGCATAGGCGACCAGTTGTTCCGGCATCGCGGCGGGTGGTACCACGTAATCCACGAGACCCGTGGCGATTGCGCTTGACGGCATGCCCGCATATTTGGCGGACTGCGGTTGCTGAGCCATGACCATCCCGGATTCGCCCTTGATCGCTTTGACGCCGAGCGTGCCGTCGGTGCCGGTCCCGGACAACACGATGCAGATTGCACGCTCTTTCTGATCATCGGCCAGCGAACGAAAGAAATAATCGATCGGCAAATGTGGCGCTTGTGCGCTTTCGGCTTCCATGCAGTGCAAGGTAGCATTCATGATGGCGAGATAAATGCCCGATGGGCTGACATAGACCGAATTCGGCCGCAATATGATGCCGTCGGCCGCCTCGATCACCTTCATCCCGGTTTCTTTTCTGAGCAGCTCCGGCAGCAGACTGGTATGCCCGGGATGTTGGTGGGTCACCACCACGAAAGCCATGCCGGTATCGGTTGGCATGTTTTCGAACAACTCTTCGAGTGCTTCGAGTCCGCCGGCCGAGGCGCCAATGCCGACGACCGGAAAGCCGGAACCGCCATCCCGCTTTCCCGAACCCGGTGCATTTGTTTTTTTCATTGAGATTGGGCCGGGTTGCAAATTCGGTTGAGCCGTCGAGCCTTTTTGGGATGCGCTGTTGGTAGTACCAGCGCTTCGTTTGGTTGCCATCAAATTTCGCTGTGATAAATTAATCATCTCTTTTAATATCATAACTGACATTCACCCTGTCGGTGTCGCTCCTGTTGACGCCGGCGGAACGTACCGCCCGGCGCGGTTTGCTCTGAGGATAGAAATACCATGCCCACTACGACCGAACAGTTATCCCGACCCCGATTTTGGGCACCCTCGACAATTGGGCACCGTTTTCTCTTGCCGGTTTTCCTTGGCATGCTGGTCGTGGCCTGCCATAAAGCCCCTCCCGAAGCGGCGACGGAACGCACTGCGCCCCTGCTCGAAGGCATGGGGAACCTTCACCATTCCGTCACCGCCGACAATGCACTGGCGCAGCGCTTCTTCGACCAGGGGTTGACCCTGGCCTTCGGTTTCAATCACTGGGAAGCGGAGCGCTCCTTCCGGGAAGTGGCCCGCCTCGACCCCGATTGCGCCATGGCCTATTGGGGCATCGCCCTGGTTTTGGGACCCAACATCAACGCCGCCATGGAAGACGAGGCGGTACCCAAAGCCTATCGGGCAATTCAGCAAGCACTGAAACGGACTCCCCGGGCGAGTGCCAAGGAACAAGCTTATATTCAAGCGCTTGCCAAGCGCTACGCTCCCGAGCCGGTAGCCGACCGGAAGCCGCTCGATCGCGCCTACGCCGAGGCCATGGGGGAAGTGGCGCAACGCTATCCGGACGATGCCGACGCGGCCGCCCTTTACGCCGAAGCCCTCATGGACTTGCACCCCTGGGACTATTGGGAAAAAGACGGTCGGCCGAAGCCGTGGACGCCCAAGATTCTGCGCGTTCTCGAATCCGGCTTACAGCGCTGGCCGGAGCATCCGGGGCTGAATCATTTCTACATTCACGCGGTCGAGGCCTCTGCCCATCCCGAGCGCGCCCTCCCCAGCGCCGACCGGCTCCTCCACCTGGTACCGGGCATCGGACACCTGGTGCACATGCCCGGGCATATTTATATTCGCACCGGCAGATATGCGGACGTGGTCACCGCCAACGAGCTCGCGATCGAGGCCGACAAACGTTATCTCAACCAATCCCAGGCTCAAGGGCTTTATCCCATCGGCTATGTGCCGCACAATCAGCACTTCCTATCGGCCGCCGCCGCCATGGCCGGGATGAGCGAGAAAGCCGTCTCCTCCGCCCGCCAACTGGCTTCCCGTCAGGACCCGGCACTGATGCGCGAGCCGGGCTACGGCACCTTGCAGCACTACTTCATGATTCCGCTCTACGCGATGGTCCGATTCGGCCAATGGGACCCAATTCTGCGCGAACCGGCCCCGGAACCGGACCTTTTATATCCCACCGGGGTGTGGCACTTCGCGCGCGGGATGGCCTACGCACGAAGCGGTCACTTGGACCAGGCCGATCGATCACTGGCTCAATTGCGGACAATCGCCGCCGATACCGATTTACGCCAAATCACCATTTGGGAAATCAATACCACCTACGAACTATTGCAAATCGCCACCGAAGTCTTGGCCGGGGAAATCGCGGCCAAGCGGGGAAACTACGGGGAAGCCGTCGATCACCTCCGGAACGCCGTTCGCCTGGAGGACCGACTCACCTACGACGAACCGCCGCCCTGGTATTTCCCGGCGCGCCACAATCTGGGCGCCGTCTTGTTGGAAGCCGATCGCGCGGCGGAGGCGGAAACGGTCTACCGCGAAGACCTGGCCAAATATCCGAAAAACGGCTGGTCGTTGTACGGCTTGCATTTGAGTCTCGCGAAACAAGGAAAGACGCAGGAAGCCGAAGCCGTAAAGCGCCGCTTTGCCAAGGCTTGGGCACAGGCGGACGTGCGCCTGACCACGTCGAGATTTTAGCTACTGACGTCCGCGACTCCGGGCATCCCAATCAGGTCGGTGACGCCGTAGCCATGGCCGAGCCGATTGATCAAGGCGGTAAGCTGTCCGCGATGGTGGATCTGGTGGTTAAACAGATGCGTCAGCATCACTCCGAGAGGTAGTGAGTTCGCCTTCCCGGTAACCGCGCTGGTATAGGTGATCCGCTGAGTCAATCGATCGGCGGAAAGCGTGTCCATCTGCGTGATGATCTTGTCATCGGTCGCCGCTCGTTGGACACGCAACTCATCGAAATCGGCATATAGCTCCTCGGCCAGCGAAGCGATGGGGAGGGAACGACCGTTCATCCGTTCCAGCCATAGGCGATCCACCAACAGCAGATGATTGAGCGTGCCATGAATGGAGCGAAAATAGGCGCCGAGGTCCCGCTTGCGTTCGGCGTCGCTTATCAGGGAACAGACCCGATACAGACGGTCGTTCATCCAGCGATTGTATTCCGCCTGCAGGTGAAAAATATCGATGGCGTTCATTGGGAATCGCCGCATTCTTCTTGCACCAAGGCATGGAAACGCCGCCGCAGCTCGAGAAATACCGGTCCCGGACAATCCCCCATGGGCCGACCGTCCACCTCGGCCACCGGAATCAATTCCGCACCGGTACCGGTTAGAAAACACTCGCCAGCCGTGTAAAGGTCGTAAGGCGCCAGCGGGATTTCAGCCACCGAAATGCCCGCATCGCGCGCCAACCCCATGATCAATTCCCGGGTAATCCCGGCCAGCGCTCCTTCCACCGGCGGCGGCGTCGCCAGTTCCCCTTGGCGCACCACGAACACATTGTCGGCCGTGCCCTCGGCGATCCGCCCGGCGCGGTTGAGCATCACCGCCTCGTCGGCACCGGCTTGATGGGCCTCCATGCGGGCCAGAATAGGATTGAGGTAGTTGAGACTCTTGATGCGCGGGTCCAGTCCATCCGCCGGCAGGCGACGGGTAGCGGCGATAATCACCCGGACTCCCTCCCGGCGTTTCCGCTCGCTGACCAACTGCAGCCGCGTGGCGATGAGAATCACGTTGGGCCGAGTGCAATCTTCCGGATTCAAACCCATGGGGCCGCTTCCCCGGGTGACGATGAGGCGCAAGTAACCGTCGTCCTCGGCGAAAGCGGCGATGACCTCTTCCACGGCTCGGGTCAGTCGTTCCCGGGGACAGGGCAAAGTCAGTCGAATGGCGGCACAGGAATCGGCCAGGCGCTGCAAATGGGCCGCCAGACGAAAGGCGCGGCGGCGGTAGAAACGGATGCCCTCGAATACCCCATCCCCGTAGAGCAAGCCATGGTCGGTCACCGGGACGGTGGCGGCGTTTCCCGGCAGTAAGCGGCCATTGATCCAGCACAAAGTCGGATCGGTCATAACAACTCTCCTGACGATCAGTTAGGTCCAGTGATATCGGATGGATTGGAAGTCATCGACTCAATGTTAACGCGAGCAAGCGATTTCGGGTTGATTCCAGGCTCGATACAGCGTAAAACACCCCATGAAACAAGTACAGTTCCAGAAAATAGAAAATAAAAACGGTACAGATTGAAGTTTTTACCCACTGTACCGGTCATTTCGCCAACCAACTGTATTCAATCGAGGGCATTCTCCGGAACATGTCGACGGCACGACTTTATCAGCGAATCGCCCGCCAGATCGCCGAGCAGATCGATCAGGGCATGTACCGGCCGGGCGATCGGCTACCCGGCGTACGCCGCCTGAGTCGGCAATACGGCGTCAGCATCTCGACCATCGTGCAGGCGCAGCGGTGTCTCGAGGACGACGGACGCATCCAAGCGCGGCCCCGTTCGGGCTACTATGTGCGGGTTCGTCCGTGGCCTTTGCCCGATCCGCCCGATATCTCCCGCCCCACCGTCCGACCGATTCCCGTGACGGGCCAGGCATTGGTGTTGCGTCTGATTCAAGCCACCAATGAGCGGGACTTCGTGCAATTGGGAGCGGCGGTCCCCGATCCCGGCTTCCTTCCCGTCCGCCCGCTTCAGCGCGCACTGAGCGCCGCGGCACGCAACAGCGGCGAACACCTCGCCACTTATCAGTTTCCACCCGGCAACCCGGAGCTTCGCCGCCAGATCGCCCGCCGGATGGCGGACAGCGGCTGCCGGATCCCACCCGATGAAATCGTCGTCACCAGCGGCTGCCAGGAGGCGTTGATCCTGGCGCTGCGCGCGGTCGCCCGACCGGGAGACGTGATCGCCATCGAATCGCCTTGCTTTTACGTACTCCTACAGGCAATCGAATCGCTGGGGCTCCAGGCGCTGGAAATTCCCACCCATCCCACCACCGGAATCAGCCTCGAGGCGTTGACCCTGGCGCTGGAACAATGGCCGGTCAAGGCCTGTGCCTTGACCGCCAATTTCAGCAATCCTTTGGGGTATTGCATGCCGGCGGAGAAAAAACAGGCCTTGGTCGCCTTGCTGGCCCGCCACGGAACTCCCTTGATCGAAGACGACATTTACGGCGATCTAGGATTCGACGGCGACCGCCCGCCGGCGGTGCGCGCCTTCGATGAGGAAGGAAGCGTGATCTACTGCTCGTCCTTTTCCAAAACCCTGTCGCCCGGTCTGGGCGTGGGTTGGATAATTCCCGGCCGATGGCGGGAAGCAGTGGCATTCCTGAAATGCGTCACCAACCTCGCCACCCCCACCTGGCCGCAATTCGCCATCGCCGATTTCTTGCGCCACGGCGGCTACGATCACCATCTGCGCCAAGTCCGGGAAGAGTATTCACGCCACGTCGCCCTCATGATCCGGGCGGTGGGCCGATACTTTCCGGAAGGCACCCGCGTCACCCAACCACGGGGCGGTTTCGTGATCTGGGTGGAATTGCCCCAATCGGTCGATGCCGTGACCCTGTGTCAGGAGGCCTTGCAGCGACGCATCAGCATCGCCCCCGGTCCCATCTTTTCCGCCGCCGGGAAATATGCCCATTTCATTCGCCTCAACTGCGCCCAAATCTGGAACGATAAGCTCGAAAAAGCGTTGATGACCGTGGGCCGACTGGCACGGGAGATGACTTGATCTTTCGCCCTCCGATCCTTCGAGTTAGGATAGGACTTTTCCAACATCCGGGAGGAACCGGTATGCCCTCGTATCGACTGTTTCGGGCCGTCCTGCCCGTTTGTCCCGTTATCCTGGCCTTGATCTCCGCCCCGCTCTCGGCCGCCGAAACACCCCTCTGCGCCGCCGGGATGACGTCCGCCTCGTTTTCCGAACACGCCCAACAATCCATCGAAGCCGACACGATGGTGGCCACCTTGACCATCCGGCACGAGGACGAGGATCCGGCGCGAGCCGCCGCCGAGGTCAACGCCCTCGCCAATGACATTCTCTCCGCCGGCCGCCGTTTGAAGACATTGGAACTGGCTTCCGGCAGATACCAGACGCAACCGATCTATCGGAAGGACGACCGCAAAATCGACCGCTGGCAGGTCGTCCACACCCTCGAAGTGCGCTCTGAAGATTTCGAGACGGCGATGGCGTTCATCGCCGATCAGCAGCAAGCGGCCGAGTTATCCTCCCTCGGATTTCAAGTATCGGAGGCGCGCCGCGAGGCGGTCGAGGAAACCCTGACCCTCGAGGCCATCCGAAAGCTTCGGGAACGGGGGGAGTTAGTAGCCCGCGCCATGGGGAGCAAGCTGATCCGGTGGGGGCAAATCCACATCGGCCAGGCCTCCGGCGGTGAACCCCCACCGATGCCCATGCGGGCGATGATGCGAAGCGAGGCCGCCGCCGCCCCGCTCGAGGTCGCGCCGGGCAAACGGGATATCCGTCTCGAGGCGCGGGGCACGGCGTGCTTGGAAGCCCGGGAGTAGACAACCGATCGACTACCGAATGAACCGCCCAGCGGTGAAGCAATACCCAAATATTTCGAGTCATGAGCGAATGCCTCCGGGTCAATATTTGAGCGAAATGCGCCCCACGACCGATCGCGGATCGCCGGGCATCACCGTCGGCCCGAAGTCATTCGCGGTGAAATAGCGCTTATCCAGCAGGTTGTTGGCGAACAACTCGAGTTTTACATGCTCAAGCGGCTTGACGTTTTTGAACGTATAGGAAGCGCCCACATCCCACGTGGTGAAGTGGGGAAGATCCACGGTATTGGCATTGTCCAGCGGTCGGTCGCCGACGAAGTTTACACCGGTGGAAAGGGCCAAACCGCTTAGCCAAACCTTTTCGAAGTGATAATGGGTCCAAATGCTGGCCTGATGCTCGGGGGTATTTTGAAATCGATTTCCCTTATTGAAGGGGTCATCTGTAATTTCGGCATTGATATAAGAATAACCACCCTGAACATGCCACTGGTCGGTAACCTGATAGGCCAGTTCCACTTCCGCGCCGCGAGAACGGACTTCCCCGGTTTGTACTTGGAATCCAGGATTATCCCGATCCGGAACATTAACGTTAGTGCGCGTGATTTCAAAATACGATGCGGTCCCGCTCAGACCCCAGGGAAAATTCACCTTGACGCCCGCTTCCACTTGCTCCGATTCGACAAGCTTGAAGGGAGACCCGTCGGCGGTCCCGAAACTGACTGCGTTGTCAAAATTGAAACCCGTTCCGAACCGGGCGAATACGTGGACGGAATCGGTCACAATAAGGAGGCAGTCAGCCGGTACGGTCGCACGTTCGGTGCGGCCCATTCAAGCCACTGCATGAAGCGCTCCATGCTCGATCCATTCGGCAAGCCAAGCTCCGCGATCGATGCTGACGCGGACCGGACCGCCTTCCACCGCCAAAGCGCCGATGCCTTCCGGCAGCGATTCGAGGCTATAAAGCCACCAGCGCGTCCCGGCTCGGTCTCCCCGGATGGTCACCGGGGCCGGATACATGAGATCTCCCAGCGGCACTTCCACCCGATGCAAGGGGACGCTCAACCCCCGACCGTCGCCTTTGAGCAAGGCTTCCTTGCGAGTCCATCCCCGGATAAAGGCCCGATGTTTCGCCCCGGACGAAAGCCGGTCGAATTCAGCCTGCTCCCGCTCGGAAAATACGTTGGGGTCCAAATACTCGCAAGGGAATTCCTGCCGTATGGGCTCGAGGTCGACACCCACTTGGCGATCGCGGGACAAGCTGTACAATACCCACGCGCCCGCATGGGAAAGATTGAATTGAAGCGGACGCACGCCGTTTTTCAACACCGGCTTTCCGTAGGTGTTGTAGGCGAACCGAACCGCCTCGGGAGATGTGTCGAGATAAGCCGCCAAAAGATGACGCAGCAAGCCTCGCGCGGTGATATAGCTCAAACGCGCGTTTTGAAAGCGAAATCGGGCGGCTCTGGCGAGTTCGTCCTCCGACAATATCGCCGCCAGTTTTTCGGTCAGGGGGAAAAAACGTTTTACCTCGACCGCGATCAGTTGGACTTCCCCGGCATCCACAATATGTGGATCACCGGGGCGGGATAATGCTTCCACGGCTTCTTCTTCAGGGATTTGCAAGCCCTGCTGTAGAGTGGTCACAGATCGAACGCTTACGGTGTTCATAGACGTTACTCCTTCTTCCCGTCAGGTTAAGTTTCCTTTCCACCAGAAGGGTTACATCCCGTGGTCAGTCAACGAAGCGCCCCCCCTGCTTCGGGTCTCTTCGGACGTCATGAGGCGCTTCGCCAATCCGGTAATTGTCCTAAATTAATGCAGAACTCATGCCAATAATAATTATCCTATAATTATCAATAACATAAGATTAAATCTTAGCTTCGTTAGCATTTGAGCTCTGTGGCATTTGCCGTAACTATGCGGCATATCCCTCACATCCGGCCGTATTCTCCCAATCCGGTAAACCACATGTTTGGATCGGTTCCAAACAACGACGGATTTTTTTCGGGAACCATGATGGCCGGTTCGACGGAACGTGAAGGGGGAAGACGAGAACGCATCAAGGCGCCGAAAAAGCGCTCCGCTAGGCAAGCACTTTGGCGAAGGACGTGCAACTCGAGGCAGGAGATAACCGCTTCGAAGCGGTTCAGAATGAGATCAAAGATTTTCCATATCGCGCCACCGACCCGCAGCCGTCAGACGGAATCGGATGACTCGCTGCGCCGCATAAGATCACGAAAATGATCGGACTTTACCCATAAGGCACTTGGAGAAACGCACGGGAAAGCCTCATGAGAGGCTTATCCGAGTACTCAAGAAGCTACCGCTATGGATTCCTCGGGAGGGGCAACCGCCTCTTTGCCTTCGATCAAGCTTACGATCTCCTCCAGCTCCCGTTGTTGCTCCAGTACCGGCGCCAAACTCTGCTCCAACTTCTGGATTTCCGCATCCAACGATTCCTTGGATTGATTGACCTTGCGCAGGACGGTCAGACGTTGCTCGATCACTTTTTTGCGCTCTTTGATCTGATGCACCAAGGGCGACAAAGCCACCGCGGCCCAGTTGGCGGTTTCGTGGTGGACCTGGTGAAGCATTTTTCGAGCCTTGGCGAGAATGGTGATATACAACTTCTGGATCACCAAATGCTGCTCCATCAAGGTGGAAGACATGCTGGTTCTAAACGACTCCCCCTCGTGAAACAAATCCTCCAGGGTCACTTGGTATTCCCGAATGGAAAACGCCGGCGGCTTGAGATCTCCGTATCCCGGTTCGTTGGCGAACTTTTGATAAACATTGCCGATCAGCTTCTGAGTATCTTCCACCACTTGAATTCCCTCGTGGAGAATAGCGGCCAAATCGTCGAATACCGCCTTCATGGATTGCTTCATCCCGTAAGTGGTGAAGCTGGCTTCCATCGAACGGGTATGGCTTTTGATAATCTTGTCCACCCGCTTGGGTGACAGCACATCCAACATCCGTTTGGCCTGCATGGTGAATACCCGGCGGCTGGCCTGGAAACGATCCACACTTTGCAAATATTGGCTTTGATGCGCTCGGGTCTCTTCCATCAGCTTCATGGTCATGGTCTCGTTTTTGGTATCGAGACCGCGCAACTCGTCCAACTGCTTGCGCAACTGTCCGACTTCCGATCCGACCACTTCCAGCGATTCCGCCACTTGATGACCGATTCCCCGAGTAATGGAACGACGCATGATCTCCTGCCGGCTTTGCAGTACGTCCTTGCCCAAATAATTTTCCAAGTGCGTCAGACGGCTTTTTTCCAGCAGAGTCTCGTCGTCTTTCACTTTGGCCAGCAAGGACTGCTTGGCGGACAGGGAAAAAATCAGCTTTTCCTCTACCCCCAATATCCGGGCGGTTTCCTTTACCTGAGATTGAATGGATTTGTCGATATGGGATTCGCTTTGCAGGTCGTCCCACAAAGTGTCGATCTTGTTCATCACCACCGCCAGATGGCGCTGCTCGTCACTGTCCAGCCCCCGGACGTGATGTTGCCACATATCCATGTCGCTTTTGGTCACGCCGGTATCGGCGGCCAAAACGAACAATATCGCTTGAGCGCTGGGCAACATACTGAGAGTCAGTTCCGGCTCCGACCCCAAGGCATTGAGTCCGGGGGTATCCAGAATCACCAAGCCCTCCTGGAGAAGCGGATGGGGAAAGCTGATCAGGGCGTGGCGCCAACAGGGAATTTCCACGCTATCCGGCGGAATATCGCCGGGATGATTCATATCGTCGTGATACAAGCCCAATCGTTTCGCTTCCTCCAAGCTCACCCGCTTGACCGCGACCAATTCCTGAAACGCCTCCTGCATCTGAATCGGAGAAGACGGATCCAGTTCGATCTGAAGCCATTGACCGGGTTGATCTTTGTATTCGCTCAAAGAAGCATTGTCGAGCCGACTTTCGATCGCCAACAGCCGAATATAGCCGCCCCCCTCGGGATCGTAAAAAATCTCGGTGGGACACATGGTGGTTCGCCCCGGCGTGGAGGGCAACAGCCGGACACCGGTTTCGGCGAAAAACAACGCGTTGATCAATTCAGTCTTGCCGCGGGAAAACTCCGCCACGAAAGCGATCGTCATCCGTTCGGAAGCCAAATTCCGGCGCATGCCCAGAATGACCTCCTCGACTTGGGTGGTGCTCAGTTCATACTTCTTGAGCCAGGCATGGTACTTGTCGATCGCTTCGACCAGACGGCTTTTCCATTGCCCGTAGGCTTGCAGCTGTTGCTGAAAGTGCATCGTACTCATCTCCGGCAATAACTACTCAGTGGCACTAAAGCCCAATCGGGCTTAACAAAAGTGTAGTCTAAAAATTGCGGAAGAAATGAAAGAGTGCGATATCCATGACGAATTTCCGCCTCTTCGATCCGTTCGAGCGTTTAGAACGTCAGCATCAAGGCCAATTGATGCAACGGCGGAATGATCAGAATTTTCAAGAACTGGAGTCCTATCAGGGCAATCAGGGGAGAGAGATCCAGGCCGCCCAGGGTGGGAATCAAGCGGCGACACGGACGCAAGACGGGTTCGGTCAGATCGGCTAACAGGGAATACACCGGATTGTACGGGTCGGGGTTAATCCAGCTCAGGATCGCTTGGATAATAATAGCGTAAATAAATACATTGAAAGTCAGACTGACCAATTGCACCGCCGCGGAGCCGGTCAGAATTCCGATACCAACCGCACCGCCTCCCTGGAGCTGAAAGACCAGAAAATCCCCCAGCATCTTGACCGCCAACATCAGGACGATGGCCGCCGTATCCACCCGACCGATGGAAGGGATGAAGCGACGCAGAATTTTAAGCGGCGGATGGGTGATTTTGACCAGAAATTGAGAAACCGGGTTGTAAAACTCCGCTTCCACCAATTGGAACAAAAAGCGCAACAGCACCGCCAAAACATATAATTCGAAGACGGAATTGACCAGAAAGACCGCCGGATTGGCCAGATAGCCGTTCATGCTTTTTCTCCCAATTGTTCGGATAGTTCCTTCGACCGCGCTCTGGCGGTTTCCAGGGCTTTGTCGATAAGCCCTTCAAAGTCTCCTGCCTGCAACACCGACAAGGCCTTTTCGGTCACGCCGCCAGGAGAGGCGACCCGGCGGCGCAATTCCTCCGGACCGGCCTGGGTTTCCAGGGCCAGCTTGGCCGCCCCCAAGGCGGTTTGCTCCACCAGCAATCTTGCGGTTTGGGCGTCCAGCCCCAACCGGCAACCGGCCTTTTCCAACGCTTCCATGAGGAAGAAAAAATAGGCCGGACCGCATCCGGAAACCGCGGTCACCGCATCCAACAGATCTTCCTGTTCGACCCACATCGTCAAACCCACCGCCCGCAGCAAGGATTCGGCCCGGTCTCGCTGCTCCGAACTCACCCACGCGTTAGCATGCAGGCCGGTGGCACCGGATTGAACCAATGCCGGGGTATTGGGCATGGAACGCACGATCGGCACCTTTTCTCCCAGCCAGCGCTCCAAATCCCGCTCCAGCACGCCGGCGGCGACCGAAACCATCAATGGCTTACGCTCCTGAACCAGGGGCGCGATTTCCTCGGCCACCGCGCGAATTTGTTGGGGCTTGACCGCCAGCACCACGCTATCGCAGCAGGATGCCAACTCCCGGTTATCGGTGGTGGTATGCACTCCCCAGCGATTCGCCAAAAGCCGGAGTTTGTCCTGCCCGGTGGCGGATACCCAAATGCTATCGGCGGGCACGCCGTCGGCCAGCAACCCGCCGATCAGACTGCTCGCCATATTGCCGGCACCGATAAAGCCGATCCTACCCTGTTCCATGATGATTGCCTCTCCAAAACGATGATGGATACACTAAACCCCCATCGAAAAAATTAAAGTTCACGCACCCGGTGTGCCCGGCTATTCTAACGTGGGCTAGATTGTTAAAAAAGCTCAACACTTGTTTACCCCTCATGGCTACAACGACGATGCCCGCCCCCGATCAAGTGACCGGCGTCATTCTGGCCGGCGGCCGAGCACGCCGCATGGCAGGCCGGGATAAAGGCTTGCTGGAATGCGCCGGCAGGCCTCTGATCGCCCACGCGCTCGACATTCTTCGTCCGCTATGCGGCCGGCTGCTGATCAACGCCAACCGTTCCCTTGAGGATTATCGGGATTTCGACGTGCCGGTGATCAGCGACGAAGTGACGGGTTTTCAGGGGCCCTTGGCCGGCATCCTCACCGCGCTGAAGGCGGCGGACACCCCGTACCTGGTGGTAATCCCCTGCGACAGCCCTCGCCTGGAAACGGCGACCCTGACCCGATTGCTTCGCGCACTGATGGAAAACCAGGTGGATATCGCCCTCGCCCACGACGGCGAACGCCTCCATCCGGTGGTCATGGCCTTACGCACCGGTTTGGCCGATGATTTGGCGGCCTACCTGAATGCCGGAAAGCGAAAAGTCGATCGTTGGGTAAAGCGCCATGCTTGGTCCCCAGTGGACTGCGGCGACCGTCCCGGCCAGTTCGCCAATATCAACACGCCGGAAGAACTTGAAGCCTTGGCCAAACAGCTGAACGGACATGGCGCATGAACGCACCCGATGCCCCCGCCTAGGCAGCCTTAACCACCCCTTGCATGGCGTCGTACTCGGGTTCGAAGAAGAACCGATCCTCGCCGAAAGCGGGGCGCAATTGATCCAGCCAGGTGGCCCGATCGTCGTAGCGCGCGAAGAAGGGCCGCTGCACCCAGTCGGGATTGCGTCCTTGGAGAAACCGGAGCACGAATGCTTTCTCATCGCCGATTCGGGTGACTCCTTGAATTTCCACTTTACCCGGACCGGCACTCATGCTGGGGCCTCGAGCCGTGCGCGCCAAGCCGGAAACTTGTTGGATCGCTTCTCGGTAAATCTCCCAACAGCGCGCCAAGGGCACCTCGAAATAGCGCCGCGCACCGGTATCGCGCTCCACGAACATATAATAAGGTGAGATCCCCAATTCGACTTGGGTCTGCCAAAGCCGCGCCCACGCATCAGGATCGTCATTGATGTGGGCAAGCAAAGGTCCCTGAGAACGGATCATCGCACCCGTGGCCCGCACCCGTTCGATCGCCTCGCGGGCCGCGTCGGTTTCCAGCTCCTGCCAATGGTTGTAATGCGCCATCACAGCCACCTGTTTGCCACCTCGGACCAGCTTCTCCAACAGACGGAGCAAATCGTCGCTATCATTATCGGTCAAATAACGGTAAGGCCAAAAGCTTAAGGATTTGGTGCCGATACGAATCGTCCGAACATGGTCGAATTCCGGGCCAAGCAGCGGCAGCAAATAATTTTCCAGGTGCTTGGTTTTCATGACCATGGGGTCTCCCCCGGTGATCAGCACATCGGTCACTTCCGGATGCTTGCGGAGATACCTATGCAAGGTATCCGACTCCCGGCTGGCGATGCGCAGCTCCCGATCGCCGACGAATTGCGCCCAACGGAAACAAAAACTGCAGTAACTGTGGCAGGTCTGTCCTTGGCTGGGGAAAAACAGCACCGTTTCCCGATATTTATGCTGCAAGCCGTTGATCGGATTGCCTTCCTCGTCGCGCGGCATATTCAATTCCATCTGCCCGGCCGGATGCGGATTGAGGGTTTGGCGAATCGCCTGAACCCGGGCTTGAATTTCGGCCTTGGAAGCGCCTCGGCTTAAGAGATCGGCCAGAGCGGAAAAATCTTCCGGCGCCAGCATATCCGGTTGGGGAAACGTCAATTGAAAGATGGGGTCGTCGGGAGCCCTGCCCCAATCGATCAATTCCTCGACCACGTATGCGTTCACTCGGAATGGCAGGACTTGCGCGACAACCTGCATGGCAAAACGCGTTTCTCGAGGCAATTTAGCAATGGGCGAAATGCGTCCTCGCTCCAGATCGGATAAGGTATAAACCTCGAAACGGCGACTAGGTCGCGCGTAAGATCGAGGTTGCAAAACGGCGGTCTGCTGCATGATATTGTCTCTCCTGCTAAACCAAAATCGGTATACCGAAACATAAATCCGGTGCTCATTTCAAGTTGCCGCATTTCTCAAATACCGAATTTCTCTTGCATTCGCCTTTCAGATCTTCTAACATTTCTCGTTTCTACTAAGCCCCAAAGATTGATCTATAGAAGGAGTACAATGAAAACCTTTAGCGCCAAACCTCACGAAGTGAAACGCGACTGGTACGTCATCGACGCCGAAGGGAAGACATTGGGGCGCCTAGCCAGCGAAGTCGCCCGGCGTCTGCGGGGGAAGCACAAACCCGAATACACCCCCCATGTGGATACCGGCGATTACATCATCGTGATCAATGCGGAAAAAGTCCGGGTGACGGGCAACAAAGAAAGAGATAAAGTCTACTACCACCACACCGGTTACCCCGGCGGGATCAAGTCGCGCACCCTGGGCAAACAACGCGCCGAGCATCCGGAACGGATCATTGAAAACGCCATTCGCGGGATGTTGCCCAAGAACCCCCTGGGCCGCGCCATGTTCCGCAAACTCAAGGTATATATGGGACCGCAACACAATCATCACGCCCAACAACCCCAAGTTTTGGAACTGTAAGTAAAGAACCATGGCACAAATCCAACACAACTATGGCACCGGACGCCGCAAGAATGCCGTCGCGCGCGTCTTTGTAAAATCCGGTTCGGGGCAAATCCTGGTGAACCGCAAGCCCCTGGATTCCTATTTCGGTCGCAAAACCGATTGCATGCTCGTTCGCCAGCCGCTCGAATGCGTGGAAATGACCGACAAGTTCGATCTGATGATTACGGTCAAGGGCGGCGGTCCCACCGGCCAGGCGGGCGCCATTCGCCACGGCATCACCCGAGCGTTGATCGATTACGACGAGACGCTTCGCTCGCCGCTACGCAAGGCGGGCTACGTGACTCGGGACGACCGCGAAGTGGAGCGCAAGAAAATCGGCTTGCACAAAGCCCGGAAGCGGCCGCAATACTCGAAGCGCTGATTCGGATTATTGGGGGATCGTCTAGCGGCAGGACAACGGACTCTGACTCCGTTAACCCAGGTTCGAATCCTGGTCCCCCAGCCATCAAGCCGAAAGCCGCCCTTCCAGGCGGCTTTTTTACATCATCCATGCTGAATTCTCCTTTGCTGGCTTTCTGGGCGGTGTTGCGCCGGGATCTCGTGTTGGCCTATCGCCACCGCGGGGAACTGGCCAATCCCATGCTGTTTTTTTTAATGATTGTCAGCCTCTATCCGCTGGGCATCAGTCCGGAACCGGATATCCTTCGCATCATCGCTCCCGGGGTGGTGTGGATCGCCGCCTTGCTGGCCGCCTTGTTCTCGCTGGAGAACCTCTTCCGCAACGATTTCCAGGACGGCACTTTGGAGCAATTGCTCCTCAGTCCCCATCCCCTGGCCGTGCTCATCCTGGCCAAGGTCCTGGCCCACTGGTTGGTCAGCGGCCTGCCGATGCTGCTTTTGGCACCGCTGCTGGGGCTTTTGCTCGATCTACCCGCCGCCGGCCAATGGGCCTTGATCGAAACCTTGGCTCTGGGTACGCCCCTGCTGAGCCTGATCGGCGCCATCGGAACGGCCCTGACCGTCGGATTGCAGCGCGGCGGCGTCCTGCTCACGCTGTTGGTCATGCCCTTGTACATTCCAGTCCTGATCTTCGCCACCAACGCGGTGACGGCGGCGACGGTCGGCATGCCGATTTCCGGGCAATTGTACTTCCTGGCCTCCCTTCTGGCCCTGGCTCTGACGCTGGTACCGATCGCCCTGGCGGCAGCGGTGCGAATCAGTTTAAGCTGATGAGGTGGCTTTTTTTGGTATCATTTTAGTTTTTATTCGAAATCAATCGGACGCAAGAATTATGTGGGCGTTCCTGCACAAACTGGCTTCTCCCAAACATTTCTATCGCATTACCGGCGCGTGGATTCCATGGCTGGGTGCCGCCACCGCGGCGCTTTTGATCGCCGGTTTATATTTGGGGCTGTGGATCGCCCCGACCGACTATCAGCAAGGGGACAGCTACCGGATCATATTCGTCCACGTCCCCGCCGCCTGGATGTCACTGTTCATATACGTTTTCATGGCCGTGGCCGGCGGTATCGGCCTGATTTGGAACATTAAAATGGCCGACATCATGGCGGCCGGCTCCGCTCCCATCGGCGCCTCCTTCACCTTCTTGGCGCTGGCCACCGGTTCCATCTGGGGAAAACCCATGTGGGGCACCTGGTGGGTCTGGGATGCGCGCCTGACTTCCGAACTGATTCTGCTGTTTCTCTATTTGGGCTACATCGCCCTCCAGGCCGCCATCGAAGACCCTCGCATCGCCGCCCGGGCGGGTGCGATCCTGGCCATCGTGGGCAGCGTCAACATTCCCATCATTCACTACTCGGTGGAATGGTGGAACACCCTCCATCAGGGACCCACGGTGACCCGCTTCGACAAACCGGCCATGCATATCAGCATGCTTTGGCCGTTGCTGCTCATGGCCTTGGCTTTCCAGCTGTATTTCTTCACCGTGCTGCTCCTGCGGGCGCGGTCCGAACTTCTGTGGCGCGAGCGACGCAGCCGCTGGGTGCAGGAACTGTTCGGGAACTCCGACAAGCCTAACCTCTCAAAGAGCCAGGAGGCCACCCCATGAACTGGCCCGAATTCTTTCACATGGGCGGTTACGGCGCTTATGTCTGGAGCGCATACGGCCTGGCCGCTGGGGTGCTGGTTTGGAACCTGATCACTCCCTGGCTCAAACGGCGTGAAGTCATGCGCAAATTAAAACGACTTTATCGGCAAGAGGATTTACCTTCATGACCCCTCGTAGGCGGCGTATGATCCTGGTCGGCGTCATCGTAATCGGCGTCAGCGTAGCGACCTTCCTGGCCTTGGCGGCATTTCAGAAAAATCTTTTGTATTTTTACACGCCGTCCCAAATCGAAGCGGGAGAGGCCCCCACCGGCTATGCCTTCCGGGTCGGGGGCTTGGTGGAAGAAGGCAGTGTCCGGCGCAATCCCGACAACCTGGCGGTGCGGTTCATCCTCACCGACGGAAGCGCTCGAGTCACCGTGTTTCATGAAGGGATCCTGCCGGATTTATTCCGGGAAGGCCAAGGCATCATCGCCATCGGCCAACTCCAATCGGATGGCCTTTTCAAAGCATCCCAGGTCCTTGCCAAGCACGATGAAAATTATATGCCGCCGGAAGTGGCCGAAGCGCTCGAAAAAAGCGGCAAACTTCCGCCCGTGGATGATTTCAAAGAGGTGCGCCCATGACTGCGGAAATCGGCCAATTGGCCTTGATCATGGCTTTGTTGATGGCGGCCCTGCAGGCCTTTTTTCCTCTCGCCGGAACCCTCTTCCGGTTGCCAACCTGGATGACGGTGGGGCGCCCGGCCGCTCGCGCCCAGTGCCTGTTCCTGGGCGTGGCGTTCTACTGCCTGGTACAGAGTTTCGTGGTGAACGATTTTTCGTTGCTCTACGTCGCCCAGCATTCCAATACGGCCTTACCCCTGTTTTATCGAATCACCGCCGTTTGGGGTGCCCACGAGGGGTCGGTGCTTTTATGGGCCTTGATTCTGGGGCTGTGGACCTGTGCGGTCAGCATTTTCAACCGAGGGCTTTCCGAACCCTTCGTCGCCCGCGTGCTGGGGGTATTGGGACTGATCAGCGTGGGCATCCTCCTGTTCATCCTGCTCACCTCCAATCCCTTCGAACGGATCGTGCCGGCACCGATGGACGGTCAGGATCTCAATCCGCTCCTGCAGGATTTCGGTCTGGCGGTCCATCCGCCCATGCTTTACATGGGCTACGTGGGCATGGCGGTTCCCTTCAGTTTCGCCATCGCCGCCCTTCTCTCGGGTTCCCTCGATGCCGCCTGGGCACGCTGGTCGCGTCCCTGGACCCTGGTGGCATGGGCGTTTCTCACTCTGGGCATCACCCTCGGCTCGTGGTGGGCTTACTATGAACTGGGCTGGGGCGGCTGGTGGTTCTGGGATCCGGTGGAGAACGCCTCCTTCATGCCCTGGCTGATGGCCACCGCCTTGATCCACTGTCTGGCGGTGACGGAAAAACGCGGCGCTTTCAAGGCCTGGACCGTGCTGTTGGCCATCTTCGCTTTCTCCCTGAGCCTGCTGGGCATGTTCTTGGTGCGTTCCGGGGTTCTGGTTTCGGTGCACGCTTTCGCCACCGACCCCGAACGGGGGGTATTCATCCTCATCTTCCTGGGATTGGTGATCGGCGGTTCGCTGCTTCTGTATGCCCTGCGCGCGCCCACGGTCAAAGATCACGCCCGCTTCCACTGGTTCTCCAAGGAAGCCCTGCTGCTGCTCAACAATATTCTCTTGGTCACCGCCAGCGCCAGCGTTTTGCTGGGCACCCTGTATCCACTGGTGCTGGACGCCCTGGGCTTGGGCAAAATCTCCGTGGGACCGCCCTATTTCGGCAGCGTGTTCACTCCCCTCACCGCGCCCCTGTTCTTGCTCGCCGGCATCGGCCCGCTGGTGGCCTGGCGACAAGGGCAGTTGTCCCGCCTGTGGCGCCAGGTGCGATGGCTGATTCCGGCCAGCATGGTGATCGCCGCCGTAGTAAGCGCGATCTGGTTCGATCCCACCCATCTTAAAACCCTGGCCGCCTTGAGCTGCGCCTTCTGGCTGGCCGCCACCGCCCTCCTACCCTTGTGGCAACGGGTGCGCAACCGCCCCGGTGTGGCCGGTTGGAAACAACCCCGCAGCTTTTACGGCATGATCCTGGCCCACTTCGGCTTGGCGGTATTCCTGATCGGGGTGGCCCTTTCCAATCAGTTCAGCGTGGAAAAAACCGTCCGTTTGGCGCCGGGAGAATCGGTGGAGCTGGCCGGCTACACCTTCGCCTTCCAAGGTATTCGTGAGATCGACGGGCCCAATTACGGGGCGGATATCGGGCAATTCGAGGTACGCAAAAACGGCGAACGGATCGCGATTCTCGAACCGGAAAAGCGGTTTTACCGCGTCCAACGCAACATCATGACCGAGGCCGCCATCGATCCGTCCCTGCGACGCGATCTTTACGTCGCCCTCGGGGAATCCCTCGACGGCGAAGCCTGGAGCGTGCGCCTCTACGTCAAACCCGCGATCCGCTGGATCTGGCTGGGCGGTTTGTTGATGATGCTGGGAGGCGGGTTGGCCGCCACTGACCGGCGCTATCGAGCTGCCCAGGCGACCCGCCGGGTTGAGGCAACGGATCAATCCATCACCGTATCACCCTGACATGCTCAAATATATTTTGCCCCTAGGATTATTCATCGGTTTGCTGATTCTTCTCGGCGTGGGTCTCACTTTGAATCCGCGCGAGGTGCCTTCCCCCTTGGTCGGAAAACCGGCGCCCGGATTTCAACTGACGCGCCTTGACAACGCCGAGCAGCCCGTCTCCGAGGAAATTTTCCAAGGCCGAGTCACCTTATTTAATGTTTGGTCCTCCTGGTGCACCGCTTGCCGGCAGGAACATCCGGTACTGATGGATCTGGCCCGCCGAGGCGAGGTGACGCTCATCGGGCTGAATTACAAGGATAGTCGGGCCGCCGCCCGGTCGGTCCTCGAACACTCCGGCAATCCCTATCGGTTGAGCGCCTTCGATGCCGACGGCAAGGTGGGCATCGATTGGGGCGTTTACGGCGTTCCGGAAACCTTCGTCATCGACCGACACGGCATCGTCCGCTACAAGCATATCGGTCCCGTTACTGCCCAGATTTGGGAGGAAAAGCTGGCCCCCTTGGTACGCTACCTGGAGAAGCAATCGTGACCTTTACTTTACCCAGCCTGTTTCTCGCCCTCTTCCTCAATCTTTTAATCGCCCCGGCCTGGGCAGGTATAGAAGTACGCGAATTCCCCGACCCCCGATTGGAAGCCCGTTATCAAGACCTGATCGAAGAACTTCGCTGCCTGGTTTGCCAAAATCAATCCCTGGCCGATTCCAAGGCGGATCTGGCCGAGGATTTGCGCGACGAGGTCTATACCATGCTCATGGCCGGCAAGGACGACCGGGAAATCATCGACTTCCTGGTCAACCGATACGGAGACTTCGTCCTCTACCGACCGCCGGTGAAAACCACCACCGCCCTGCTCTGGTTCGGCCCCTTCATCGCTTTATTGGGAGGGATATTCATTCTCTGGTTCCTCACCCGCAAGCGCCGGCCTGAGACCCCTTCGGCCTTGAGCGAAGAAGAACGCCGCCGCTTGGATTCCCTATTAAAAGACCGACAAGATAACCCATGACCACTTTTTGGCTCGTTGCAGCCGGCCTGGTGTTGCTGGCTTATGCCCTATTCTGGTGGAGTTTGCGTCGCCCACCCAAGGTGGACGATCAAGCTCAATTGAACGCCAATTTGAACGTTCACCGCAGCCGCCGCCTCGAACTGGAGCAGGAACGGCGCGAAGGAAAACTTTCTTCCCATGAATTCGATCAACTGGTCGCCGAATTGGACCGGGAATTGCTCGATGCGGCATCCCCTCGCCCCGAAGCCAAGCGCGCCGAAGGCTTCCAGGGACTGACCTCCATCGCCGTCACTTTGGCGATATTGCCGATGATCGCCTTGGCCCTCTATTTCGGTCTCGGACGTCCGGACCTGATCGGGGCCGGCGTCAATTCAGCCCCATCTCAAAACGTACCCGACTCTTTGCAAGCCGGTATCGAACGGCTGAAACAACGCCTCCGGGACAACCCCGACGATCCTCGGGGATGGATGCTGCTGGCCCGCTCCTTCCAGGCCATGAATCGGCTGGATGAAGCCCAAAACGCGTACGAGCAGGCCTTGCGCCTGGTTCCCGAGGATTTGGATCTGAAGGCCCGCTATGCCGAAGTGCTGGCCCAGCGTCAACAGGGAGATTTGCGCGGCAAGCCGCTTCAATTGGTACGGGAGATCCTCGACGCCGATCCCAAGCACCCCTATGCCTTGTGGCTATCGGGCCTGGCGGCGCTCCATGCCGGCGATCGGGAGCAAGCGCGCCGACATTGGCAAGCCTTGCTCGATCAGATGCCGCCGGGGAGCTCCTCGGCTGAACAGCTGCGCGCGATGATCACCAAGGCGGGACTTGCCCTGGATGCCCAGCCGACCGCGACGACGACTGTCCAAGTGCGGGCCAAAGTGCAACTGGCACCCGATTTGCTCTCCCACGCCACCCCCGAAGATCAGGTCTATATTTTCGCTCGCGCCGCCCAAGGCCCTCCCATGCCCCTGGCCATCGTCCGCAAGCGGGTGAAAGATCTGCCGGTGACGGTGATCTTGGATGACTCCATGGCCATGATGCCGCAGATGAAGCTTTCCAATTTCGATCGCGTCGTTCTCGGCGCTCGGGTGGCCAAATCCGGCAACGCCAAGGGTGCACCCGGCGATCTGGAGGGCTGGACAAATCCGGTGTCGATCACTGATGATGAACCCCACGTCATCGTCATCGACGAGGTTCGATCATGATCGAGTTGCAACCAAGCACCGACGCTTTGATCGTCGTCGACGTGCAAAACGATTTTCTTCCAGGCGGCACGCTGGCGATCCCGGAGGGGGATCAAATCATCCCTGTTTTGAATCATTACATCGACCGATTCACGGCCGAAGGACTCCCGATCCTCGCAACCCGCGACTGGCATCCTTCCCACCACTGTTCGTTCCAATCGCGGGGCGGGCCTTGGCCGCCTCACTGCATCGCCGAAACCCACGGCGCCCAATTCCCTTCCGAGCTCTGCTTGCCCAGCGAAACGCGAATCATCTCCAAGGCCACCGAGCCGGAGAGAGAAGCCTATTCCGGCTTTGACGGAACCGACCTGGACAGGCAGCTCCAACGACTGGGCATGAAGCGTCTTTTCATCGGCGGATTGGCCACCGATTATTGTGTCCTCAATACGGTACGGGACGCCCGCAGCTGCGGCTATCAAGTGTTCCTGCTACGCGATGCGGTCCGCGCCGTCAACATCAACCCCGGCGACGAACAAAAAGCTTTGGACGAAATGCAACGCCTGGAAACTCGTTTCATTACTCTTCAGGATCTGGCATGAACCAATCCGTGCTCCTCACCGACCAGTATCAGCTCACCATGCTGCAAGGCTATTGGTACGAAGGCATGGAGGAGACCGCCGTGTTCGAGTTGTTCGTGCGCAAATTTCCCTCCCGCCGCAATTTTCTGATCGCGGCGGGACTCGAGCAGGCACTTCAATATCTGGAGAATCTGGCATT
The DNA here is from genome assembly GCF_000421465.1 of Methylohalobius crimeensis 10Ki. Classification (NCBI taxonomy): domain Bacteria; kingdom Pseudomonadati; phylum Pseudomonadota; class Gammaproteobacteria; order Methylococcales; family Methylothermaceae; genus Methylohalobius; species Methylohalobius crimeensis. Next base: position 2,385,929 of record NZ_ATXB01000001.1, read on the forward strand.
TACCGCCGATGAATGCGCTTATCTGGCGCAAACCGGCTATTTCGACGCGCAATTCATCGACTGGTTGGCGACCCTGCGTTTCACCGGCGATGTGGACGCCATGCCGGAAGGGACGATTTTTTTTCCCGACGAACCCGTCTTGCGCGTGACCGCCCCCCTGCCCCAAGCCCAATTGGTGGAGCCGCGCCTGATCAATCTGCTTCAATTTCAGAGTCTGATCGCTTCCAAGGCGGCCCGCTGCGTGCTCGCCGCCCCGGGCAAAAACCTGGTGGATTTCGGCCTGCGCCGCGCCCACGGATTCGAGGCCGGATTATTGGCCGCCCGAGCCGCCTATCTGGCGGGATTCGCCGCCACTTCCAACGTGCTCGCCGGCATGGAATTCGGCACCCCCATTTCCGGCACCATGGCCCATTCCTACATCATGGCCCACGACGACGAAATCGAGGCTTTTCGAGGATTCGCCCGTTCCCAACCCAACAACGTGACTCTTTTGATCGACACTTACGACACTCTGGCGGGAGTGGATAAAGTGGTCGACCTGGCACCCCAATTGGCTAAAGAAAATATCCCCGTCAAAGCGGTTCGTATCGACAGCGGGGATCTGGAAGCCTTGGCGTTCCAAACGCGCCGAAAATTGGATGCGGCCGGTCTCCAATCGGTCCAGATCGTGGTCAGCGGCGATCTGGATGAATACGCCTTGAAACAACTCAGTGAGCACCACGCACCCATCGACGGCTACGGGGTGGGCACCAAACTCACCACCTCCACCGACGCCCCGTTTCTCAACTGCGCCTATAAGCTGCAGGAATACGCCGGCGTTCCGCGGCGCAAGGTCTCGGAGGGCAAACAAACCTGGCCGGGACGCAAGCAGGTTTTTCGCTATTACGATTCCAACGGTCGATTCGAGAAAGATGTGCTCACTACCCTGGACGACAAGCAGGACGGCGCGGCCCTGCTGCAACCCGTGATGCGGCAAGGACAGCGCCTGGAGGCGGCGGAAAAGCTGGCGACTATTCAAGCACGCTGCGCGGACCAGCTGGATGCACTGCCCGAAGCCCTCGAGCAAATCGAACAATCGGCCGACTATCCGGTCGAAATTTCTCCCGCCCTCCAACGCTTGACCGACGAAACCAACCGCAGATTAAATCTGGTTTGAGCGAATTCACCGTCGACCGTTCCTACTCAAGCGAGTACGTGATTAAACGCTCGCGCTTTATCGCGAGCGTGGCCCCTTGCGACGACACGGAAACCCTCGCGGATTTTCTGCAGCAACTGTACGCCGACTATCCCCAGGCCAGTCACATCACTTATGCCTGGCGGATCCAAACTGCGGAAGGACTGCGCGAACGCTGCTTCGACGCCGGGGAACCGTCCGGAACCGCAGGGCGTCCAATATTGCAACACCTACAAGGAAAGCAATTGATTAACATCTCCCTGGCAGTCATCCGCTATTTCGGGGGGATCAAGTTGGGCGCAGGCGGGCTCGCCCGCGCTTACGGTCAAGCCGCGCGTCAAGTGCTTGAAAGCGCCGTCATCCAACCCCATATTTTGTACCAAACCCTGGAAGTGACCATTGATTACGCGGATTATCATTCCCTGGAACAACGCTTGGCCCCCCTCGGAGCAAGCGTGGTGGACGCCGAATTCGGCGCCCGAGTAAACGCGGTCTTACGGGTTCCCGAGACCCAGGTCGAAGCAGTTGAACAATTACTCCGATCCCGGTATTAGAACGTTGCAAAAAAACCTATTGAAGATCACTTACCTCACTCTCTTTAGCTTGCTGGTGCTGCTGAATGCTTGCAGCACGCCCCGCCCTCCCTCGGCTGAAGTAGAACCCAGACTGACTTCCCGGCATTACATTACCGACGACCGCAAGCCGCTACCCCTTCACTCCTGGCTGCCGAAGGGAAAACCCAATGCGGTGATCGTCGCCCTCCACGGATTCAACGATTACGGCCATTTCATCGACGAACCCGCGCGATTCTTCCGGGCCCACGGTATCGCCGTATACGCCTACGACCAACGCGGCTTCGGCGCCACATCAGGCCGGGGTCGATGGGCCGGTGTGGAACAGTATGTGGATGACCTGATCGATTTCACCGGTGAGCTCAGCCGGCGCTATCCCGACGCGCCTTTATATGTCCTGGGAGAAAGCATGGGCGGGGCGGTGGCCATCCTCGCCGCCAATCGGGGCCTGCACGTCCATACCGACGGCCTGATTCTGGCCGCCCCGGCGGTCTGGGCACGCTGGACCATGCCCTGGTATCAGCGCAGCCTGTTGTGGGTGGCCAATGCCCTTGTTCCATGGATGACCTTGACCGGCGACGGATTGGGAATCCTGCCCTCGGACAATCTGGATATGCTGCGCGCCCTGAGCCGCGATCCGCTGGTGATCAAGGAAACCCGCATCGGCGCCATCGCCGGCTTGACCGATCTGATGGATCAAGCGATGACGGCGGGCTCCAAGCTGGACACGCCCACCCTGTATCTCTATGGCGACAAGGATGAAATCATACCGCCGTCTCCGACACGCCGGTTCCTGCGTCGGGTCGATCCTGCCACCGTGCATCTTGCCTGGTATGAGAAAGGCTATCATATGCTGTTGCGGGATCTCGACGCCGAGCGTTATTGGCGCGATATCCTCGCCTGGATCGAGACACCCGACGCCCCTCTTCCATCGGGCGCCGATCGGCGGATCGAAACCCTGGTGGCCGAACGAGACGCGAACCGCTACGAGACGGCAACCATGCAACCCAACTGAGGGCAATACCGTGCGCCGATCCGATCCGCTCGAACGGATGTGGCTTCAGGCCATCGAAATACTGGAAAGAGTCGAGCGCTGCAATCGGCTCCTGTTCAACATTCGGCGTTCGCACGGGCGGCTCCCTGCGTGGGAGCCGCCCGTGGATATCGTCGAAGGTTTCGATGATTTGCGCATCACGGCGGTCATTCCAGGTATCTCGCCGGAGATGGTGGAAGTGACCCTGGAAGGCGGGATGCTCAGGATTGCCGGGCAACGTCCGCCACCGGTGATGGCCGGCACCACCCGGGTTCACCGATTGGAAATCCCCTACGGTCGTTTCGAACGCCGCATTCATTTGCCTCCGGGACATTACGAGCTGCTAGACTCCCGCTACCACTGCGGTTGCCTGGAACTTCGCTTTCGCAAACGAATTTGAAACACATAGACACCGCCATGACCGAAACACAACAGCCAACCCCAGAGAAGGAAACCGCGCTGCAGCTGCCCGAGCACACCGTTCCGATCATCCCGGTCCGCAATGTGGTGCTGTTTCCGGGCGTGATCATTCCCTTGAGCATCGGCCGCGACCGTTCCATCGCCGCCGCCCAACAAGCGCTCAAGTCGGAACAGCCGGTGGGTCTGCTGCTGCAGAAAGATCCCGGCATCGACAACCCGATGCCCAGCGATCTTTACACCGTTGGCGCCAGCGCCACCATCCTTCGCTATGTGACCGGCCCGGACGACACTCACCACATCGTCTGTCAAGGGGAAGAGCGGTTCCGAATCAAGCAATATCTGGAGGGCTATCCCTTTCTGGTGGCGGAAATCGAGCCGATTTCGGAAGAAGAGGAAATCGGCGCCGAAATCGAGGCGCGCATACTGGAGCTCCGGAAACTGATCGGCGAAGCGCTGGAATTGATGCCGCAAGCTCCCTCCGAACTGGTCAACGCGGTCCAGCAGATCACCTCGCCGGCGATGCTGACGGACATGATCGCGGCATTCATCGACATCGAATCGGAGGAAAAACAAAAGCTTCTGGAAACCACCGATGTCACCGCCCGCCTCGATCGGCTTCTCGAGTATCTCACCGAACGCCTCGAGGTGCTGCGCCTGTCCAAGGAAATCAGCGAACGAACCCAAAAAACCATGGATGAGCGCCAACGGGAATTCCTGCTCCGCGAACAGCTCAAGACCATTCAAAAGGAGCTGGGCGAAGAAGAGGAGCAGGCGGAAGATATCGAGGAACTGCGCCAGGCCGTCGAAGAAGCCGGTATGTCCGACGAAGTGAAGGAACACACGCTCAAAGAACTCAAGCGGCTTGAGAGGATGCACGAATCCCAAGCCGAATACGGCATGCTGCGCACCTACCTGGAATGGCTGGTGGAAATGCCCTGGTCCCGGGAGACGGAAGAAAAACTGGATATCTCCGAGGCCCGCGAAACCCTGGACGCCGATCACCACGATTTGGACAAGGTTAAGCGCAGGATCTTGGAATATTTGGCGGTACGCAAGCTCAATCCCACCGGCAAGGGACCGATCATGTGCTTCGTCGGCCCCCCGGGAGTGGGGAAAACTTCATTGGGACAATCCATCGCCAAAGCCACCGGACGCAAGTTCACGCGCGTGGCCCTGGGCGGACTTCACGACGAGGCGGAAATCCGCGGTCACCGGCGCACCTACGTCGGCGCCATGCCCGGCAAGATCATCCAGGCGATCCGCAAGGCCGAAGCCCGCAACTGCGTGATGATGCTCGACGAGATCGACAAACTCGGCATGGGCGCGTTCCACGGCGATCCCTCCGCCGCGCTGCTGGAAGTCCTGGATCCGGAGCAAAATGTCAACTTCGCCGACAACTATCTGGGGGTGGCGTTCGATCTGAGCAAGGTGATGTTTATCTGCACCGCCAACGTGCTGGATACCATTCCGGGACCGCTGCGCGACCGGATGGAAATCATCGAAATTCCCGGCTACACCGACACCGACAAACTCCAAATCGCGCGCCGTTATCTGGTCCGGCGCCAACTCGAGGCGTGCGGCCTCGACCCGGAGCAGTGCGAAATCGACGACGAGGCCCTGTTGTCCCTCATCCACCACTACACCCGGGAGGCGGGCGTACGTAACCTGGAGCGGGAAATCGGCGCGGTCTTCCGCTGGGCGGCGGTCCGAATCGCCGAGGGCAAGGCGGATAAAATCGCCCTCCATTCGGAGGATGTCAAAAAGATCCTCGGTCCGCCCCGCTACGAGAGCGAGGTAGCGATGCGGACGAGCATTCCCGGCGTGGCCACCGGTTTGGCTTGGACCTCGGTGGGCGGCGATATCCTGTTCCTCGAAGCCACCCGAACCCCGGGCAACGGTAAGCTGATCCTGACCGGCCACCTGGGCGACGTGATGAAGGAAAGCGCCCAGGCGGCCCTCACCTTGGCCAAGGCCCGCTGCGAACAATTGAATATCGATCCCAAGCTGTTCGCCGAAAGCGACGTCCATGTGCACGTCCCGGCCGGCGCCACCCCCAAGGACGGCCCCAGCGCCGGCGTGGCGATCTTCACGACCCTGGTGTCCCTGTTCACCAACAAACCGGTACGCCCGGACGTGGCCATGACCGGTGAAATCAGCCTGCGCGGCCTGGTGCTGCCGGTGGGGGGCATCAAGGAAAAAGTCCTCGCCGCCCTTCAGGCGGGCATCCAAACCGTCATGCTGCCGACCCGCAATCGCAAGGAGTGGGACGACATCCCGGAAGAAGCGCGAAAAAAACTGCGCTTCGTGTGGCTGGAGAACGTGGACCAAGCCATTGAGGAAGCCATCGGCCCGACGGTTCTCCAAGGGCAACAAGCTTAGACGCCTTCCTTGATGAGAGGCTATAATCGTCAAGAAAACTCGAGAGACGGCAGGGAAGGCAAAGCAAGGACTTTCTAATAAATGACCGGCGTTGGGTTTAGAATAAACAATCCGGATGAGCACGACTCACATCGATCCGAGGAGGCAATTCATGCTTTACGCAGCACCCGGCACCGAAGGCGCCAAAGTCAACTTCAACTCCCGTTATAACAATTACATCGGCGGGCACTGGATCGCCCCCGTCAATGGCCAGTATTTCGAGAACATCACCCCGGTCACCGGAACCCCTTTCTGCGAGGTGGCCAGATCCACCGCCGAGGATATCGAAAAAGCCCTGGATGCCGCCCACGCGGCCAAGGATGCCTGGGGAAAAACCTCGCCCGCAGGGCGCGCCGATCTCCTGCTCAAGATCGCCGATCGGATGGAACAGCAGCTGGAAATGTTGGCGGTGGCAGAGACCTGGGACAACGGCAAACCCATCCGCGAGACCTTGGCCGCCGACATTCCCCTGGCCGCCGACCACTTCCGCTATTTCGCCTCGGCGATCCGCACCCAAGAAAGCAGCGTCTGCGAAATCGACGCCGACACGATCGCCTACCACTTTCATGAACCCTTGGGCGTAGTAGGGCAGATCATCCCCTGGAATTTCCCCTTGTTGATGGCCTCGTGGAAACTGGCTCCCGCCCTGGCGGCAGGCAACTGCGTGGTTCTCAAGCCGGCCGAACAGACCCCGGCCTCCATTCTGGTATTGATGGAATTGATCGGCGACCTGATTCCGCCCGGGGTGGTCAACGTGGTCAACGGTTTCGGAGTCGAAGCGGGCAAGCCCCTGGCCCGCAGTTCGCGCATCGCCAAAGTCGCCTTCACCGGGGAAACCACCACCGGGCGGTTGATCATGCAGTACGCCTCCCAGAACCTGATTCCGGTCACCCTGGAATTGGGCGGCAAGTCCCCCAACCTTTTCTTCGAGGACGTCACCGCGAAGCAGGATACCTTCGTCGACAAGGCCCTGGAAGGCTTCGCCTCGTTCGCCCTCAACCAAGGTGAAGTCTGCACCTGTCCGTCTCGGGCCTTGCTTCAGGCATCCATCTACGACGATTTCATCCACCGCGCACTGGAACGGGTCAAAGCCATTCGCCAGGGCAACCCCCTGGACACCGAAACCATGATCGGCGCCCAAGCCTCCGCCGAGCAAATGGAAAAAATCCTTTCCTACATCGACATCGCCCGGCAGGAAGGGACGGAATGCCTGATCGGCGGGGAACGGGCCCAACTGCAAGGCGAGCTGGCAGGCGGTTATTACATTCAGCCGACCATATTCAAGGGCCACAATCAAATGCGCGTCTTCCAGGAGGAAATTTTCGGGCCGGTGCTGGCGGTGACCACCTTCCGCGACGAGGAAGAAGCCCTGGAGATCGCCAACGACACCTTGTACGGCCTGGGCGCCGGCGTCTGGACCCGGGACATGAACACCGCCTATCGCATGGGCCGGGGCATCCAGGCCGGAAGGGTGTGGACCAACTGCTACCATCTGTACCCGGCCCACGCCGCCTTCGGCGGTTACAAACAATCCGGCATCGGGCGCGAAACCCACAAAATGATGCTCGACCACTACCAGCAGACCAAAAACCTCTTGGTCAGCTACGATGCCAACCCCTTGGGGTTGTTTTGATGCCGGAAGCGGAAACGCCTCGGCGGGTGATCGCCACGGAGGCCGCCCTCTCCCTCATCGAAAAACTCAAGGCCAAACACGGCCCGTTGATGTTTCATCAGTCCGGCGGCTGCTGCGACGGGAGTTCTCCCATGTGTTACCCGGAAGGAGAATTCCTGGTGGGCGATCAGGACATCCTGCTGGGGGAAATCGGCGGCTGCCCTTTCTACATCGGCAAAGCCCAGTACGGCTACTGGAAGCATACCCAACTGATCATCGACGTGGTGCCAGGCCGCGGCGGGATGTTCTCCCTGGAAGGACCGGAAGGGGTTCGTTTTCATACCCGCTCGCGGCTGTTCAACGACGAGGAGTGGAGACGGCTGGAAGCGGAACGCCATCAACAATTTAACTGGAATACGACTTAATTCTCCGACATTTCATTCTCTTTTCCGCAACACGCAAAACAAAGCCTTGGGAGGCTCATTGTCATCCGGGCGCCGGAAAGCCGAATCGCGCACGTCCAAGACTTCAAATCGGCCGCCGAATATCCGCTTAATGTCCTCGGGAGAATAACGTCCCGGCGGACCTTCCGGGCGGGTTTCAAGGTGGCTGAAACACTTGAGCAAGAGATATCCTCCTGGTTCGAGCAATTTATCCAGAGAGTCGAGGTAATCGGCGTGAGCCTCGGGCGGGAAAATATGGAAGATACCGCGATCCACGATCAGATCGAACATTTCATCGAGCCCGGTAGTGAGAATGTCGTCGCGGACGAAATGCACTCTTCCTCCTTCGCGGCTAGCCAATTCCGCCGCCCCTGTCAGCGCGGTGGCGGAAACGTCGGTGGCGACCACCTGAAAGCCGCGTTTGGCCAGGGCGACCGCTTGGGTGCCGGGACCGGTCCCCAAGTCCAACACCCGACCTCCCGTGACTTCCAATCGCTCCAATGCGGCGGCGACATCCGGATCCAGTTCGGGGTGGTACCAGGGTAACGCCTCCGAAGGCGTTTCCTGATACCTGGCTTCCCAAGCGGCATGAGCGGGCGGCTCGAAGGACTGGCCGAAGCAACCCGCCCAGGCGACCTCTTCCAAGGGCTTGCGCTGACGCGGCGACAGTTCCCGGCCGCGCAATTCCTCGTCCTCCAATACCGACGGATCGCCCGGATACCCCAGGGCGGTCACGCTCATCAGGCTAAAATCCTCGGGAATTTCAAACTTGCCCCGCGCCGCTTCCGGATCGAAACCTCCCATCTGGTGGGTGACTAGCCCCAGGGCGGTCGCCTGCAGACAGAGCGCCATCATCGCCTGACCGGCATCGTACTGCCCCCAACGATTGGGCTGACCGTTGTGGCCGAATCGCCCCGAAGCACAGGCCAAGAGCAATACCGGCGCACGCTGCGCCCAGGCTTGATTGCCCGACGCGAGGCAGTCGAACAAGTCCTGCCAAGCCTCGTGATTGTGGTAACGATCCGCCACCAGAATACGCCAGGGCTGATCGTTGTAGCACGACGGCGCCCAGCGCGCGGCTTCCAAACATGCGGCCAACTTTTCCGTTTCCACCGCCCGGGCATCGAAAGCGCGCGTACTCCAGCGACTCGCCATCAATGGGTGGATGGGCGCCTGGACGTGTTGTCTTTCACAGCTCATTTCGGCCTCCTTCGATAGAAGGTTAAACTCCCGATGCCCTTCATCGAACATCTTTTCCATCTGTCTCTCGCCCCGCTCGCCGGCCAGGCCGAATCGCTACGCCCCCAGATAAAGCCCGATCACCCCGATCACGACCAAACTCATGGAAACCATTTTGATCCAAGAGATCGATTCCTGAAATATCACCACCCCCAACAACGCCACCAGCACCGTTCCCAAGCCGGCCCAAACGGCATAAGCGATGCCGATCTCCAGCCTCTTCAGCACCCATGCTAACACTGCGAAAGAAGCCAGATAAAAAATAACGGTCGAAACCGCAAACCAGGGTCGACTGAAGCCGTCGGACAACTTCATCGCCAGGGTACCGGAGACTTCCAGCAAGATCGCCAACAACAACATGAACCAAGCGAGCATCGTTTCTATCCTGTTGCACTCAATAACAAACCGGCACCGGGTCCAAATGGCGCCATAAGTACCAGGCGGCCACGGTGCGATAAGGACGCCAGCGGTGGGAAAAGGCGTCCAGTGTCTGCTTGTCCATCGGCGCGCCGTCGAAATAGAGGCCGGCGACGGCCTTCTGCAAGCCGATGTCGGCGGGGGAAAAAATGTCCGGTTCGTGCAAATGGAAGATGGCGAACATCTCCACCGTCCAACGACCGATTCCCTTGATGCCGAGCAATTCCCGGCGGACTTCGTCGAATTTTCGCCCTTCCCAGTAGGCATCATCGATGCGGTGCTCCTGGTAATATCCGGCCACCTGCTGCAAATAATCGGCCTTGGCGCGCGAAAGGCCGGCTCGCCGCAAGGATTCCAGAGGACAGGCCAGGATATTTTGTGGCGCGACCTCTTCCACCGCGGTTTCCAGGCGCTGCCAGACGGTGTCGGCGGCACGGATGGAAATCTGCTGGCCGACGATGGCACGGACCAGGGTGTGAAAGGAATCGCCTCCCTGGACCAGGGGCTCGGGATAGCGTTGGATCAAATCGGCCATCACCGGATCTTGCCGGCTGAGATGACGTTGGGCCAAAGGCCAATAAATTGGACTGGTCATGGATTAAAGCGCTCTGAAACGTAACGCGGTAAAATTGAATGTTAAAATTTGACGATTTTACAAAACCAAAGTCGACCGCATCCTCATGGAAAAAACCTACGATCCGCACAAAATCGAACAGCACTGGTACAAAACCTGGGAGGAGAAAGGCTATTTCGCGCCTTCCGGGAAAGGACAACCCTATTGCATCATGATTCCGCCGCCGAATGTCACCGGCAGCTTGCACATGGGCCATGCCTTCCAGGATACGATCATGGACGGTCTGATACGTTATCACCGGATGCGGGGCGACAACACCCTTTGGCAGCCGGGCACCGACCATGCCGGCATCGCCACCCAGATGGTGGTGGAAAGGCTCCTGGAAAAGGAAGACAAGACCCGTCACGACCTGGGCCGACAACGATTCATCGAGCGGATCTGGGAATGGAAAGCCCACTCGGGCGGCACCATCACCCGCCAACTGCGCCGGATCGGCGCGTCGGTGGATTGGTCGCGGGAACGTTTCACCATGGACGAGGGCCTGTCGCGGGCGGTACGCGAAGTGTTCGTGCGGCTTTACGAGGAAGGCCTGATCTATCGCGGCAAGCGGCTGGTCAACTGGGACCCGGTCCTCCACACCGCCGTCTCCGACCTGGAAGTGGTCGCCGAGGAGGAAAAGGGCCATCTGTGGCACATGCGCTATCCCCTCGCCGACGGCTCCGGCCACCTGGTGGTCGCCACCACCCGTCCGGAAACCATGCTCGGCGACGTGGCGGTGGCGGTCCACCCCGACGACGAACGTTACCGAGATTTGATCGGCAAGACCGTCCGGCTGCCTTTGGCGGATCGGGAAATTCCCATCATCACCGACGAATACGTGGATCCTGAATTCGGCACCGGTTGCGTGAAGATTACCCCGGCCCACGACTTCAACGACTATGATGTGGGCAAGCGTCACCAACTGATACAAGTCAATATAATGACCCCCGATGGGAAAATCTCAGAAAAAGCGGATATTTTCGTAACGTCTCCTTTGGGCCCTGAAGGCGAATATATCCAAGGGAAAAAAATCCCTTCGCCTCAAGTTTCATCGGATTGCATACCCAAGGCCTACCGCGGCCTAAACCGCTTCGAGGCTCGCCAACGGATCGTCGAAGACCTGAAACAACAAGGTCTGCTGGAAAAGATCGAGGACCACGTGCTCAAGGTGCCGCGCGGCGACCGTTCCGGGGCGGTGGTCGAACCGTATCTGACCGACCAGTGGTTCGTGAAGACCAAACCCTTGGCGAAACCGGCCATGCGGGCGGTGGAGGAAGGCAAAATCCGCTTCATTCCCGGAAACTGGGCCAAGACTTACTTTCAGTGGCTGGAGAACATCGAGGACTGGTGCATCAGCCGCCAGATCTGGTGGGGACACCGGATTCCGGCCTGGTACGACGAGGAAGGCAGTCTCTACGTGGGCCATTCGGAAGCCGAAGTCCGCGCCAAATATGATTTGGGCGACCGGTCTTTGCGCCAAGACGAGGACGTGCTGGACACCTGGTTCTCCTCGGCGCTGTGGCCCTTCTCCACTTTGGGCTGGCCCGACGAAACCCCGGAATTGGCGAGTTTCTATCCCACCAGCGTGCTGGTGACCGGTTTCGACATCATCTTCTTCTGGGTCGCGCGGATGGTGATGATGGGCCTCAAGTTCATGGGTGACGTCCCCTTCCGCGACGTCTATATCCACGGTCTGATCCGCGACGCCCACGGCCAAAAGATGTCCAAATCCAAGGGCAATGTGCTCGACCCCATCGACTTGATCGACGGCATCACCCTGGAAGACCTGGTCGAAAAACGCACCGCCGGCTTGATGCAACCGCAAATGGCCAAGAAGATCGAACAGCAGACCCGGCAGGAATTTCCCGAAGGCATTCCCTCCTACGGGACCGACGCCTTGCGTTTCACTTTCGCCGCCCTGGCCACCACCGGCCGCGATATCCGTTTCGATTTGGGCCGAATCGAGGGTTACCGCAATTTTTGCAACAAACTTTGGAACGCCGCCCGCTATGTGTTCATGAACACCGACGGCCGGGAATTGATCGTCACGGACGACGTAGTGCTGGAATACACGCCGGTGGACCGTTGGATCCGCTCCCGCCTGCAACGGGTCATCCAAACCGCCGCCGACGCACTCGAGGGGTATCGATTCGATCTGGCCGCCGCCGCCATCTATGAATTCTTGTGGGACGAATACTGCGATTGGTATCTGGAGCTATCCAAAGTGTCCCTCCAAACCGGCACCGAAGCCCAGCAGTGCGCCACTCGCCGCACCCTGATCGAAGTTCTGGAGGCATTCCTGCGCCTGGCCCATCCGATCACCCCCTTCATCACCGAGGAGATCTGGCAGACAGCGGCGCCCATCGCCGACGTCGATGGGGATACGATCATGCAACAACCTTTCCCCGAACCGGACGCGGAGGCGCTGGATGACGCCGCGGAAAGCGAAATCGCTTGGCTCCAAGCATTCATCCTGGGGCTGCGGCGAATCCGCGGCGAGATGAACATTCCGCCGGGCAAATCCCTGCCGGTCTTGCTGCAACAAGGCATGGACCTCGACCGACAGCGTGTGGAGGCTTACCGCGCCTATTTGGAGCGCTTCGGGCGAATCGAATCGATCGACTGGCTGGGCGCCGACCAAACCCCGCCGGAATCGGCCATCGCCCTGGTGGGAGAACTTAAAATCTTGATTCCCATGGCGGGGCTAATCGACAAGGAGGCCGAACTCCAGCGCCTGACCAAGGAGATCGATAAACTCAACAAGGAACTTCCCCGGGTGGAGGGCAAACTGAACAATCCCAAATTTCTCGAGCGCGCTCCGGATGAGGTGGTCGCCAAGGAACGTCAAAAGCTGGAGGAAATGCAGGCTTCTCTATCCCGACTGGAGGAACAGCGGACCCGGATTCAGGCGCTTTAACCCTCCTTTCTCGTCTTCTAAACTCGTGAAAGCCCGCTCAAAGCGGGCTTTCACACTAAAGATTCCAAGTTTTCCAAAAGCTTCCAGTATTTCTGATCCTATACCCCCAAACGATCAGAAATATTGATCATCAGCCAATGTTCTGATTTAACAATCAAAACCATTTCTTTTCCCATTTTGTAAGAAATTTCGCATTGATCTTTTAACCCAAAGCGAGTAATCCTGCTATTGCGCATCGTGGTCGGACGATACGCCCAATAACAACTTTAAGTGGCGTCCGATGAGCAATAGCCTCCTGAACCGACGTCAATTTCTCTTCAAGGCCGGCCTTGCCTGCACCGCCTTCCTTCATGCCTGCGGCTTGAAGCCATCGAAACCGACCGCTCCGGATTTTTCCTGTCGTCCGGGAAGAACTGCCGCAGCCTCTCATGAGTACGATTACATCGTGGTGGGCTCCGGGGCAGGTGGCGGACCTCTGGCAGCCAACCTCGCCCGTCTCGGTCATCGGGTATTGCTCTTGGAAGCCGGTGGCGACGTGGACAATCCCCACTACCAAGTCCCCCTCTTCCACCCTCAGGCCACCGAGGATTCGGACATGCGTTGGGATTTTTTCGTCCGCCACTATGGAAACGAAACCCTCTCGCGGCGAGATCCCAAGTTCTACCAGGAACACGACGGCGTATTCTATCCCCGCAGCGGCACTCTGGGCGGATGTACCGCCCATAATGCATTGATCTTCATCGCCCCTCACGCCAGCGACTGGGATCGGATCGCCGAACTGACCGGCGACCCGTCCTGGCACAGTAGCGCCATGCGTCCATACTTCCGGCGTTTGGAACGCTGCGCTTATGTCACCCCCATATCCGGAAACCCCTCCGGACACGGCTTTCGCGGCTGGCTGCCGGTCGACCTGCCCGGCCGCGAGGTCATCCACCAAATTCTTTTCAGCGCGATCAAAGATAAGCAGTTGCGCGACGGAATCTTCAAGCCCGCCCTGCAGGCCATTCGACCCGACCTGGATTCCCCGCTGGATTATCTCAAAGCCTTGCTTGCGGACCTGAAGAATCCAGAAACCGTCGATCCCAACGATCAACGCTACCGCCACACCCGTCCCACGGAACTGAATCTGATGCCGCTGACCACCGTCGACGGCCGCCGTGCGGGGCCTCGGGAATACGTCCTGGCAGTGGCGCGGGCTTGTCCCGGGCATTTGACCATCCAGACCCACAGCCTGGTCAGCCGGGTATTGTTCGATCGCAACCAGCGCGCCACCGGCGTCGAGGTGTGGCGGGGAAAAAAACTCTATCGCGCCGACCGGAGTGCCGATTTTCGACGCGAACCGGATGAGATCGTTCAAATTGCTGCCCGCCGGGAGGTGATTCTCGCCGGAGGCGCCTTCAACACCCCTCAACTGCTCATGCTTTCGGGTGTCGGACCCGAAGCGGAACTGTCCCGCCATGGAATCCCGCTGCGGGCGGATTTGCCGGGGGTGGGACGCAACCTGCAGGATCGCTACGAAATATCGGTAGTGACGGAAATGCGGGAAAACTTCGCCCTTCTCAAGGAAGCGGCCTTCACTCCGAACGACCTCCTCTATCGCAAATGGCAGAAGGGCGAAGGATTGTATACCACCAATGGCGCGCTGATCAGCTTTGCGCGGCGCTCGCAGCCGGAGTTGGCCGATCCGGATCTGTTCGTATTCGGCATGCCGGGAATGTTCCGGGGATATTACCTCGGCTATTCCCGCGACGCCACCGCGCGCAAGGATTTGTTCAGTTGGGTCATTCTGAAGGCCCACACCCGTAACGACGCAGGCGGCGTCCGCCTCCGATCTCCGGACCCTCGCGATCCTCCCCAGGTCAATTTTCGCTTTTTCGAGGAAGGCAGCGATGCCGGCGGCGAAGATCTGGCCGCGGTCATCGAAGGCTTGCGTTTCGTGCGCACCATTACCGACGCAGGCCGAAAGCATATCCGGCGCGAACTAATGCCGGGGGAAACGGTACGAACACGCCCACAAATCGAAGCGTTTCTCAAAGCCAATGCCTGGGGCCATCATGCATCGTGCAGCTGCCGAATGGGTCCGGTGGACGATCCGCTGGCGGTCGTGGACAGCCGCTTCCGGGTACGTGGGGTGAAAGCGCTGCGCATCGTGGATGCCTCGGTCTTCCCGCGCATTCCCGGATTTTTCATCGTCAGCGCCGTTTACATGATCGCGGAAAAGGCGACCGACACGATTCACGCCGACGCCCTGGCGGCACGCGGGCCGCCCCCTCAACTTTCCATCAGTGGAGAAACATCATGAACAAACTGCGCCGTTGGCTTCTTACGCTCTTCCTCCTGCTTTTTCTCGGCGGCTGCGCCACAGTGGTGGACGAAGCCGAACAAGTCGACCGCGACGAGCAGTCTTTCCCGGGCGCCGACGAGGATTATTTCCATGACATGGACTACGGCATCACCAAGGATCCGCAAGCGGTCGCCGCCGCCCTGGCACCCTACCTTCCCGGAATCGCTCCGGCCGATGCGGTCGCGGCGGTGGTTCGCGGACGCAACAACTGGATCGTCTGGACCGGCGGCAACGACCGCCTGTGGGACGAGCTGAACCGCGCCAGCGTGGGCAACTTCGATCTGCTCAAGGTGGTCTCCAACCACCCCAGTCTCAAATTCAGCCGCGACAACCGTTGGTCTTATCTGGGTCTGGTGAACGAGCCTTGCTTCCATAAGGGTCCGGAGCCTCGCCAGGACCGGTTCGGGCTGTGGCTGGACGTGCGCGACTCGGACTGCCCGCCCGACCCCTTCGAAAACGCCCAAAAATATCCCGGCGTGGCAATCGGCGCCCGCGGTAAAACCGTCCCGGTGGGTTCCTATTACGGCTATGCCACCGGCATCGTCGGCCTGCGCCTGTTTCCCAATCCGAATTTCGACGAACAAGCGGCCGAGGAATGGGACCCGGAGCGCTACTACACCGACCCCAGTTACTACAACCGCAAAGATCTGGTCCGCCCCTATCGGGTCGGAATGTCGTGCGGATTCTGCCACGTGGGACCGAGCCCGGTGAATCCCCCCCGGGACTTCGAAAATCCCAAGTGGGAAAACCTCACCTCCAACCCCGGCGCCCAGTATTTCTGGTGGGATCGGATCGCTATCTGGCAGGCGGACCCTTCGGAGTTCACCTACCAGCTGTTCTACACTTCCCGTCCCGGCGCCTTGGATACGTCGTTCGTCTCCACCGACTACATCAACAATCCCCGCACCATGAACGCGGTCTACGACCTGGGGCCCCGGCTGGCGGTGGCGCTCAGGCTGGGCAAAGAAAAGCTCACCGACGGGGAACTGGACAACAAGCGCTTCAGCGATTATCCCTCGATTCCCGAAAACAGTCCGCTGCACCGCTTCTTTGAGGCACCGGATACGGTTTGGACGCCGATGGTGCTCAAGGACGGCGCCGATTCGGTGGGCGCCTTGGGCGCTTTGAACCGAGTCTACGTCAACATCGGCTTGTTCAGCGAAGAGTGGTTGCGCCACTTCAGGCCCTTTATCGGCGGCAAGCCCATCACTCCCTTCAAAATCGCCACAGCCGAGGAAAACTCGGCCTATTGGCGCGCCACCGAGATGCAAACGCCCGACGTGGCGCTGTTTTTCCTCGTCACCGCCCGCCCGGATTACCTCAAGGACGCTCCCGGCGGCAGCCGATATCTCCAGGACGATCCGGCGACGGTGAAGCGCGGCAAGGTCGTTTTCGCCGAAAACTGCGGCCGCTGCCACTCCAGCAAGCTGCCGGAAAAAACCTTCAGTTTCTTTCCCGACGACGGCTGCAACGGCCCCAATTATCTGCAATGTTGGAACAACTATTGGAACTGGACCCGAACCGAGGAATTCAACAAGCAGATGCGAACCATCGTACTCAAGGAAGATTTTCTCGAAGACAATTACCTCTCCAGCGAACTGCGCATTCCGGTGACCTTGCTGGAAAGCAACGCCTGCAGCACTCTGGCCACCAACGCGATCCGGGACAACATCTGGCACGACTTCTCCTCCTCCTCGTACAAGTCCCTGCCTGCGGTGGGCGAAGTCATAGTCCACCACCCCACCACCGGTCGGCCTTATGCATTCCCCATGCCGGCCGGTGGTCTGGGGTATCTTCGAGTACCTTCCCTGATCAGCCTTTGGTCCACCGCTCCTTACCTGCTGAACAATACGGTAGGGGAATTTTGCTGGAAGAAACCGGAAGGCCAAAACTACGCCCGCTCTCATAACTACGCGAACGATGCGGGCGACGAATACGTCTGCACCGGAACCACCGAAGATCGGATGAAAGCGTTCTATGACGGTATCGAAAAAATGCTGTGGCCGGAGAAACGCCAGGGCGATCGACAATACCTGACCCGCTCGGGCAAGCACCTGCCCGGCGTCATCGACCGCACCACCGCCACCAGTTATCTGAGGGTGCCGCCTGGGTTCGTGCCCGAGTTCCTACGCGTCTTGCCCGACTTCCGGGACGGCATCGACCTGGGTCCCATCCCGCAAGGCACGCCGGTCAATCTAATCGCCAACTTGGACTTGGAGAACAAATCCGGAGTCATCCACCTGTTGCCAAAATTGGTCAAGGCGCTCAAGGCGTTGCCCAAAGATGCGGGCGACGAAGAAGCGCGCCAAGTATTTTCCCCGTTGGTGGATGAGATGCTGGCGTTCAACAAATGCCCCGATTTCGTGGTCAACCGGGGCCATTACTTCGGCACCGATTATCTTCCCGGGGAAACCGGATTGAGCGATGCCGACAAACAGGCGCTGATCGCATTTCTGAAGCGCTTATGAACGAGGAGGGAAAATGAAACGAATACCCACCATGGGATGGCTACCGGCTCTGGCCTTGCTGACCGGCTGTTCCCTGTACTCCCATACCAACGTTCAGGGAACCACCGGGGAGCCTGCCGCAAGCAAAGCGAGCTTCCATATCGGCGAACCCCGCGGCCGATCGGAAAAAACTTTGATGATTTTGGCCTTGTCCGGAGGCGGCAGCCGCGCCGCTTATTGGTCGAGCGATGTGATGCTGGCCTTGGAAAAAGTGTTCGAGACCGAAGGCTGGAACCTCCTCCACGAAGTGGATGCCATCTCCTCGGTATCGGGCGGTTCGCTTCCGGCCGCTTACTACGCCATCAGCGCCGATAGCCCAACCGAAGCCGGGCGCTTGTCGTCGGGACGGGTCTGGGATCGCGCCACGGTGCGGGAACTGATGCGCAAGAATTACCGAGGCAAATGGATCGGTAACTGGTTCTGGCCCGTCAACGTCGCCCGCTATTGGTTCACCGCCTACGATCGATCCGACATCATGGCCCAGACCCTGGCCGACAATCTCTATGATCAGTCGTTCATCGGCTGGGATTTGCGCTACCGGGATCTCAATCCGGAGCGGCCCAACCTGATCATCAACGCCACCAACGGCACCGCCGATCACTTCGGTCTGCCTTTCACATTCACCTATGAACAGTTTCAAGCCATGGATTCCGATCTGGCCGATTACGATATCGCTCGGGCGGTGATGGCTTCGGCCGCCTTCCCCGGGGCGTTCAACTACATGACCCTGAAAGACTACGGAAACGACCGCCATTATTTTCATGTATTCGACGGGGGCAATTACGACAATTTGGGACTTTTCAGCGCCATGCAGGTATTGGCCAGCAACGCTCAACGATTCGACCGGGCGGTGGTGATTCTGATCGATTCCTACACCCCCGGCGGAGGAATCGATCACCATGCGTACGACGGCCGCGGGACCCTGGATTTCGGCGTGGACCTGAATTTCCTGGATAGCTTCGACACCCTGCTGTCGGTCAATCGGGCTCGGATTCTGGAAATTTTCTCCGCCTACCTGGATCGTACTTTCGGCGATCGCAGTGTGTTCTACCACTTGCGCTTCGACGAAGTGGGCGACGAGGGGCTGCGCCAGCAACTGCAAACCATCAAAACCGATTTCAAGATCGCGGCGGAAAACGCCGATGCCATCGATATTGCCACCGCCCAACTGATCGTGCCCGAAAACGCCTGTCTCCGGCAAATCATGCGTCTGATGGAAGATCAAGACAATCCCGATCACGCCACCATTTGCCGGTGGCGTTCCCCGCCTACCACCAGAGGTTCCCCATGAACAACGACAACACCGACCGCATTTTTCAACCGCTTCTGTTCCGCCATCTCACGGTCAAAAACCGCCTGTTCCGCTCCAGCATTTCCGGGCGCTGGGACAACTACGACGGCTCCGGCACCCACGCCCGCCTCAACTGGGAAGAAAAATTCGCCCGCGGCGGCGTGGGCGCGATCATCACTTCCTTCGTCCCGGTTCACGTGCGCGGACGCATCCTGCCCAATTACGCCATGATCGACCACGACGACAAAATCCCGTTCTGGCGCGAGGCGGTGAAGCGGGTCCATACCCATGATTGCAAACTCATCATGCAGCTCAGCCATTCCGGCCGCCAGCGCGACGTGCCGGGAATCGAAAATCAGATGAACGTGGGCCTGTCGTCCACCGACAAGATGGACACCTTCCACGGCCTGCTCTGTCGAGCGATGACTCAAAAAGAGATCGCCGACGTCACCGGCTATTTCGTCGCCGGCGCTCGCCGCGCACGGGAAGCGGGACTAGATGGCATCGAGCTACACGCCTCCCACGGCTACCTGTTCACCCAGTTTCTGAGTTCGGGCATCAACGACCGCAAGGACGAATACGGCGGTTCCCTGGAGAACCGGGCCCGTTTCTTGATCGAGACCGTACGCGCCATCCGCAAGGAAGTGGGCGACGATTACCACCTCCAGGTGAAAATCAACGCGTTCGACGAAAACAACGCCCTTTACCCCTGGGAGAAAAAAGGGAACTCGGTGGAAGAATCCATTCAGCTCTGCCAGTGGCTGGAAAAAGAAAACGTCGATTGCCTTCACATCTCCGCCGGCAGTCTGTTCCCCCATCCCTTGGTTCCCCCAGGCGGCTTTCCCCTGGACGTGGCCAAGTGGACCTACGGAGCGATGATCTCCAGCGGGGTGCGGGGCTATTTCAATTACACCTTCTTCCACTATCGCTGCCTGCGTCCCTTGTTCGCCTGGCTCTGGAACCGAACCAAGAAACGTTATCCCATCGAGGGAGTCAGCTCCGAGGCCTGCGGCCTAATCAAGGCCAAGGTCAATGTGCCTGTCCTGAATACCGGGGGCTATCAGAACGGCGTCCTGATTCGCAAGGTGATCGAAGCTGGAATCTGCGACGGCGTGGCCATCGCCCGTCCCCTCATCGCCAACCCGGACCTTCCCCATATCCTGGCCGAAGGCAGGGACGAACCGGACAAACCTTGCTCTTTCTGCAACCGATGCCTGCTCAACGCCCCGGCCAATCCCCTCGGCTGCTATGACCTGCGTCGCTTCGACGGCGATTACGACGCCATGATCGCCGACATCATGAGCGTATTCCATCCCCCCGCCTTTCCCGAATGAGCAGAGGAGAGACTGCCATGTTTTGCAAAGCCGACCAAGTCAAAGTAACCGCCCGGGACCGGCTATTGACCGACCAAGTCTATGAAAGTCCGGTGGACATCCATCAATCCCGGTTTCGGACTCGCCTCCTCTGGGCCTTACTGGTCTTGCTCGCGGCGCTGATTGCGCTCGAACTGATCGATTGAACTTAAAAAGGCGATCGCCATGAACGTTTTCAAATCCTGGTGGGATAAATGCAAACGGCATCCGGTACTCCTGATTATTGTGCTCGTGGTGGCGGTGTTTGCCGTTGCCTTAATCTATCGCTACAAGGTGGAACGACCGGTGGATTACTCAAAGATCGAAGAACATTTCAAATACGGCTCCATCGGAAGCGAACCCATGAGCGGGCTGCCCTATTGGATCTGGAAGGTCCTTCCGGTGATGTTCCCGGAAAAAATACCCGGCGGCGGCGATTACCGCGCTTTCGGCTTTCTTTACGAGGAAGACCGGGATCTTCCCATCGGGGTATCCAAGCGGCGGGTGCAAGGTATCGACTTCGTCTGGCTCAATTGCGCCGTCTGCCACACCGGCACCGTACGCGAATCGCCGGATGCCCCCAGGAAGACCTATTTGGGCATGCCGGCCAACAACTTTAAGCTTTACGCCTTCGTGCAGTTTCTGCGCGATGCGGCTCTGGACAACCGTTTCAATACCGACAACGTCCTGGCCCGGATTGATTCCCTGGACGGCGATCTGGATTTGACCGAAACCATCGCTTATCGCTTTTTCGTCGTCGATCGGGTGAGGGGCTCCCTGATCGATCTTCGGCGTCAACTCGCCTTTCTGGATCAACAGCATCCGTGGGGACCGGGGCGGGTGGATACCTTCAACCCCTACAAGGCCATTCAGTTCAATTTCCCCATGGATCGGGTACCTCGAGAGGAACTGATCGGACCGGCCGATTACCCCTCCATCTGGCATCAACGTCCGCGTCAGGGAATGCAATTGCACTGGGACGGCAATAATCCCTCGGTGGAAGAACGCAACAAAAGCGCCGCCTTGGGGGCCGGGGTAACTCCCGTGACCATCGACCTGGCGCGAATCGAGCGCATCGAGGACTGGCTCTGGGAACTCATGCCGCCGCCCTACCCCAAACCCATCGACCGGACCAAAGCCGCCCAGGGGAAGATGCTGTATGAAAGATACTGCGCCGATTGTCACGGTCTAAAGGAAAAGGATACCTACGTGTTCGATACGAAGCGCTTCAAACGCTTGGGCAAGGTGGAACCGCTGGCCGATATCGGTACCGATCCGGGCAGATTGAACTCCTATACCGAAGCCCTCGCCGCCGTTCAGAATACCCTCTACGCGGGCTATCCCTGGCGCTTCAAACATTTCCGCAAGACCAACGGTTACGCCAATATGCCGCTGGATGGCCTTTGGCTTCGGGCACCTTACCTGCACAACGGCTCCGTACCCACTTTGCGCGACCTGTTGGAACCGGCATCCCGGCGTCCCCCGGTTTTCTACCGTGGCTACGACGTCTATGACTGGGACAAGGTGGGATTCGTATCCAGGGTAGCGAAGGAAAACGGCCAGGCATTTTTCCGTTTCGATACCGGACAGGAAGGCAACTCCAACAGCGGCCACGAAGGCGAAGAATACGGCACCTATCTGGATCCCGCCGCCAAGGACGCCCTGGTTGAATACATGAAAACCTTTTGAGGAACCCGCCATGACAACCTCCTATGAAATCTGGCATACCCGTCTGGTCCAAATCGGAATCGCCATCAATCTGCTGTTTGTCGTCGGTTTATGCTTCTTTCCACGGCAACTTCTGGATTTTCTGAGCATCCCGCTGGAGCATCTGATCTGGGCACGTGCTTCGGGAATGCTGCTGTTTATCATCAGCGTGTTTTATATCCCGCCTACTTGGGATCTGAAACGCTACCGAGCGGTGGCTTGGTTTGCGATTTTTCCCTCCCGTACCTTCGGGGCCACTTTCTTCACTATCGCAGTGTTCGTTTTCGGACACCCCAAGGGGTTTCTATCGATTGCCATCGTCGACGCTCTTATCGGACTGAGCACCTGTTACTGCCTCTGGCACGTCACTCAGGCCGAAGCCGCCTCCGGAAGTCCCGTGCCTTTGAAATAGGAGAAACACCATGACCACACGTGGTAAAAAATTGACATGGCTGGCCGTCTTGTTGTTTTTAGCTGTGAGCGTCGGCATCACCGTCTGGGTTCAGTTGTTTCGGGAAGGATCCCAGGAACATCTTGCCGACGCCACGGCGGAAGAGTGGTTCAAGTACGGCTCCATCGGCAGTGAATCCAGTCAAGGCGTACCCTATTGGATCTGGCTGGTGTTACCGAAAGTTTTTCCCGATTATATACCCGGTCCGGGTGGCTATACGTCATTCGGTTTCGTATGGGAACAAGGCCGGGAATTGCCGGTGGGGTTTTCCAAGAAAACCATCGGCTTCGAGCGCGTGGCTTTCAATTGCGCATTTTGTCACATTACCCGCTACCGCTTGCAACCCGATCAGCTACCGCATCATGTGGCGGCGGGACCGGGCCATACTATTCGCGCTCAGGACTACGCCCGATTCCTGGCCCGGGCCGGCAACGACGACCGTTTCAACCCGGATACGCTGATGCCGGAGATCGATCGCATCTACGACATGTCGTGGATCCAAACACTGTTCTATCGCTACTTCATCATTCCCGCCACCAAAAAAGCACTCGTCAAAAACGGCTGGCAACTGGCCTGGACCATTACTAAACCCGAATGGGGCCCGGGCCGCATCGATCCCTTCAACCCGATCAAGTTCGGCATCCTGCAGATGGGTATCGACAACACGATCGGAAGTGCCGATATGGTCCCCATTTGGGACATGGCGGCGCGATCCGGTTTCGATCTGCATTGGGACGGTCTTAACACGGATTATCACGAAGTGGTTGTAAGTTCCGCTATCGGCGACGGAATGACCTATCAATCCATTCCGGAGGAAAATCTGGCCCGGATCGAGCAGTGGCTTCAAGAATTCCCTGCCCCCAAATCTCCCTTCAATACTGAGCAACCCCAAGGATCGCCATACCGCCTCGACCCCGACAAATTAGCGGCAGGCGAGAGCTTATTCATTGCGCATTGCGGAGAATGTCATTCCCGGCAGGGCAAGCATACCGGCAAAGTAATTCCGGTTAAAGAATTAGGCACCGATCGTCATCGGGTGGATATGTGGACCCAAGAAGCAGCCAATCGCTATAACGCCTACCAAAAGGAATACGACTGGGGAATGGAGCATTTTCGTAACGTAGACGGATACGTAGCCGTACTTTTAGATGGACTATGGTTGCGAGGCCCCTATTTGCATAATGGTTCTGTACCCACTGTCAGAGATTTGCTGAATGGGCCGGATCAGCGGCCTCAAGTTTTTTACCGCGGCCATGATCTAATCGACCCGGTCAATCTGGGTTTCATCTCCCACGGCAGGGAAGCTCGACAAGCCGGTTTTCGTTTCGATACCCGAATCCCGGGTAATGGCAACCAGGGACACACTTATGGCATCAATCTTTCGGCGATGGAAAAAGACGCCTTGCTGGAATTTCTCAAAACCTTATGAACTTTCCAGCGCCATTAAAAAAGCCCCCTCAATGAGGGGGCTTTGAATAGGTCAGTCGTTATTGTTGTTATATGTGACCGCAGTCGCGGTCCGGACCTTACATGAAGGTCGGGATCAGCGGTGCGTCGATGGTCACGATTTGACGGTTGCCGGCATCGTCGTAGAACATCAGCATGCCACCCATCCGGCTATCCGGATCGTAGATGATGTCTGACAGACGATACACTTCCCAGGCCGCGTCAGAGGCGGTGACGTTGATGGTCTTGGTTTCACCCGGACCGATCGCTCCGCCGTCGACGTTGAGGCCTTCTTCCGCCAGCAGGTCTTCCGGATAGCCGCTGTCGTCTTCACACACTGCCGGGTTCATGAAGCGAACCGAGGCGGTGTTGAATTCGCACAGCTGAAGCGGACGATCGCTGTTGTTGGTCACGGTCAGAACCATCCGCATGGCGCGACCCGGCACGCGATAGGTGGCTTCGTCCACGCTCACCGACACTTGCGGTGCCGGCATTTCCAGCGCCTTGATACCCCGCATGGTGCCCGCTTGCAGCGGAATGGTCACCGGGTATTTGCTTTGCGCGCTGCTGTAGCCGAAGATCACCAGCAGGATGGTGGCCGCACCGAACAGCATGCCGACCTTTTTGTCCAGCGGGGTGACCAGTTCGTCACCACGGCCCGCATTGACCATCAACAGGCGCGGAATGAAGACCGGGTTGCGCACGAAGTACAGGATCCAGGCAACGCCCAAGGCATACCACAGAACGTGCCAGAACCAAACGTTGCCTTCGTTGTAGCCTTCCAGGTCCACGGTTTGCCCGGTCAGGGTGGTCACCGGGTTTTTGAAGTTGCTCATGGAGCCGTTGATGGTGACCCATTTACCCGGGCCGATGATCGGACCGCCGCCTTCGACGTTGACCATGGGGTGAACGTGCCATTCCCCGGGACGACGTGCTTTCAGCACCACGCGGAAGCTGTAGGTGTCACCCAGGTGCAGTTCCACCGAACGCGGCACGAATTGGTCGCCGATGTAGGATTCTTTACGAATCAACACCGGGCCCGGAATGCCGATGTTCAGGAAGGAGACGGACGGGGGATCCACCGAGTCCGGCCAGCCTTCGAAGATGTGGATCTTGCCCGAGATTTCCATCTCTTCGTTGATGTTGAGCATGTCCGTGGACCAGTTCAGGTCGAAGAAGTGAATGGTCCGCATCCGCAGGAAGGCTGCCTGGGATTTTTCACCGTGGGCCGAGGCCGTCGGGGTGTACATCATCGCCGCCGCCAGGGTCATCAACAGACCAACCAGCGACCAGCGCGCGATCCTGTCTCTTATCGTTTTCATCGATTTCCTCCTCAATTGTTGTCTCGTGTGTCGTTCGTCAAACTATTCTTCATCAGGTCTTCTTGACGAATTTCACAGTGCCGAACCAACGGCCCACAAAGTGCCACATGAAGTAGATCAGGATGGACATGAAGCCGGAGAAGAACGCGGATACCGGCGCCACGTCTTTACCGAAGGTACGCAGGGTGCCTTTTTCAACCATCCGGATGTATTCGGGCGTACCCGTACGGACGTAATGGTAGCCTTGGATGTCGGCCACGGACATCAGCATGCCGTTGTATTCCACAGGCACGTGCAGCGGTGCGATCACCGGCCAGTTGCCCGGGTACATCAACAGACCCCAGCCCAAGCCGCCAACCACGGCCGTGAACAGGAAGCTGCTGGACAGCATCAGGACCACGTCCAGGAAGATGGCCATGTGGACCGCCGCCGTCGGGAAGACGAAGTTGATCGGGAAGTAGGTCCATCCCCAGAAGTTGAAGTAGCGGTTGATCCATTCACCCAGCAGAATGCCCAGAATGGAAATGGTGGCCCCGAAAGGCAGGCGCAGACGTTCCCAAATCACCGCTTGCACCGCGGCCGGGAAGGTGATCATGACGATCGGGTAGACGGTCACCCACAGACGACGGTCTTTCCAGTCGGACCAGAAGTCCCAGTCGCCCATGGTCAGCATGCCGTGAATGTGGTAGGAACCGGTCAATACGAAGAACAGGATAAACAGGCCCAGGTAGTCAACCGTCCTGGACACCTGCACTGCTTCGGCGTGTGACCGAACTGCAGACGTTGTAGTGCTCATTACTTACCTCCAAGTCTCTTGTTGTTGCTCGTTCATTAATTGAACTCACGCCTTGTGGTTTCGCCTCCCTGGCAGGAGAGCCGCCAGCACCCCAGCGGCCCCCCAGGTCGCGCTTCCTATGGATTCTAACCTCGGCAGGCGATTAGTCCGCCCAGGTGGCAGCGTCGCCGCTGCTGTATACGTCCGAACCGCACAGGTCGCTTCCAATCAGGTTGGCGAAGCTGGCGAACACTTGCAGCAGCAAGCCCAGAATCGACAGCGCCATCCAACCGAAGAACACGAAGCCATAGTGCAGCGGCGCCACGAACAGCTCTTCCATGAACCAGAAGGTGTGACCCCATTCGTTCAGACCCACGTTGGGAAGAATCATGAACGGTCCCACCACGGTGATCATATAAGCCACCGAAAAACCCTTCTTCTGGTAGTTGAAGTAGGGCAGACGGGTGTGCGCATAGATCATCGCCGCAAACCCGGTGATGATGTAGATCGGGTAGCTCAGGTAGAATTCGATGATGTGGCTCGGGGTGAAGTCGGTGTCCCGAACGATGGTTTGGTGCCAGGTGCCGTCCTGCTCGGTGAAGTAGCTCGCACCCCAGTAAATGGCCCAGGCATAAGCCACCAGCCAGATCAGGTGGGTGAAGTTGCGACGCAGTTCTTCACGCGGCGCCAAGGCGTCCAGGTTGCGGTCCCGGCTCTTCCACAGGTAGCCCCACAGCACCGAGGCCGTCACCACTTCCAGTACGATTTCGGTGTACAGGAAGTTCATCCAGTATTTTTCGAATTCCGGAGCGAACGAGTCCAGACCGGCCGACCAGCCATAAACCCCTTCGTACCAACGTACCCACGCGTAGAAAACCGTGTAAATGCCCAGCGCGAACGCCAGCCATTTCTTGTCCAGAAGCGGGGCATCTTGCGCTGCCGCGCCTACTGCTTGTGTCGTTGCAGCCATTTGAGTTACCTCCTTATCAGTTCACTCAAAGTTTATTTTTAATCGCTCCTTCCTTAAAACCTTTCACCCCCCAGGTTAACCCAGAAGGCGACCTCCTTCCTTTCGGTAACGGGCAGTCTAGCATTCGGTTGAAAGTTGTCAAGACTCGTTTCGAATCCGATCCATTCGGCGGAGCAAGCGCTCTTCGCAGCTTCCTGAAAACCCAAAACCCGGCTTCCGCAAGCCGGGTTTAAAATCCGAAACGCTACATCCTAGGGCCTTTTAGATCAACGAGCTATAGGTCAAGGTTTCCATCAGATCGATCATGAACTCGGTTTCCTCAGGCGCCACCTTCTCCCAAGCGGACAAACCCAGTTGCTTCAGGATAGCCTGTCCTTTGGCATCATTCTCCATATCGAGCAATGCATCCCTCAGAGAACCGAGCCGGTCGTTCAATCGTGGACCGGCCATCAACGAGTGGTGAATCACCTGGATATCACTTCGCACTAATGGGTGCAGCTGATCACGCACCGGGCGGCTCAGCTCATGGAAAGCTCGGTCCAGAAAAATGCCCGCATCACAGGCGCCTTGAAGTAATTGTTTGGCCACCAGCACATAATTGCCGGCAACCTTCAGCTCGATGTCCTCCGCCACCAAGCCGGAGGGTTCAAGCATGACCATACCAATTAAATGGACGTCGGGATCGTCGGTACTGGCAACCCTGACGCCTTTCGGCAAATCCTCCACCGCCTGTAGATCGCTGGTTTCTGGCACGGCGACCACCACTTCATCGGGACGGTTGCGGGGTTTTACCACTGAGGTAAAATCTTTATCCCGCACCAACATAGCGGCGTCGTACGGATTAGCATAGATGAGGTCGATACGATCCGCCTCGATCGCCCGATGAAGGGATTGGAAGTCGTTCATCAACTCGAAATGAAAGGGGCAACCCAAAGTTCTTTGCAGCCAAGTATTAAAGACGAACCACCCGGCCAGATAATCCGGACTAAAATCGGGGCTGACGGTGAACGTATTCGTCATCCACGAGTCTCCTTATTTTCTTGCTCCCGCATTCGAGCATAGAGGGCGATGCATTCTTCTACCCTGCGCCGACTGGGTTTTCGTCTTACCGAGGTATACCCAACGGCTCTCCCGGCGCGAACGTTGGGGATCACGGTCGCCTTTACCCAGTAGTAGCGCCCATCTTTGCGAAGATTTTTCACATGGCCTTGCCAAATCTCGCCTGCCTGAACCGTATCCCAGAGTTCCTGGAATGCCGCCTTGGGCATGTCCGGATGACGCAGAATGGAGTGCGGTGCGCCAATCAGCTCTTCCTTGGTATAACCCGACATATCCACGAAGGATCGGTTGGCGTGGGTAATGACACCTTCGAGATCGGTGCACGAGACGATTAATCGACCGTCCGGATAGGGCACTTCCTCTTTCGTTACCAGTACCCGCCGAGACCCGATGCCATGGAGTTGCAACACTTCGGTTCGATAATCTCCTTGGACGTCGGCAGGTTCCATATCCTTAAACATCGTTTTTCTCATAGATAGTGGGACGCGATTCTTGCTGCGCTTTGCTCACTTTTACATCGAATTCGGTTTTGCAAAGGAAATGATACGGAAATCCTCATCGAGCGCTTTTACCCCTCAGATCAATTCGGCAATGCTTTCCGCCGAACGTTTGACGTCCAAGAAAATCAAACCGAGCTTTGCCTGGGATTTGGCCAACACGGTCAAAACCGCCTCTTTTCCGGCATGGGTCATGAGCACATAGCCTTGCTTTCCCTTGATCAATACCTGCTCCAATTCCCCTCTGGCCAATTCCTGGGCGGTGCGGTCTCCGAGCGACAGCATCGCCGCACTCATGGCCCCCACTCGGTCCTCGTCCATTCCTTGGGGCAAAACCGCGGCCATCATCAAACCATCGGTGGAAACCACCCCCGACGCTTCGATATCCGCGGAGGTGCCGTTCAATTCGGTCAAAATGGATGAAAGCATATCAGCGCGCATAAATTATCTCCTTTAAAAAACTGCTTCAGATAAGCACCGATGAAGGGGCATACCTGGTCATCAGTGTCCAGACCAAGTGGACGAAATTGGGATGATTGAAATGGGGAATTCCGGTCATGAGCAATGCGAAGCGGTATTTACCCACCTGCAAGGGCCAGATCCCCAGGCGGCTGCAACCTGAGGCATCCACCACGCCCCAAGCCTGGGAAGCCAGATTCAGGTTATTCAACAGCAACCCTTTATGGCGGTCCTGCAAACTCAATACATCGGCACTCAAGGCCGCCAATTCCTCGGCGGTTTCATGAGGAAAACCGTTGGAAGCCAAATAAAAGCCCTGCGGGTCGGCCAACAGGGACTTGCCTTTTTCCGTCAAATCAGCAAGCAACTCCGGCAGAATATCTTCCAATGGTTGATTTAATACGGATAAGGGGGCATTGAGTCCTTGCAACCAATACAGAGATTGAATCCTACGCAACAACGATAGCGTTTGTTCAAGGGACTCCCCTTCTTTGATTTGCTCCAAAAAATCTTGGGTCAAGCGAGGGGTTTCCGTGCAACCCAATAGATTGCACAGGAATCTTCGCGGAGAAGTATTTTCCGCCTCGGAAACCGCGTAATAGGCTCCTGCCGGAGTCGGCCACAGAAATACATCCTCACGCAGTCGAGATTTCGCCATCATCCTTATCCATCTTGAGACCGGGATCCAATGTGAACAGCAACGATTGCACCAGCAAAGACATATCGGTTCGGGAGCGAGCATCCACCTCAAATAAGGGGATTCCCTCCAATCCTTGTTTTCCCAAGGCCTGATGATAGGTTTCCAGGAGCGGTTCGGGCTTGCGATCCATTTGGGTCACCCCGACCGCCACCGCCGTCGAATCGACCAAAGA
The DNA here is from genome assembly GCF_000421465.1 of Methylohalobius crimeensis 10Ki. NCBI lineage: Bacteria > Pseudomonadati > Pseudomonadota > Gammaproteobacteria > Methylococcales > Methylothermaceae > Methylohalobius > Methylohalobius crimeensis. The sequence goes on from NZ_ATXB01000001.1 coordinate 2,415,839, forward strand.
ACGGAAACGCTGCAGAAAAAAACGGAGATCCTGAAAAGGGTCGGGGCGGTTATTGTTGATCAACAAAATCAAGCCGATCCCGCCGCTGGATAAAATATCCCACATGAAATCGAATCGTTCCTGACCCGGGGTTCCGTACAGATGCAACTTTTCTCCTTTATCCAATCGCATCACCCCGTAATCGAGCGCTACCGTTGTATCAGGCTTACGTTGCCTAGTCATGTCTCGAGCCACTTCGTCGGTCTTAACCGGCGGCTCGTCACTGAGGGTGGTGATGGCGGTCGTTTTTCCCGCACCTACAGGTCCCGTGAATATGAGCTTGTACTGCCCCACCGTTCCTTATCCTTTTCCAAGTCGTTGTAAGATTCGTTGTAACAATCCCGCATGCCGGACGAGCGCCGCGGATTCCTTTTGAACAGGGCCGGGTTCCCTTAGCCGCTCGATTAAATTCAAAGCGGCAGCGGCGCTGACTAGACCAAATACCGTATTGGGGGCCACACCGAGCATTTTCGCCGCCCGCAGCGGCGACACAGACTGCTGCACCAGGAGCGCGCTAATCCGAACCGAATCGGGCGGACCGGCACAGCGGGTCAAATTGGGCCAGTGCTTCATGCGAACCGGAGAGGAAGGTTGAAATGCCTCCGGTAAACGGCCGCCTGAGTTCCACCACGCCACCTTCCACAAAAAAGCGTCCATGGGCCGCAAGGGTTCTGGAAAATCCCGAAGATCCACCACCGGCTCCGGATGGATCCCGATAGAAGAGGCCGTCGCCTTATCGCCGTGCAGAGCAGCAAACACCTTTAAGGGCACTCGACAAAAGGCGTGCAATTTCTTGTCGTCGACGCTGATCCAGACTTTCCGCGTTTTCGGAAAAATGAAAATCGGCTCCCACCCCGTTTCCACTCTAACCGCGATACCTGTCAGGCTGGATTGGCGATAAGCCCTGGTCAACAAGCCTTGTAAATAGTCGGCCGGCTTGTAATGCGTACCATCGGATTCTCCCGCCCAACCGTAGCGGATATAGGAAGGATCCGCTCGATGCTTTTCTCCCACGCCGGCCGCCGCCTGAGACAACTGTTCGTCCGCCTCCTCTTTTACGACCAATTTGGTCGGATTCCGCTCCGTGCGTACTTTCTCCAAAGACTGGATCAAATCATTCGCCTGTAACGGTTTTTTTACCCGAATGACTTTCTCTGCCTTTAGATCGCGGAGGGACAAAGCAATCACCTGCCGATCCGGATATTGCCGACGCAAATCCTGCAACAGGGACTTTCCTTCATAGGCATCCAAATCGATGATGCAAACATCCGCCAGCGAGGGCTCGACTAAAATACCTGCCCCGTAATACTTTCGGATAAATGCGCGAATGATATCGGGAAATTTACCAGCAGACCCCAGTACCGCGATTTTCAAGCGTTCCGCAGCCATGTCGAATTAAACACGCTTCCGTTCGAACCATGGGACGGATGCCTCCCAGGCTTCATCCAGATGGCCGTTGTCTTTGAGCCAGCGGTAACCTTGCCAGAATCCTTCCGTATCCCGGCTCGCTCGATACAGTTCCAGCAAATTCCGACGCACCACCTCGCTTTCCGGTTGAATCTGCAACTGTGCGCTCAATATCTCCTGAGCTTGTTCCAGTTGCCCCACTTCCAGGCATAACCTTGCCGCTGCGACCGGATCCACAGATTCCGATATCTCCTCAGTGGATGGGATCAAGCTTGTTTGACTCGCCTGCATACCGTCATGCAGCACCGAAGCGGGAGAAAACGGCAACTGCCGGACCGCTAATTCCCCTCTCAGACATTGTTCCAATAAGGAAACGCGGGCTTCAGGCATGCGCGCGCTCGATTCCCGCAACATCCGCTTGCGTAATCCCCGCCCTTTCTCCCCGAGCATCCAAAACAAATCCACCAACGCGCCAAACAGTGTTTCCGGATCCTGATTCAATGCAACCCGAATGCGGCATACATGCAAGGCCAACAGATTCGGACACCGACGGATTTGCCGCGTCAAAAAATCATAAACGGATTCCGAATCCACGTGCCCAGGCACATGTAAATGAAGGAACGGCTCGAGAAAGAAAATCCCTTCCCATAAGGGGGAGTATCGAGCCATTGTCGTCAAATCGGAAGATGCCACCACGTACCTTCTTAGTTAAATGGACTTGCTATCTAAAAAGGTATACCAAGGAGAAGGATAGCGACATAAAAAAGGCGGTCTTTTTGACCGCCGTCACAAAAATGAAAAAATCCGATTTTCTACGTCAACGCCGCATCGAGGACGGAAGCTTGCCCAAACCTTCCAGCTCGGCGAAAGGAAAAGGCATTTGGTCCGTGTTGAAAGTCAAGAACAACAGGATTTGGTAAAGATAGACCCCCAAGGTCGCCCCCAATTGGCGGGCATGAGGGTTATCGCGGCCGGTCAGCAGCTTGCTGGCCACCTGGAAAATGACCACCGCCCATAAAATGACCCGGACAAATCCCAGGATAAAAGCAAAGACGGCCATGAAAAAAATCCGCTGCCAAGTATTGACTTCCTTGAGATGACGTCGAATTTCAGAGTCGATGGGTGAGGTATGCATATTTTAGACTCGATCAGATATTCAGCAAGGCACGCAAATCGATCAAAGCGGCGTTCGCGTGGGCGATGTAGGTCGCCTGGGTCAGCGAGTAGTTGGCGAAAACCCCGAAACCGCTACCGTTCAGAACGACCGGACTCAGCAGCGGGGACTGCGTCGCTTCCAACTCACGGATGATTTGATGCACGGGGGTTTCCGCGGCCTTAAGCCTCAAAATCTCATGAAAATCCTCCTCGATCGCCCGCATGACATGCAAAAGCGCCCAACAATAGCCTCTGGCCTCGTAGAAGTGATCGTCCACCTCGAGCCAAGGCGTCTGTTCCATCGGGGTGAAAGCGACGGAAGGCTTGCCCCGGATGATTAGCGCCGACTCCTCATGAACCTTACTACTGGCGCTGAGCCTTTGGGTGTAGCTGCCGAGTCGTTTCCCCAAAATATCGATATACTGGTTCAAGTTATCGGCACGGGGATAGAACGGCGCCCGTCCCTGCTGAAGACGTCCCAGATAACGGCGGAAGGCGGAGATACCGTTCTGATATTGACCCTCGGTGGTGGGCAAAATCCAGGAACCGGTTTCGAAATAGTAATAAGGTTCCCCGAACCCCAGGTCCTTATCCTCGGCGGATTGGGATTGGGCCCGGGAAAACTGGTTGCGCAGCGCGGTGGCCAAGTCCCGAGACGCGATCACCACGCCATATTCCCAATTGGGCATGTTATCCAGAAAAATGCTCGGCGGCATCACGTCATTGGACAAATAACCGCCCGCCTTCGTCATCAAAAAATCCATGTTGTGGATCAATACCGAAGTGGTTCGGACACCTTGTCTCAATTCTTTCGGTTCGGCCACTCCGGTTTCTTCCAGCGCCACCTCGGTTATATCGTATTCCGACGGATATAAGGCCTGATAACTCCAATACCAACCGATCGCGAACAGCGCCACTACAATAGCGCCGGCAATTCCGGAAAAGGTCCAAATTCTGCGCTTTTGCCGGACCTCCTCCGCAGCTTCTTCATTCGGCGGAGCCTCGGACTCTGTCGATACGTGGGGGGAAACCATCTTTCAATCCTCAAATAGGCGTAATTGACAATAGCTTAACAAATTTAGCCGGTTCATTTTCGCCGTTTCGCCCGCGGATGAGCCTGATCGTAGACCTTGGCCAGATGCTGAAAATCCAAATGGGTATAGATCTGAGTCGTGGCGATATCGGCATGGCCCAGCAATTCCTGCACCGCCCGCAAATCTCCGCTGGCCTCGAGCAGATGACTGGCAAAGGAATGCCGAAGCAAGTGCGGAAAGAGCGGACGATCGAAACCCAAACGGCGCCCCCACTCACTCAAGCGCAATTGCACGCCGCGCCCGGTCATCCGCTTACCGCGCCGATTCACGAACAAGGCGTTTTCATCCATGGCGACCCACGAGGCACGGCCCTTCAACCAAGCCTCGATTGCTTCTCGAGCCAGCCGGCCGACGGGCAAAATCCGATCCTTGCCACCCTTGCCGCCGCGCACTCTCAGCATCGCTTCGCTCAAATCCAAATCCGTCACATCCAGGGCCACCAGTTCTCCAAGACGCAGACCGGAAGAGTAGAAAAGCTCCCACATCGCCCGATCACGAATTTCAAATACCGACTTCGGCGCCTCGTTCAACAAGGCACCGGCTTCATCCACACTCAAAGTCTCGGGCAGAGAACGAAGCGACTTGGGAGGCCTGACCCGGCGGGCGGGATTATCCTCTGCCAGTCGGTGCTTGAGGAGATAATCGAATAAACTGCGCAACGCGGACAATTCCCGCTGCAGGGTCCGGGCGGAGATTCCTTCCCGACGACGTTCTCCCACATACTGACGGATCGTGCCTTCGTCCAGTCCGTCCCAGCGATCGATGCCAACCCGGCGGCAATGGGCAATCCACCTTTGTAAATCGCGACGATAGGCGATCAAAGTGTGAGACGACACCCGCCGTTCGTATTTAAGCGCTGTCAAGTAGCCCTCCAGGACGCCTTCCAGCGTACTACCCATCGCTTGCCTCCGCTTGCAGCAAGTTTTCCAGCCGCGCCCCCACCAACTCGCCGAGGCGGGCCAGAAAGACTTTCCCCAAGCCGGGATAAAAGCGCTGACGATCCCGACTGCCGATCGCCAGGACCCCGATCAAATCGGGTTGACGCAAAGGCACCAAGGCGCAGGAACCGATTCCGTCCGCCTCGCTGGAAAACAAGAACTCCAGTTGGCTGGATGCCGGGGAACCGATATAGGGTTCCCGGGTTTCCAATACGTCCTGGAACAAATCGGCGTGATAGGCAGGAACGAACACATCGGCCCGCGCGGAAGTTTTGCAGGGCTGAAAAAACCGCAAAACCACCCGCTCGACTCCGAAATGATTCCACAATCCTTCTTCGATTCCCGCCACCCCCTCGGCCACCGTCTCGGCCTGCAAAAGGACCAAGGTCAGTCGGTGCATTCCCTCCAGCAGTCGATCGTTATCCCGCGCGATCTGCACCAAGTTGTCGAGCTGTCGCTCCAGACTGCGATTGGTTTGGCGCAGCAAGGCGACCTGGTATTCCAACAAAGATACCGCCTCTCCGCATTCATGCGGAATGGTCAGCCGGGACAACAATTCCGGGTGATGCACGAAAAAAACCGGATTGGCCGCCAAATAAGCCGCCACCTGCTCCTCGGTTACCGCCGGTTCCGGCGTCACCGGACATGACTTTTGTCTCACAAATCTATTTCTCCCTCGAATACGCATTCCGCCGGCCCGGTCATGACGACCGGAGCTCCGCGCCCGGACCATTCGATCTTCAATTCCCCGCCCGGCAAAGCGACCGTCACCGGCGAACGCAACCTCCCCTGCTCAATACCCACCACCGCCGCCGCACACGCCCCGCTGCCGCAGGCCAGGGTTTCTCCCACCCCGCGCTCGAACACCCGCAGGCGGATATGCCGGGAATCGACGATTTGCATGAACCCCACATTGACCCGCTCGGGAAACAGTCGGTGGGACGCCAACTCTGACCCCACTTCGTTCACCGGCGCGGCGGCGACGTCGGGCACCGTGATCACCGCATGGGGGTTGCCCATGGATACGGCACCGAACCGCCGGTCGACGCCGTCGATCTCTACCTGGTACTCTGACATTTCCCCATGCACCGCCAAGGGAAGCGCCTCCGGCGCGAACCGGGGAACCCCCATTTCCACGCGCACTTGATTGGCTTCCACCAGTTCAAGATCCATCCGACCGGCGGCGGTAACCACCCGAATACGATCCCGATCGATCAATCCCTTGGCGCGCACGAAACGGGCGAAACAGCGCGCGCCGTTGCCGCATTGGGCCACCTCGCCGCCGTCGGCATTGAAGATTCGATAGCGGAAATCGACGGTGGCGTCGGGCGGCGGCTCCACCAGCAACACTTGATCGCAGCCCACCCCGAAGTGGCGATCGGCCAAGCGGCGGATCTGCACCGCGTTCAGAGTCACGGATTGGGTGACCGCGTCGATCACGACAAAGTCGTTACCCAATCCTTGCATCTTGGTGAATCGCAATTTCACGCCAGTACCTGTTCTCCGAGCCACAGATCCGCCAAGGTTTCCCGGCGGCGGACCACATGCACCCGCTCTCCGTCCACCATGATCTCCGGCGGCCGCGGACGGGAATTGTAATTGGAACTCATGGTAAACCCATAGGCCCCTGCCGACCGCACTGCGAGCAAATCTCCCGGCGCCAAAGCCAAACGCCGCTCGCGCCCCAGAAAATCCCCGGTTTCGCACACCGGCCCGACCACGTCGTATAGCCGCTCCGGCGCATCGGTACGGGGACGAATCGGGACGATCTCCTGCCAGGCCTGATACAAGGCAGGCCGAAGCAGATCGTTCATGGCCCCGTCGACGATGGCGAACCACTTGGCGGGGGTGGGCTTCAGATATTCCACCCGCGTCGCCAAAATCCCGGCGTTACCGGCGATGGCTCGCCCCGGCTCCAACCAGATTTCATGGGATCGACCGGCCAATTTTTCAAGAATCGCGGTCACGTATTCGTCTGGCCGGGGCGGTGTTTCTTCTCGGTAGGGAATCCCCAAGCCCCCGCCCAAGTCCAGGTGGCGCAAGAAAATTCCCGCCTGTTCCAGGCGGTCCACCAAGGTCAGCACCCGCGCCACCGCATCTAGAAACGGGGTGATTTCGGTCAATTGGGAACCGATATGGCAATCCAAGCCCACCACTTCCAGATGGGGCATTTCCGCCGCGCGCCGATATTCGGCCAGGGCCGTCTCCACGTCGATTCCGAACTTGTTTTCCTTCAGCCCGGTGGCGATGTAAGGGTGGGTTTTGGCGTCCACATCCGGATTGACCCGCAAGGATACCGGCGCCTTGACGCCCAGCTGGCCGGCGATCCGGTTGAGACGGTCCAGTTCCTCCGGCACTTCCACATTGAAGCAGCGGATACCCACCTCTAAGGCGCGGCGAAGCTCGTCCTCGCGCTTGCCCACGCCGGAAAAGACAATTTTGCCCGCCTCCCCGCCGGACTCGAGCACCCGCTCCAACTCTCCCACCGAAACGATGTCAAAGCCGGAGCCCAAGCGGGCCAGCAGGCCCAGCACCGCCAGATTGGAATTGGCCTTGACCGCGTAGCAGATCAGATGGGGATAATCGCCGAAGGCGCGATCGAAAGCGCGCCAGTGACGTTCCAAGGTGGCGCGGGAATAAATATAGGCCGGCGTGCCGTATTCGGCGACGATCTCCGCCACGGGCACGTCTTCGGCATACAATTGTCCTTCGCGGTAGTAAAAATGATCCATTCAGCGTTTTTCCTTTTCCTGGGTTTGCTCCGGCTCCGGCAGATAGAGATCTCCTTTCTGACCGCAGCCTGTCAATTGAACCGCCGAAATCAGGAGAAGTAACAGAGCCAAGTGGGTAAAAGATGGTTCGCAAAACCCATCTCGTGGGGTGCGGGGACCGGGAGCTTGACCGGAGGGCGTTCGCGCCCCCCCCTCCCTTGCCCTCCCCCCAATGGGGGGAGGGTTGGGTGGGGGGAAAGCCCCCAAGGAAGGGTTCACGGCGTCCCGAAGGTCAAGCTCCCGGTCCCCGCTTCGCATAGAAATGATGAAGAATTTTACTTGAATGATTTTAGACATACTCACTCCCCGTAAATCTGTTGCGGCAACCAGGTGGCCAAGGTCGGCCAAACGGCCAATATCCCCAGCATCAGCACCTGGATGGCGATGTACGGCATGACGCCCCGGTAAATGGCACCGGTGCCCACTTCCGCCGGCGCCACGCCTCGCAGATAAAACAAGGCAAAACCGAACGGCGGGGTCAAAAAAGAAGTTTGCAGGTTCAGGGCGATCATCACCCCCAGCCAGACCGGGTCCAAGCCCATGGTCAAAAGCACCGGTCCCACGATGGGCACCACCACGAAGGTGATCTCGATAAAATCCAGCACAAAACCGAGGGCGAACATCACCCCCATCACGATCACCATCGCCCCGAATGCACCGCCGGGAAGATCCGACAGCCACGCCACCACCATCTCGTCGCCGTAAAAGCCGCGAAACACGAGGGAAAACAGCGCCGCGCCGATCAGGATCAAAAACACCATACTGCTCACCCGAGCGGTATTTCGCATCACTTCGCGCAGGCGGGCAAAATCCAATTGGCGGCGCAGCCCCGCCAGCATCAGCGCACCGGCGGCACCCACCGACGCCGCCTCGGTGGGGGTGGCCAAGCCTCCCAGGATGGAGCCCAACACCGCCACAATCAGCAAAAGGGGCGGCAACAAGCCCTTCAGCACCCGTCCGAACAGATGCCCCTCGCGTTTGTTTTCCGGATTCTTCACCGGCATCCAGTCGGGCTTCACCCAGGCCAATGCCAATAAAAACAACAAATAAAACGCCACCAATCCCAAGCCGGGAAAAAGGGCGCCGGCGAACAGATCCCCCACCGATACGGTTTTAGGGGTGAATACGCCCATCTCCAATTGCGCCTGGCTATAAGCCGAACCGATCACGTCCCCCAAAAGCACCAGCACGATGGAAGGTGGAATGATTTGCCCCAGCGTCCCGGAGGCGCAGATGGTTCCGCACGCCAAAGCGGGATGGTAACCGCGCTTGAGCATGGTGGGAAGGGAAAGCAAGCCCATGGTCACCACGGTCGCCCCCACGATCCCGGTGCTGGCGGCCATCAACATCCCCACCAGGGTGACGGTCACCCCCAAGCCGCCGCGCAGGAAGCCGAACAATTCGGCCATGGTGTCGAGCAAATCCTCGGCGATCCGGGCCCGCTCCAGCACCACCCCCATGAACACGAACAACGGCACCGCCATCAGGGTTTGGTTGATCATGATGCCGTATAGCCGATTGGGAAGCGCCTCCAGAAACGCCGCGTCGAACAAATCCAATTGCAGCCCCAGGCCGGCGAAAGCCAAAGCCGTTCCACCCAAGGCCATCGCCACCGGATAGCCGGTCAAAAGCACCAGGAAAACGGCGGCAAACATGCCCACCGCCATGGTCGATTCGGTCAAGATCGTTCCCCTTTCAACGGTCGATCCAGGATAATCAACAGCGCCCTACCGCTCTGGGCGACGCCTTGCAGCAGGAAGATCGCGGCAAATCCCAGGATGACGCTCTTGAGCAGAAAGACCGCCGGCAAACCGCCGGCTTCGCGGGATGCTTCTCGAATCGCCCAGGAAGCCGCCACATAGTCCCACGCACTCCAGAAGATAAAGACGCATACCGGAACCAACAGCAACCAGGCGCCGAGAAAATCCACCCACGCCCGTCCTTTCGCGCCCATCCGCTGATAGAGAATATCCACCCGCACATGGGCGTCGTGTTTCAGGGTGTATCCCGCACCCAGCAAAAACAACACCGCATGCATATAGACCACCGATTCCTGCAGCGCGATCCAGCCCAGATCGAAGCCGTAACGCAGGATGACCACCAGGAAGGTTACCATCACCATTCCCAAGGCCAACCAAGCCACCGCGCGCCCGAGCCATTCGTTCAACCCATCGACGGTTCGAACGAAACCGGCGATAATGGCACAAAAAATCCCCATGTCCGTATTATTTCCCAACAAATCTTATTTATTATACAAGGAAAGGGAAATCCCGCTCTATGACCCGATCTCGCCGTCACCCCCCGCTCTCTCCGGATGATCTGCTGCTCGAGTCGCAAGCAGGCCTGGATTTTCGAACCACCGCCGAACTGGCCCCTTTCACCGGAGTACTCGGACAAGCCCGGGCCGAGCAGGCGCTCCGCTTCGCCATCGCCATGCAGCACCCCAGCTATCACACCTTTGTGATGGGAGAATCCCGAACCGGTCGCCTGACCCTTGCCACCAATCTGCTGGAAGAAGATGCCCGCAAGCGTCCCGCTCCCGACGATTGGATCTACCTCAACCATCCGGACGAACCGCGCCGGCCCGTCGCCGTGGCCTTGCCAACCGGTCGCAGCCAGGCTTTCGCCGCCGACATGGAGGCTTTCATCGACAAACTCCTGGACACCTTTCCGGCGGTGTTCGAAAGCCCCTCCTATCAGCGCCGCAAACACCGCATCGAGCGCGAATTCAATCAACGCCATGAACACGCTTTCAATCAACTGGAGCGCCAGGCCCTGGAACGAAGTATCGCCGTTTTCCACGATGGCGATTCGATCACCTTTACGCCGCTGAAGGAAGGCACGCCGCTGGACGAGACCCAATTCACCCAGCTTTCCGAAGCCGACCGGGACACCTTCAACCGCACCGTCACCGAACTGGAAGATTACCTCGCCGATCTGCTCGCCGAACTCCCCCAATGGAAGCGGGAGATGGCGGAAAAACAGCGGCACCTGGATCGTACCACTGTCCGCCAAGCCATCGCCCCGCTACTTGAGCCATTGGAGGCAAAATACCGCCAGGTCGAGGGATTGGCGGATTTTTTCAAGCGCCTGCGCGCCGACCTGGAACTCACGATACAGGAAAAACTGTGCTCCGAAGGGACCGACGAAACGACTCGACGCAAGCGTTTACAGGAAAACTACGCCCCCAATGTATTCGTCAGCCACACCGCCGAGGCGGGCGTACCGGTCATCCACGCACCCCATCCCAGCTACACCAATCTATTCGGGCACATCGAATATACCGCCGAACAAGGCATCATCGAAACGAATTACCACAAAATCTATCCCGGCTCGCTGCATTTGGCCAATGGCGGCTATTTGATTCTGGAGGCCGACAAGCTGTTCGCCGAACCCTTGTCCTGGACCACTCTCAAACACACCCTGAAACGCGGCCAACTGACCATTGAACGCCCCTCCAACGAACCGGCGACCCTGCTGCCGGCGACCCTCAACCCCGAGCCCATCCCCCTCGATGTGAAAGTGATCCTGGTCGGCGATCGCGGTCATTATCTGCTTCTCCAGGAAGTGGACCCGGAATTCAACGATATTTTCAAAATCCTGGCCGATTTCGATGACGATCTGGCGCGCACCTCGGAGATGCTGTCTTTGTTGGCCCGCTTCCTGGCTCATCAGACTCAAGTCAATCGCACCGCCGCCCTCACCTCCCGGGCGGTCCTGCATCTGGCCAATCATAGTTCGCGCCTGGCGGAATCGCGCCACAAGCTGTCGGCCCGCTTCGGCGAACTCATCGACCTGCTGCGCGAGGCCGAATGGTGGCGCGCGCAAGAGCATGCCCCTCACATCGAAGCTTCCCACGTAAATCAAGCTTTGGCGGCCAAGGATCAGCGGGAAGGTCGTTTGGCCCAAGTCAGCCTGGAAGAAATCATCGACGGCACCATCCTGATCGCCACCGGCGGCAAGGCGACCGGCAAAATCAACGCCTTGACCGTCTTCGAAACCGGTACGCGCAGCTTCGGCGCGCCGGCCCGAATCACCGCCACCGTCTATCCCGGCTCCAAGGGAGTGGTGGACATCGAGCGCGAGGTGAACCTGGGTCAACCGATCCACTCCAAGGGCGTGATGATTCTCTCCGGCTATTTGGGATACAAATACGCCCAACAATTCCCGCTTGCGGTTTCCGCGCACATCGCCCTGGAGCAGTCCTACGGTTACGTCGACGGCGACAGCGCCGCCCTGGCCGAAGTCAGCGCGCTCATCTCGGCCCTCACCCACTTGCCGATCCAGCAGTGTTTCGCGGTCACCGGCTCGGTCAATCAGTACGGCGAAGTTCAGGCGGTCGGCGGCGTGAACGAGAAAATAGAAGGTTTCTTCCAGCTCTGCCGGGCAAGAGGATTGGACGGCACCCACGGCGTCATTTTCCCGGCGCCCAACTGTGACGAACTGGTGCTCGAGGAAGAAGTCATTCAAGCGGTGACAGCCGGGCAATTCAACTTGTATCCGGTCAGCCACGTGGATCAGGCGCTGGAACTCCTCATGGATCAACCTGCCGGAACACCGGGCGCGGAGGGCAAATACCGCCCGGATACCATCAACGGCAAAGCGGTGGCCCGCTTGAAAGAGATCGCGGAAATGTATGAACCCGAAGACGGCGGCGCCGATACGTAAGCTCGACTTTCTCCATGGGCAGCATGGTGAAACAAACATTAAAGAAGTGGGAGTTTTTTACATGTCGATTTCAAATCGCGACAATGGAAAATTCCCGTTTAAAACACCAGGCATTATTTTTCAGTGCGTTACACTTGCCTGTTAATGGAAAAAGTCGAGCTAAGGGGGCAAAATGCTCAAACTCGAGGACATCAAAAAGGACACCCAAATCCGCGGCATTCAGGCCGACGAGATCGTGCGCGTGGTGCAAGTGGAGCCCGTCGGCGACAACGCAGTCACCGTCTATTACAAAGACAGCCAGGGCCGCCTAAGTGAGCAGATGCTATTCCGCTCCGATGAGGCACGGCTCGAGCTGGCACAGGCAGGCCGCCCCTGGGCCTTCGACGCCCCCGGCGCCGAATTCAAACTCGGATTGGAAGCCTACCGGATTTCCCAGGCCGCCCTTTTCGATCCGATGATGGCGGTCCACACCTCCAACGTGGAACCCCTGCCGCACCAGATCTCCGCCGTCTACGAGTCCATGCTGCCCCGACAGCCGCTACGCTTCGTACTGGCAGACGACCCGGGGGCCGGCAAGACCATCATGGCCGGCCTGCTGATCCGCGAGCTGCTGATGCGCGCCGATGCCAAGCGCGTCCTCATCGTTGCGCCCGGCGGGCTCACCGAGCAGTGGCAGGACGAACTGCTGGAGAAGTTCGGCGTCCAGTTCGAGATCTTCAGCCGTGAGAAACAGGAGCAGTGCGCCTCCGGCAATTACTTCGATGCGCAAAACCAGCTGATCTGCCGGCTCGATCAACTGTCGCGCAACGAGGAGTACCAGGAGAAGCTTAGGAACACCGAGTGGGACCTGATCATCGTCGATGAGGCCCACAAGCTCTCCGCCAGCTACTTCGGCAACAAAGTCAAAAAGACCAAGCGATTCCAGTTGGGAGAACTACTCGGCGCCATCACCCGCCACTTCCTGCTGATGACCGCCACGCCCCACAACGGCAAGGAAGAAGACTTCCAGATCTGGCTCTCCCTCCTGGACGGCGATCGCTTCTACGGTAAGTTCCGCGAGGGCGCCCACAAGGTGGACGTCTCCGACATGATGCGCCGCATGGTCAAGGAAGAACTGCTCAAGTTCGATGGCACGCCCCTGTTCCCGGAACGCCGCGCCTACACCGCCAACTACGAACTCTCCGATGCGGAGGCGGCACTCTACACGGCCGTCACCGATTACGTCCGCAACGAGATGAACCGGGCGGACAACTTGAAGGAAAAGGGCCGCAAAAACACCGTCGGCTTTGCCCTGACCCAGCTGCAGCGCCGCCTCGCCTCCAGCCCGGAAGCCATCTACCAGTCGCTCAAGCGCCGTCGCAAACGGCTAGAATCACGGCTGGAAGAGGAGAAGCTGATCGCCCGCGGCGAAAAAGTGCGCGAAGGCGTTGCGGAGACATTAGGCGAATACGCCGTTAAAAAGAAGATCGACCTGCCCGACAACCTCGACGAGCTCGACGAGGAATTGAGCGCCGAGGAATACGAGATCTACGCCGACCAGGTCGTCGACCAGGCCACCGCCGCCGAGACCATTCCCGAACTCGAAGCTGAAATTCTGATCCTGAAGAACCTGGAGCAGCAAGCCCTGGGTGTCGTCCAGTCCGGCAATGACAAGAAGTGGGAGGAACTCTCGCACCTGCTGCAAGACCGCCCGGAGATGTACACGGGCGGCGGCACTCGGCGCAAACTGATCATCTTCACCGAGCACAAGGACACCCTCCACTACCTGGTGGGACGCATCGGCGGCATGCTGGGCCGACCGGAGGCGGTGATCGCCATTCACGGCGGCGTGAATCGGGACGACCGGCGCAAGGCCCAAGAGGAGTTTCGCAACAACCCGGACGTGCTGGTGCTGGTCGCCACCGACGCCGCCGGCGAAGGCGTCAACCTGCAAAACGCCAACCTGATGGTCAACTACGACCTGCCCTGGAACCCCAACCGGCTGGAACAGCGCTTTGGCCGCATCCACCGCATCGGCCAGACCGAGGTCTGCCATTTGTGGAACCTGGTGGCCAAGGAAACCCGGGAAGGCGATGTCTTCCAGAAGTTGTTCGACAAGCTGGAAGTGGAAAAACAGGCCCTGGGCGGCAAGGTGTTCGACATCCTGGGCGAGGCCTTCGAGAACAAGTCTCTCAAGGATTTGTTAATCGAGGCCATCCGCTATGGCGAATCACAGGAAGTAAAAGATAAACTTAACCAGGTGATCGAGGGTGCGCTGGATACCGAGCACCTGCGAGAAATCCTACGCCGCAATGCGCTGGTCGAGCAGCACATGAGCCTGGAGGACCTCTACGCGGTCAAGGAGGAGATGGAGAAGGCCGAGGCGCGCAAACTGCAGCCCTACTTCATCCGCGCCTTTTTCACCGAGGCCTTCCAGAACCTCAATGGCGAAATGCGCCCCCGCGAAGCCGGCCGCTACGAGGTGCGCCACGTGCCCGCCGCCATCCGCGAGCGGGACCGGGTCATTGGCGAGTCCCGCACCCCGGTGCTGAAGAAGTACGAACGCATCTGCTTTGAAAAGCAGCTGGTACGGGTGCATGGCAAACCCATGGCTGGCCTCATCCATCCCGGCCATCCGCTGATGCACGCCACGACCGATCTGATCCTTTCGGCCCACCGCGGCAAACTCAAGCAGGGTGCCGTGCTGGTGGACCCCAACGACGACGGGCGGGAGCCGAAGATCCTGTTTATGGTGGATCACAGCGTGCGCGAAGCCAATGGAGATCGACCCAGAGTCGCCTCACGCCGACTGCAATTCGTGGAGATCGACCAACATGGCAATGCCTATCACGCCGGTTGGGCACCGCACCTGGACCTGCAACCCGTCGACGACATAGACCTGCAGCGGGTTCAGGACATCCTCGACGCCCCCTGGATCAACGGGGACCTGGAAGCCCTGGCCCTGAACCATGCTTCCCAACATTTGGTCCCCGAGCATTATCAAGAAGTCAAAGCCCGGCGCGAACGCCAGGCCGACAAGGTGCTGGCCGCCGTGAATGAGCGCCTGGTGAAGGAAATCAACTACTGGTCCGACCGCTACATCAAGCTCAGCGACGATGTGGCCGCCGGCAAGCAGCCAAGGATGCAGCCTCAAAACGCCAAGCGCACCGTCGAAGAACTGACCGCCCGGCTCGAACAGCGCAAGCGCGAACTGGAAGCGATAAAAAACGTGGTCTCCAGTACGCCGGTAGTGATCGGCGGTGCCTTGGTGATCCCCCGGGGACTGCTGGCCCAGCGCAAGGGCGAAACCAACTTCTGTGCCGATACCGAAGCACGCTCCCGTATAGAAAACGTCGCCATGCAAGCGGTGATGACCATCGAGCGCGACTTTGGCCATGAAGTGAAGGACGTCTCCGCCGAAAAATGCGGCTGGGACGTCACGGCAAGACCGCCGGCGAATCCTGATGGCTCCCTACCTCCTGATCGTCACATCGAGGTCAAGGGCCGCGCCAAAGGCCAGAGCACCATTACCGTCAGCCGCAACGAGATCATCTATGCGCTGAACCAGGCGGAGAAATTTCTACTGGCCATCGTAGTCGTCGATGGCGACAGCCATGAAGGCCCCTATTACATCCGCAACCCCTTTAACTCTGAGCCCGACTTTGGCGTGGCCAGTATCAATTACGACCTGAGCGACCTGCTTTCCAAGGCAGTTGCGCCAGAACAGACGATTTAAGGATTTTCAATGGCCACCAAAGCACCAAAGAAACTCATTGAAGTCGCACTGCCGCTCGACGACATAAACGAGTCGTCTGGAAAAGAGAAGTCCGTCAGACACGGCCACCCTTCCACTATCCACCCATGGTGGGCATCACGATCTCTGGCGGCAGCGAGAGCAATACTTTTCGCTCAATTGGTCAACGACCCAGGTGGCGAAAGGGGCTGGTACAAAGGAAAAACTAAAGCACAAGCTGATGCGGAGAGGGAACGCCTATTTGACATTATTCGAGCACTTGTCAAATGGGAAAACTCCAACAATGAGTCTGTGATCAATGCCGCCAGACAGGAAATTGAAAAAAGTTGGCGCGAAACACAACAAATTTATGGCTTAGACGCATCAACCTCTTTGAAGTTTATAGACCCCTTCAACGGGCGTGGATACCTGCCGCTTGAAGCACAGCGACTTGGGTTAGAAACTTATAGCTCCGATCTCAACCCTATTGCGGTAATCAACGGAAAGGCGTTGATCGAAATACCTCGCAATTTCTATAACCAGGTTCCCGTTGGCCCGGCCGAATTTTCCTCGAATAACACTGACACATTATTAGATTGGGAGGGGTGTACCGGCCTTGCCGAGGACATTAGAAGATATGCAGCATACATAGGAGCAATTTGCGAACAAGAACTAAGCCATTTATTCCCTAAAGCTGAATTGCCACGCGAATTCGGTGGAGGCAAAGCCACAGTACTTGCATGGTTGTGGGCACGGACTGTACCGAGCCCTAGCCCAGCTGCGAATGGCATCAACGTGCCATTAGTTAGCAGCTTCGCCATATCAAATGTTACCGGGCGAGAAGCGTGGGTTGAGCCAGTAATAACTGAAGACGGCTATGAATTTATAGTTCATAACGAAAAAATCCCCGCCCATGCAAAGAAGGGTACTAAAAAAGGACGAGGCTCTTTTTCCTGCATCCTGACCGACAGCCCTATACCCCTCTCATACATAAAGGAAATGGGCAAGGCAGGACGCATGGGAAGCAAACTATTAGCTATGCTCGTTGAGAAAGACGGTGCTAGATTCTTTTTATCACCATCACCCGATCATGAGAAAGTAGCGCTTGAGTTCGTACCCGGGTGGAAACCATCGGAAAAACTTTCCACACACCCCCAGTATATGGGACCACCTCGCTATGGCATGGAGACATTCGGTGATATCTATACCGGCAGACAGATCGCTGTCATGGACAAGCTTTCCTCACTTTTGCCAAATGTTTATGACCACGCAATAAATTCAGGTGCATCAAAAGAATACGCAAAGGCGATATGCACGTACCTTGGTATGGCGATAAGCCGAAGCGCGGACTACTGGAGCACGCTCGCCACTTGGATGCCTAGAGGAACTGTGGGACACGTATTCGCGACACACGTGATCCCAATGACTTGGGACTATCCAGAAGCCAATCCGTTTTCCTCTTTTCATTGCTCGTGGGCAACCAACGCAGATTGGGCGGCCAAAGTCGTCGAAAGGACTTACAAGGAGATGTCGAATGGGTTTGTCACTCAATGCGATGCCAGAGCTGCCGACTACAAGGAAAAAGTTGTCTCAACAGATCCACCGTATTACGACAACGTACCATATGCCGATATATCGGATTATTTTTACGTCTGGCAAAGGCGCGCATTGAAGCCGTTTTACCCTGAGCTATTTGGCTCCATTCAAACGCCAAAATCAGATGAACTAGTTGCAGATGTAAAACGTTGGGGCGACTCAGCAAATGAATATTTCATGAGCGGCATGACTCAGGTCATGGCGAAGATTGCGAATGAATCATCCCCCTACTTTCCTGTAACAATCTATTACGCTTTTAAACAGTCCGAAAGCACTGACGTTAAAACCATATCTCGCGGCTGGGAAGCTTTCTTGGATGCAGTCATTTCTGCTGGCTTTCAGATAACAGGCACTTGGCCAATCAGAACAGAAAGAGGCGCGCGAAGCAGAGCACGAGATTCTAACGCACTAGCATCCAGCATTGTTCTTGTCTGCCGAAGGCGAGGTGATGGAGCCAACACCATTTCACGGCGTGACTTCCAGCGTGAGTTACGAGAAGAAATGCCTGACGCGCTCGAAACCATGATCGGGGGTGAAAGTGGTCAAACCCCCATCGCGCCTGTAGATTTGGCCCAGTCAGCTATAGGCCCCGGCATGGCCATTTTCTCGAAGTACGAAGCGGTGCTGAACCAGGACGGCTCCAAAATGAGCGTGCATGACGCCCTGGTGCTGATCAACCGTGCCATCACCGAATACCTGAGCCCCGAGTCCGGCAGTTTCGATGCCGACACCCAGTTCTGTGCCAGCTGGTTCGACCAATACGGTTGGAGCGCCGGCCCCTTCGGCGAGGCGGATACCCTCTCCCGGGCCAAGGGCACCAGCGTGGACGGCGTGCGTGAAGCCGGTGTGGTGGAATCCGGTGGCGGCAAGGTGCGCCTGCTCAAATGGAGCGAGTACGAAGCGGATTGGGACCCCACTCGCGACCAACGAACGCCCATCTGGGAAGCCTGCTACCAGATGATCCGCCGTCTCAATAATCAGGGCGAATCCGCCGCCGGTGAGTTGCTGGCCCAGATGCCGGAGAAAGGCGAATCCATCCGCCAGCTCGCCTATCACCTCTACACCCTGTGCGAGCGCAAGAAGTGGGCCGAGGAAGCCCGCGCCTACAACGAACTGATCGGCTCCTGGCACGCCATCGTCGCTGCTTCCCACGAGATCGGCCATGCCGGCTCACAGATGGAATTTGAGATATGAGGAGTCACTGATGCTGAGCAATCTGAATCTGACCAACTTCACTGTATTCAAGAAGGCAAATCTTCGCTTCTCGGAAGGCCTGAATGTCATTGTGGGGGAGAATGGAACGGGAAAGACCCATTTGCTCAAGTTGGGCTATTTGATCTCGACCATCTGGGAGACACAGGTCAAAGATCGCAGCAGTTTTATAAGCAAGGAGTCCATTGAACGGCACGTCTCGGAGCGGCTGTTGCATATTTTCAAGCCTGAAAGGATCGGTAACCTTACCACTGGCGGCTCAAGAAAAGGGACGTCTGTGAACGGAACTGTGACAGGTTCGATTCCAACGGTGACGATCAGGATGCCACATGAACCCCCTATGCCGCCAATGGACGA
The DNA here is from genome assembly GCF_000421465.1 of Methylohalobius crimeensis 10Ki. NCBI lineage: Bacteria > Pseudomonadati > Pseudomonadota > Gammaproteobacteria > Methylococcales > Methylothermaceae > Methylohalobius > Methylohalobius crimeensis. The sequence continues at coordinate 2,434,788 of NZ_ATXB01000001.1, forward strand.
TGAGATTACCTGGGCCTTTCAATTCTCCGATCGCGCTGAAACCAAAGTAAGCATTGACCAGCTACCTGAAAGGTTAACCTCAAACGCCATCTATGGACGCTCAGTGTATCTTCCCAGCAAAGAGATGATCTCTTTTTTCGAAGGGTTTATCTCACTGTATGAAACCCGTGAATTGTCGTTTGATGAAACATTCAGGGATTTGGCCGTTAAGCTCTCTTCGCCACGCCTCAAGGAGAGGCCAGAGTTCATTGGAAAACTGCTTGAAAGATTAGGGAATGCAATAGGGGGAGATGTGATACTCGAAGGTGGTCGATTTTATACGGTTTATACGGTTAGAGGCAAGAAGAGGCAGCGCCGCGAAATCACGCTTCTTGCAGAAGGCTTACGCAAGTTGGCGACTATTATGCAATTATTGGACAACGGCAGCCTGCAGCCCGGTGGAACACTGTTCTGGGATGAACCAGAAACGAATTTGAATCCGAGGCTTATCAAGTTGGTCGCTGAAGCACTCTTCCTTCTCTGTTGCCATGGAATCCAGGTGATTTTAGCGACGCACAGCCTTTTTTTGCTCCGAGAATTGGAGATTTTATCTGGCAAGGAAGAATTCCAAAATGTAGGGCAGCGTTATTTCGCGCTGAAGACAACTTCTGGAGGTGTGATTATTTCGCAAGGTGGTACACCCGAAGATATTGATCCACTGATCTTGCTGGATGAATCACTCGAGCAGTCTGATCGGTTTCTGGCTATTTAATCATCCATGGAAGGAGGGAATGTCGTGAACGATTTTACAGAAGGTGGATTGACCTTTTCATTTGCGAATGGGTGTTGTGACGCCACGGCATTTGACAAGTGGTCATTTATTCGGAACCAGTTTCAAAGCATATGCGGCGGCAGCAAAGCCGTTGACTTTCTCTGCATAGACAATGACGTACTGTGGATCATAGAAGTCAAGGACTATCGGCGTCCGGGCTCGAAGAAGCCGAGCAATCTATCACTGGATGTTGCAAAAAAGGTACGAGATAGCATTGCTGGGTTGGTGGCAGCACAATGCAATGCGACCGATCAAGATGAGAAAAAGTTTGCACGGAAGGCATTGCGGGCAACCCAGCTTAGAGTGGTATTACATGTTGAGCAGCCTTGCAAGGCATCAAAGCTATTTCCAAAGGCAGTCGATCCAAGCGATTTAAAAAGCAAACTCAAAAAATTGCTTAAGGCAATTGATCCACATCCTGAAATAGTTGATCAAAACAATCTTAAGCAGAATATGAACTGGACCGTTACAGGATAAAACTATGAGTCTAAAGCCTTGGCGCGAGATTGCCCGCCCCCACCAAGACGTTCTGGAAGGCTCCTTCAAACAGTCGGAATTCGCGGCCGATATCACCCAGGTGGCGGGTGGCACCGCGCCGGCCGAATATCAGGATGCGGAGCAATTCTTTGCCCGCACCTTCATCACCGAAGGGATGCGCCTGCTCTTGATCTCGGTGGCGCAACGCCTGGCGGGCCAGGGCGGCGATCCGGTCATCCAACTGCAAACCGCCTTCGGTGGCGGCAAGACGCATACGCTGCTGGCGGTTTATCACCTGGCGAGCCGCGAAGTCGGCACCGACCGACTGATGGGCGTGCCGCCGGTACTGGACGAGGCCGGCATTCACGATCTGCCCCGCGCCAAGATCGCGGTGATCGACGGCATCAAGCTGTCGCCCAGCCAGCCCCGCCAATACGGCAACACCTACGTTAATACCTTGTGGGGGGAACTCGCCTACCAGCTGCTCGGCGAGCCGGGCTATGAGATGGTGGCCGGCAGCGATGCCGACGGCACCTCGCCCGGCAAAGAGGTTTTGACCGCGCTGATTCGCCAGGCGGCGCCGTGCGTGATCCTGATGGATGAGCTGGTGGCCTTTATCCGCCAACTGGAGCTGGGCAAGCAGTACAAGGCCGGCACTTTCGACAGCAATATCAGCTTTATTCAGGGCCTGACCGAAGCCATGAAGGCGATACCCAACGCCATCCTGCTGGCCTCTCTGCCTGAATCCGAGCTGGAGGCGGGCGGCACCATGGGTCAGCGCGCGCTGAACTCCCTGGAGAAATACTTCGCCCGGGTGGAGTCCGTCTGGAAGCCGGTGGGCACCGAGGAAGCGTTCGAGATCGTGCGCCGGCGGCTGTTCGAGAACCCCGGCGAGCGCGCCCAGGTGGAAGGCATCAGCCGGCAGTTTTCCGACTTCTACCGGCAGCACGCCGACAAGTTCCCCGTAGAGACCCAGTCCAACGAATACTTCGAGCGCCTGTGCCGCTCCTACCCCATCCACCCGGAGATCTTCGACCGGCTCTACGAGGACTGGTCCACGCTGGAGAAATTCCAGCGCACCCGCGGCGTGCTCCAATACATGGCCATCGTCATCCACCGGCTGTGGAACTCGGATAACAAGGACGCGCTGATCATGCCCGGCTCCCTGCCGCTGGAAGACAGCAATGTGCGCCACAAGAGTATCCACTACCTGCCCCAGGGCTGGGAGCCGGTGATCGAGCGCGAAGTGGACGGCCCCCACTCGGTCCCTTATGAAATCGACGGCCACCATACCCTGTTCGGCGGCGTGCAGGCCGCGCGCCGCACCGCCCGCACCATTTTTCTGGGCAGTGCGCCCTCCACCCGGGAGCAGATGATCCGGGGTATCCAGACCGAGCGCATCCTGCTCGGCTCGGTCCAGCCCGGCCAGACCATCGGTGTGTTCGAGGATGTGTTGAAGCGCCTGCGCGATCGCTTGCATTATCTCTATGCCGAGCAGGACCGCTACTGGCTGGATACCAAGCCCAACCTGCGCCGGGAAATGGAAAGCCGCAAGCAGAACATTAGCGAGCGCGACGAGCTGCTGCCGCTGCTGAAAAATCGCGTGACGCGCGCCTTTGGCCGCAACCACCGGTTCGGCGGCATTCATGTATTCACCCCGTCGGGGGACGTTCCCGACGACTACGGTTCCGGTCCACGCCTGGTGGTGCTGCCGACCAATGCCGCCTACAGCCGCGCCGAGATCAATCCGGCTTTTATGGAGGCGGAAAAGCTATTGCATCATCGAGGCGACCAGCCCCGGCAGAAACGGAACCGGTTGATCTTTCTGGCACCGGATTTTGATGTGGTGAGCCGGCTGAAGGAACAAGGCCGCATTTATCTGGCTTGGCAATCCATCGTCACCGATATCGAAAATGGCACACTGAACCAGGATCTCTCACATCTCAACCAGGCCAAGCGCCATCGAGACAGGGCGGAACAGTCCCTGACGCAGTTGATTCGGGAAACCTACAAGTGGCTGATCGCGCCGATCGAAGATTTCGTCAAAGGCAAACCAACCCTGAACTGGGAGGTGGTCTCCGTATCACCCACGATTCCCAGCCTGGTACAAACCATCGAAAATACGCTGCGCGAAGAAGAATGGGTCATCTATGAGTGGTCTCCTATCCACCTGCGCAACGTGCTCAAGCAGTGGTATTTGAAGGACGGGGTGACAGAAGTCAGCGCGCTGAAAGTCTGGCAAGACACCTGCCACTACCTGTACCTGCCGCGGCTGGTGAATGATCATGTCTTCCGCGACGCCCTTTCTAAAGGCGTTGAAAGCGAGGATTACTTTGGTTTTGCTTCCGGCAAGGAAGGCGACCGTTACCTCGGCTTTAGCTTTGGCCACAGTGCCAGCGTCACCCTGGATGAATCGTCGTTGCTGATTGATCGTGAAGCAGCCGTAGCCTACGTCGAGCGCATCCGTCAAGCCGCACAACCATCACCGCAACCGACCCAACCCGGTGAAGCGGGCGGCGCGGCAACCTCAGGCGCGACAGGCAAAGCAGGCACCACGCCACCCCCGACACCAGGTGAAATGGGACAACCGGATTCAGGAAGCACCGCTGCCGTTAAAAAGCAGTTCTACGGCACCATCGCCGTGGACCCGGTAAAAGCGAAGATGGATTTTGCCACGATCATGGAGGAAGTGGTTCAGCATTTCACCGCCAAGCTGGGGGTCGACGTGACGATATCAGTCGAAATCGAAGCCAAGAGCCGCGACGGATTTGATGAGGCACTGCAGCGGACTGTGAAGGAGAACTGCAACGTGTTGCGATTCAGCAACGCTGAGTTCGAGGGAGGTGGTGAAACCGGTACGTAAAAACTCCCATTTCCCTTTTAAGTGCTTGTTTCACTATATCCCCGATGGGAAAAGTCGAGCTAATAACCCATGATATAATAAGACATTTAACAACGCCGGAATCACTTCCATGCGCGCCCTATCGATGTTCGGCCTTTGCGGCTTCCTGCTATTTTGGTTGACCGGCTGCGCCAATCTCTCCACCTTCGAACAACCCAGGGTTTCGGTGGTCGACGTTCGATTACGCGGCGGCAAGCTCCTGGCCCAGGATTTTTTGGTCACCCTCCGAGTCGACAATCCCAACGCCTACGGCTTCGACATCAACGGCGTGGTCGCCGACGTGCTTCTCAACGACCAACCCCTGGCCCGCGGTTTGGCCGAACATGAAATCCGCGTGCCCGCTTACGGCCGACAGGATGTGGACGTGATCGCCACGGTCCAAACCCTGGGATTACTGAAACAGATCGTGGAATTGGGCACCCGCCGACCGATCGATTATCAAGTGAGAGGTCATCTCAGCCTGGGCCGAGGATGGACTCGGGATATCCGCGTCCCTTTCGAAGAACAAGGCACCTTGGATTTTTGGCGTTTCATCGGCGAACAGGCCGTCCCCCGGCCATTGGAGGACGATTACTGACGTGACCCGAACCCTGACCGTCACCGATCACCGCCGCGACAGCGCCGGCCTGACCTACGTCTACCCGGTGGTCTCCCGCCGCGCGGGCGGAATCTCGGTGGGGATCAATTTCAATCCCAACAACGCCTGCAACTGGCGTTGCCTCTACTGCCAGGTACCCGATTTACAGCGCGGCACCGCCCCGCCGCTGGATAAAGCTCGATTACAACGGGAATTGCGCGGCCTTCTGGAATCGATCCTGGACGGCACTTTCTATCAACGCTTCCAGGTTCCTCCCGATCATCGAACCCTCAAGGACATCTCCATTTCGGGAAACGGCGAGCCCACCACCCTGGCGGAATTCGACCAGGCCATCGCCGCCATCGAGCAAACCTTGGCCGAAATCCCCCTGCCCCCGCAAATCGGCAAGGTCATCATCAGCAACGGCAGCCTCATTCAGCGACCGGAAGTACAGCGGGGTCTGGCCCGTTGGAACAAGCTGGGGGGAGAGCTGTGGTTCAAGGTCGACAGCGCCACCGCCGAAGGCATTCGGCGGAGCAACGGCGCCGCCATCACCCCGGAGCGGGTCCTGGCCAATCTGGAAACCGCCGCCCGGCTCTGTCCGATTTGGATTCAGACCTGCCTGTTCATGCTCGACGGCGAGTCCCCTTCCCAAGAAGAACAACACGCCTATCTGGATTTTCTCGCCACCACCACAGCGCGGCATATTCCACTCCGCGGCGTGCTGCTTTACGGACTGGCCCGACCTTCCATGCAACCGGAGGCGGAGCGCTTGGCCCCCCTGCCCGCATCCTGGATGGAAGAGTTCGCGGAAAAAATTCGGACACTGGGGCTTAAGGTCAAACTCACGCCTTAACCTTATCGATTTTATGGAATTGTTTGATTAAACTGGACATTCGTTCAAACCGGGGCAAGAGGTTCGCATCCATGGATTACCGCGTCTTTATTCACACCAACCACAAGCAATGGCTGGGGGCGGTGGTGTCCGCCTACAGCATGAAGCGCAATTCCCTCCACGCCGACCGGTTCGAAGTGGAGATCATCCATCACGAGGATTATCCCTTCCTGCATGCCAAGGAGGGACAATGGTATTTGCGCGACGGCCAGCGGCGTCAGTGGCTCAACGACGACCTGCAATCGTTCACCCCGCTCCGCTTCATGCCGCCGGAATTGATGCATTATCAAGGCCGGGCGGTGGTGGTCGACCCCGACGTGTTCGCCGTGGGAGACGTCTGGGAACTCCTTTCTAAGGAGATGGGCGGCGCCGGCCTGATGTGCCGTCCGCGGACCGGCAAGAAAGGCAAGGAAGGCTGCCTGGCCAGCAGCGTCATGCTCTTGGACTGCGCCAAGTTGACCCATTGGAAGGTGGAGGAAACCTTTCAGCAACTATTCGACTTCCAGGTCGATTACATGGACTGGATCTGTCTCAAGCGGGAGCCGCGGGATCTCATCGAGCTGTTCGAAAACGAATGGAACGATTTCGACAAGCTCACGCCGCAAACCAAAATGCTCCACACCACCAAGCGCAAGACCCAACCGTGGAAATCCGGACTCCCGGTGGATTTTCGCCCGGCGGAAAAGAAAAACCTGTGGGGCTTGATCCTACGCGCCCGCCGTCATTTGTTTGGCGAATACGCGCTGCTGGGCCGCTACCGGACCCATCCGGACCCCAACCAGGAACGCTACTTCTTCGGGCTGGTGAAAGAGTGCCTGGAAAAGGGCTTGGTGAGCGCAGAGCAAGTCCGCGCCGAGATGGCGAAAAATCACGTCCGCCACGACGCCTTCGAGGTGATGGAGCGAATCGAGCCTTTGGCGCCCCCGCCGGGGCATCCCCTGGGCTGGGAATTGCCGGCGCAGCAGAAGGCCGCATAGATCGGGCATCCGCACAAATCGGCAAAAACCGCCGATTTGTGCCTCTTTCCGTGACAGTTCCTTCGACGCATGGATAAACTGACCGCTCGAAGGACTCCACTAGGCTGCACTTTCTATGTCAGCTAATGCACCGCCCGCCTTGACTGAACTCGATCGGACCCTCGAGGGCGATGTGCTGGGCGATCCGTTGTCCCGCATGCTCTACGCCACCGATGCCTCGCCCTATCAGCAACTGCCCCGGGCGATCGCCAGGCCGCGCGGCCGAAATGACTGCATCGCCGTCATGCAATTCGCCGCCCGCCAGCGACTCCCCTTGATTCCGCGAGCGGCGGGCACCAGTCTGGCCGGCCAATGCGTGGGCGAAGGTCTGGTGGTCGATTGCAGCCGCTATATGAACCAAATTCTGGAAGTGGACGGTGCCCGTCGGCGGGTGCGGGTACAGCCGGGGGTGATCCGGGACGATCTCAACGAAAAACTGCGGCCTCAAGGACTGATGTTCGCTCCCGACCCCTCCACCTCCAACCGCTGCACGGTCGGCGGCATGCTGGGCAACAATGCCTCGGGCATCCACGGCTTGCGCTATGGCACCACGCGCGAGCATGTCCATTCGGTGGAAGCAGTGTTGAGCGACGGCAGCGTGGCCCGGTTCGGTCCCTTGAGGCCGGAAGCATTGGAGGAGAAGCTTCGGCTAGAAAACTTAGAGGGCCAAATTTATCGCACCGTTTACCACCTGATAGAAGCGCACCGCGATTTGATCCTCCTGCGCTTCCCCCGTCCCGACCATATCCCCCGAAATGCGGGCTATGCCTTGGATGTGCTGGCGAGCGGGCAGCCTTGGGTGCCACAGGGTCCGGCCTTCAACCTGGCCAGGCTCCTGTGTGGCAGCGAGGGCGGCTTGGCCCTGGTAACCGAAATTGAATTGAATCTGGTCCCCTTGCCCACCTCCCGGAAACTGCTATGCATCCACTTCGAGGAGGTCGACCGGGCTTTGAAAGCCGTCGCTCCCGTCCTGTCCCACGGGCCGGCGGCCCTGGAACTGGTGGATCGGCATATCCTGGCCTTGACCCAGAACAACCTGGAACAGCGGCGCAACCGGTTTTGGCTGCAAGGCGATCCGGGCGCGGTCCTGCTGGCCGAATTCACTGGCCAATCGGATCAGGATTTGGACGACCAATTGACCGGCGTGCTCACGGAACTGCGCGGGCCGCACATGGGCTATGCCCATGTGGTACTGGACCCGCCCGAAATGGAACAAGCCTGGACCTTGCGCAAAGCCGGGTTGGGGCTCCTGATGGGCATCCCCGGCCGGAAAAAGGCGGTGACCGGCATCGAGGATACCGCGGTGGCGGTCGCCGATCTGCCCGCCTATGTCCGGGACATGCAAAATCTGATGGCCCGCCACGGGACGGAATGCGTGATTTATGGCCCGGTGGGCCGGGGGATGATCCACTTTCGCCCCCAACTGGACCTGGCGAGCGAACAACAGAAATTCACCCAAATTTTGGAAGAGGTGGCCGATCTGGTCATCCGCTACCGCGGAACCCTTTCCGCCAAACACGGCGACGGCCGTTTGCGGGCGCCTTTTCTGGAACGCCTGATGGGCCGGGAAATAATCAAGCTGTTACAAGCGGTCAAGCAGGTGTTCGATCCCCATGACCTGCTGAATCCCCATGCCTCCCTCGACAACCGGCGACTGACCGAGCACTTGCGGCTTGCCGGCCACAGGCAACCGGTTTCCACCCATTTCGACTGGCGCCGGCAGGGAGGCTTCGAGACCGCCACCTCCCAATGCAACGGCGCGGGGGTTTGCTTGAAAACCGCCGGCCACGGCACCATGTGTCCTTCTTACATGGCCACGCGCGAGGAAAAGCACGGCACCCGCGGCCGGGCTAATATCTTCCGGCAGGTGATGGCCAACCCCGCCGGATGGGCCGGCGAGGATGCCGGTTTATTGCGCGAAGCCCTCGATCTGTGCCTGTCGTGCAAGGGCTGCAAGGCGGAATGTCCCGCCAATGTGGACATGGCCCGCATGAAAGCCGAATTCCTGCAGCATTATCACGACCGGTTCGGTTTGCCCCGGCGGGCTCGGCTGGTGGGGAATCTCGACCGCCTCATCGGAACCGCCGGCCGTTTCCCCCGACTGAGCAACGTATTGTCCGCTCCGGGCCGGATCAAATCGCTGCTGGGATTTCACCCCCAACGCCCCCTGCCGCCCTTGGCCCCACAGCGCTTCAGCCATCAGCTGAGGCAGCGCCCTGCCGATACCGGGCAGGGGGAAACGGTCGTCTTGTTCAACGACCTCTTCACCGAATATTACGAACCGCACATCGGTATCGCGGCTCTGGAAGTGTTAAACCGGCTGGGTTGCCGGGTTCGAATCACTCCTTGCCTGGAATCCGGGCGCATCCAGATCAGCCAAGGAATGCTGCGACAAGCCCGAGAGCGATTGACTTCAGCGGTGGAGCAGCTTTATCCCCATGCGGCGGCGGGCCGTTTCATCGTCGGTCTCGAACCGTCCGAGGTTTTGACTTTCCGAGACGAAGCCGTCGACTTGCTCGCCGACGGTAAGCTGAGACAAAAGGCTCGCCGGATCGCCGAGCAAATCCTTCTGTTCGAAGAATTCATCGCGAAGAAGGCGGCATCCTCGGCACGCTCCCTATTTTCCCCATTGGGAAAGGAAGTGTTGGTGCACGGCCACTGCCACGAAAAAGCCCTGGTGGGCATGGAACCGCTACTGGCAACGCTTTCCGTCATCCCCGACACCCGCATCGAGGCGATTCCTTCCGGCTGCTGCGGCATGGCGGGGATTTTCGGATACGAAAAAGAACATTACGAGATTTCTCTTGCAATCGCCGAACTCGTCCTGCTGCCGGCGATCCGGCAAGCGGATCCGGACAGCCTGGTAGTGGCACCGGGCACCAGCTGTCGACGGCAGATTCTCGACTGCCTGGGCGTGCGCGCCTACCATCCGGCGGAAGTGTTGCACCTGGCGTTAGAAGATGACACGATCCCACCCCCAATCATAGAATACGAAAAATGAAAAAAGATCCCACCCCGGCCAGCACCGAAGTCATCTGTGTCGGCACCGAATTGTTGCTGGGCGACATTCGTAACAGCAACGCCCATTTTTTGGCCCGGCAATTGGCGCTGCTGGGTATTCCCCACTATTACCAAACCGTGGTCGGGGACAATCCCGAGCGGATCAAGCAGGTGATTTCCATCGCCTGCGAGCGTTCCAATTTGCTCGTCTTTACCGGCGGTCTCGGTCCGACTCCGGACGATCTGACCACGGAAACCTTGGCCGACTTTTTCGGGGCGCCGCTGGAGTTTCGCCCCGAAATTTGGGCGGACATCCAGGAGAAATACGCCCATTCCCATCGTTCTCTGCCGGAGAGCAACCGCAAGCAGGCCCTGCTTCCCCGCGGCGCCGAGATGTTGCCCAACCCCATCGGCAGCGCCCCGGGGATGATCTGGCAGCCTCGTTCCGGATTGACTTTGCTGACCTTTCCCGGCGTACCCGGCGAAATGCAGCGGATGTGGACCGAAACCGCCGCGCCTTATCTGATAAGCCGGGGCTGGGGGCGAACCACCATCGTCAGCCGAACGTTACGCTTCTGGGGAATCGGCGAGTCGGCGTTGGCGGAAAAGGTCGCCTCTTTTCTGGAACTCGAAAACCCGACCGTAGCACCCTACGGCGGCAAGGGCGAAGTCCGACTCAGAATCAGCGCCGGCGCTGCCACCCGGGAGGCGGCCTTGGCCTTGATCGAGCCGGTGGAAACGAGCTTGCGGGCAGTGGCGGGACCGGACTGCTACGGCAGCGACGACGATTCCCTGGCATCCGTGGCGGGAGCCCGGCTGCGGTCGCAAGGTCAATCCCTTGCCGTCGCCGAATCCTGCCACGGCGGAGACCTGGGTCGGATGATCGCTCAGGAACCGGAAAGCGCCGATTACTTCCGCGGCGGCGTGATCGCCTGCGACCCGGCTTTGATGATCGCTCTGATGGGTGTCGAGCCGGAGATTCTGGAGCGGTTTGGAGAGGCCAGTCCGCAAGTCGCCGAGCAAATGGCTCGGGGGGTCAAACGGCGATTTCAGTCGGACTGGGGCCTGAGCGTTACCGGAACCGCGGACCTAATCTACATCGGCCTGGTCACCCCCGACGGCCAAACCCGAATCCATAGCCACCGCTTCGCCACCTACCGCGGTCGGGAGTGGATCCGGCACCTCAGCGCCTGCTCCGCCCTGGATCGCTTGCGACGCATCCTGTCGCATGGAGACGTGCCGGACGATTTTCACTCCTAGGTTCGCAATCGGCCTACTGACTATTGCTGCTGCTGTTGCATCATTTGTTGCATGCGGCTTTGCTGCAGTTGCTGCATAATCTGCTGCAATTGGCTTACCAGATTTTTAGTGTCGGGGTTTTGCTCTTGCATGGCGTCCATCAAGGCCGATTGGAACGCCTGCTGTTGCTTTTGCACGGTCTCATCCTGCATCGCTTTTTGCTGGGCCTGCACCAATGCTTGGCGGGTTTGCTGAAACTCCCGAGCCAACTCTTCGCGCTGGGCTTGCTCCACTCCCGTTTGCTGGGCTTTTTTCTTCAATTCCTTCAGCCGTGCGACATCGTTTTCCAGCGACACGCCTTCCGCCTCTATGGTTTTCTGGATCAACTGCTGGAGATCGGCGCCTTGCTTTTTCAATTCCGGCTTGGCTTCCAATGCTTTTTGCTGAATGTCTTGCAATTGCGCCTGCAGGGATTGCGCTTTTTGTTGCAGCGACATTTGCGCCGAAGCCGCATCCATCGCGGATTGTCCACCGCCGGATGACATGGGATCGGTTTCGGCGGCCGCCAAAGTGAAGCTCATCGTCAATCCCAGGGAAACGATGACCGGCTTCAGAGCTTTACGAGGGAAATCGAACATATGGGTAATCCTGTTTATATAAATAAAGTTTTTCACCGTAACAAATACAGCGGTACGGCTGTCAAGGGGACCCTATTATTTTGAAATGGTTTCCTGCATTCCTTCTTGAACGGACTTTTTTAGCATGGTTCTCACTTGCTCCACCGTGCGCGCCAACTCATCCGCCAAGGGAGGCGGTCCCGCTACGAAGGGCTCTCCCAGCCATACCGCTCGCCCGACTGCAATCGCATCCTGCAGAATCCGGCGAATATCGCGTCGTAGCCGCCGCGGCGCCAGAATGAGGCCGATCGCACTACGCCAAGCCTTCAGCCGCTCCCGATCCCACCAGTGCCGCCCCGGCGGGAGGGGGGATTCGGCTCGCATCGCCCATCGTCCGGCGCCGAATGGAAAAATATGGACCGGCTTGCCGGTAAAGCACGCCTCGGCGAGCATGGACATGCTCTCGCCCGTGACGATAACCTCCTCCGCCAAGGCGAGATACCCCAAATAAGGATTGTCCGGATCGCTCGGCCGCCAGCGATGGATCTCGGCCGGCACATCGATTCGCTCGGCCAGAGCCTCCATCGCCTCGGCCGAAGTTCTGGCACTGCCGGTCACGAGTAGAGAGGCGCCTTTTTCCCGCGCCAGCACGCTGGCCTGCCGAGCCAGTTCCGACGCTGCGCGCGCATCGAAAACATAAGGTCCGCTGCTGCCCCCCACCAGGAGGGCGATATAAGGCCCGGGCGCGGTGATCTTCGATCTCCAATCGGCCGCCGCCGACCGCAGTTTTTCGCCCGTCAGACGATGAAGCGGAAAGGGGATGTAGTAGACGTTAGACAAACGAGGCAATTGATATTGGGGCGTGGTCACGATTAAATCGAAATAACGAAGTGGCGCCCACGGCCGGCCCAGATGGACGATTCGCACGGTTCGGCCGGTTTCGGCGGCCTGCTTTCGAATCCAGAGCGCCACCGGCTCGTTGCGACGCCCGGCGGTCAGGATCAGATCCGGCCAAGGCGGATCGAGGGCATCGCTTTGCTTGCGCCGGATTCCCGCCAAAGTCGCGCCCCAGCGACCGACCAGCAACTCATATGCGCGATAGTGCATGCGTTTGACGGTATAGGGCCAAGCGAGTGCGTCGGCCAAGGCGAGAAGCTGCTGGTTGTCCCCTGCTTTGTGGCCGCACAACAGCCAAACCCGTGAAAGAGAGTCGGATCGGTTATAATTTTCGACTGCTTTGGTCATGATTTAAGGTTATGTGGATTCGATTGTCCGTTTTGGCGCTATTTTTCTGGCTGTCTCCGGTGGGGGCGGAAGAAACGCTTTTCATCGCCTATCTCGGCCAGGAACGCGAGGATCTGAGGCCGATCGCCACCAACTTGGATCCACTCCACCAAGACGCCGGCCTTCGCGGGGCGGAACTGGGCATCGCCGACAACAACACCACCGGCCGCTTCGTCGGCCAGAATTTCCGTTTATTAGAAGCCGTGGTGGGACCAGACGAAGACCCGGCAAGGGCTTTCTATTTCTTGCTCCGGGAAGGCTACCGCCATATCCTCGTCAACCTGCCGGCGGAAAAACTCCTCGCCCTGGCGGACATGCCGGGTGCGGAAGATATTTTATTGTACAACGTCGGCGCCTACGACGATCGCCTGCGCAACGACGATTGCCGCGCCAACCTCCTGCATACCCTCCCCAGTTACGCCATGCGCGCCGATGCCCTGGGGCAATATCTGAAAAAGCGGCGCTGGACCGACTGGTTTCTGGTTTCCGGCCAGCAGCCCCGGGACGCGGGTTTCGCCGCCGCCCTCAAACGCAGCGCCGAGCGGCTGGGAATCGACATCGTCGCCGAAAAGCCCTGGACCCATACCTTCGACGCCCGGCGCACCGCCGAATCGTTGGTTCCGGTCTTCACCCAGGGAGTGAACTACGATATCCTGCTGCTGGCCGATGAGGCGGACCTGTTCGGCGATTATTTTCCCTACCGCACCTGGCTGCCGCGGCCGGTGGCCGGTAGCCACGGCTTGATCGCCACCGCCTGGCATCCGGCCCACGAGCGCTGGGGCGCGGAGCAACTGCAAAACCGCTTTCGGGACAAGACCGGACGCTGGATGGAATCGGAAGATTACGCCGGCTGGCTGGCGGTTCGCGCCGTCGGCGAAGCCGCCACCCGAACCCAAAGCACCGAGTTCAATGCAATCCGTGAGTATCTATTAAGCGACCGCTTGGCCCTGGCCGGCTTCAAGGGCAGACCGTTGTCGTTTCGCCCCTGGAACGGTCAAATGCGCCAACCGATTCTGCTGACCGGGCCGCACGCGGTGGTGACGGTGGCGCCTTTGAAGGAGTTCTTACACCCGGTCAACGAACTGGACGCGCTGGGATACGACGAGCGCGAATCCAACTGTCATTTAAGGAGATGATTATGGGTAAGCTTGAGTCCGCCGACATTCGAGGATCGATAGCCGCTGAAGACGGCCCTGAACACGCTGTATATGTATACATTTCCCTGCACGACGATCTTCGCTGGTGGCTGCTCGTACTGAGCCTCCTGATTGCTTGCCCGAGTTATGCCGATACCGTCCTGGTCACTTTGGAGAAGGACAACGCCCTGGCGGTGGTGGACGACGATGCGATGGAACTGACCCGTACGGTCAAGATCGGCCGCCGCCCTCGCGACATCAAGCTCAGCCCCGATTACCGGAAACTGTACGTGGCCGCCAGCGACGACGACACCATCCAGGTTCTGGACGGCGACACCTATAAGATCATCGGCGATCTTCCCTCGGGAGACGATCCGGAGACCTTCGCCATCGACCCGAAGGGCGAGCGCATGTACGTCTCCAACGAGGACGACAACCAGGTGACGGTGATCGATCTGGCGAGCGGGGAGGTGGTCAAAACCATCCCGGTGGGGGTGGAGCCGGAAGGCATCGCGGTGAGTCCCGACGGCCGATGGGTAGTGAGCACCTCGGAAACTACCAACATGGCCCACTGGATCGATACCCAAACCTTGGAGATCGCCCACAACACGCTGGTGGACCCCCGCCCACGGGCGGCCACCTTCACCGCCGACAGCAAACAACTCTGGGTAACTTCGGAAATCGGCAGCACCTTGACCGTCATCGACGCCTCCAGCCAACAGGAAGTCAAAAAGCTCCACTTCAAGATCCCCGGGGTCACCCAGGAGCTGATCCAGCCGGTAGGCGTGGTGGTGGATTCCCGGCGTCGCTACGGCTACGTCGCCCTGGGTCCGGCCAACCGGGTGGCGGTGGTCGACGCCCAAAAACTGGAAGTGGTCAAGTATCTTTTGACCGGCCAACGGGTTTGGCACCTGGCCTTCGCCGACGACGGCAAACGCCTCTACACCACCAACGGCACCAGCCACGACGTGACCGTGATCGACACCGCCCGGCTCAAGCCGATCAAATCCATCCCGGTGGGCCATTACCCCTGGGGGGTCGCGGTCAAGCCATGAACGCCCCCCTGGAAATCGAAAACGTCGGCTTCGCCTATGGCAAGAAGCCGACTTTGGACGAGATTGCCTTCACCGTTCCCGAGGGCCGTTGTACGCTCCTCTTGGGACCCAACGGCGCGGGAAAAACCACCCTGTTCAATCTGATCACCCGTCTCTTCGACAGCCCCACCGGCCGCATCCGCATCGCCGGTTTCGACAACCGCAAACACCCCCGCCGGGCGCTGGCGCGAATGGGGGTGGTGTTCCAGCAACCGACCCTGGATCTGGATCTGAGCGTGCTGCAGAACCTGCGCTATCACGCCGCCCTGCACGGCCTCGGTGGGCGTGAAGCCCGCGACCGGATCGAAACCGAACTGGAACGCTTCGGATTGCGCGAATACCGCAAGTCCAAAATCCGCAGTCTGAGCGGCGGCTACCGGCGGCGGGTGGAAATCGCCCGCGCCCTGCTCCACCGTCCCACCTTGCTGCTCCTGGACGAACCCACGGTGGGCCTCGACATTCCCAGCCGCCAGGCGCTGGTCCGGCACCTTCATCAACTGGCCCGGGAGCAAACCATCGGCGTTTTATGGGCCACCCATCTGCTGGACGAGGTCGCGCCCACCGACGAATTGATCGTCCTCCATAAAGGGAAGGTCCGCGCCACCGGCGTGGTCGCCGAAGTCATCCGCCAAACCCAAGTGGAAACCCTGACTGAAGCCTTCCAGATGCTGACCGAGGAGAAAGCCGCATGGGCCTGATGCATTATTTGCGTGCCACCCGGGCCATCAGCGCCCGCGAATTGCTCCGTTTCGTCCATCAACGGGGACGTTTCGTCGCCGCCCTGGTGAGACCGCTGGTGTGGCTGTTCATCTTCGCCGCCGGTTTCCGCTCCACCCTGGGCATCGCGGTCATCCCGCCCTACGAGACCTATATTCTCTACGAGGAATACATTACCCCCGGGCTGACCGGGATGATCCTCCTGTTCAACGGCATGCAGAGCTCCCTGTCGATGGTATACGACCGGGAAATGGGCAGCATGCGGATGCTTCTGGTGGCCCCCCTGCCCCGTTGGTATCTGCTGGTCTCCAAATTGTTGGCGAGCACCCTGGTTTCGATTGTGCAGGCCTATGTATTTCTGGGCATCGCCTGGCTTTACCAAATCCAGCCGCCGCCCACGGGGTATCTGGCCGTGTTCCCGGCGCTAATCCTGGGCGGCATGATGCTGGGGGCCCTGGGAATGCTGCTGTCGTCTTTCATCAAGCAACTGGAGAATTTCGCCGGAGTGATGAACTTCGTCATTTTCCCCATGTTTTTCCTCTCCACCGCCCTGTATCCTCTTTGGCGGCTCGAGGAATCGAGTCCCCTGCTCGCCACCCTGGCCCGCTACAATCCCTTTTCCCAAGCGGTGGAGTTGATCCGCTTCGCCCTCTACGGCCACTTCAACCAATATGCATTTCTCTATACTTTGGGTACCATGTCGGTATTTTTGATCCTGGCCGTGTGGGGCTACAACCCCTCCAAAGGCATGCTGAAACGGAGAGGCGGATGAATCCAACCACCTGGCTGGTGACCGGCGGTGCCGGCTTCATCGGCGGCAATTTCGTATTGCGACAATTAAGTCGAGGAGAGACCCGGATCGTCAATCTGGACGCGCTCACCTATGCCGGCAACCTGGACACCCTGGCGCCGGTGATGGACGACCCCAACCATGTTTTCGTCCAGGGATCGATTGCCGACCGGACCCTGGTGCGCCGCCTGCTCGACGAGTATCGTCCCGCGGCGATCGTCAACTTCGCCGCCGAAAGCCACGTGGACCGCTCCATCGATTCGCCCGGCGATTTCATCCAGACCAACGTGGTGGGCACCTTCGAGCTTCTGGAAGCCGCCCGCCGCTATTGGCGCGAACTGCCCGAACCCGACCGGCGAAACTTCCGCTTCCTGCACGTGTCCACCGACGAGGTTTACGGCTCGCTGGGCCCCACCGGCAAGTTCGGCGAAACCACGCCGTACCGACCCAATTCTCCCTATTCGGCTTCCAAGGCCGGTTCCGACCATCTGGCACGCGCCTACCATCACACTTACGGGCTGCCCACCTTGACCACCAACTGCTCCAACAACTACGGACCCTATCAATTTCCCGAGAAGCTGATTCCCCTGATGATCCTCAACGCCGTGGAAGGCAAACCGCTGCCGGTCTACGGCAAGGGATCGAACGTGCGCGACTGGCTTTACGTGGCCGATCACTGCCGGGCCATCGAGCGAGTCCTGGCCTCCGGCACCCCCGGAGAGGTCTACAACATCGGCGGCAACAACGAAAAAACCAATCTGGAAGTGGTGCGGACCCTTTGTCGACACTTGGACGAACTGTTGCCCAACGCTCCCCACCGCCCCCATGAAC
Source organism: Methylohalobius crimeensis 10Ki (assembly GCF_000421465.1). Lineage (NCBI taxonomy): Bacteria > Pseudomonadati > Pseudomonadota > Gammaproteobacteria > Methylococcales > Methylothermaceae > Methylohalobius > Methylohalobius crimeensis. Next base: position 2,452,174 of record NZ_ATXB01000001.1, read on the forward strand.
AATTGATTACCTTCGTCGCCGACCGTCCCGGCCACGACCAGCGCTATGCCATCGACGCCGGCAAAATCCAACGGGAACTGGAGTGGACACCTGAGGAAACCTTCGAAACGGGGCTGGCCAAGACAATTCGCTGGTACCTGGACAATCAAGCCTGGTGCCGAAGGGTCACCGACGGCAGTTACCGCCGCGAGCGCCTGGGAGTGACGCTATGACGATCAAGCGCAAAGGAATCATCCTCGCCGGCGGCGCCGGCACCCGTCTGCATCCCCTCACCCACGCCGTCAGCAAACAGCTGCTGCCGGTCTACGACAAACCGATGATTTACTATCCCCTGGCTACGCTGATGCTGGCGGGGATTCGGGAGATCCTGATCATCACCACCCCCCACGACGCCCCCTTGTTTCAACGGCTGTTGGAAGACGGCAGCCAGTGGGGCATCCGACTTTCCTATGCGGTTCAACCCGAACCCGGCGGGTTGGCCCAGGCGTTCATCATCGGCGAGGATTTCGTCGGCACCGATCCCAGCTGCCTGATTCTGGGGGACAATATTTTCTACGGCCACGGCCTGACCGAGCTTTTGGCCTCCGCCAGCCGACGCCAGGAAGGCGCCACCGTCTTCGGTTATTGGGTCAAGGATCCGGAGCGCTACGGGGTGGCGGAATTCGATTCCCGGGGCAAAGTCGTCGGGCTGGAGGAAAAACCGGCCCATCCCAAGTCCCGCTGGGCGGTGACCGGCATCTATTTCTACGACGGCGAGGTATGCGAGTTGGCCCGATCCCTGACACCCTCGCCGCGGGGGGAATTGGAGATCACCGATCTCAACGCGCGATACCTGGAACAAGACCGGCTCCATCTGGGAAAACTAGGTCGCGGCATCGCCTGGCTCGACACCGGCACCCACGAATCCCTGATGCAGGCGTCCCAGTTCATCCAAACCATCGAGGAACGCCAGGGACTGAAGGTCTGCTGCCCAGAGGAAATCGCCTATGCCCAGGAGTGGATCGACGCCGACCAACTGGCGCGGCAAGCGGAAATATTCAAAAAGAACGGCTACGGAGCTTATCTGAAACGAGTCTTGGAACAAGGAGCGGTGTGGTGAAAGTAACGGAAACGACACTGCCGGGAGTACGCCTCATCGAACCGGATGTTTTCGGCGACGCCCGCGGTTTCTTCATGGAATCGTGGAATCGGCGGCGCTATGGGGAGGCCGGCTTGAAGGTGGATTTCGTTCAGGACAATCTGTCCCTGTCCCGCAAGGGCATTCTTCGCGGGCTCCATTATCAGTGGCCACAGCCCCAGGGCAAACTGGTTCAGGTCCTGCGCGGCGCGGTCTACGATGTGGCGGTGGACATCCGCCGAGGCTCCCCCACCTTCGGTCATTGGGTCGGTTACGAACTGTCCGTCGACAACCACCGTCAACTCTACGTCCCGGAAGGCTTCGCCCATGGTTTCTGCGTACTGAGCGACGAAGCCCTGTTCGCCTACAAATGTACCGATTTCTATCAGCCTAAAACCGAGTACAGCCTGCGTTGGGACGATCCGGACATCGGCATCGATTGGCCGGTCGCAGCGCCGGTGCTCTCGGACAAGGACAGCAACGGGTATTGGTTGAAAGACCTGCCTCCCGAGGCTCTGCCGACCTGCGAAAATTCATGAAGCCCATACTACTCCTCGGCCGCAACGGCCAAGTCGCCTGGGAACTGCGCCGTACCTTGGCTCCGCTGGGCCAAGTCGTCGCTTTGGACCGCCGCTCCGAACCGGCGCTGGATCTATCCTGGCCGGATGGCTTGGCGGATGTCGTCCGGACCCTGAAACCCGGACTCATCGTCAACGCCGCCGCCTATACCGCGGTGGATCGAGCCGAACAGGAACCGGAACTGGCCCAACGAATCAACACCGTCGCTCCCGGCGTTCTTGCCGAGGAGGCCAAGCGCATCGGCGCCGGCTTGGTGCACTTCTCCACCGATTACGTGTTTACCGGCGACGCCGATCGTCCCTACCACGAGGACGATACCACCGGCCCCCAAGGGGTCTACGGTCGCACCAAACTGAAGGGAGAAGAGGCCATTCGAGCCTGCGGCGGAAACTACTGGATTTTGCGCACCGCCTGGGTCTACGGCGGCCGCGGACACAATTTCCTGTTGACCATGCTGCGCTTGATGGGCGAGAGAAGCCAGTTGGGCATCGTGGACGACCAGATCGGCAGCCCCACCTGGAGCCGCTGGATCGCCGAAGCCAGCGCTCAAATGCTGGCCCGGACCCGTTTAAATCTCCAGGAATCGGCAGGGATCTATCACTTGACCTGCGACGGTCAAACCTCCTGGTATGGCTTCGCATGTAAAATCCGGGAATTGGCCGTCGAACAGGGCTTATTGCCGAATTCCGCCGCCCGAATCGATGCGATCACCAGCGCCGACTTCCCCACGCCGGCCAAACGGCCCGCCTACTCGGTGCTCGACCATCACCGACTGGAAGATTATTTCGGCCTGAGGCTGCCGGCCTGGGAATCGGGTCTGGCCGCTTGCCTCGAAGGCATGGCCTTAACTTAGAAGCTATCCCGTTGTAAAGCTTTGCTAAAGGCGTGGGGGATGGCTTTCGGGGATGTTGGCGGCCCGGATGGTCGCCATCAAGCCCCCAAGGACGGGTTGACGGCGTTCCCCGAAAGCCGTCCCCCACGCCAACATACCATCTCTATTCAAATAGAGGCTTAAGCCACTACCACCCGATCCCGCCCCTGCCGCTTGGCTCGATAAAGGGCGTCATCGGCGCGCTTGAGAAGCTGTTCGGGAGTTTCCTCGGAGTGATTCAGGACCGCCACGCCGATACTCATGGTGATCCGCAAGTCGGGGGCAATATCGCTGCAGTCGATATCCTGAATCGCCCGACGCACTCTCTCCGCGAGCAAATACCCTCCCTCGGCGGGCGTATTGTTGAGCAGGATCACGAATTCCTCTCCGCCGTAGCGAAAGATGATATCGCTGGCCCGAACCGTCTGCTCAAGGCAATGGGCGATTTTAATCAAGGCCGCGTCACCGGCGGCATGGCCGTGATTATCGTTGATTTGCTTGAAATAATCGCTATCGAGAACCAAAACCGAGAGGGGGGTTTTCTGGCGCTGTGCCAACTTCCATTCGCGTTGGAAAACACTATGCAAGGCGGTACGGTTATAAAGACCGGTCAAGGGATCGGTATAGGCCGACTGTAACGCTTGATAATACAGCAAGGCGTTGCGCAAGGGATAAATCAAGCAACAAAGCAGCGACTCCAGTCCCCTCAATTCCGATTCACTAAACCGTTTGCGGCGCTGCAAAGTTAGCTCACCGAGATTTTGCTCCTCCATGGTAAGCGTGTAATGGCAACGGTGATGCGCTTGCCTGCCGCCTTGGACTGCCAAGCCGATGGTTTCATGACGGTATTTGAAGCCGTCGTGGGGCACCCATTGTTGAACTTCCCGACTGAACAATTGCAGCAACTGATCCAGCACTAAGGTTGTCTGCAGGACCGTGAGCAACTCCATCCGCTGGGGTTGCTGTATTTTGGCATTTTGCTTTTCAAAAGCGGGATTATCGATGACTGCCAGTTTGACCTGCTCCTGGGACATAGCTTCTCCCGTCGCGATTATTCTTGGTATAGGACGCCGAAAAAGAAATAAGCTAAATTCGTGCCTAAATCTCTGCTCAGAAGAAACAAGGTCTTATATAAAAAAAACCTTGGGAGAAAACGAAATATTGACGCCCATCAAGCTGGCAAGATCTTACCGCCTATGGGATGGATTACATCATGCCCAACTGTAGTTTGGCCGCCTCCGACATCATATCTCGCGACCAGGGGGGATCGAACACCACTTCCACGCTTACCTGCCCGACACCGGAAAGATTCCTGACCGCCAGCTCCACGTCCTGCTGAATGATGGGTCCCATGCCGCAACCGGGCGCGGTCAAGGTCATGATGATCTCGACCCGGCTTTTCCCCTCCTCCATGGGGGTCACGCGAACGTGATAAACCAATCCCAGATCGGCGATGTTGACCGGAATCTCGGGGTCGTAAATGGTCTTGAGAATTTCCCAAACGTTATGTTTGATCGTTTCCGGATCGGTTCCCTCCTTGAGACCGGTGACCATCGGCGGCTCCTTGCCCAAGGCATCGGCGTCGTCGGCCCGAATACGCGCCATGGTGCCGTCCTCGGTCAGGATGGTATAGCTGCCGCCCAGGGCTTGATAAATCGTCACCAGTTCGTCTTTATGCAACTGGACCGGCGCGCCGTCCGGCACCCGGATCGCTTCCACATCCCGCTGCAGTACGATGCTTTCACCTTGACCGTAATACATGCCACTCGTCCTGGTAAATGTAGGTATAGCCACACTGGCCCCGACTTTCGGGGCCCAGCAAATAAACATACAGTTTTACTAAGGAATCTGGCGGGGTCAAGTATTTTTCCGACTCTCCCGGAAACGCCCGATGGCGAATCGGCGTGCGCACCGGTCCGGGCACCAGGACATTGGCCCGCAAGGCACCGGCGGCCGCCCATTCCTCGGCCAAAATTCGGGCGAATGCTTCCAATCCCACCTTGGACACCCCGTATGCCCCCCAATAGGCATTCGCCTGACGTCCCCCCGAATCGGAAGTGAATACCACCGAGGCGTCGCCGCTGGCCTTCAAAAGCGGCAGCAAACTGTGGGTCAACAAATAAGGGGCGTTCAAATTGACTTGAAGACTGCGAAACCAGCGCTCCGGGGAAAGGCAATCCAAAGGTTCCAAGCAGTCCAGTTGGGCCGCGTTGTGGAGCATTCCGTGGAGCGCAGGGGTGTAATCGGAGAGGATTCGAGCCAACTGCTGATGATCGCTTGGAGTCGCGCCGGCCAAATCCATGGGAAACAGGCCCAGGTCGGCGTGGGGGAACGCCGTCAGAATTTCGTCACGCAGCGTTTCCAGACCCGATACGTCCTTATCCAACAACACCACTCTAGCGCCGGCGGCGACGCAGGCACGAGCCGCCGCCCTTCCCAAGGCCCCGGCGGCGCCGGTGATCAAAATCGCACGTCCGGATAAAGTGTTGCCGGTCGGCGCCGGCAGGGTCAGTCGCTCTTTTAGCATTCGCCGGCCGCTTTTCGAACCTTGGATTTTCCAGCCGGTTGAATAGCTGAAGCCCGTTCGCGAAAAATCCGGGAAAGCTGGCGTGGCGTTTCCACCAAGGCGTCGGCACCCCAGCCCTCCGGACGCGCATCCGGCGCCAAATAACCGTAGCGGGCCACTACCGTCCCCATTCCGGCACGGCGACCGGCCTCGATGTCGCGCTCGGCATCTCCCACATAAATGCAGTGGGCGGGATCGACCCCCGCTTGGCGGCAAGCCAGCCAGAGCGGATCGGGATGGGGCTTGTTACGGCTCGTGTCATCGCCGGACACGACGCAGGCCGCCCGTTCGCGCAGTTGCAAACGGTCCAGCAAGGGAAGGGTCAGATCGCGGCGTTTGTTGGTCACCACGCCCCATGTCATCCCCTGCGACTCCACCTCCTGCAACACCTCGGCCATCCCGTCGAAGAGGCGAGTCCGGTCGGCCAAGTGCTTCCGATAGACCGAAATCAAGCGATCCATCCGGCGGGCGCTCGCATCCCCGTCCTCGCCGAATCCCAATCGAATCAAACCCCGCGCACCGTGGGATACCGCCGGACGGACGGTCGCCAGCGGCAGCGGCTCGCGGCCTTCTTCGGTCAATACGGCGTTGAGGGCGAAGGCCAAATCCGGCGCCGTATCCAGCAAAGTGCCGTCAAGATCGAGCAAAATGCAACGCAATCCGCTCATAGCGGCTTCTCGAAGGCTATCAAGTAATTGACGTCGAGGTTCTTGCCCAAGCGAAAACGTCGGCTGAGGGGGTTGTATTCAATCCCGCGGATCCCGAGGGGTTCCAGATCCACCGCTCGCGCCCAGGCGGCCAACTCCGACGGCCGGATGAATTTGTCGTACTGATGGGTCCCCTTGGGGATCAGGTCGAGCACGTATTCGGCGCCGACGATGGCGAGCAAATAGGCCTTCATATTCCGGTTGAGGGTGGAAAAGAACACCTTGCCGCCGGGTTTGACCAAGCGGGCGCAGGCGGCCACCACGGAAGCGGGCCGGGGCACGTGTTCGAGCATTTCCATGCAAGTGACCAGGTCGAAACTTTCCGGTTCCCGGTCGGCCAGCGATTCGGCGCTGATTCCCTCGTAGCGCACATTCTCCACCCCTTGCTCTAAAGCATGCAGCTCGGCCACCTCCAGCAGTTCGGGCGCCAGATCGATCCCCCGCACCTCGCCCCCTTCCCGCGCCAGCGCCTCGCTCAAAATGCCGCCGCCGCAGCCCACGTCCACGATTTTTTGGCCGCGAATCCGGGCATATTCCCGGATGAAACGGATGCGCAGGGGATTGACCTGGTGCAAGGTACGAAACTCGCCGGTCGGATCCCACCAGCGTTCGGCTTTGGCGCCGAATTTCTCGATCTCTTCGGAATGAACGTTGTCGGAAGTCGTCATGTTTCCAAGGGTTGTATCAGACGTGTCTGCCAATCGGCCACTTCGGCGCGCAATGCGGACCAATCCAGCTTGGTCAAGCGCCGCTTCGCCAATAGCCGCTCACCGCCGACCCAAACGTCGGTCACCTGCTGGCGGCAGGCCGAATAAACGATTTGCGAGACGGGGTCGAACAAGGGGCGGGTCTCCGGTTGGGAAAGGTCGACGGCGGTCATATCCGCCCATTTGCCCGGCTCCAGCGAGCCGATCCGGTCCTCCATTCCCAATACCCGGGCGCCCTCGATGGTGGCCATTTCCAGCGCCCGAGGGGCGGGCAAGGCTTCCGGATTTTCAGCCACTCCTTTGGCCAGCAAAGCGGCGGTGCGCATCTCACCGAACATGTCCAGGTCGTTATTGCTCGCGGCCCCGTCGGTCCCCAGTGCCAAGGCAATTCCCGCCTCGTCCAGGCGGGCGGCGGGACAGAATCCACTGGCCAGCTTGAGATTGGACTCCGGACAGTGCACCGCCCCGCAACCGGCGGCGGCCACTCGCTCGATCTCGGAATCTTCCAGATGAATCATGTGGGCCCCGATCAAGCCTTGGTTCAACAACCCCAACCGCCCCATCCGGGCCAAGGGGCGCTCGCCAAAGCGCGCCAGGCTTTCCTCGATCTCGATCCCGGTTTCGTGGAGATGCACATGCACTTTCAAGTCATATTCATCGGCCATGGTCCCCACCTCCCGGAACAGTTCGTCACTGACCGAATAAGGCGCATGGGGCGCCAACAGCCAGGCGATGTGGTCGTCGGGCGGGCAAGTCCGATATAAATCGCGGTTCTTGGCGACATACTCTTCCGGGGAACGGGCCCAGGGGGTGGGGAAATCCACAAAAATCAAACCCACCGCGGCGCGCATGCCCGTCTCGCGAACCACCCGGGCGGTGACGTCGGGAAAGAAATACATGTCGCTGAAACAAGTGGTCCCGCCCCGCAGCATTTCGGCCACGGCAAGGCGGGTGCCGGCCGCGACGAAATCCTCGTCCACCCAGCGCATTTCCCGCGGCCAGATGTGTTCGCTCAGCCATTCCATCAACGGCAAATCGTCGGCAATGCCCCGCATCAACGCCATGGCGGCGTGGGTATGGGCATTGATCAGGCCGGGAATCAAGGCGTGATCGGGCAGATGTACGGTTTCCGTCGCCCGGAAACGGCGCTGTGCCTCATCACGGCTGCACACCGCTACGATTCGACCGGCGCGTACGGCGACGGCGGCATCGGTCAGTAGCCGCTGACGGGGAACCACCGGTATAATCCATCCGGCAAAAATGAGCGTGTCGATCGACTCCATCGATTTCACTATCTTTGAATGCGCCAAAACTTTAACACGGAACCCCCCAAGATGCACGATTCCCCCATTCCGAACATCGCTGCGGACCTTGCCGACCGCGTCCGTCCGCTGCGCTGGACCGATGCCGGCCTGGAAGTGCTGGACCAGCGCCGCCTGCCGGATCGGACCGAATATCGACTCTGCGCCGCCGCCGATGAGGTGGCCGAAGCCATCCGCACCATGCAAGTGCGCGGGGCGCCGGCCATCGGCATCGCCGCCGCCTTCGGCGTGGTGCTGGCGGCCCGGCGGTGGTTTCGGGAAAATCCCGAACGCTGGAAGCGCCTGATCGAAGCGGACCTGGAAACGCTCGCCCGATCGCGCCCCACGGCGGTCAATCTCTTCTGGGCCTTGGAGAGAATGCGCCGGCGCATCGCCGACCTGGAATACGTCCCCGAACCGGCGCTGCTGGCCGAGGCCCGCGCCATTCACGCCGAGGATATCGCCGCCAACCGTAAAATGGGTGAACTGGGGGCCGATTTGATCGGTCAGGCGAATGGTATTTTGACCCACTGCAATACCGGCTCCCTCGCCACCGGCGGCTACGGCACGGCCCTGGGCGTCATTCGCTCGATTTGGCAACGCGCCCTCGCCGGTTCCGGCGATGCCCGTCCGCATATTTTCGCCACCGAGACCCGTCCCTGGCTCCAGGGCGCTCGACTCACCCTGTGGGAACTGGTGCAGGATCGAATCCCCGCCACCTTGATCTGCGATTCGGCGGCGGCGTTCCTGATGCAGCAAGGCCGAATCCAATGGGTGATCGCCGGCGCCGACCGAATCGCCGCCAACGGCGACACCGCCAACAAGATCGGCACCTACAACCTGGCGGTGGCGGCCCGTCAGCTCGAGGTCGGTTTCATGGTGGCCGCGCCCACCAGCACCATCGATTGGGAACTGCCTGCCGGCGATCGCATTCCCATCGAGGAACGGGACGCCGGGGAACTCCTACCCGAGTATTATCGAGGGAAGGAACGTCTCGCCGGCGCTTGGAATCCGGTCTTCGACGTCACCCCCAAGGAACTGATCAGCGCCATCGTGACCGAACGGGGAATCGTCCACCCCGACCAGGAGTCCCTGGACAAACTGCGCGCCTGATGTTCGAAGTCGCCCTGTTCGAGCCGGAAATCGCGCCCAACACCGGCAACATCATCCGCCTGTGCGCCAACACCGGATGCCGGCTTCATCTAATCGAACCGTTGGGATTCGATTTGAAGGAAAAAAGGCTGCGACGGGCGGGGCTCGACTACCGCGACCTCACCGTCATCCACCGCCATCCCGACTTGAACGCGTTGCTGGAATACTTGGGATCGGCGCGTTTATTCGCACTCACCACCAAGGCCCACCGCCACTACACCGAGGCGCGTTTCCAGGCCGGAGACGTATTTCTGTTCGGCCCGGAGAGCCGGGGATTGCCGGAAGCGGTTTTGAATGCCCTTTCCTCCGAGCGAAAACTGCGCTTGCCGATGGTGCCGGACAGTCGCAGTCTCAATCTTTCCAACACGGTGGCGGTGACCGTCTACGAAGCCTGGCGCCAACAGGAGTTTACCGGTGGCGGTTAGAATCCGCCCCGATAGGGACGTGGGTTATGGCCCTTACCCTCTTTTATACCGCCTTCGATCTCGCTATCCTAATGGCTTGATTTCAACCGACATGCAATACAATCGCCCATGCAACGCATTCTGATTACCGGCATCGGCTCCGGGCTGGGAAAGGCGCTGGCCGAATACTACCTGGCGCGGGACGTACAAGTTTACGCCTTGGGCAGGCATCTGCCGGAGGATCTGAAGGAGCACCCCCGATTGCACTTCCAATTCTGCGATTTACGCGGGCTGGAACGCATCGATTCGGCGGTTCGGGCTTTGCTGAACGGGACGGAAACCCTCGACCTGATTATCCTCAATGCCGGGGTGCTCAACGCAATAAACGACATGACCGACATTCCGGTCCATGAACTGGAGACGGTCATGACCGTCAACGTTTGGTCCAACAAAGTGCTTTTGGATACGGTCATCGGCCTCGGCCTCAAGGTCGATCAGGTGGTCGGCATCTCCTCGGGGGCGGCGGGCAACTGCAACCGGGGCTGGAACGCCTACTCTCTCTCCAAGGCGGAGCTCAATGCCCTGCTGAAACTTTATTCCCGGGAACTGGAAAATACCCACGTCACCTCCCTGGCGCCGGGAATCATCTGGACTCCGATGCTGAAAAAGCTGATCGAGACCACCGATACAACCCGATTTCCGTCCGTTCAGCGGGTCAAGGAGGCGGACAAGCTGTCGCCGGAAGAAGCCGCCAAGCTCCTGGATGCCACTTTCCCTAAATTGAAGGCCTACGAGAGCGGCTCGTTTCTCGATGTCCGCGCCCTTTGACGGCATGCGGCATGGACTTCGGGACGGGTTGCGAACCTGGTGGCCCAATGGGAAGCAGTATTTCAGGAGGATGCCATCATCTATCACAGATCTCAATGAGAGTTTCGCCTAAACGCAACATATGCATCGCGTCCGGAAACACTCGCTTGAGAACTGCCCGCATATGGGCATTAGAGGTATTACCGAGCGTTACCCAGAGTATTCGGGGAGGCGGGCCGTATTCGCTCAGCAGCCGTAAAAAATCGCTGTCTTTGGTCATCACGACAGCGCCCGCTTTCCGTGCAGCACAGAAAATCACGCGGTCAGCTGCATCTCGGTAACCTAACCATTTGACAGAATAGGCCTCAATAGCAAATTGTTCGGTCATCCAAGGCGCCAATGCCGGCGACAATTGCGCGTCGACCCAAAGGATCATGCAGCGAGCATTGGGTGATCTAGTTTCTGGGCGGCGAATTTCAGTGCGGCGGTGATGTCTTCAGGTTCCAAGTCCGGCAACTCTTCTCGCACCTGATCCGGGGACAGGCCTGACGCCAAGAGGTCGAGAATATCGATCACCCGTATCCTCATGCCCCGGATACAGGGGCGTCCGCCACATTGCTCCGGGTTTATGGTGATACGTTTACGCCAATCAGACATGGAATGTCCCCATTACGGCTTGAATTAGTTCAACAGTTCGTAAAACGCAGTTTATCATGCGTTGCATGCGGCATGGACTTCTGGATGGGTTACAACAAACCCGTTCCCCCAATGGGAAGGAGTGTCTACTTGACCTTAGGCCGGCACGGCTTCATCCGCCAAACCGAAAACATTCAGATCGATCAAGGCGAACGCCGCCAACCACAAGAAGGCATCCCAGAAATCGAGAAATTCCCCCCGGATTCCCCAGAAAATCGCCCCCGCCAATAAGATCAGGTACAAGCCGGCCTTGGTGAATTCACTGACCCGAAGCAGCCACCCCTTGAGCCGGTCGCGCTCCATGAGATAAACGTCCAACTCGAGAATCACCACGACCAGGAGCCAGGTGGTGGCGTAGATCACGTCCACCAAGGCCATCCAACGCGCCTCTTGGAGACGCGCCGGATCGGCGAGAATATGAGTGTCCTCGATCCTAACCCAGGAAAGATTCCGTAACTGCTCGCAAGATCCGGCGGTAAAAGGCAGATATTCGTCCAGTTCCTGAAGATAGGTGTAGGCGGTCCCGGCCAGGGTACAAACGTCGTCCACCGCAAACGGCACCGCCTGGGTCAACATCAAATATTTGGCGATGTATCCGTAATAAGAAGACAGCACAAAAAAGTAGCAAACCACTCGCAACCCGTGGAGTCCCCACAACACCGGTCCTTTGAGTTTGTCGGGCGAGATCAAGGCGGTTTCGAGCTCGAAACAAAACAACAGCACCAGCCACGAAATCATATCGATGGTAATGGCATAGGCCTCCACGAACCTATGATAGGTCACCCCCTCGGCGAGGATCTGCCGGGCGCTGGCGGAATCCATTTGCAGGTACTGATAAGCATCGTAAATCAGAAGAAGGTAGATGCTGTATTTGAGCAAATTAAATAGCGCAACCTTGCTCAGAAGCTTTTCCGGATAGGTAGCATTCATGGCTGGTGCAAACCCAGACGCAGACAAGGCGGATCGCCCTTTCAGGCGATCCGCCCTCGATTTATCCAAATTCCCGTAATTTTCCTGCGACGACTCGAACGACGCTCAGCTACCCGGCGATATCGGCGTCAATCGCCAGATTTCATCATTGTATTGGGAGATCGTCCGGTCGGTGGAAAACCGTCCGCTGCAGGCGGTATTGAGAATACTCGAACGCAACCAGCGCGGCCGATCCCGATACGCTTCCGCGGCACGCTTCTGGGCTTCCACGTAGCTGCGGAAGTCGGCCGCGGTGAGCCACGGATCGTGCGGACTTTTGATCGCGCCGATCACATCGTCGAACAGTCCGGGTTCGAAGCGGTTGAAATGCCCTTTTTCCAGCAATCGCATCACCCGGGACAGGTCTTCATCCGCCGAGATGATGGCCTGAGGATCGTAATGCCCGCGAGTCTGCGCCACTTCCTCGGCGGTGAGGCCGAACAGGAAGAAGTGCTCTTCTCCCACTTCCTCCAGGATCTCGATGTTGGCACCGTCCAGGGTACCGATGGTCAAGGCGCCGTTCAGCATGAACTTCATATTGCCCGTTCCGGAAGCCTCCTTGCCCGCGGTGGAAATCTGTTCCGACAGATCGGATCCGGCGCAAATGACCTCCATGGCCGACACCCGATAATTGGGCAAAAACACCATCTTGAGGAGCCCCTCGGTATCCGGATCGCTGTTGACCACCCGGGCGACATTGTTGATCAATTTGATGATCTTTTTGGCGATCAGATAGCCCGGCGCCGCCTTGCCGCCGATGATCACCGCCCGCGGGGTCCAGTTTTCGATATCCCCGCGCTTGATCCGGTCGTACAAATGGATCACATGCAAGGTATTGAGCAGTTGGCGCTTGTATTCGTGAATCCGCTTGACCTGCACGTCGAACATGAAGTTGGCGGGAATCTCGACGCCGCTTTCTTGAAAAATAAAGTCGATCAAGCGCTGCTTGTTGGCATGGCGCACCTCGTCCCAACACTGCTGGAATCGGGCGTCGGAAGCCAAAGGCGTCAATTCGTGCAGCCGATTGAGTTCGGTCACCCACCGGTCGCCGATCGCCTCGCTGATGAGGTCGCTCAAGTCGGGGTTGTTCCAGGCCAGCCAGCGGCGCGGGGTGATGCCGTTGGTCTTGTTGTTGAACTTGTACGGCCAGAGTTCGTAGAAATCCCGGAACAAGCCTTCGCTGAGCAATTTGGAGTGCAGCTCCGCCACTCCATTGACGGAATAGCTGCCCACGATGGCGAGATAGGCCATGCGCACCTGGGGCTCGTGCCCCTCCTCGATCAGCGACATGCGCGCCAGGCGGTCCATATCGCCGGGCCAGCGCTTGTCCACCTCTCCCAAGAAGCGGGCGTTGATCTCGTAGATAATTTCCAGAAGCCGCGGCAGCCACTGTTCGAAGAGCCGCACCGGCCATTTCTCCAGCGCTTCGGGAAGCAGCGTATGGTTGGTGTAGGCCATGGTGCGGGAGGTAATATCCCAAGCCTCAGCCCACTCCAACCCTTGCTCGTCCATCAACAGACGCATCAATTCGGCGACCGCGATGCTGGGGTGGGTATCGTTGAGCTGGAAACAGTTCTTGTCGGCGAAATCGGAAAAATCCCGACCCCGAGTCCAAATCCAGCGTCGCAGCACGTCCTGCAGGCTGGCGGAGGCCAGAAAATATTGCTGGCGCAGACGCAACTCCTTGCCGTTCTCGCTGGCATCGTTGGGATACAGCACCAAGGTGATCTGCTCGGCCATATTCTTGGCGGCGACCGCTTCCGGATAATCGCCGGCGTTGAATTCTTCCAGATCGAATTCGTCGGTGGCGGCCGACTTCCACAATCGGAGGGTGTTGATGGTTCCGTTGCGATAACCGGGAATGGGGACATCGTAGGGAACCGCCAGGATGTCATGGGTATCCACCCAGCGTACTTTCAAGCGACCGTCGTCGTGGGCGGTGGTGTCGGTTCTGCCTCCGAAACGCACCCGCAGCACCAACTCCGGGCGCTCCAATTCCCACACATTGCCGTTCCGCAACCAGTGATCGGGTTCTTCCACCTGAAAACCGTTTTCGACGTGCTGGCGGAACATCCCGTATTCGTAGCGCAAGCCATATCCCATTACCGGCAGTTGGAGGGTCGCGCAGCTGTCCAGGAAGCAGGCGGCGAGCCTTCCCAAGCCGCCGTTGCCCAACCCGGCATCGGATTCGATCTCGACCAGTTCTTCCAGGTGGAGACCCAAACTGTGCAAGGCCTCGGTGATGGAATCGGTGATGCCCAGGTTGAGCATGGCATTCCCCAGGGCGCGCCCCAACAGAAACTCCATCGATAAATAATAAGCCTGTTTGCAATGGCTTTCCTCGTAAGCGCGCCGGGTATTCTTCCACCGCTCCATCAAGCGGTCCCTGACCACCAACCCTAGGGCGGTGTAGGCATAATGCGCCGATTGGCAGCTTCGGTCGCGGCCGAGGGTGTAATTAAAATGGCGCTTGTAATCGGCTTGAATATCCTCCGCCTCGAGTCCCAAGGAGGGCAACTCGGCGACGGCCGAACTCGGTTTGCTTTTGACTAACGGCTGTACTGGCATGGCAATCACACAATCGAAAAAGTGGCGTTAATCATAGTCCAAAACCCCGACGACTTGGCAAGTTTATGGACAGAAAACACGGAAAAATTCTGTTTATTGTTGACAGAAATTTCGTTCATCAGTAAACTGCCCGGACAGTTTGCGAGCGCCCGTAGCTCAGCTGGATAGAGTACCTGGCTACGAACCAGGTGGTCGGAGGTTCGAATCCTTCCGGGCGCGCCAGTCTTTTCCCCTGTAGCTCAGCTGGTAGAGCAGGTGGCTGTTAACCACCGGGTCGGCGGTTCGAGTCCGTCCGGGGGAGCCAATAAAAACAAAGGCTTAGCCGATCACGGTTAAGCCTTTTTTATTGCCTCCGTCTAAGTTGGCGCTTATGGTCGGTGACCCCGGGCATGATCTTGCATCTGCGTTTAATTGAACAAGGCACTCGCTTTCTGCAAAGTCGACCCAATTCCCCATGCGAGGGGAACGGTCACATAAAGCCAGAACAACATTAGCCATAGAAGGCTAAGCGGTTTTACGGCGGTTGAATGCGCGATCTCGTCTTCGAATTTTTTTCCGACCGCTTTTTGGTCCGAGTCTGGACCGGCGGACGCGGCTTCTTCCCGGGGGAAAACGCCATCCGGTTCATCCAATTCTGCGTGCTTCATATGATGCTTTTCATGAACGGAACGCATCATCAGATTGCAGCAAAAGCCAAGGAATAAAAGACCCGCCATCACGTACATCGTAAGATTGTAGGCATCCGCCTTGGCAACGCCCTGCTCGACCTGAAACTCTCGAATATAATTCACCAACACAGGCCCTAGAACGCCGGCAGTGGCCCACGCGGTCAACAACCGGCCGTGAATGCCACCGACAAATTTGGTCCCGAAAATATCGGCCAAATATGCGGGGATCGTGGAAAAGCCGCCGCCGTACATGCTTAAAATGACCGCATACAACGCGATGAATAACACCAAATTGCCGGCCGCGCCTATGGAAGGCACCGAGGCATAGAAAGCGATGCCGAGAACGAAGAAGATGAAGTAGGTATTTTTACGCCCGACAAAATCCGAGGCGGTGGACCAAAAAAACCGCCCTCCCATATTGAACACGCTGAGCAGTCCGACAAATCCGGCGGCCGCGGCTGCTGTCACGACGCCTTGGAACATTTCCTGGATCATCACCGAAGCCTGCCCCAGAACACCGATTCCGGCAGTGACATTCAAGCATAACACCAGCCAAAGCAAATAAAATTGGGGTGTTTTCAAAGCCTGGTCGATATGGACATGGTTTTGGGTAATCATTCCATTCCGGACGGCCGGAGCCGCCCAACCCGCCGGACGCCAATTTTTGGGCGGCGTGCGAATGATCAGAGATCCGACGCACATGGAAAGAAAATAAAGCGTGCCCATCACGAGGAACGTTTCCATGACGCCAACCGATGTGGCGGATTTAAAATGATCCATCAGCCACACCGATAAAGGCGCCCCTATCATCGCGCCCCCGCCGAACCCCATGATCGCCATACCCGTCGCCATACCTCGGCGATCAGGAAACCATTTAATCAAGGTCGAAACCGGCGAGACGTAACCCAAGCCGAGACCGATACCCCCGATCACGCCGTACCCTAAATAGATTAACCAGATCTGATGGAGAGAAACCCCCAATGCCGAAATCAGGAACCCTCCGCCGAAGCAGCAGGCGGCTATGAACATCGTCAGTCTAGGCCCTACTTTTTCCAGCCATTTCCCGCCAAAAGCCGCAGAAAGACCCAAAAATAAGATCGCCAAACTAAAAACCCACCCCAGCGTGGTTAATTTCCAGTCTTCCGGCGAGGAACGGCTTATCCCAATGACGCGGGTCAACGGTTCATTAAAAACACTAAAGGCATATACCTGTCCGATACAGAGATGAACGGACAACGCCGCAGGCGGCACCATCCAACGACTATAACCGGGTTTGGCGACGGCATTTTGCTTCGAAAAAAAACCTAACCTCACGATACTCCTTCCCTTCAAGCCCAGACGTCCCTTATCTAAGCGGCAAAAGGTTCATTATGGCGAAAATGGCGGCGTGCCCCAAATTCCGTGAATCAGAAAAGAGGGGCACGCTTTTAATTTATAATTTTCCAACAGACACTCATGCCCTTTTTATCCTCGCCCCGCTCCGCGGCACTGGCACCTTCCTTCAGCCGCTTGCCCCGCACTCTGCGCTCCATTTTTTCACCCTGCGGCCGGAGGTCAGCGGTGAATCACCCGCCAAATCCGGCCCCGCACCGAGTCGGATATATAGAGCGTCCCGTCCGGTCCCTGGGCCAGTCCCATGGGGCGATGTTTCGCTTGGCCCGGCCGACGGAGGGGGGACACGCCGGCGAAGCCGTCGGCGAAAACTTCCCACTTTCCCGTCACGCGGCCTGCGCCGTCCAGGGGAACGAATACCACTTTGTAGCCGCGCTGCGCCAGGGGTGCCCGGTTCCACGAACCATGGAAGGCGATGAAGGCGCCGTTGCGATAGGGGGCGGGGAAATGGTCGTCGGTATAAAATAACAGGTCGTTGGGGGCGAAGTGCCCCGGAAAGGCGACTTCAGGGGCGGGATAGGCGCTGCAATCCCGGCTGTCGTCGTCCGCGTATTCGGGCGCCTTCACGCGCGAGCCCTTGGCGGGATCGTGGTAGCAATAGGGCCAGCCGAAATCAGCGCCGGCGGTCACCCGCTGCAGCTCTTCCGAAGGGGCTTCGGCGTTTTTCTCATCGCTGAACCCCCAGTTCTGGCCCAACTGATCGCGGCCGTGCTGGACCGTATAGAGCTGATCGTCCCAAGGATTCCAGGCGATGGCCACGGCATTGCGGATCCCGGTGGCATAACGCTTGCCGTCATCCACCTGAGTCTGACCGCTTCGAAATGCCTTGAATTGCCAAATTCCCGCCGCCCGCTTTAGTTGCGGGCAAGGTTTTTTTCCGGGGGAGCGGTCCGCCCGGTCCTTCTCCTGGCAGCTGTTGGACGGAGCGCCGACGTTGACGTAAAGATTCCCCTGGGTATCGAAGGTGAACGTCTTGGCCCTGTGGGAGCGCTGGCTGGGGAAGCCATCCACCACCACTTCCATGGGCGATTCCGGCTTCAGGTTGCCGTCGAGCCTCCAGCGAACGATGCGGGTGGACGTGCCGTAGTAAAGAAATTCGCGGTGGATTCCGATGCCGGTACCGCCCGCAGGGCCGAAGTGGATCTTTTGATCGAAGCGGCCGTCGCCGTCGGTGTCGCGAAGGCCGACGACGCCCGCCGGCTCCGATCCGCCACCTCGAAGGGCCACGTAAGCGTCGCCATTGTCAGCGACGGCCAAGTGCCGTACCCTACCGAGGTTGTCCGCCGCCACCAGGGCGCAGAAACCTTTGGCCAGCTTCAGCCCGCCGTTGTCGGCATCGCACGTCGGCGTGTCGGCGGCGGCTCCACCGGCCAGGGCGATCCAAAGCAGTCCCAACGTCACTCGTTTAATCATGGCGGCCCTCCTCCGCTCCGATTGATCGATCCAAAGCAAGCCTCATTGCCCGGCCCCGAGATGCCATTGTGCTAACCCCGAACCAGCCACGGTGGTGCACATCAGATGGCACTGCCGGATCGTGCGGGTGCTCGCTTTCAAAGCAAATTCCCCCGCTTCCACCAAATTTCAATCTAAATTAAGCCGATATTGAGGGTCAACCGCCATAAGCATCGAACCAAGGCTTAAGGGTCTCTTCGCCAGGAGGACATCGAGGATGTCACCGGCTCACCCCTGCGGGGCCAGCCTGCGTCTGTTCAAATTGGCTCCCGGCCAATTTGTCCCGTACACGGCTTTCCGATGTTCTTCACACCGAGGCATGCGCCGAGCGCCAGGGCGCCGTCGTCGGCAGCTTGAAAAGCCCATAACGTCCATAGATTATTCGGCCCGGAAAGCGATGATATCCCCGGCTGGCCAGCTTGTGACGCCGCCGCAGGTGGATACGCACCCGCTCTTCCACTTGCAGCTTCACTTTGGACATCACCCGAGTGCAGTTGCGGTGGTGGAAATAATTGGACCAGCCACGCAAGGTGGCGTTGAGTTCGCCCATGATCATTGGCATCGGAACCGGGGTGCGCCGCCGGTCGGTCAGCGCCTTGGTGCGATCTTTGATCCGCTGCACCGCCTGCTTGGACGGTTCCACGTGCGGGTAGTGTTTGCCACTCTTGCAGCTCCGCTTCACGCGAAAGCTGAATCCGAGGAAGTCGAAGGATTCCTCGCGAGCATCCACTACCCGGGTCTTGGTCTCGTTGAGGCTGAGGTCCAGCTTCTCCAAGATCTGTCGCAGCGCCGCCAGCGGCGCCTCGACATCCCCTGCGCACAATGCCACTATATCGTCGGCGTACCTCACCAGCCGACAGCGGTAGCGTGTTTCCAGTCCATGCCGTTCCCATATCCGATCCAGAAGATGCAGATACAGGTTCGCTAGCAACGGCGAGATCACCCCGCCCTGGGGCGTGCCCCGCCGATTGCTTTTGCCACCTCCCCTCGTCCGCCGTGTGCCGTCGTCGTCTTCTTCCACCACCGGTGCCTTGAGCCATTGCTTGATGAGCGCCAGCACCGCACCATCGCTGATGCGTTCGGCCACTGCCGCCAACAGCTTGGCGTGGGGGAGGGTGTCAAAATACTTCGACAGGTCCGCGTCGATCACTTGGGCGTGGCCGCTCAACAGGGCGTCCGCCACGGCATCCACCGCGTCATGGGCCGAGCGCTTCGGACGGAAACCATACGAGTGCTCGCAGAAGTCCGCCTCGAAGATCGGCTCCAGGACAATTTTGGCCGCCATTTGCACCACTCGATCCCGGATGGTGGGAATTCCCAGCGGCCGTTTGCTGCCATCGGGCTTGGGTATCCCTACCCGACGCACCGCGTCCGCTTGGTACGTCTTGCTTTCCAACTGCTTCTGTAGGCGTTGCAAGAATTGCGCTTCCCCTTCTTCTGCCTCGATGGCCTCGAAGGTCTGCCCGTCTACGCCGGGCGCGCCCTTGTTCGACCGGACCCGCCGATAGGCGTGACTCAGAATGTCCGCCCGGCACAGCTTGTCGTACAAGGCATAGAAGCGGAAGTCCGGCTCCTGATTGGCCTTGGTGTAGAGCTTCCTCTGCAGCGTCCTGATCTTTTCCGGGGTTCGTAGCACCATGGCACAAAATCGCCGGGAGCGATTTTGAACAGCTGCAGGCTGGCCCCGAAGGGGTGAGCCCCAGGGAGGGGGGCGAATAATCCCCTGATCCTCCACTCTTCGGTTGCGTGAACAAAGCAGGGCCCCTTCCCTCGGACCGGGTTGTGTTGTCCCAAGTCCTCGAACGGTAGTATGGACCCCTCCGACTTCCACGACGGCCCGGCACGACTTCGGCACTCGCCTTATACGCACCCGTTGGCGGTTCTGCCCCGCCACCGCCGCGGATCTCCCGCACTGCACTGGTTTTCTTCCGTTACCTGCCGCCCCTGCTACCCCGGGAGATCCGGTGGAACGCTTCCGTTCTCTCATCCCATCGACAGCGGCCTTCCCCTTCTGACCACAGGGTCGGCATCTCCAACTAATTGACGAGGCTACCCGTAGGTTCGCTTGCGCTACGGCCGGCAACTTCGCCCCTCGGAAACTTACAACCCCCGATTGCTCGGACGCTGCTTCCAGGCGCTACAAAGGTGTACGGACAACTCCTTTCGCGGGACTTTAACCCGCAAGAAAAACAGCCGGTTACGGCATACGGTCAAAGTAATATTTATTACCTTGATTTAAAATTATTACTATGACCCCAATTATTGAACACCTAAATTCACGATACTCCTTCCCTTCAAACTTAGACCCTCCTCACCTAGGAGACGAGGGGTTGATTATGGCGAAAATGGCGATATGCCTCAATCTCGCAAATCCGGACATACAATACTCAACCAGCACCTGCCGCTAGAGAGAATATGTAGACGAACATTTTAGCTGTTAGGGATTCGGTTTTAATTCGTACAGTCGCCGAAGATACCGATGATAAGGACCGTCTCCCATGAGATCCAAGCTTCGAGCCACTCGGCGGCGGTCTTGGGGACGGGGCAAGGATTCCAGAGCCTTGAAAATACGTTTAACCTGGGCCGAAGTCACCGTTCCGGTCAACGGTTGTCCCAGACCCATAATATATTTGGCGCGCTGAAGATCGGCGAAGCGGTGCGGATCGTCCTGCATAGCCTGGAACAGAAGGGTACACGCTTGATGCGCCTGAGCCACTTCGTCCCAATCCTCCTCCGAGGCGGCCTGCAATAGATACCTATACTGATACACCGCGAGCGCCATCAAGCCGGAAGTAATGCCGACTCGCTGGCGTCCGTCGGAATCGTGCCGGGGACCGTCTCGAAGCGCCCGCCCCAGGTGCGGGTCCCACCCCTGAACGATTTTTAGGCGCTTGAGGTCGGGATGGACCAGGAAGCGCGCCGTGCTCCGTTCGTAGTCCTTTTCGGTCACCTTGACGGCGACGATATGCCCACCGCCACTTGAGACAACCAACCGGGCGACGGCCTCCGGTGTCAGAGGCAACCCGCTGACATCGGAAATGGAGTAGAGACCGATGGCCAAGTCCCGCTCGGCGGCGGCACTGACAAGAGGCGCCAGGCTTGCGCTCACTTCTTCGTCAAGGGCTGATGGATCCAAGTCGGTCCCGGGACGAAAAAACACCACCGGATAATGCATTGCGGCAAGCCGGTCCAGCAGCCGCTTGTTGGCGTCCAAACCGTCTTCCGGACGCAGCAACGCCAATCGCAGCATCTCTCCCGTATCGGCCCGGGCGGCACAATCGAACCACGCCGTGAGCTCGTCGATCGTGCGCAGATGGCCCCGTCCGGTGGACGAGGCGATGAGTGTCGCCATGGCCCCGGCGGAAGCCAATCGCTCCAGATAGACCATAGTCCGGGCTTCGTCCAGCTGTCTGCGGGGCAGATTGCCGCAGGTGGGATCGAAACAGGCCACCGTCGCTTGGGGATAGCGCCCGATCGGGTCGTGGATAATCGCCGAGCTGCTCAGAGTCATGGAAACACCTTTTAAAACGCTGGCTTACTTTGTATTATCGCAATTTATCCGGTATAGGGACATCGTTGAAAAAGAGGCAACGTATGCAAAAACTAGAGCAGGCGCTTGAGGCTCTCGGACTCCCGGCCCAAGACAACAATCACCTTCCCGATTCCAGTCTGACTTTTCCCGACGGCGGGCATTACCGAATCGAAATATCCGGCGTCGAACGGGTTTCCGCCCTGGAAACATTGATCGACGAAGCCGATCGACAAGGAGTGCCGGTGCATCGAATCATCGCCACGGTGGGCGGCGCCACCTATCTGACTTGGGATGAATTGCGGGATTTCGCCCAGCTGGCGCATCAACGGCGTATCGAGGTGGTCATGACGCCCGGCCCCCGCCGGACCTGGGACAGTGGCCGGCAAATCACCACCGCCGAAGGGCTGGTTTCCGGAATGCGGCTGCGCGGCATGAACCGCGTTCGCCACTGGCTCAAGGATATCGAACGCTGTATAGAGGCGGGATTCCGCGGTTTTCTGGTGGCGGACGAGGGCGTGCTCTGGCTGGCCAGCCAACTGCGGCAGCAGGCCATCCTACCTGAAGATATCATTTTCAAGCTCTCGGTTTTCGCCGGCCAGGCCAATCCGGCGGGCGCCCGGGTAGCGGAACAATTGGGGGCCGATACCTTCAATCCGCTCGCCGACCTCACCCTGCCCATGCTGTCGGCAATACGCAGCAGCATCCAAATTCCAATGGATGTTTATCTCTGCCTGGTCAACGCCATGGGCGGTTTTGTGCGCTTCTACGAAGCCGCCGAGATCGCGCGCATCACCGCGCCCTGCTATTTCAAAATTGAACCGGGCCCCTCCGAAGAGGTGGTCTACGCGCCTTGGAATCCGCCCTCCTATCACGACGATATGATTCGGGAAAGAGTGCGCAATGCGGCCGTGGCCATGGAACTGATCACCCGGGAAAACCCCGATCTCAAATGCTCACCGACCGGAGGCGAGGACCTGGCGATTCCCGGTTAACACCAGCCCCGCGTCTTCACCGCTTCCTCGATGCGTTTCAAGGCGTTGATCCAAGCGCCCAACCGCGTCGAGGCGACCCCGTACCTCGACGCGGTCGTCCGGGCTTCCCTGACCCCCCCTATCAGGCGTTCCCAGCGCAAGCGATTAATCACGTCGATCTCCCAATAATTGTCGTAGAGCCCCTGACTGCGCTCCATCTGGCATAGATGCACACTGCCGGCATTGGCCAGGACATCGGGAACCACGGCAATGCCTTTTTCCACCAGAATTTTATCCGCCTCCACGGTGGTCGGGGCATTGGCCGCTTCCACCAGCAAACGCGTCCGCAGCCGCCCCGCATTCTCTTCGGTAATCACTCCCTGGACTGCGGCAGGCACCAGCACCTCGCATTCCAATTGCAGCAATTCCGCATTGCCGAGCGGCGTACTGCCGGGGAACTCCACCACGCTTCCCGTTTGCTGCTTGTGATGTAGCAAAGCCGCCACATCGACCCCCTCCTTGACGTATATCCCACCTCGGATGTCGCTGACAGCCACGACGCGACAACCGGCATTCTGGAACTGAGCAGCCGCCACCGACCCCACCTGCCCGAATCCTTGGATGGCCACTCGGGCATTGGGGATTTCCAGACCGATTTCATGGGCCGCCTCCTCGAATACTTCGAACACACCGCGGCCGGTGGCTTCGTAGCCGCCCAGCGTCCCCCCCAGAATGGGCGGTTTGTCGTTAACCGCGGGAGGATCGTGGTAGCCGCTGACGGATTCGTATTCATCGAGCATCCAGGACATGCTCTGAAGATCGGTGCCGATATCCGCCCCGGGCACATCGTAATTGGGCCCCTTGGGTCTCAAATTGCGCATATACCCTCGACAGAGGGCTTCCATCTCCCGGGGGCTTAACTGGTGCGGATCCGCCTCGATCCCGCCCTTACCTCCGCCGGCGGGAATATGGCCGGCGGCGTGTTTAATAGACATGATCAAGGCCAGCGACTTCACCTCGTCGAGATCCAAGTCGGGCGAGATGCGGACACCGTCTCGACAAGGTCCCAGGGCATCATTGTAGCGAACGCGATGGGCATCGAAGACGCGGAAGCTGCCGTCGTCCATTTTCAAGGGAATCCGAAAGGAAGTGACCCGCATCGGCGCAGCAAGCAATTGCATTACGTCGGGATCAACCTTTCCGACTTCGCCTGCCGCCCTGAGCATACGAATGCTTTGGTCGAGGAAGTGATACATGTGGCTCATCCATCAATCTTATTTTGAAACGCCTCCATTGAATCACAGTTGACCTTAAAAGGAGTAAAAGCTAGAAAGATCAGGTCATTTATTCGGTCGGCGTCGCCTCCTACCGGACTACTCGTTCAAGTTGAATTGAGGCCCAAACGTTATCTTCAGGGGAAAAATCATGGATCGATCCACGTCCGCAATCAACGTGACCAAATCGTGACGGAAACGAAGACCTTGCTATACTAGTAGACCTTCAATTTAATATTGCCTAATGTTAATGTGCTTTCTCAATGTTATCCAGCAACATGCTGAGAAGGCGTATGAAGAAGAAATACATTGTCCGCCTGACGGCGGAGGAGCGCCAGAGCTTGGAAGCTTTGGTGCGCAAAGGCAAAACGGCAGCCTATCGACGCACCCACGCGCAAATACTGCTGTGGGCCGATGAGGGCGATCAAGGCCCGGGCCTGCTGGACAGCGAAGTGGCTGAGACTGTCGGGGTCAACGCACGCACGGTGTCGCGGTTGCGTCAACGCTGTGTAGAGGAAGGCCTCGATGCGGCCTTGGAGCGCAAGCGGCGTATGCGGGAAAAGCGGCGCGTCCTCGACGGTGATGGCGAGGCGCAGTTGGTGGCGCTGATGTGCAGTGAGCCGCCACCGGGGCAATCGCGCTGGACGTTGCATCTGTTGAGCGATCGACTGGTTGAGTTGGGTGTTGTGGAGTCGATTTCGCACGAATCGGTAAGACGCGTTTTAAAAAAACGCCTTTAAACCGTGGCGGAAAGCGATGTGGTGTATTCCGCCCAAACAGAATGCCGCGTTTGTGTGCGCGATGGAGCGCGTCCTGGAGGTTTACAAGCGCCCCTTCGATCCGGACTATCCGGTGGTGTGCATGGACGAAACCAGCGTGCAATGTGTGAGGGAAGTGCGACCTCGCGTGCCGGGCAAGCCCGGGCAAATCGAGCGCTACGATGTGGAGTACGAGCGCAACGGTGTCGCCCACCTGATTCAGTTTTATGCCCCGTTTAGGGGGTGGAGACGGATAGAGGTCGCAGACAATCATGCGGCGCCGCAATGGGCAGAGGGGGTTCGGGCGTTGGTGGAGAAAGACTTTCCGGATGCCCGGCGTATTACCCTGGTCATGGATAACTTAAGCACACATACGGGAGCTTCTTTGTATAAAGCATTTGAGCCACAGGTCGCACGCGCTCTGCTGGATAAACTGGAATTTGTGTATACACCAAAGCATGGCAGTTGGTTGAATATGGCGGAATGCGAATTCAGCGTGTTGTCGCGACAATGTCTTGATCGGCGGCTACCGGATAGGGAAACCGTGCGCAGAGAGGTCGAAGCCTGGGCGGCGGCACGCAACCAAGCTGCGGTGACCGTCGATTGGCGGTTTACGACTGAGGATGCCCGGATAAAGCTGAAACAGCTCTACCCGACAATATAAAATTGAAAGAGCACTAGGATATACGCCGATTTCGAGCGGAGCCCCCATCCGATGCCTTCCCTGATTTTGGCTCTACTGGCTGCGGCCGGCGCCTACAGTATCTTGTTGGCCGCTATGTACTTCGGTCAATCCGCCCTGCTGTACCTGCCCAACCTCCCCTCGCGTACCCTCGCCGCCACGCCGGCGGCAATCGGCCTCGATTACGAGACCGTTCATTTTGAGACCGAGGACCGGGTTCGCCTCCACGGCTGGTTCATTCCGGCCAAGGAACCTCGCGGCGCCCTGCTCTTTTTCCATGGCAACGCGGGCAATATCTCCCACCGGCTGGATTCGGTGCGTATTTTCCACGATCTGGGTCTGTCGATCTTGATCTTCGATTATCGGGGTTACGGCCGAAGCGAAGGCCGGCCCAGCGAGAAGGGAACCCGGCTCGACGCCCGCGCGGCCTGGCGCCATCTCACCGAGGTGTACGGCATCGAGCCGCAGCGCGTTGTCCTGTTCGGCCGTTCCTTGGGGGCGGCGCTGGCGGCTTGGTTGGCCACCCAAGCCAAGCCCGGCGCATTGATCCTGGAATCGGCCTTTACCTCGGTCCCGGAACTGGCGGCCGAACTCTACTGGTGGCTTCCGGCGCGCCGATTGGCCCGACTCAACTACCCCACCCGCGATTACCTGAATGATGTCCATTGCCCGGTGCTGGTCATCCACAGCTCGGAGGACGAGATCATTCCCTACCGCCACGGCCAGGCACTCTATGCCGCCGCCCACCCGCCCAGGTCTTTCCTGAAGCTGCGGGGCGATCACAATACCGGCTTTCTGCTGAGCGGCGAGCGGTACGTGGGCGGTTTGGATCACTTTCTCCAACGCCATTTGCCCGCCGCTCAATAGATGGAAGGACATCGTTGCTTTGCCCCATGTATCTCGTTATCTTAAACGCGGTGTCCCTTAGCTCGGATAGGCAGGGGCCGACATTCACCGTTTTTTTTAGAAGAAAGGGGGGATCGATGCGGACGGGACGGATCTTCCACGCCTTAGGGCTTCACATGCACCAACCGCCGGGGAATCTCCGGCTGCTCATCGACAGCAATCCGTGGGAAACGGAGCAAATCATCCGCTGCTACGATCGCGTACCGCGTTACGCGCGCGAATACGCCGATGTGGGTCGGCTCCACGTGGGCTTTTCCGGGGTGCTGCTGGAGCAATTCCGCGACCCGGAGATGGTCGATCGCTATCGGCGGTTCGTGGATATTCCGGCGATGCTGGAAAATTACGCCGAGGCCGACAATATCGAACTCATCGGCATGGGCTATTACCATCCCATTTTCCCTCTCATCCCTCAGGAGGACTGGGAGGAGCAACTGCTTAGCGGACGTGAAATCATGCAGGAGATTTTCGGGCGCGCGCCCAAGGGCTTTTGGCCGCCGGAGATGGCTTTCTGCATGGAGATGATTCCGGCTTTGGTGAAGGCCGGTTACGAATATGTGGTCGTGGACGGCGTTCACGTCCAGCCGCAAAATTCGGACAAGACCGTCGATGTTTTCCAGCCCTACCGGGCGAGCTTCGAGGGATCGGCTATCACGGTGATTCCGCGCAACCGGGATATTTCCAACGCCCAGGAAAGCGGACTGGATCCCGGCTGGTTCTTCAACGAGGCGGCGCACAAAGTCGCCGAGTCGCCCCGTCCCGAGGCCGACCGCCTGGTGACCACCTGGTCCGACGGGGAAAACGGCGGCTGGTTCAGGCAGATGCACGAGGCGTCGGGATTTTTCGGCCACTTTTTCGCGCCTTACATGGAGGCCGTTCGCGGCGGCGAGTCCCCCGTCCAGCCGACCGCCATCAGCGAATATCTCGACGCCCATTCGCCTTCCGAGGAAGCCTTCGTGCGGACCGGCGCCTGGAACGTGGGTTCCACCTCCGGCTTCGATCTGTCCCAATGGGCGGGGTCGGACTCCCAGAAGCAGGCGGTGGAGAGGGTACGCGCCATCAGCGCCCGCTATTGGGGGCTCAAAAACCGGGAATCCAAACTTTCGGCCCGGGGGAAGCAGTCCCTGGCCAAGGCGCGGGATCTGATTTTGGAGGGCGAGACGAGTTGCTTTTTGTTCTGGGGCGACGCCTGGGTGCCCGAGCTTTACAAGCGAACAACGCCCGCGGAACGGTATCTCGCCGAGGCGGAAAACGAGTCCACGGAACCTTGTTCAGACAATTAGGATTCGACGAACATGCTCGCCAACCTTCTTGCCGTCGCCTTCGGCGGTGCCACAGGCGCCCTGCTGCGCTTTTCGATTTCCGGTGCCGTTTATCGCTGGCTGGGACGGGGATTTCCCCACGGCACCCTCGCCGCCAATCTAATCGGTTCGTTCCTGTTGGGGCTTTTGGCGGACCCCTTGCTGCAATTGCCGCCGTCGAGCTTTCCCTGGCGAGCGGCGGCGGCCACCGGGTTTCTGGGGGCGTTCACCACTTTTTCCACCTTCGCACTGGAAACCGTTTATCTGATCGAGCAAGGGCGCATGCTGCGCGCGTTCGGCAATCTTTTGATCAGCATCGGGTTGGGACTTGCCGCCGCCTGGACCGGCTTTCTATGCGGGCGGGCGCTGTTGGTTGGAAACGGCCTCATTTCCTTGCCCGGGGTCGACTGGCCCTTGCCCTGGCTGCTGGGGCTTTTGGCCAACGGCTTGGTCGCTTTTATAGTGGGGTTGGCGATGGAGGCCGCCTTCGAACGGTGGCGTCCGGGTCCGGCTTATCGAACCAGTTGGAGCATTCTGTCAATCGGCGGTTTCGCCACTGTTTCCAGCTTGCATCTCCTGCAGGAACTCCTCCGCCAGGAAAATGCCTTCCACCAGATTCTGCCGTGGCTGGTGGGTGTCTTCGCGCTGAATCTACTGATCTGTGCCGGCGGGGTGTGGGGAGGGTTCGGCACCGCCCGGCACTTGTGACGGAGGCTTGATAGCCGGCCAAACTAAAATATCCTCCAATCCGAGACGGCTTTGCAGCTTGCCGATCGCTGCTTCGACCCGTTTCTCTTCGCCGAAAAACTCCACCATCAGCGGCAACCGCAAGGACAAGGTCAACAGGGACGAGGTGTGCACTTCCCGCCCGCCCGCGGTTCCGGCGACGGCCCGAAAAGCGTGTACGTTGGCGATTCCCTCCTCCTCGTGGATAATTTGGAGGAGCTCGTCCAGATGATCGTGCCCCTCCAGTACATAAACGCGCGCCACCCAAACTTGTTGGCCTTTCACCATAGCTCACCTCCCCAGAATCCAAGCCAAATACCCGCAAGACAGACCATCGCATTACCGAGCAGCAACCCCACCATCCAGCGGCCGTGATGTTTTAGTTCTAACGCCTCTTCGTGCAGAAATAAAGCCAGATAAAGGCTGGAAAAAGTCACGAAACCGCCCACCAAAAGTACAGTCAACACCGCTCTGAGCCGATCGGACACGGGCGACCATTCCACCAGAAACGTCAAAAAGAAACCGATCAGGACCGCGATGAGAAAGTTAATCAATAGCCAGCCATAAGGCACCGGCCACCTCGACCAATAAATAATGCCCCGGGAAGGATAAAACAAGCTGCGCCCGCTGAGCAGCCCCAGAAACGCCACTCCCGTGCAGAGACCCGCGCTGAGACCGATATTCCCCAGGGCCGCGGGCCATGCGCCTTGTTGGAGAAGGGCGAGGGTTTCCACCGAAAAGGTGGAAAAAGTGGTCAGAGAACCGAACAGCCCCACCAGTACACCGGCCCGGAATTCCGTCGCCACCGCGACCCGTTCCAACAGCAGCGCCTCGCTCATCAAGCCGATGAGATAAGAACCCAGGACATTGACGACGAGGGTGCCGTAGGGGAAGCCGGGGCCCAGCCAAGCGGATACGCCACTGGAAATAAAAAAACGCAGCAACGCACCCACCGCCCCGCCGAAGGCAATGGCGAAAATCTGAATCATCGGCCGGACCCCGAGCGGCAATCCGCCGTCATGGATGCGATACGGCCCTGCCGGTACGGCGGCGCCCCGCCCGATAAAACAATCGAACCATGAATTTTTCCACCTCCACCAGCACGAAGACCGACATGGAGGCGGCCACGATCACCTGCCAATGCCGCGCGTCGATCGCCACGGTTCCGAACAGGAACTGCATGGGCGGCAAATAGGTAAATCCCAGCTGGAAGATCACCAGCAAAACAATGCTCAACCAAGTGTAGGGATTGCCGAACAATCCCTTGAGATTCAGCACCGAATCGGTCAAGTAACGGCAGTTGAGCACATAGAAGATTTCGAACATCACCAAGGTATTGACGGCGACGGTTCGGGCGGCTTCGATCGGCGTCCCGAAGGAACGTTCCCAGAGATACAGTCCGAAGGTCCCCGCGACGATCAGCAAGGACACGAACAGGATGCGCCAGATCAGAAACTTGGACAGCAATGCTTCGTCGGAGCGCCGCGGAGGTCGCTGCATGATACGCTTCTCCGGGGGTTCGAAGGCCAGGGTGAGCGCCAGGGTAACGGCGGTGATCATGTTCACCCACAGAATCTGCACCGGGGTAATGGGCAGCATCCGTTCCATGGCAATGGCGGCGACGATGGTCATGGCTTCGCCGCCGTTGGTCGGCAAAATGAAAACGATCGACTTTTTCAGGTTGTCGTAGACCGCCCTTCCCTCCTCCACGGCATGAGCGATGGAGGCAAAGTTGTCGTCCGCGAGCACCATTTCCGCCGATTCCTTGGCCACTTCGGTGCCTTTTACGCCCATGGCGATGCCCACTTCGGCCCGTTTCAGCGCCGGAGCATCGTTCACCCCGTCGCCGGTCATGGCGACCACCTGACCGTCGGCCTGGAGGCTTTTCACCAGCCTCAGCTTATTCTCCGGACTGGTGCGGGCGAAAACGTCCGTCTCACGAAGCATTTCGGTCAAGGCCGACTCGTCCAGGCGATCCAAATCCTCGCCCCGCAAGACCGTCTCCCCATTCCCGATACGCATCTGCCGGGCGATGGCCACCGCGGTGGCAGCGTGATCGCCGGTGATCATCTTGATCCGGATACCCGCCCCTTGGCATTGGCGGACGGCTTCGATCGCCTCGGCGCGCGGGGGATCGATCATGCCTACGATGCCCAGCAGGGTCAGACCGCTCTCCACATCGTCGAACGCCAATTGACGCCGATCGGTCGGGACGACTTTAAAGGCAATGGCCAAGAGCCGCTGGCCGCGACCGGCCATGGTATCCATCACTCGGTGCCAATAATCCAAGTGAATGGGTTCATCCTCACCATAGCGCCGCTGCCAGCGACACATGGCGAGAATTCGCTCGGGCGCCCCCTTGACGAACACGAAGGCGTGACCGTCGTGATCGTGATGGAGGGTGGCCATGAATCGGTGTTCCGATTCGAACGGAATGGTATCGGTCCGGGGAATTTCCTTGCGTTCGAAATCCAGCTCGAGCCCCGCTTTCCGCGCCAGCGTCAATAAGGCGCCTTCGGTGGGGTCGCCGTGAATGATCCATTGCTCGCCATTTTTCTCCATCTCGGCGTTGTTGCATAGCGCGGCCGCCCGGGCCAGCTCGCAAAGCCCCGGATAGAGGTCCAGGGAAACCGTCTCACCCTGCAGCCTGAAATCGCCATGGGGATCGTAGCCCCCATCCTTCACATCGAACAATAGATCGTTGACGGCGACGTTGGTCACGGTCATCTCGTTGCGGGTCAAGGTGCCGGTCTTGTCGGAACAAATCACCGTCACCGCGCCCAGGGTTTCCACCGCGGGCAAACGCCGGATGATGGCGTTGCGTCGGGCCATGCGTTGCACCCCGATGGCCAAGGTGATGGTCATGATCGCGGGCAACCCTTCCGGAATCGCCGCCACCGCAAGTCCCACCGCGGACATGAACAAATCCTTGAGGGAGGAATGCTGAATCATCCAACCGTAGGCGAAAGTCGCCGAAGCAATGGCGACGATGGCCGCGGTCAGCCAGCGACTGAAACGGGTCATCTGGCGCAAAAGCGGGGTGGTCAAATGAGGCACCTTGCTCAGCAAGGCACTGATGCGACCGATTTCGGTATCGTCGCCGATGGCCACCACCACCCCGAGGGCCGTTCCGTAAGTCACCAGGGTGCCCGAATAAACCATGCCGACGCGATCTCCCAGCGGGGCGTGGGCGGTGACTGCATCGCAGCTTTTGTCCACCGGCACCGATTCGCCGGTCAACATGGACTCGTCCACGCGGAGATTTTTTACTTGAAGCAGGCGCAGATCGGCGGGCACCTTGTCGCCGCTTTCCAGCGTCACCAGATCTCCCGGCACCAGCTCTTCGGCAGGAACCAGAAAATTCCGACCGTCGCGGCGCACCATGGCCTTGTGGGAAAGCAGGTTGCGAATGGCATCCAGGGCCTTTTCCGCCTTGCCTTCCTGAATGAAGCCGATGGCGGCGTTGATCAAGACGACGCCGAGAATGACGCCGCTGTCGATCCAATGCTCGATGGCGGCGGTCACCCCGGCCGCCACCAGCAGGACGTAGATCAGGAGATCGTGGAACTGGGCGAAAAAGCGCCGGATCGGCCCGCGCCGGGCAGTGGGGGTCAGGCGGTTTTCCCCGTATCGCTTGCGCCTTCTTTCGACTTCCGGGGCGGACAAACCGGCATCGGAAACTCGCAACAAATCGCAGACTTTGTCGGCGGAAAGCGCATGCCATTGGGGCGCATCCGAACGCGCTTGCTTGGATGGTTTTCTCACTCCCATGCCTCCTGATGGTCCTCCCGGCAAACCGCCGCGTCAGACTCCCCGACCAGGCGATCTGGTTTACTAACAACCGTTAAGAGTTGGCGTGTTGACATGGGACTAATCCCTCTCTCCGGCCCCTCCCTGCGAATGTCAACAGTTCCTAAAAGGCGATCAGGATGCCAACAAGTTTTCCAAGATTTTTTCGTAAACCTCGGTCAGCTGATTCAGGTCCTCCACCGGCGTCCATTCGTTGATTTGGTGGATGGTGGCATTGATCAGCCCCAATTCCAAGACTTGGGCCCCCGTGGGCGCGATAAAGCGTCCGTCGGAGGTTCCGCCGCCTGTAGATAGCTGGGCACGCCGCCCCAATACCGATTCCAGGGAGGATTGAACCGCCTCGATGAGCGCCTCCCCGGCGGTCAAAAAGGGATTGCCCGACAGGCGCCAGTCCAGTTCGTAATCGAGCCCGTAGTGATCCAGAATCGCCGTCACCCGTTGCCGGATTTCCTCGGCGGTCAGCTCGGTGGAGAAGCGGAAATTGAATTGGACGTCCAGTTGTCCCGGAATCACGTTTTCAGCGCCGGTCCCTGAATTCATATTGGATATTTGAAAACTGGTGGGGGGAAAATGGGCGTTGCCCCGGTCCCAGACCTCCTCCACCAAATGCTGCAGCGCCCCGGCGAAAGCGTGGATGGGATTTTTGGCCTTGTGGGGGTAGGCGACGTGGCCTTGCACCCCGAACACCCGAAGCCGCCCGTTGAGGGAACCGCGCCGGCCGATTTTGACCACATCCCCCAGGGTGTCTTCGCTGGAAGGTTCCCCCACCAGGCACCAGTCGATTTTTTCGTCGCGGGCTTCGAACACCTCCACCACTTTTACGATCCCATTGGCGGCGATCCCTTCCTCGTCCGAGGTCAACAGCACGGCGAGGGAGCCCGGATGGTGGGGGTGATTTTCCACGAACCGCCGGCAGGCGACGGTGAACGCCGCCACCGCGCCTTTCATATCGGCCGCGCCGCGACCGTACAGACCGCCGCCACGGATATGCGGCTCGAATGGCGGAGAGGTCCAGTCGGCCAGCGGCCCCGGCGGCACCACATCGGTGTGCCCCAGAAACACGAACAGCGGCCCGCCCGTCCCCCGCCTGAGCCACAGATTCCGGGTATCGCCGAAATCCAGGAACTCGGGCACGAAGCCCAAGGGAGACAACCGGTCGACGATCAAATCCATGCACCCGGCATCCTCCGGCGTCACCGACGGCCGGGCGATCAGGGTTTGCGCCAATTCCAGCGTTTCCCCGCTGATCCGATTCGAGCCGCTCATCTCAAGGCCTCGTATCGATCCGGGTCGAATCCCACCCACAACGCTTCGCCGGCCTCCAGGACCGGCCGCTTGACCAGGGAAGCATGCGCCAGAAGCAATTCCCGCGCCTTGTCCCGGTTCAAATCGGTGCGCGCTTCCTCCGGCAATCGCCGCCAGGTGGTTCCCCGGCGATTGACCAGGGTTTCCCAGCCGAGCCGATCGAGCCAGCGATCCAGCCGGTCCGGATCGACGCCTTCCCGCTTGAAATTGTGGAAGCGGTACTCGATGGCGTGCTCCTCCAGCCACTGGCGAGCCTTTTTCACCGTGTTGCAGTTGGGAATGCCGTAAAGCTCGATCATGGCATTTCTCAATCCCTGAGCAATTCGTTGATGCCCACCTTGCTGCGGGTGCGCTCGTCCACCTGCTTGATGATCACCGCGCAATACAGGCTATGGCTGCCGTCCTGCGCCGGCAAGCTGCCCGGCACCACCACCGAACCGGCGGGCACGCGGCCGTAGTTGATTTCCCCGGTCAGGCGATTGTAAATCTTGGTGCTCTGGCCGATGTACACGCCCATGGAGATCACCGAGCCTTCCTCCACGATGACCCCTTCCACGATCTCGGAGCGGGCGCCGATGAAGCAGTTATCCTCGATGATGGTGGGATTGGCTTGGAGCGGCTCCAATACGCCGCCGATTCCGACGCCGCCGGACAAATGCACGTTTTTTCCCACCTGGGCGCAAGAACCCACCGTCGCCCAAGTATCCACCATGGTGCCCGAATCCACATAGGCGCCGATATTCACATAGGACGGCATCAACACCGAACCCGGCGCCACATAAGCCCCCCGGCGCACGTTGGCCAGCGGCACCACCCGCACGCCGTCGCGGCGAAAATCCTCGGGGCGGTAGCCGGCGTACTTCAGTTCCACCTTGTCGTAATAATTGGTGGGCGCGCCGTCCATCATCCGATTATCGGAAAGCCGGAAGGACAGCAGCACGGCTTTCTTGAGCCACTGATTGACCGTCCATTGGCCGTCCTTTTTCTCGGCCACTCGCGCCTGTCCGGAATCGAGCAGGCCCAAAGCCTCCTCCACCGCATCCTTCACTTTTGTATCGAAGTTTTGGGGGGAGATTTCCGAGCGCCGTTCAAAGGCTTCTTCAATGATCTTGGCTAATTGTTCACTCATTCCTGGTTCTCGATTATTTTAAAAACGACAAGCATACCCATCTTCAAGATGACGGTTCAAGCTTAGAAGTTGCGCACGAAGTCTGCGATTCTCTCCGCCGCTTCCCGACATTCGTTCAGAGGATGGACCCAAGCGATACGAACGTGTCCTTGTCCCGGATTGACGCCGTCCCCCGTCCGCGCCAGGAAACTGCCGGGGAGCACGGTCACGTTCTGCTCGGCGAAAAGCCTGCGCGCGAATTCGGTATCGTCGATGGGGGTCTTGAGCCAGAAATAGAATCCCGCCGGCGGCACCGTCACGGAGAACCGCTCGGATAAGATCGCTTCCGCGGCATCGAAACGCTCGCGGTATCGGCGGCGGTTTTCCGCCACATGCTGCTCGTCGGACCAGGCGGCGATGCTGGCATGCTGGGTGGGCACCGGCATGGCGCAGCCGTGGTAGGTTCGGTAGAGAAAGTACGGCTGCAGAATGTCCGCATCGCCGGCCACGAAGCCGGAGCGCAGCCCCGGCGCGCTGGATCGCTTGGACAGGCTGTGAAATACCACGCAGCGGGAGAAGGCATCGTTACCGCAGGCAACGGCCGCCTCGAGCAACCCGGGCGGCGGCGTGTCATCGTAAAGTTCGCTGTAGCATTCGTCGGCGGCGATGACGAAATCGAAACGCCGGGCCTTCTCGATCAATCCTTTCAGGGTTTCCAAACCGATCACCTGCCCGGTGGGATTTCCAGGCGAACAAAGATAAAGCAGCCGGCATTTTTGCCAGACCGAATTCGGCACCGCCTCGAAATCGGGCAGGAAACCGGTCTTCTCGGTGGCATTGAGATAATAGGGCTCGGCACCTGCCAGCAGGGCGGCCCCTTCGTAAATCTGGTAAAAAGGATTGGGCATCAACACCAACGGCTTTTCGGCCGGATCGATCACCGCCTGCGCGAAGGCAAACAACGCCTCGCGAGTGCCGTTGACGGGTAAAACGTGGCGCTCGGGATCGATTGCAGCGGCCGGCAGACGGAAGCGGGCCGTCAGCCAAGCGGCAATGGTTTCGCGCAACTGCGGCATGCCCTTGGTCTTGGGATACTTGGCCAAGCCGTGCAAGTGACTGATGAGCACTTCGGCGATGAAATGGGGCGGGGGATCCTGGGGTTCGCCGATGGATAGGGTGATGGCGGACTTGTCCGAAGGCGGCGTCGCCCCTTCCTTGAGTCGGGCGAGTTTTTCGAAGGGATAAGGCTGAAGACGGTCCAGACGGGGATTCATAATGAATGCTACCTCTTAACTAACTTACTCTAAATAGGCGCCGCCCTATTCGATCGGCCGCCACGGAAATTAAATATTATGACTGTAATATACCCACTGCCCGCGATTCACTGGCACAACGGAAAATAGCCCAGGTTTTTGCAGCTTGCGCGCTCGTTCGTCTAGACTGTTAATCGCTCCGCAAACCGGGAGGAAATATGATAGCGGATCAAAGCGAGATCGGTTTCTCCATTAAAGCTTACGGCGAGGACGATGCGCTCGCCCGCCTCCTCGACCGCTATCGCGAGGTACGCCGTCTCAGCGAGGAATTGTGCCAACCGTTGGCAACCGAGGATTACATCATCCAGACCATGGCGGACGTCAGTCCTCCCAAATGGCATCTGGCGCACTGCAGTTGGTTCTTCGAGCGGTTTCTACTCCGCCCCCATCTTCAAGACTACCGCTGCTTCCACCCCCGATACGATTACCTGTTCAATTCCTATTACGAAAGCGTCGGCCGATTTTGGCCCCGCCCCCGGCGCGGCCTGCTATCCCGCCCCACGGTAGACGAAATCACCGCCTATCGAAAGCACGTGGATGAAGGCATGGAACGACTGTTTGCGGGCTGCGCGACGGTCGCTTGGTCGGAAGCAGCCCCCCTGATCGAGCTCGGGCTCAACCACGAGCAACAACACCAGGAACTCCTGCTGACCGATATCAAGCATATCTTCGCCGTTAATCCCTTGCGGCCGGTCTACCGGGAAATGGCTGAACCGCACCCCGCCGGCTTGGAAACCATCCCTTTGAAATGGCATGAATTCGAGGGCGGACTCCATTCCATCGGCGACTCGGGCGAAGGTTTCGCCTACGACAACGAAGGCCCGCGCCATCGAGTTCATCTGGAAGACTTTCGTCTCGCTTCGCGGTTGGTGACCAACGGCGAATACCTGGCCTTCATGGAAGCGGGCGGTTACCGGGAACCGCGCTATTGGCTTTCCGAGGGCTGGGCGAAAGTTCGAGAGGAAGGCTGGGAAGCCCCCTTGTATTGGGAGAAACGCGACGGTGAGTGGTGGCAGATGACCCTTTCCGGAATGCGGCCGGTCGCGGCGGAAGAAGCGGTCTGCCACCTCAGTTATTTCGAGGCCGACGCCTATGCCCGCTGGGCCGGGCGCCGACTGCCCACGGAGGCCGAATGGGAGGTCGCCGCGGCGCGGCAACCTATCGACGGCAACTTCCTGGAATCGAGGGCCTTGCATCCGCGGCCGGCTCCTTCCACGGCAGAAAACAGACCGCTGCAGCTGTTCGGCGACGTCTGGGAATGGACCGCCAGCACCTATGCCCCCTACCCCGGCTACCGACCGCCCGCAGGGCCGATCGGAGAGTACAACGGCAAATTCATGTGCAGTCAGATGGTGCTCAGGGGCGGGTCTTGCGTCAGTTCCCGGACCCATCTACGGGCGAGCTATCGCAATTTCTTCTATCCTAAAGACCGTTGGCAGTTCAGCGGCCTGCGATTGGCGGACAATCTATGAGCACCCATTCTCCCCTCCAAGTGGGCAGACCGGTTCTGTACGACCATCATCCGGCGCCGGCCTCCTTTTTAGAAGACGTCTTGCGGGGACTGTCCATTCAGCCGCGCGCTATCCCTCCCAAGTATTTTTACGATCAAGCGGGTTCCCAGCTGTTCGAGGCCATTTGCGAACTTCCGGAATACTATCTCACTCGGACCGAGATCGGATTATTCAAGCGCTTCGGTCACGAGATGGCCCAATGCTTGGGAAAAGGGCGCGTCTTGGTGGAATTCGGCAGCGGCAGCAGCACCAAGATCCGCCTTTTGCTCCAAGCCCTGCAGCCGGCGGCTTATGTCCCCATCGATATTTCCCGTGAGCACCTTTATCAATCGGCGAGGACATTGGCGGCCGATTTTCCGGAGGTGGCGATCCATGCCGTTTGCGCCGATTATAGCCACCCCCTCGAACTTCCGGAATCCTTGGCCGGAATGTCCCGGGTGGGCTTTTTCCCGGGCTCCAGCATCGGCAATTTCGAACCCCGAGAGGCGGAGAAATTTCTCGCCCATATGGCGACTCTGCTGGGCGTCGGCAGCGGATTGCTGATCGGCGTCGACTTGAAGAAAGATTCCGCCATTTTGGAGGCCGCCTACAACGATCGCCGGGAGATCACCGCCGCCTTCAACCTGAATCTATTAAAGCGCATCAACCGGGAGCTCGATGCCGATTTCAATCTGGCGGGATTTACCCATCATGCCTTCTATAACCGGGCACCGGGGCGGGTGGAGATGCACCTCATCAGCCGCAAGGAACAGACCGTCCACCTTGACGGACAAAGCTTTCATTTTCAGGACGGGGGCAGCATCCACACCGAGAATTCTTATAAATACACCATTGAAGAGTTCCAGCGCCTGGCTCATGCGGCCGGATTTCACTCGGAACGGGTTTGGACGGACGACGACGAGCTCTTCAGCGTGCATTACCTGAGCCTCAACGGCTAGCCGAAGACGCCACCGGCCAATCGGCTCAATCGACCATCGCCGGAAAAAGCGCATCCCACCGTTCCCGCAATTCGGCATGAGCCAAGGGGGGTTCAATCACAGCCAGGCGGCCGGAGGCTTCCTCACGCAGCAGATTCATATCGCGCAGCTTGCGCAAACCGTCCGCCACGTCGAAATTCATCTTAACGCCGAACTTCTCATCCATGAAGCTTTCAATCGCTCGATCCAGCTCCGCTTCGGTCATCCCGCCTTGCGCCCAAAGCAGTCCATAGGCCAGTAGGACTTCTTTCGCTTCCTCGGAGCTGGCGGCTTCTATCAACCAGGACAGCGCGCCCATATTGTTGTCCAGATTGTAGAAATACAGGCTTTTGGACAACTTCGCCATGTACTGGGTACGCTGGCTGAATACCTTGGCCACTTCTCTCCAAATAATCGCACCCAGCGCGCCGAGGGCGGTGACGATCCTCATCGGACTGGCCGCCACGGCCATTCGCCCCATGGCGCTCATGACGCCGCCGATCACCCCACCCCCGCCGGTAACCGCCAGCTTGATCTTGTCGAGCATGCGCAACCGGATCTGGGTATTGGGAAAGATGGTTTCCAGATCAGAATGGGGGATTTCCTTGAACAGCTTGATGAAAATATCCTGCTCAACCAATCGCCCGCTCCAGGGCTTCAGCTTCAAAAGCACGAACAGCCGCTGGTAAACGGGGATGGTGAAGGTCTCCTCCTGCAAATACAGGCTGCGCCAATCCCGCCGCTTTACGGTGTATGCGGCGCTGCCGCAATAATAAATCAGGATCTCTTCGAATTCCTCCAGATCCACACTGACTTCCACGCCCCGGGGTGAAATCTTGTTCAACGCTTGATGCAAGGTTTCCTGATCCAAAGGCTGGAAATTGGCCTGTTGCAACAATTGTTTGATCTCACCCATCAAAGTTTTCCGATCGCGGGCAAGGGACCCCGCATCTACGGCCGGCAAGGACAACGTGTCCCAATCGGGATTGAATGGATAATAGAGATGTTTGAGCAATTCCAGCCGCTGGCTGAACAAGGCGTCATAGTAGAGCACCAGCCCTTCGGCGAAGCGTTGGAAATCCGCTTTACCCGACACATCCCCCAAATGCTCGGCCAGGGAATCGGTCAATATCGCCAGGGGAACCGGTAGGAAATGTTCTTTATTGGACATTTCCGCCGAACTCGGGGTCGCACTCATGTTGCCTCCTCCACCAAGCGTTCCAGATCCGCCCGCAAATCCGCCGGCAGAGATGAACCGCGCGCTAAAAGCCGCGCATTGCCCCGGCGGTCGAATATCAAAACGATGTCGCTATGGATCACATCGTAGTCACCCCCCATCTTGGAGGATTCCTTACGATAACTGAGAAAATAGCGTTGCACCAGCGCATCCAACTGAGCCTTGCCGCCGGTCAGACCGATGAACCACGGCCCGAAGCGCTCTACGTAGGATTGCAACACCTCGGGGCGATCACGCTCCGGATCCAAGCTGACGAACAATACTTGGATGTGTTCACGGCTTCCTTCGATCTCCTCCAGCACGGTGGCAAGCCGCGCCAAGGTAGCCGGACAAACGCCCGGGCAATGAGTGAAACCGGTGAACAGTAAAGTAACCTTTCCGCGAAAGTCGGCGCCGTGCCGCATCCGTCCTTGTGTATCCGTCAAATTGAAATCCAGCTGCGGCAGCTTGCCGCTGACATCGGTCAAACGCCAAGCGGTTTTCTGCTCACAGCCTGACAAAACAAGTAGCGTCAACAAGATGGAAAAAAATTTTTTAATAACTCTGCCCCTCACATTACAATTTGCGACGTAGGCCGCCGCTTCGCCGGATTCCCCGCGTAACGGCCTGCTCCAATACTTCTTCGCTGCCCCATAACAGAATTGTTTCCTTGGCCCGGGTGACCGCCGTATAGACCAGCTCACGGGTCAGAACCTCGGAGGATTTCGGCGGCAGCACCACCAGCACGCGGCCGAATTCACTGCCCTGGGATTTATGACAGGTCTGGGCGTAGACGGTCTCGTGACGAGGCAAGCGCGCGGCGGCCAATTGCCGACCGTCCCCGAACCAGACCCGCCCACCTGCCAGGCAAATACCGATGTCGCCGTTGAACAACCCCAGTTCCGGCACGTTTTCGCCGATCAGGACCGGCCGGCCGGGATAGTAGCGCCCTCCTTGACTCGAAGCATTCCGAGATGGGATCCAGCCCTTTTGCCGCCAGCGCCGCTCCAATTGATCGTTGAGCCACTCCGAGCCCAACGGACCTCGGCGGTGGGCGCACAGCACCTGAAAACCACCAAACGCATCCATCAAGGCCGCAGGTTCCGCGCCGTCTTGTACCGCTTTCCAATAGGCTGCGTAACCTTCGTCCACCGCACCCCAGAAATCTTGCAGATGCTTCAGCCATAAGCGGCCTCGCCGCAGACGGGCCATGACGCCGGCGGCATCGCCCTGCTGCAGGGCCGCCGCCAAATCCTGCAGTTCCCCCGCGAAACGGTGGGTGCGGACCAGGCGATGCGTATGCCCGGGCAATCCGTCGCACAAGTCGGCGAGAACGCTGCCCGCCTCCACCGACGCCAGCTGATCCCGATCGCCCAGCAGATACAAGCGGGCGTCGGACGGCAACGCTTGCACCAATTTGCTCATCAAGGCCAGATCCACCATGGAGGCCTCGTCCACCACCACGACGTCGTAAGGCAACGGCCGCTGTGCGTCATGGCGCAGCGACACCGTGTCGGGACGAGCGCCCAGCAGGCGATGCAGCGTGGTTGCCTCATCCGGAATTGCCTGCTTCACCGATTCCGGAACCGGCAGCGCACCGATCCGTTCGCCGATGGTTTCCTGCAAGCGCTGGGCCGCCTTGCCCGTGGGCGCCGCCAGCGCCACCTTGGGTAGGGGCGACCGGCCGGTCGCCCCTACCCACAATAGCAGGGCGAGAAGCTGAATCACGGTGGTGGTTTTGCCGGTACCCGGTCCGCCGGTGATGATGAAGAAACGGTTGGCGGCCGCCCGCCGCACCGCATCCATCTGGGAATCGTCGAGCCCGGCCGCTCGGGAAAGATCCCGCAGCATCGGGGTCAGGTCTCGCATTCCAGCACATTCGTGCAAAGTACCAGACCCGACTCCGGTATTTTCATCCGTCAGCCGATGCAATCCGGCCACCAGCCGCTCCTCGTATTGCCACAAACGCTGAAAATAGAGACGATTCTCCTCGAGCACCAGCGGCGCCTCCCCGGCCGGCTGGTGCAATCCGGTCAGCTTTTCCAACCAAGCGCGGCGGGTTTCTCCCAGAGTCAAACACACATGACCGTTGTCCTGGGCGGTCAACAGATCGCTCAACAATCGCTCCAGCCTGTCGGCATACTGCCGGGGCGACCGGCCGGCCGCCCCTGCCTTGCGCGCGAAAAAATCCGCCAGAACCCGAGCGTGGGGATGACGTTCGTCGGTCGGGGCGACCGGCCGGTCGCCCCGACTCTCAGTGCGCCCGAAGGAGGCGGGCCGGGAACGGCGGGCATCACTGTCGGTCATGGTCCTGCAAAGTTTCATCCAACCAATGAATCAAAGCGGCCTCGGGCTGCCAGGCGTAAACACCTCGAAGCGGCGTCTCGCCGTCCATGCCCCGCAAAAACAGATAACGCACCCCGCCGAAATGTTCCGCATAATCGTAACCCGGCCGGCGGCTTTTGAGATAACGGTGCACGGCGAGGGTATAGAACAGGGCCTGCAAACCGTAGTCGTGAGCGCGCATGGCTTGCTCGAGACCGTCGGGGCCGTAATCGGCCAGTTCGTTGGATTTGTAGTCGAGCACATAATAACGGCTGCCGTGCTCCACCACCAAGTCGATGAAGCCGTGGAGAAAACCCTGAATCGACTGGAAATGGAGAGGACGAAACAGGGGATCTCGCTTGAGGCGTCGGTTCAATTGGGCGGACGACAGACGGTCCACCGGCAGAAAGAATTCCAACTCCTTCAACTGCCGCTCCGCGCTCACCTGAGCCAGACTGAAATCGGGCAAAGGGGTGGTCAGGGTGTTTTGGAGGAGGGGTGATACTTGCTCCCAAGCCAAATCCTCGGCTAGACCGTTGCGCCGCAGTGCCTGACGCCAGAAATCTTCCTCGATCCCGCCGGCGAGAACTCCGCTAAAAGGTATTTTTTCCAGCAACTCATGCAGGAGATTGCCGAAAGCCGCCCCTCGCGGCAATGGCTCGTCGGTCCCGCCTTCGGACTCCTCAAACAAGCGTTCCAGCCAATTGTGCGAAGATTCATCCGGTTGGCCGCGCACCAGCGCCGAGTAACTGGTCATGACACGGGTTTCGGCCTTAAGATTCCGGGGGAAGATCGGCGGTTGCCGCAGCGTTTCATTGCCGAATGCGCGGGGCAAGGTCCGCGTGCTGCCCCGCCGCCATTCCCGCAGCTGATATTGGAAATTGTCGGGAAAGCGGTTGGCCAGCCCTTCGGCGCCTTGAAACAGATCGCCCGCCTCTTTCTGTCCGGACAACAAGTGAAACAATGGCGACCACGCCGGCTCGGCGCCCTCCTTCTTGGGCGGGTTCTTTTCCACCAGATAGACGCGGCAATGGGCCTTGGCACGGGTCAAGGCCACGTAGGCGATGCGCAAGTTCTCCTGACGCATCTCCTTTTTCCGGGCCGCCCGGGCGGCTTCGAAGGCTTCCGGGCCGGCGGCCTGCCAAACCGCCATCGTTCCCTCTTCCGTCGAACAGAGTACCGGATCGGTGGTTTTGTCCGCCCCTTCCGGCCGCCACAGATCGAAACAAAACACCACCGGATATTCGAGTCCCTTGGCGCTGTGCATGGTGACGATTTCCACCGCCTCGTCGTCGCTTTCCAGCCGAAGCTGCTCGGCCTCGCCGGGAGGCGTATCGAGTTGGCGCCGATACCACGACAACAGGGCCTGCGGGGTGAGATGCTGGCGCACCGCGGTTTCCTGCAACATCTCCAGCAGATGGCGCAGATCCGCCAAAGTCCGTTGTCCGTAGCGCCGACCGGCGATCCGCCGCCACACCCCGAAGCGCCGAAACAACTCCGCCACCGCCGCCAACAGACTGTCCCGGCGCCAGGTAATGCCGGCGGCGACAAACGCCTCCAGATAATCGCCGGCGCGCTCGTTGTCCTCTTCCAGCGCCAACAACGCGCGGGCGTCCAGCCCAAACCAGTCGCAACCGCCGATGACCCGCTTGATGCGACGCCAGTCGCCGGTTTCCCAAAAAGCCATCAACAGCCAATACAAATGCTCCGCCGTGGGGGTCTGATAAACGCTGCGCCGATCGATCAGCACCGCGGGCACATTCCGATCGCGGAGGGCGTCACGCACCTGCAGCGCGGTGTCGTTGTCGCGCACCAATACCGCCAGGTCGGCGGGGCGCAGCTTGCGTGGCTTATTATCCTTGAGCAGTTCGAAGCCCTCCCGCTCATCCAGCAGATCCACCACGTCTCCCGCCAAATGCTCTGCCAGCAGTCCGGTGGCCTCT
This sequence comes from Methylohalobius crimeensis 10Ki, assembly GCF_000421465.1. NCBI lineage: Bacteria > Pseudomonadati > Pseudomonadota > Gammaproteobacteria > Methylococcales > Methylothermaceae > Methylohalobius > Methylohalobius crimeensis. Next base: position 2,495,764 of record NZ_ATXB01000001.1, read on the forward strand.
TTCAAATTGCGGTAACGATACGGTTGCCCCTCTTCCTGAAAAGCCGACCACTGCAGAGGTGCCACCGCCCGCTCCCGTCGGCGCAGACACAGATTGTCCGCCCGGCGGCCGGCCGCCACCGGATGATAGCCCAGCTGGCGGTCGTAAAAGGGCGTATGATCGTCCCGGTCGTCTTCCCCCGACTCGGCGAATACAGCATTGACCGCCGCCACCAAATCGGGATGGGAACGGTAATTGGTCCCCAACTGCCAGGTTTTCCGAGCCTCCCCCCGAGCCCGGAAATACGTGCGAAGCTCGGCGCCGCGAAAGCGGTAGATGGACTGTTTGGGGTCGCCGATCAAAAACATCCGGTGCTCGTCGGTATGAAACAAGTTGGAGAAAATCTGCCATTGATAGCGGTCGGTGTCCTGAAATTCGTCGATCAAGACCAACCGGAAGCGCTCGCGGAGGGCGTGGACGACAGCGGCGTTGCCGCCTTCCCGCAGAATCTCGGCCAACCGCCGGATCATCCAGTCATGGGTCAGCCAGCCTTTTTCCCGCAGCCGATGCTCGTATTCGGCTTGCCAGGCTCGCCAAGCACTTTGCAGCCAGCCGATCTCCATCTGCGCCTGCCGGCTTCCCAACTCGGCCAGTTTTTCCAATTGGGAGCGATGCTTGGCGTAATCCGGCAGATTTTCCAAGCCGCCGACTTTTTTGATCACCTCATCGTTCAGGAAACCGATCAAATCGGATTTCAGTAGGGGCGACCGGCCGGTCGCCCCTACCTCCTCGCGAATAGCATCCCACCATTGGCGCGCTTTGGCCTTCAATTGCTTTTGTTCGCACAAACCATCCATCCAGCGGGCAAATCCTTGCCATTCATCTTCGCCGAAAGGCGACGGTTCGTCCTGGTTAAGTAGGGGTGACCGGCCGGTCGCCCCTACTTCGGGAACGAACCGGATAGGAGGCTTCCAGTTCTTGAGGACACCGTACAACGCATCCGGTGTGGGTGTCTTGTCCAAAATCCGCCGCCACAGTCGCGGCGGCATTTCTTCGGCCTGGCGCCGCCAAAAGTCGTCGATGATCTGCTGATTGAACTGGCAGTCGTTTTCCAGCAAAGTCTGGCCCAGCAGTTCCCCCGCTTCCAAGGCCTGCTGCCGCAGGGCGTGCTGGCAGAAACTGTGGATGGTTTGAATCGACATCAGGTCGAGCTTCAACAGCTCTCCTTCCAGGCGTCTCAGACGCGCCTCGGGCTCATCCAAGGATTCGACCCACTCCCCCAAAGCGGTATCGTCCGAAATCGGATTTTGCTCCGCCAGCCGGGCGCGCAGGGCGTCGCGCACTTGGATCAACCGCTGCTGGATACGCTGGCGCAATTCTGCCGTGGCCGCCTTGGTGAAGGTGACCACCAGCATCGCCTCCACCGGAACATCCTCGGCCACCGCGAACCGCGCCACCAACTGGGCGATGGAATAGGTCTTTCCGGTGCCGGCGCTGGCCTCGATCAGATGCACGCCGGGATCGAAACCGGCGCCGTAGAGATCTAATTTGTCCATCATCCAAGCTTACCCGGCGGCATCGGCATCAGGAAAATGACTTGGATGGACCTTGCACCTACCTGTTTCCCGAAACAATACTGACAATAAGCATTTGGCAAATTGATGAATTTCAACCAAATTGTCTTATCCCTTTTTCTTTGATTCTAACCCAGGCTCCTGATTCCAAATGCCCGAGAAATAATTTTCCTATGTAGTACACAATAAGTCCCGAAATGGCAGGACGTAGAAAATATGAACCCGCAGGAACAAGTGCCGGCGAGTAATTTTTAATATATTTCATCAAATAATAACCAATCCATTCCGAATGCGCTCCTCCGAGAACGGAAGTAACGATAACTTTAATTTTATGGTCGGATAAAGAAATTCCATAAATCCTGCATAAATCTTGAAGTAATTTAACCAAAATGCCACCAACCGCGATTTGACCTAGAATCGGACTCGGAACAAACCCAATGCCGCTCGCCATAAAACTGTATTTGTTAATGACTCGTTGAGCTTTTATGCCTTTTGCGGAAAGCCTTTTTGACTTTGGCAGCTCGCTAGGTTTGAACAGCCGGATGCTGTTTGAATCGGATTTGTCCACCTCGGCCATGGCTTTCACTCCTATTACGGTATGGTTTTGCCAGTGAAGAACAGATTCATCCCTCCTCGGGGTCTCGGGATTCCGAATCCGCCAGCACTAGCACCGGACAAGGGGCGTTGACGGTCACGTACTCGGCCGTGTTTCTGCGCAATGTCCAACGTCCGGGGCTGCTGCCCTGGGAGGCGAGGATAAGCAGGTCGGCGCCCAGACTGCCGGCCAGCGCCACCAGCGCCTGCCCGGCCTCGCCGTGGGCCACATGCAGTTGCGCATTTCGGTTGAGGGGAAGATATTTGCGCGCCAAAAGATCCAATCCGTCCCGTGCTCCCGCCTCCAGCTCCTCCGGCGATTGTTCCGGCACGTGAGGGAAGAACGCGGTGCCTTCGGGACTGACCACGGTCGCCAGATGCAGCTCACCGTCCTCCTCGAGCTGGTTCAGGCCGGTCTCGATCGCCGCCTTTGCCTCCGGCCCCTGATCAGGTGCGATAGCGATCAGAATCTTGTGATACATCGTTGCTCCCCTCCTCGGCTTCGGTTATTTCCACTACGGGGAATGCGCGTCCCCTGACCAACTCCTGAACGGAGTAACCCCGGTAGTCGGCGCGCAAAGTCCGCAGCAGGGACACCGCCATGAATATCAGTAGGCCGCAGAACGGCAAACCCAGACTCGTAATCACATTCTGCAACGCGGCGAAGCCGCCGACAAGCAGCAAAGTGGCGGCGACGGCCCCTTGCGCCGCCGCCCAGAATACTCGCTGATGTACCTGGGATGGTTGGTCGTCCCGGCGGGTCAGCATATCGATCACCAAGGACGCGGAATCCGAAGAGGTGGTGAAAAAGATTACGATGATCACCACGCCCAGCCCCGACACAATCGATGCCAAGGGATAATGCGCCAGAAAGGAAAATACCGCCACCGACACATCCTCCCGTACCTGGGCGGCCAAACCTACCTGCCCGTGCCATTCCAGATCGATCGCCGACAAACCGAACACCGCGAACCACAGCACGGTAAACAACGTGGGCGCCAACAGCACGCCGCCCACGAACTCACGGATGGTGCGCCCCCTAGAAATGCGGGCGATGAAAATCCCCACATACGGCGCCCAGGAAATCGTCCACGCCCAGTAAAACAAGGTCCATTGTTGCTGCCAATGCGTCTCTTGATAGGCCTCGGTCCAGAAAGCCAGCCACGGCAGCGCCTCCAGGTAGGCGCCGATGCTCTCCACCAAGCCGTTGGTGATGAACAAGGTCGGCCCGGCGAACCAGACGAACAACAGTAAAACGCATGCCAGCAGAATGTTGATCTGGGACAAACGGCGAATGCCACGCTCCAGCCCCAATGCGACGGAAGTGCTCGCAATCGCAGTGATGGCTGTGATCAACACGACTTGAGAGGTGCCGCTCACCGGCAAGCCGAAAAGGTAATTGAGACCGCTGTTGAGCTGTAGTGCGCCCAATCCCAGGGACGTGGCCACCCCGAATAGTGTCCCGATGACCGCCACCACGTCGATGGCCCAGCCGACGGGTCCCGCCGTCCGCTCCCCCAATAGGGGATAAAACAAACTGCTGATGCGCATGGGCAGTTGATGGCGATAGGCGAAATAGCCGATGGCCAGGGCGGGCACCGCGAAAATGCTCCAGGTATGCAGACCGAAATGATACAAGGCGAATGTCATCGCCAATTTCGCCGCGTCTCTTCCGCCCGCCTCGACCCCTGCCAGCGGCGGGTCGGCAAAATGGGAGATCGGCTCGGCCACCCCCCAGAACATGAGGATGGTCCCGATGCCGGCGGCGAAAAGCATCATGAACCAAGTGAGGTTGTCGAAATCCGGCAGCGATTGATCACCGCCGAGCCGGATGGCGCCGTAGCGACTGAAGGCCAGCCATAGCAGAAATAGCAGCAATCCGGTGACGGTGAGGATATAGAACCAGCCCAGATAGGTCGCGATCCAGCGGGTCAGATCGCCGAAAAAAACCGCCACGGGTTGTTCGAAGGCGATCGCCAGCGCCACGAACGCCACCGCCAAGCCGGCTGCGGTAAAAAACACCGCCGGAATAACCTGCAGCCCCAAGAAATGTTGCAGTCGGTACACGCCGCCTCCGAAACTCGATCAACATCCAGGGTCGCGGCTGGATTCCCCGGGTTAAATTGCTTTGACACGGTTTTATTGTTTATAATTGTACATTAATCTTGTACAATTAAGATGTCCCGGCCATGATAAACGTCACCATCAGCGAACTTAGGGCCAACTTACTGAAATATTTAAAAATAGCGCAACAAGGCGAACGGATTACCGTCACCTCAAAAGGTTTGCCTTTGGCCACTTTAACCGCCCCAGTTACTCAACGCAATGAGGCGAAGACCAAACTCGACAAACTGGCTGAGACGGCTGAAATCCATGATGTCGTTTCCCCGACGATCGAAAGTTGGGAAGTCATGCGGTGATATTGCTCGATACTTGCGCGATTATCTGGGATGCGCTCGATCCGGGAAAACTGACGCCAAAAGCCGAAAAATCGATTAAAAACGCAGAATGCGATTTAATCATTTGCGATATTTCCATTTGGGAAATTTCGATGCTTATAAAGCGCAATCGGCTGGTGATCGAGGACACACCTGCCGAATTTATCAAGCTTGTGCTTCAAGCACGAAATTTTCAGATTCAGGAAATTACCCCTGAAATAGCCGAACTCTCGGTAAATTTCGGTCCCGAAATCAACAGCGATCCGGCCGATCGGCTGATTGCGGCGACTTCCATCCTACTGAACGCTCCGGTCGTTACCGCCGACCAAAACCTCAGAGAAGCAACCATTCTTCAAACCATTTGGTAAAGGCACCACACCACGCAATTACCTATTCCTCCCCCCACGGTACCGCGTGCAGCAGAGTTTCGTAAAGCGGCCAACATTCCCGGACGAAGTCTTCGGACAAGGCATCGCCGAACAAGAGGGCAAACGCTTCGGAAGGTATTTTGTCTCCTATTTTATTTCGCCAAACAGCTTGCAGATCCTCGGACTTTTTTCGATGGGTGGGCTTTTTGTAGATTTCGAGCCAGCGATACCCCCATTCCGGCAGCCAAGGCGACGGCCTCGACCAACCCCCTCGAAAATGGGCCAGCCACGGCTGGAATCGTTGGGCCCAATTTTCCCGGGGATCGAATCGCCAGACCGTCACCCCGCTCTTTTTTGGATCCGGATTCAAGGCCACCAACCAGGTCGGCGTCTCGGAAAACGATTGCTTGAATAGATGCTGAAGCCAGACGCGCACCAGGTGCTTGCCCTTCAGTTTACCGGGCTCGACAAAGACGCTGCCGCGGGAATGGCGTTGGGCGATCGTCCCCGTCAGCCGCATACCGTCGATGACCACCTCGTGCCGATCTTCGAAACGTGCCTCCCCCGCGTTGCAGGCCTGCACCGCTTGACGCAAGGCCCTCGCCTCGGCCTGAAGGGCGCTGAACGGAATCTGCCCGGCAACCCCCTGCGGCCATTCCCCGGCCTGCTGCCAGCGTTCGAGAACGGCCGCCGGCGGTTGCTCGGAATCAAGCAATTCACACCGCATTCGCCATGTGGTTAACCCGTCCGCGGCAAAAGGTTCGCGGGCTTCGGGCAGGACGTCGCGACCGTCCAGGGTCAATCCCAATCGACTCCGGCAGAACCAGTTTTGGGCATCGGCGTAGAAGGCCAATAGCTCGCTCAGCGGTAGAGGATCGGGCGGCTCTCCCTCGACCGTCCAACCCGATGGCCAGAAACGCACCTCGGTCCGAGGCGCCAAGAGGGCTCGGGCCACCTCGAAATCCTCCCCATCCTGGCTAGGCGCCGCAGCGGACTCGGTGAAATAACGAGGATGGAAGGGATGGGAGGGATGATCTTCGATCCAACTGTTCGGATCGAGACGGTAACGACCCAGGGTGTCGATCAGCTCGGTCACCACCTGCGCCGGCGGCAGCGGCTCGCTTTTTTCCGGGGTCAGACCCCGATAGGTGAGAATCAATTCCTGGCGGGTGGAAAGCAATACTTCCAGAAATTGATAACGCTGCTCCTGCCGCCGCTCGCGGTCGCCGAGACGGGGATGGCGGGCGATCAGGTCGAAAGCGGGCGGCGTTTCCCGGCGCGGAAAGGCCCCGTCGTCCATCCCCATGACCAGGGTGATCCGGAACGGCACCGCGCGCATCGGCAGGAGGGTGCAGAAGGTGACGCCGCCGCTGAGGAAGCCGCGCTGCTGGTACTCCTCGTCCACCCGCGAGCGCAGCCAGTCGATGATCAAGGCCAGCGGCACGCCATCGTCGTAATCGGCGTCCCCGGGTAAGGCGGCAAACAGCTCCGCCAATGCCTGGCGCGCCGCCAGGGTGTCGGCCGAATCGATGAACAAATCGTCGATGAATTCGGTCAACTCCTCCGCCCACCGGATCGGAGGCCGGGAGGTTTGCCAGCGTCGCCACCAGGCTTGCAGACGGCGCACGAAATCGGCCAAACCGAGGGCCGCAGCGCCCCATTGACCTTCGATGTCGGGGTAGGGAACCGTCCCTTGCCAGGCGACTTCCCCGGCCAGCATCCAGCCCAACAGCAACCGGTCAACGCCCATCCGCCAGGTATTGTGATCGCTCCCGGGCACGCCCTCGGCGGCGCGCTGCTCGGCGTCCAGCCCCCAGCGGGTGGCGCTGTCCACCACCCAGCGCTCCAAGCGCGGCAGTTCGGTGGCGCTGTGGCCGAAGCGATCGCGTACCGGCGGACGGCCGAACAACGCCAGCACCCGGTCCCATTCGAAACGGCCGTCGATCAATTCCAAGGCTTCGATCAACACCTCCAAAAGCGGATTGGAGTGGCCCAGCGTGCGGTCGGCGATATGATGGGGCACGTCTTGAAACACCGCTTCGATGTAGGGCTGATAGGCGCCGATGTCCGGCGCCATCACGGCGATGTCCTCCAGACGCAGGGAAGCATCTCGGGCCAAACGGGTCAGAATTTCGTTGCGCACCACCTCCACTTCGCGCAAGTGGGTATGGCAACGGTGCAGATGGATTCCGACCGGCAAGCACTCGGCGGGCATGCTCAGCCGTCCGGCGGCCAGATCGTTTTGCAGGTGTTGGAGCAAATTGCGGGGCGGATCGTGACGGAAATAGCCTTCCGACTCCAACGCCGGTTCCAAGTGTTCCAGCACCAGGCGCTGGAATTGAGCGCCGCGCTTGCCCAAGGCTACCAAGAGGGGATGGTCCAGCCCGTCCCAGTCCGCTTCGGGGTCCGTCCCGGCCATCCGCATCGCCAGACTACGCTTGCCGGGCAGATCGGCCCAATAACCTGCCACCGGGCTGAGGAGGAACAAATGGACATCGGTCTGCCGAGACAGCGCCGCGAGTACCTCGAGCATCAGCGGGGGCAGAAAGCCGATCCCGAACAAATGCAATGCCGGCGGCAACAGGCCTTCCGGAACCGGCCGCCGAAGGCGTTCGATCAGTTGCCCCCAAAGTTGGCCGCGGTGGCCGCCGAGGCGTGCGTACAATGCCCGCCACAGAGCTGCCTGCCAGCGCTCCATGTCCCGTCCCATCTCCCGGCACTGGGCCGCCTCCCCCGCCTGCCAGGCCGAAAGCCAATCCACCCGCTGGATTTGATACTGGTCGAATAGGTTGGCCAACTGCCGGGCCAATTGGAAACGGCGCAACGCCGGGCCGGGGCCGGCCAGATAACGCTGAAGCAGCGGGTCTTCCTGAAAGCGGGGCTGTTTGAGCAGATCATCGAGCAACCACGCCATGCGGCCGCGGTCGAATGTCTCGTCGTTCAAACGCAGTCCCAGAGCCGCCGCCAGTGCACCGAAAAAACGGTTAGGGAAATCGAACCGCCCATGGGCCCAAACCCCGTCCGTCTGCGCCAAACCCATTTGCAGCCAGCGCTCCATGCCGCGCCCCTGAATCAAGAAACGGACCGGATCGAACGGACCGTAGGCGTACTGCGCCATCACCACGGAAAGCTGCTCGAATAGAATCTCGGTACGGTTGGCGGTATGGAGAGCGAACATTTATCACTTTCCCCGCCAGCGAACGCTGTACAAATCGTGGCGGCGATCGCGCAGGTTCTGCACGGTACCATTGTTGCGCGCCATTTGCAGGGTCTCGGGCCGCAAATCGGCAATCGCCACCATTTCCACGTTGGGGGTGGTGTCGGCGGCGATGCCGTCGCGGGCGAAGGGGAAATCGCAGGGCGTCAGAATGCAGCTTTGGGCATATTGAATATCCATGTTGGAAACATTGGGCAGGTTGCCCACGTTGCCCGCCATGACCACGTAGAACTGATTTTCCACCGCCCGCGCCTGGCCGCAATAGCGGACCCGCAAGTAGGATTGACGCTCGTCGGTGCAAAACGGCACGAACAGGATCTGCACACCTTGATCGGCCAGATGCCGCGTCAGTTCCGGGAATTCCGCGTCGTAGCAGATGAGGACTCCGATCGGGCCGCAGTCGGTCTCGATGGCGTTGAGGGTGTTGCCGCCCTCGATGTTCCACCAATACACCTCGTTGGGGGTGGGATGGATCTTGGGCTGCTCGTAAATCGCTCCGTCCCGCAGGAAGACGTAGGCGATGTTTTCCACCCGCCCGTTGGGCATCCGCGTGGGATGGGAACCGCCGATGATGTTGATGTTGTAGCGGATGGCCAGATTTCGGAGCGCTTCTTTGAAGCGCGGGGTGTACTTGGTGAGCGCCTCGATGGAAACGGCCGGATCCAGTTCCTGATCCTCGATGGACAATACCTGCAGGGCGAACATTTCCGGAAAGACCACAAAGTCCCCCTTGTAGTCGGCCACCACATCGACGAAATACTCGATGAATCCGAGAAATTCGTCGAAGGAAATCACCCGCCGCTGCATGTATTGGACGGCGCCGACCCGAATGGTGTCGGGCAGACGGCGACCGTAGCGTTTGCGGCGTCCGGTGGGCGTCTCCTCGGGCACCTTGGGGTTATGCCAGACCAGATGGACCCCGTAGCCGAGGGATTCTCGGTCGGCGTCGAGATAACGGGGAATCACCCCGATCACCTCGAAGCCGTTGCGGAGTTGAAACGACAACACCGGATCGCGCTGTTGCTTTTGCTGTACCTGCTCCACGTATTCTTCCACGCCGGCGAACCGGCGGATCCGCCGCGCCAGGGTCGGCAGGCGGCCCACAAACACGATTCCCTTCAATCCCAGATCCTGACACAGGCGCTTGCGCGCGTTGTAAAGCCGTTGCCCGATGCGATAGCCCCGATAGCGGGGATCGACGCAAACCTCCATCCCGTACAGCCACTCGCCCTCCGGATCGTGACGCGAGGCATAACCATGGCCGGTAATTTCCTCCCAGGTATGGGGCTTGAGCGCGAGTTCTCCACTGATGCGGAAAGTGGCGCAATAGCCCACCACCCGATCCTCCACCATCGCGGCGAACTGGCCTTCGGGAAAATTATTGATCTGGCCGATCAACGAGCCCGCCGAATACCCCGTCATTCCGGTGCCGGCATAGACCCGATCGATCAGGGAAGCGATCTCCGGCACGTCGCGCAAGGTGGCGTTGCGCACCTCGAGGCGGCTGCGGGGATTGTCGAGCATGGTGGGTTGTCTTTTGTCGGTCATGGTTTCTCGTCGATACTATTTCGCGCTCAATGATAGCGGGAATTCCGCGTTTGGCATTATGACCACCCAAGGGGCAAAGGGAAAGTACATTGCTTTTGGAATCCGACCGGGCGCAAAATCACAATCGCCATTAACACAATAACGAGGAGGAGACAATGGCGACCAAACTTGGCCTGGCATTATCCGGCGGTGGATTCCGTGCATCCTTTTACCACATCGGCGTGTTGGCGCAAATGGCCGAACAAGGCCTGCTTCGCCATGTGGAAGTAATCAGTGCGGTATCGGGCGGTTCCATCATCGCCGCCTTGTATTACCTGCATCTCAAAAAACTTCTGGAATCGAAGCCGGATGATCAAATCGAAGACGCCGACTATGTCCAGATCATGGAAACCATCGAGCGCGATTTCTTCAAAGCCGTGGAAACCAATTTGCGTATGCAAACCTTTTCCAGCTTCGCCGCCAATTGGGAAATGCGCCGCGCCGATTATTCCCGCTCGGACCGGATGGCCGAATTGTACAACAAGCACTTCTACCGCCCGATACTGAGTAAATCCGGCCCCATCGAGATGCGGGAGCTGAAAATCCATCCGCCGGGTTTCCCTCATTTCCATCCCCACTACCACAATTATTGCCGCAAGGCGAAAGTCCCCATCCTGATCCTCAACGCCACCACCCTCAATACCGGGCGCGATTGGCAGTTCACCGCCCGGACCATGGGCGAGCCCATGCGCCATGACGATCAAGGTCAATCCGACTACGAGGAAAGCGACAATATTCCCATTCGCCTGCGCCGTGCCCGACCCGGCTACGACAACATGGTCCCCCGCCAGCAGAATTTCACCTTGGGGGATGCGGTGGCCGCATCCGCTTGCGTCCCGGGCTTGTTTCACCCGCTCGCCGTCAGCGAACTTTACCGCGACGGCGACGACCCTATCCGAGTCCAACTGGTGGACGGCGGCGTCCACGACAACCAGGGAATCGGCGCGTTGCGTGACGAGAGTTGCACCTATTTCGTGGTCAGCGACGCTTCCGGGCAAATGGCGTTCGACCACCTACCGGACACCTCCACGGTACCGGTCCTGCTCCGTACCGCCTCCGTTCTCCAGGACCGGGTCCGCGGCGGAAATCTGAACCGCCTGTTCGAGACTTGGGGACGAGATCACGTGGCCTTCACCTATCTCCGCAAGGGACTCGCCATTCGCGAACTGTCCTGGATCGGTCCGAACGGCCAACCGGCCGAACCGGATCGGACGGTCGGTCCTTTCACCAAGGATTACGGGGTCGCTGCGGAGGTCCAGGAACGCCTCGCCGATATCCGCACCGACCTGGACGCCTTCAGCGAGGTGGAAGCCAATTCATTGATGCTGGACGGCTTTCTCGCCAGCCAGCAGGAACTGGCGCGTTTGGGGAAGGCACTCAGTTATCCCGAACCCGCGACCGGGGAGCCGCCCCAATGGCAATTCCGGCAAATCCGGCCCTGGATGGAAAACGGCGGCGAGGATTATCTGCACCAGCTCGAGGTCGCTCGATACCAGGTGGGCAAACCCTTGCTCTTGATTCCCTGGTTGTTGGCGGTAACCGTTCTGGCGGCGATAGTGGGATTGATTCTGCTGTGGCCGGAACTGATGGCGGGACTGAACTCGAGTCTGTCGGTGGCCGCCATCGTCGCCACCTTGGTTGTCGTGTTAATCGATTATTTGGGACGCAGACTGGCGCACCTGAAAACCCTGCACAAACTGGCGCAAGTCATCGTAATGCTTAAATATCTACGGACGCCGCTGGCATTCTATCAAGCCGTCAAGCGTTTCCTGCTCCGCTCCGCCCTGCCTTTGCTGGGGACCGTTTTCGTCCAGGGTTACCTGCGGTTCATCAATCCCCTCTTCCTACGGCGCGGCAGTCTGGAAAGGCTGAAAAAGGTCAATCCTATGAAAGACTGATCATAAGAACATTTCAAAAAATTCGGGCGCCGACTATCCCAGTCGGCCCATGATATCCGCCAGCGTGGGGGTCGCCAACCCCGCTTGGCGGGCTTCCGCCAGCACCCGCTCCAGCCGCAGCCTCGCGCTGCGGCCGGTGCAGCCACGGTCGGGACAATCCTCGATCCCCGCCGCCATTCCCGCAATCAGCGGCTCCCGCGGCAAAGGTTGACCGGCGCGCCATTCCAGCACGCTCAACACTTCCGTCGCCACTTGGCGGGCGAATATTCGGTGGTTTTGCCACAGCGCCCCCACCGTCCCGCCGACCGCCAATCCGGCGATATTGACGGTGAGAATGTAAAGGCTTTTCTTGGCCAGCTCGAACAAAAGCGCTTGTTCATCGGCCAGGATACGGGTGGGAATCCCCACCTCGGTCAGGGCTTCGGTCAATGCTTCAGCACCGGGACCATACACCGGCGTATCCAGAATATTGGTCAGCACCATCCCCGGTTTTTTTTCGAACCAAACCACTGCCACGGTGACTTCGGAGAGGCCATGACGCCGCCAGTCACGGGGCATCAATTCGTTCTGGAGCAATCCCAGCCGATTACGCCAGGGAGCCGGTAAATCCGACAATAGGGGATGGAGGTCGGCCTCGCCCACAGTCACCAACACCAAGGCGGCATCGGGCAGACGACGACTTTCCGAAGCCATGTCCGAACCTCGAACGATGGGATAAACCGGGTAACCGGCGCGCAGAAAACCGCGTGCGAATATCCCGCCCAATTCGCCGATGCCGATCAGAACGATAGGAGGCTTCATGGTTTTCATTTCCTTTAGGCGAATCAGTCGATAAAAGAGCAACTCATCGAGAACGACAACTGGTTATCCTTTCTCCTTAGTGTCAATTTCCTCCACGGCCACACTCATTTTTTGGAAAATTCCGAGACAAACGATTGTCAAAGAAGAGAGCACAATCAAAATGGCGGGATAAATCAAAAGCGTCACATCTTGATTGCCCGTCTTGAAGATATAGACCAACCCCTCCATTCCCACCGCAATGGATATAATGACGAATATCTTGGTGATCATTCGCCGGGCTTCCGAGGGCGAGCGCAGTTCCTTACTCTTCAAAACCTCTTCCTCCACCAAGTACTTGGCCACGTCCAGGACCGCAATGGAAATGATGATCGCCCCCACGGACTCCAAAAGTTTATTCACGGGAGAAGATATGCCCTTTATGGCGAGCATCGCATCGTAAACCGACCAGACCATGATCGATAAGGACAAAACCACCAAGCTGACGGCGGCGATCAAATACATAAAGGACGCCAGCAGCGTGAACAGTTTCATTCCCAATTCTATAATGGGATTAGCCTTCACGAACCCACAACCACATTCACCAGCCGTCCCGGCACCACGATCACTTTCTTCACCGTCTTGCCTTCAATAAACCTTTGTACGTGGGGCTCGTTCAAGGCCGCCTGCTCCACCGTTTGTTTGTCGGCATCGGCCGGCACCTGGATCTTGCCGCGGAGCTTTCCGTTGACCTGGACCACCAATTCGATTTCGTTTTGAACCAATGCGCTTTCGTCCACCGCCGGCCAGGGCGCGTCGATGATCATTTCCGAGTGCCCCATCAGTTGCCAGAGTTCGTGACAGATATGAGGCACAATGGGCGCCAGCATGCGCACGATGGCCTCCAAGCCTTCGCGTTTTATTGCCATGCCTTGGGCGCCGGTGTTTTCGAACTTGGCCAGGGCGTTGAGCAATTCCATGTTGGCGGCAATGGCGGTATTGAAGGTGTACCGCTTGCCGATGACCTCGGAGACTTTGACGATGGTCTGGTGAATCTGGCGACGCAGGTCCTTTTGGGCTTCGCTCAAAGCATCGGGTTCCAGTTCGGCGATTCGATCCTCTGTTTGAACGAACGCCACCACTTGCCGCCACAAACGCTTCAGGAAGCGATAGGCGCCTTCCACCGCGCTGTCGGACCATTCCAGGGATTGCTCGGGAGGCGCGGCGAACAAAATGAACAGGCGCACGGTATCGGCGCCGTATCTTTCGATCAGATCTTCCGGGTCCACCACGTTTCCTTTGGACTTGGACATTTTGACCCCATCCTTGAGGACCATCCCCTGAGTCAACAGATTTTTGAAAGGCTCGTCGCAACCGACCAGCCCGAAATCGCGCATCAATTTATGGTAGAAACGGGCGTACAAAAGGTGCAGGATGGCGTGTTCGATCCCCCCCACGTACTGATCCACCGGCAACCAATAGTCGGCTTTCTGTTTATCCACCATGCCTGCGGCAAAGTTGGCGCTGGTGAAGCGGGCATAATACCAGGACGACTCCATGAAGGTGTCGAAGGTATCGGTCTCCCGTTTCGCCGGCCGGCCATCGGAAGTGACGGTTTCGTAAAAAGAAGACTCGGTCTTGAGGGGCGAATGGACCCCGTCCACCGTCACCTTCAAGGGCAATTCCACCGGCAGCCGGTCCTCCGGAACCGGCGTATCGTCTTCCAGATAGAGCATAGGAATCGGCGCGCCCCAGTAACGCTGCCGCGATACCCCCCAATCGCGCAGCCGATATTGGCGTTTTTTGCGGCCCTTGCCGTGCGCTTCCAGGTAGCGGGCGATGGCTTCGAATGCCTCCTCCGAGGTCAATCCATCGAACCGGCCGGAGTCGATCAATACTCCCTTGGCGGTGAATGCCTCCTTGTCCAAATTGCATTCTTCCTCGCTCTCGGCACGGGGAGCGATCACCTGACGGATGGGCAAATCGTACTGACGAGCGAACTCGTAATCGCGCTGGTCATGGGCCGGCACCGCCATCACCGCTCCCGAGCCGTATTCCATGAGCACGAAATTGGCCACCCACACCGGCACCTTTTCGCCGGAAATGGGATGGATCGCGGACAAGCCGGTGGGTGCTCCCTTCTTTTCCATGGTGGCCAGATCCGCCTCGGCGACGCCGCTTGTCTTGCATTCGTCGAGGAAGCGGCGCAGCGCCGGATTGGTCTCGGCCGCTTGCATCGCCAAAGGGTGTTCGGGCGCCAAAGCCACGTAGCTCACCCCCATGACCGTATCCGGGCGGGTGGTGAAGATGGTGAACGGCTCTTGGCCGCCCTCCAATTCAAAGACCATCTCCACCCCTTCGGAACGGCCGATCCAATTGCGCTGCATCGCCTTGACCTGCTCCGGCCAACCTTCCAGCCGATCCAGGTCGGCCAGCAGTTCGTCGGCGTAAGCGGTAATCTTCAGGAACCACTGGGGAATCTCCAAGCGCTCCACCAAAGCACCGGAACGCCAGCCACGGCCATCGATCACCTGCTCGTTGGCGAGCACCGTCCGGTCTACCGGATCCCAATTGACCTTGGCCATCTTGCGGTACACCAGGCCTTTCTCATATAACTGAGTGAAAAACCACTGCTCCCAGCGATAATAGTCCGGATCGCAAGTGGCCACCTCCCGCTCCCAGTCATAGGCGAACCCCAGCCGCTTGAGCTGGCCCTTCATGTATTCGATGTTCTCGTAGGTCCATTTGGCCGGATGGGTGCCGTGCTTGGCCGCGGCGTTCTCAGCCGGCAGGCCGAAAGCATCCCACCCCATGGGCTGAAGCACGTTCTTGCCGAGCATCCTCTGGTAGCGGGCGATGGCGTCGCCGATGGTGTAGTTGCGCACATGGCCCATGTGCAGTCGGCCGGAAGGATAGGGAAACATGGACAGGCAGTAAAATTTTTCCCGGTCGGGATCTTCCGTGACTTGAAAGGCGCGGCTTTCTTCCCAAAGCCGTTGTACTTTTTCCTCGATGGCGTGGGGGCGGTAGTTTTCGTCCATTCGTTTTAAATTACCTTTTGGCAAAAATGTTAGAATGATTTGCTTTTTAAATATTTATAATCGTGTGATTTTAAACGACAACACGAGGCAGGTCTAAATGCGTAGGGTCATCTTCAATCAAAAGGGCGGCGTGGGCAAATCCACCATCACTTGCAATCTGGCGGCCATCGCCGCGGCGGAAGGCAAATCCACCCTGGTGGTGGACCTGGACATCCAGGGCAATTCGACCCATTACTTGCTGGGGTCGAAAATCGAAGATCCGGAGGAAACCCTGGCCAAATTCTTCCGCGAAACCTTGAGTATCAACCCGTTCGCCAAAAATCAAAAGTCATCGGCGCGGGAATTGATCCAGAGTACGCCTTTTCCGAATCTGCATTTGCTCGCTTCCCATCCGGAAATGGAACCGCTCCAGAGCCGCCTCGAATCGCGCTACAAGATTTACAAGCTGCGCGAGGCCTTGGAACAGCTCAACGATTTCGATTATATTTTCATCGACACCCCGCCGATTCTCAACTTTTATAGCCGCTCGGCGCTGATCTCGGCCGAGAAATGCCTGATTCCGTTCGACTGCGACGCTTTCTCCCGCGACGCGCTATACAAATTGCTCGAGGCCGTCACCGAAGTGAAACTGGACCACAATCCCGACCTGGAAGTGGAAGGGGTGGTGGTCAATCAATTCCAAAGCCGCGCCCGCCTGCCCCAGCAATTGGTGGAGGAACTGACCAAAGAGGGGCACCCGGTGCTGTCCGCCCGCATCTCTCCCTCGGTCAAGGTACGCGAATCCCACAGTCAGGCCAAGCCGTTGATCCATTACGCGCCCGAGCACAAGTTGACCGAGGAATTCCGGGCCTTGTATCAAGAATTGCACGGTTAAATGAGGTTGATATTGCGCTTTATCCCCACCCTGAAAACCCGATCGGAACGGCCGCGGAAATTCGCCCCCCACCGTCGTCGTCCCTGGTTGTATCTCGCGGCCTTGATGTGCCTGCCCTTCTCCGCCCACGCCGCCGCATCCCAATTGACCATCGGCGCCCTGGCCTACGGCACCCTCAATTGGGAATTGACGGTGGTGGAACGGGAAGGGCTCGATAAGCAACACGGATTCGATTTGAAGATCCGTGAACTGGCCAACCCCCAGGCAGGTAGAATCGCTCTGCAAAGCGGCTCGGCCGATCTCATCGTCACCGACTGGCTGTGGGTGGCTCGGCAGCGCAACCGGGGCTCCGATTTCACCGTCATCCCCTATTCCCTCACCCACGGCGCCCTGGTCGTCCCCCCCGAGTCGCCGATTCGATCGATTCGCGATCTGGCGGGTCGTCGGCTCGGAATCGCCGGCGGCGCCTTGGACAAAAACTGGCTGCTGCTCCAGGCGCTTGCCCAGCAACGGCACCAACTGAATCTGGCCGAGGATTCCCGGCCGGTTTTCGGGGCGCCGCCGCTGCTCAGTCAACAACTCCTTCGGGGACGCATGGACGCGCTGTTGACCTACTGGCATTACGCCGCCCCCCTGGAGGCGAAGGGTTACCGGCGTCTGCTCACCGGCGGGGATTTGCTCGAAGCCTTGGATGTCACCCCACCCATTCCCACCCTCGGTTACGTATTTCGGCAGACCTTCGCCGAGCGTGCTCCGGACACCGTGGAAGCCTTCTGGAATACCGCCTTCCAGGCCAAACAAGCCATTTGCACCGACGACCGCGTTTGGAGCTACATTGCACCCATGACCGGAAGCGAAGATTCCGATGTTCAAGCCTTGCTGCGCCGGCGCTATTGCGAAGGACGCCTGCAATCCTGGGGGGAGAGAGAATTGCAAGCCGCGGCAAAGCTGTACCGCTTGCTCCATCGAATCGGCGGCGAGCAACTGACCGGTCCCGCCGAGGAACTGCCCGAAGGAACCTTCTGGCCGGGTTTCACGCTCCCCAATTGACCGAATCTGCATGCAGCGTTTGGTTTCCATTGCTTCGCTGCTGGGCTTCATAGCGATCTGGCAAGGGCTGGCCTGGTGGTTCCACTCCCCCCTCCTGCCTTCCCCCGTCGAAGTCTTCGCAACGGTGGGCCGGGATGTGCAATCGGGGGAACTGCCCTATCATTTGGGAATCACCCTCGCCCGCCTGAGCGTCAGCTTTCTGATCGCCATGAGTCTGGGATGCGCCCTGGGGATCGCCATGGGCCGCCATCCTTGGCTCGATCGGGTGCTCGATGCCTGGCTGACGCTCTTCCTCAACATTCCCGCCCTGGTCATCATCATTCTCTGCTACGTGTGGTTGGGTTTGACCGAATTCGCCGCAATTCTGGCGGTGGTGGTGAACAAACTGCCCAACGTGGCGGTCACCTTGCGGGAAGGCGCCCGGGCATTGGATCCCAAATTGTTGGAAATGGCCCATTGCTACCGCCTCGGGCGCTGGAAAACCTTCCGCCACGTCGTCTGGCCCCAGCTGTACCCCTTCGTCATCGCCGCCTCCCGCACCGGCTTGGCGCTGATCTGGAAGATCATTTTGGTGGTGGAGCTGCTCGGCCGGAGCAACGGCATGGGCTACCAGTTGCACTTGTTCTTTCAATTGTTCGACGTCACCGGCATCCTCGCCTATACCCTGGCCTTCGTGGTGGTGATTCAACTGCTGGAATGGAGCGTACTCAAACCCCTGGATCGTTACGCCAATCGGTGGCGCCCATGAGCATCGAGATTGAAATCCGGCGCAAGGTTTTTCCCGGCCAAGACCGGGCCCGTCCCCATACCGCCATCGAAAATTTATACCTGACCCTGAGGGAAAATGAATTCGTCTGCCTGGTCGGACCTTCCGGCTGCGGCAAAACCACCTTGCTCAATCTGATCGCCGGCCTGGACAAAGACTTCGAAGGACGGATCGATTTCCACCTCTCCCAACCGCCGAGGCTCGGCTACGTGTTCCAGGAACCGCGCCTACTACCTTGGCGGACGGTGAGACAAAACCTGGAACTGGTCCTGCCATCCGATCACGACCCTGAAATCGTCACCGAACTGCTGGAAACCACCGGCCTGGCCCGCTTCCAGCACACCTATCCGAGCCGCTTGTCCCTGGGCATGGGCCGCCGGGTCGCCTTGGCGCGGGCGTTCGCGGTGGAACCCGATATTCTCCTCATGGACGAACCGTTCGTCTCCCTGGACGCGGCCATCGCCGAAAAAATGCGCCAACTATTGCACAAATTATGGCAGCGGCGTCCCCATACCATCCTGTTCGTCACCCACGATCTGCGCGAGGCGATCGCCTTGGCGGACCGCTTGGTGTTCCTGACGCCGCCGCCGACCCGAAGCGATTGGGAGTTCGTGCTTCCTCGGGCGCGACAAGTCCGCGACGAACACACCATCGAGACGCTCCACCGAGAATTGCGGAATCGAATGCAATTCCCCCACGCCCCAGAGTGAGGCATTTGCCACAACAATAGGGCAAATGCCTCACTTTTTCTCGCCCCCTCACGGGCCTGAAAGCCTGAAAAAAAAGCTAAACTATTGATTAAAAATAATATTTATTTTTTGGTACGAGGAATGCATAATATAAAGCGCATAACCTCTTCAACCTGGTATCCGGCGCCCTGCAATCTTTCGATCACTCCTCCTCTCTCGTCGAAAGACGCAGCCAACCGCACCTTCGGTAGGGCGCCGGCTTTTTTCAGGCAGACCCATAGACCCGCTTCAACCAGCGCGACATCATCGGCACGCCGATGAGCAGAAAAGGGTAATAACTGACCGCTCGCCATAACAAGGCCAACGGCAACACCAAGCCGAGCGGCGCCATATCCGCGAACATCAAGGTAAACCCCACTTCGGCCACGCCGGCACTTCCGGGAGTGGGAGAAACCACCATGACGATGAACAACGCCGCCTGCCGGGCAAACGCCAAGACATGCGCTTCCCAGGCCAACGGCTGAGTCGCGAAAGCCGCCAGCAGGCAGTTCAACACCAAGTAGCGGGCCAACCAGGCCGTTCCGGTCACCGCCCATAATCGGAGCCAAAATCCGGTGGAGCGGTCGCGCAATTCCACCGAAGTGATGAACAGATCGCGCGCGGTCCGCAAACCCCAGCGGCGCCAACGCTTGAAAATCCGAAACATGAACAAAATCCGCAACAGGCGATTGACCGCCCGGGGCCAAACGAACAGACTCGCTCCCAAAAGCAGAACATAGGCCGATATGGCGCCGTAAGCGCTCCAAAAGATGGTCAGCATGCCCGCGCTGACCCAATTCGAATCGATATGGGCCAAGGGCCGGAACACCCCCTCGTACCCCACCATCCATAAACCCAGCGGAAGCATGGCCAGATAGAAAATTTCATCCAATAGAATATTGGTGAACACGACGGCCGTGCCGCGGCCGATTCCCAGACGCTCCTTGACCAGCATAAAGACCGCCACCGCCGCGCCGCCGACCACCGAGGGCGAAACCGCGGCGAAAAAGTCCCACAACAACATGACCTCCATCGCCGCGCGCCAACTCAGGCGACGATCGGTCAAAATGCGCAACTGAACCATATAAGCCGCTTCGCGCAGGATCATCAGCAACACAGCCAAGCACAACCAACCGGCGGCACCCCAACCCACGCTCAGATTGTTCCAGGCCGACAAGAGCGCCGCGCCGTTGCGGCTGATATCTTCGTAGATCAGATACCCCGCCAGGGACAGACCGATCAGCAAAGGCAGTGCGATTCGCGCGGAACGAAACTGCAGGGTGATGTCTTCACGGCGCTCAGTGGCCAGATTCATAAGCAATTCCTCCTTCCGTGGGAATCAAAAGGCATCATTTCAACAAGCAATCGTTATTAACGGATGACGAACATGGCATCGCCGTAACTGAAAAAGCGGTATCCTTGCCGCACCGCATGACGATAGGCATCGAGCACGAATTCAAAACCGGCAAACGCGCACACCAACATCAACAAAGTCGACTCCGGTAGATGGAAGTTGGTAATCATGGCGTCCACGCAGCGAAACTCGAATCCCGGCCGGATAAACAGATCGGTTTCCCGCCGGCAGGCTTGCAAGCGTCCGCCACGCGCCGCCGATTCCAAGGCCCGCACCGCGGTGGTGCCCACCGCTATGACCCGACCACCGCGAGACCGGGCTTGTTCCACCGCCGTTACCGTTTCTTCTCCCACTTCGAAATACTCTCGATGCATCCGATGCCGATCGGGATCGACCACCCGCACCGGCTGGAAGGTGCCCGCGCCTACGTGCAGGGTGACGTAGGTCATCGCCACCCCTTTATCCCCGAGCCTTGCCAGAAGCGGTTCATCGAAATGGAGTCCGGCGGTGGGCGCCGCCACCGCCCCTGGTTTTTGAGCATACACGGTCTGATATCGTTCCCGGTCGGCTTGGGTATCGGGGCGATCGATGTAAGGCGGCAAGGGCATATGGCCGGATGTTTCCAGCACTTCGATGACCGGGGCGTCGAAACGCAGCAAGAACAGATCGCCCTCCCGACCCTCGACAATACAGCGGTAGCCTCCTTCGAGTTCGATCCGCGTCCCCGCTCCGGGGGCCTTGCTGGCCTTGAGATGGGCCAAGGTGCGCTCGCTCGACAGTAAGCGTTCCACCAATATTTCCACCCGACCGCCGGTTTCCTTACGCCCATACAAGCGGGCGGGAATCACGCGGGTATCGTTGAACACCAATAGATCGCGGGCATCGATCAAGTCCCCGATATCGATAAAACGGCGATCCTCGATCCGGCCGGCGATCGCGTCCAGCACCAGCAAGCGGCTGGCGCTCCGCTTCGGCAACGGGGCCTTGGCGATCAGTTCGGAAGGAAGCTCGTAAAAAAAATCACGGGTAAGCATCTTTGCGGATTCCAAAAATTCCGATATAATTATCCGTTCTTGCCGAGGTGGCGAAACTGGTAGACGCGCCAGACTCAAAATCTGGTGGTGGTGACACCGTGGGAGTTCGAGTCTCCCCCTCGGCACCAGACACGTCAAGGGCTTGGGATTTTCCCAAGCCCTTTTGCTTTCCGAATGCCCGACGGGACAACCGTCCTGGGTCACCCCGAAAGCCATCCCCCACGCCTTTAATGAAAACTTTCCCAGGGATAGATACCAATGGCGATAGGCTATCACACCGCCTTGTCTTTTTCAGGTCGCCTCAGTAACATGGTCTATTTCTGGCCAATCTATTTCTTTCCCAGGACACGGCATGATCAAAGGCAGCATCGTAGCGCTTGTCACTCCCATGGATCCCGACGGCGGCTTAAACGAGTCCGCCCTGCGCAAACTGGTGGAATTCCACATTGAAGCCGGTACCGACGCCATCGTGGCGGTGGGCACCACCGGCGAATCGGCCACTTTAACCCACGACGAGCATCATCAAGTCATCCGCTGGGTGGTGGACCAAAGCCGGGGACGTGTCCCCGTGATCGCCGGCACCGGCTCCAACGCTACTCGCGAGGCCATCGAATTGACTCGCAAAGCGGCCGATCTCGGCGCGGATGCCTGCCTGCTGCTGACGCCTTACTACAACAAGCCCACCCAGGAAGGCTTGTATCGCCACTACAAAGCCGTCGCCGAGGCCGTGGCCATCCCCCAAATCCTTTACAACGTTCCCGGCCGCACCGCCTGCGATCTGCATCCGGAAACGGTGGCGCGCCTGGCGGCCATCGACAATATCGTAGGCATCAAGGAGGCCTCCCCCGATCCGGTCGCCCGGACCCGGGAACTCCAGCGCTTGTGTCCCGATTTTCCCCGCTACTCCGGTGACGATCACGCCGCCCGGCAGATCTGCCTGGACGGCGGCGCGGGGGTGATTTCGGTCACCGCCAACGTGGCGCCCCGGCTGATGCGCGAGATGGTCGTCGCCGCCCTGGCCGGGGATGCCAAAATGGCCGCATCGGTGGACGCCAAACTGGCCGCCCTCCACCGGACCTTGTTTTTGGAATCCAATCCGATCCCGGTGAAATGGGCGTTGCACGCCATGGGCTTGATTCCGCATGGCATTCGTCTTCCGCTCACTTGGCTGTCGGAGCGTTACCACCCCGAAGTGCGAAGCGCTCTGATCGAAGCCGGAGTGCTGTGACCGTCGGTCGATGAGGAATTATCGGCTGCTGCTATTGTTGGCGGCTTTGCTCGGCGGATGCAGCTGGCTGATCCCGGATCGGGAAAAGCAATACCTTCAAGCGCGTCAATTGCCTCCCCTCAAGCTGCCCGCCGATACCGGCAGCTCAGGCATGGGAATTCAACCGCCGCCTCCGGCGGTGCCCGTCCAGACGCCGCCGCCCTTGCCGACGGTTCCGAGCAGCACCGCGCCCTATATCGAGCTGGCCCAACCTTTCACCGAAGCGTGGGTTTCCACCTTGAAAGCGCTCAATCGGCTCCGCCTGGAAATCACCGAACGCGATCCGGACCGCGGCCGCATCGGCATCGTCCATACCCCGGCGGAGGAGGAGCTGGCCGAGCCGGGGGGTTGGTGGGAGGATATTCTGTATTTCTTCACCGGCGCCGGAACCTTGCGCGAGGAAAACTACCAACTTCTGCTTCAGCCAAGCGACGACGCCACCCGGCTCTACTTGCTCGATTCCAAGGGCAAACCGCGCACCGACCCTTTGACCATGGATCTACTGGAACGACTCAAACAAACCCTGGCCACTCTACCTCAGTCATGACTACCTTGCTCCAATTGGCGGGCCCCCGCGCCCTTTCCGAATTTCGACGGACCAAACTGACTCAGGACCTCCAAGCCCGGATTCCCGGGATCACCGCCGTGGCGGCGCGCTTCGTTCATTTTCTGGAATGCCGGCGGGCATTGAGCGCCGACAAACGCAAGGTTCTGGCGCGCCTGCTCGACTACGGTCCCGCAGCCCACGCCGGATTCGACGGCGAGTCCTTCTGGGTCGTTCCCCGCCCCGGCACCATTTCCCCCTGGTCCAGCAAAGCCAGCGATATTCTTAAAACCTGCGGCTTGGAGGCGGTGGAACGCATCGAGCGGGGCGTTGAATACCGCATCGCCGCCGATGTGCCGCTGCGGGACCGGCGCCAGCTGTTGCTCCCCCTCTACGACCGCATGACCGAAATTTTGCTGGCGGAGAACGAGGAAGCGGACTTGTTCAGCCACCGTCCGCCCGCCCCCCTAATCACCATTCCCTTGCTCGCCGAGGGCCGCGCTGCCTTGGAACAAGCCAACCGGGAATTGGGGCTGGCCCTTTCCGACGACGAAATCGACTACCTGATCGAAAGCTTCACCGAATTGGGGCGGGACCCCTCCGACGCCGAGTTGATGATGTTCGCCCAAGCCAACTCGGAACACTGCCGCCACAAGATCTTCAACGCCCGTTGGACCATCGACGGCACCCCCCGGGATCACACCCTGTTCCAGATGATCCGCCACACCGCCGAGTCCAGCCCCGACGGCCTCCTGTCGGCCTACCGGGACAACGCGGCCGCCATCGAGGGACCGGTGACGGAAGTATTCCTGCGCGACGCCGAGCATCGCTATGGTTACGTCGAGGAACCGGCGCCGATTCTGATGAAGGTGGAGACCCACAACCACCCCACCGCCATTTCTCCCGATCCCGGCGCAGCCACCGGCGCCGGCGGCGAAATCCGCGACGAAGGGGCCACCGGCCGCGGCGGGACGCCCAAGGCGGGGCTGACCGGGTTTTCCGTCTCCCACCTGCGCATTCCCGATTTCATTCAAGCCTGGGAAGCCCACGATCCCGGCAAACCGGGACGGATCGTCTCCGCCCTCGACATCATGCTGGAAGGCCCCATCGGCGCGGCCGCCTTCAACAACGAATTCGGCCGGCCCAATCTCGCCGGCTTTTTCCGCACCTTCGAGCAGGCGGTTCCGGGCAGCGATGGACGAGAACTGCGCGGCTACCATAAACCCATCATGCTCGCCGGCGGCCTGGGCAACATGTGCCGAGATCATATCGAAAAACGAGATATTCCTGCCGGCGCCCTAATCATCGTCCTGGGCGGCCCTTCCATGCTCATCGGCCTGGGGGGCGGGGCGGCCTCCTCCCAGGCTTCCGGCGCCTCGGCCGAAGCACTGGATTTCGCCTCGGTGCAGCGCGCCAATCCGGAAATGCAGCGCCGCTGTCAGGAAGTGATCGAGCATTGCCGGGCCCTGGGCCGAGACAATCCGATCCTGTCGGTGCATGACGTGGGCGCCGGCGGGCTCTCCAACGCGGTCCCGGAAATCATCCACGACTGCCTCAAGGGCGGCAAGTTCGAACTGCGCCGGATTCCCTGCGCCGATACCGGTTTGTCCCCCATGCAGATCTGGTGCAACGAATCCCAGGAACGCTACGTCCTGGCCATTCACCCGGACTCCCTGGCGCGATTCGAATCCCTGTGCGAACGGGAGCGCTGCCCCATGGCGGTGATCGGCTGCGCCACCGGCAAGGAAATTCTCCGTCTTCACGACCAGCCGTCCGATACCTATCCGGTGGATCTTCCCATGGAGCTTTTGTTCGGCAAGCCGCCGAAAATGCACCGGGAGGTGGCGCATGTCCCGCCCCGGGCGCCGATTTTCAACCCCCTCTCCCCAACCCCTCTCCCTGAGGGAGAGGGGGCAAGAATAGCCCCAACCCCTCTCACTGAGGGAGAGGAAGCAAGGACAGTCCCAACCCCTCTCCCTCAGGGAGAGGGGCCAGGGGTGAGGGTGGATTGGGCGGAAGCGGCGGACCGGGTGCTGCGCTTCCCCACCGTGGCGAGCAAAAGCTTTCTCATCACCATCGGCGACCGCTCGGTGACCGGTCTGGTCGCCCGCGATCAAATGGTCGGCCCGTGGCAGGTGCCGGTCGCCGATGTGGCGGTGACCGCCTCCGGCTTCCGGGCCCATACCGGCGAAGCCATGGCCCTGGGAGAGCGGAGCCCGGTGGCGGTGATCGACGCGCCCGCCTCCGGCCGGATGGCGGTGGGGGAAGCCCTCACCAACTTGGCCGCCGCCCCCATCGCGGACATCGGCGCGGTCAAGCTGTCGGCCAATTGGATGGCCGCCTGCGGCCACCCGGGGGAAGACGCCGCCTTGTTCGACACGGTCAAGGCGGTGGGACTCGAGCTCTGTCCCGCCCTGGGCATCGCCATTCCGGTGGGCAAGGATTCCCTGTCCATGAAGACGGTGTGGCGCGACGATCGCGGGGAAAAGACGATGACCGCGCCGGTTTCCTTGATCGTCTCCGCCTTCGCCCCGGTCACCGACGTGCGCGCCACGTTGACGCCCGAGCTTAAAAACGATCCCGACACCCTGCTGATGCTGATCGATTTGGGCCAGGGACGGAATCGTTTGGGCGGCTCCATTTTGGCGCAGGTGTATGGCGGGTTAGTGCCTGTGGACGTGGGGGAGGGTTCCCCCCACCCAACCCTCCCCCCGCTGGGGGGAGGGCAAGGGAGGGGGGGCGTCAGCACCTTTTACGGCGCCACCTCTAACCTCTTTGACTCGTTCACACCCGACTTGGAAGATCCCGAGCTATTCAAAGCCTTCTTCCAAACCATCCAGACACTCAACCGCGAAGGACATCTGCTCGCCTACCACGACCGCTCCGACGGCGGCTTGCTCGCCGCCGTGGCCGAGATGACCTTCGCCGGCCGTTGCGGCGCGGCAATCGATCTGACGCCTTTGGGAGACGACCCCTTGGCCGCGCTGTTCTGCGAGGAATTGGGCGCGGTGATTCAAATTCGCCGCCAGGATCTGGAGTCGATCAGAACGAAACTGACCCAAGCGGGACTGGGGCAAATCAGCCATGTGATCGGCAGCCCCGATTCGCGACAGAAACTCCGCATTCAGCATCAGGGCCGAACCCTCCTGGATGCCTCCCGCGCCCGGCTGCAACAGACCTGGGCCGAAACCAGCTACCGGATGCAGGCGCTGCGGGACAATCCCGATTGCGCCCGGCAAGAATTCGAGGCCATCGCCGACGATGCCGACCCCGGTCTCCACGCCCGTCTGAGCTTCGATCCCCAAGAAGACATCAGTGCTCCCTTCGTCCATACCCGAAGCCCCCGGGTCGCCGTCTTGCGCGAACAAGGCGTAAACGGCCACGTGGAAATGGCGGCGGCCTTCGACCGCGCCGGCTTCGAGGCGGTGGACGTTCACATGAGCGATATTCTGACCGGCCGCATGGGACTGGAAAGCTTCGCCGGCCTTGCCGCCTGCGGCGGCTTTTCCTACGGGGACGTGCTGGGAGCCGGCTCGGGCTGGGCGGCCTCCATCCTGTTCAATCCCCAGGCTCGGTCCCAATTCGAGGCCTTCTTCAACCGTCCGGAAACCTTCGGCCTGGGCGTCTGCAACGGCTGCCAGATGCTCGCCCAGCTCAAGGAACTGATTCCCGGCGCGAATCACTGGCCGAGATTCGTCCGCAACCGGTCGGAACAATTCGAAGCACGCCTGTCATTGGTGGAAATCCTGCCTTCCCCGTCCATCCTGCTTCAGGACATGGCCGGCTCCGTTCTGCCGGTGGCGGTGAACCACGGGGAAGGCCGCGCCCAGTTCGAAGGCGATCCTCAATCGGTCCTCGACGCCGGCTTGGCATCCCTGTGCTACGTGGATCACCGCGACCGGCGCACCGAAGCGTTTCCCTTCAACCCCAACGGCTCCCCCTTGGGGATCACCGGGCTGACCACCGACGACGGCCGCTTCACCATCATGATGCCCCATCCGGAGCGCTGCTTCCGTACCCTACAGCACTCCTGGCATCCGGCCGATTGGGGCGAGGACGGACCGTGGCTGCGGATGTTCCGCAATGCCCGGGTATGGGTAGGCTAAAGGCCTGTTGACATGCGCAGGGAATGAGCCGGAGAGAGCTTTCCGAGCGTGGATCGGGAAAACTCAATTCTTCGGCAAACATCGCCTTGGCTTCTATGCTGGATTGCGTGGTATGAGGCCATACATGGGAATACGCCCCTTTCGGGCCAATTCGTACTGCCGTCGGGTGGCTTTATCGGGAAGGCCGATCTCCGACGGATCGCGGTTTTTTTCAGCTCGAGCGCAATACAGGCGAAGCGGTGCTCAGGCCGGCCAAACGGGTGACAGCGATCGAGTTGCCGCGACCGTCGTATTTTCGAAGCGGCACTCGGCACCGAGGGCATCGGTGCCAGTGGTGACCGGGCATCGTAGCGGCCCTTTCCAACAAGACGACTCGGGTGTTGTTGAAATGTTAGACTTGACCCCTTCCACCCGGCTTGGCGTAAGCCTGCGTGACGTGGCGCTGCGCCTGGAGGATCGGGTTGGCCCGGCTGATGAACGACAAAACGGCGTCGTCCTCCCAGGCCACGGCCCGTAACGGCATCAGCAGCAACAACCCCCAGCCCGCGGTTCTCAGCAATAAGAATGATCGCTTAGCGCTTTACTTGACCGGAAAAAAAGTATTACTATTTAGGTATTACCAACTGACCGGAGAGCGCGATGCGCGTCACCAGCAAAGGCCAAGTCACCATTCCCCGGAAGGTCCGCGAAAGCATGGGCATCCAACCCGCCGAAACCGAGATCGAGTTCCTTCAGGACGAAAGCGGGCGCTGGTACATCGCCAAGGCCCAGCCCGGCCGCAAGCAGGCCAGCCGCTTCCGCACCGCCCACGGCAAGGCCAGGACGACCATGAGCACCGACGAGATCATGGCCCTGACGCGCGGCGAGTCATGGCCGTCATCCTGATCGACAGCTGCGTCGTCACTGACCTGGCCGACCCGGACAGCGCCTGGTTCGACTGGAGCGCCTCGATGCTGGAGCGGCTGGACCGGGACAACACGCTGGTCATCAACCCGATCATCTACGCCGAATGTTCGGTCGGCTTCGAGCGCATCGAGGACGTGGAGGACCTGTTCGGGCATCTGGGCTTCGCCATGCGCCCGCTCCCGAGGGAATCCCTGTTCCTGGCCGGCAAGGCCTTCCTGCGCTACCGCAGGCGCAAGGGCCAGAAAGGCAACGTGCTGCCGGATTTCTTCATCGGCGCCCATGCCGCCGTGGCAGGCTTTAGGCTGATCTCGCGCGACAAGGGCCGCTTCAGCACCTACTTCCCGAGCGTGGAGCTGATCCTGCCCGAATCCACCGGCGGAATGAACTGACGTGAACCTGAAGGAAGCCGAACTGCTGTGCCGGGCGGGCGCCCTGGATGCGCCGGTCATCAGAAAGCACGATCAAAGCGAAGGCTGGACCGTCGCGCTGGCCGGCAGGCACCGGCTGGATCCGCTGCTGGAGACCGCGCGCGGCCGGGTGCGGGTGTTCAATGTAGGTCAGTAGGTCAGGGTCAGACACGATTGATCTGTTATTTTCGGTAAGCTTTTAATTGCCGGTATCCGCCCTGACCCAGAGGTCGGGTCCGACGACCCAACTGCTTTTCAATCTGCGCAGCTAGCGTTCGCAGAAACGGCCCCAAAATCTCACCATTGGCAACGTACGCTACACCGGCTTCGCGATCATACACAACATAATTTTCTGTAACGCGGCTGAGCAAACTTAGCACCCAAAAGAAGCGCTGCGACGTTGAGAACTCTCCGATACAATGAATCTCCAGGCCCGAAGGCCTGCGTATTACGGCTTTCCCAACAAATCCCAATTTCCGTCAGCTGTGACGCGGAGACGTTGCAATGTCCGATGTCCGTTCCGGAAAAGCAACAGTGCGGAAACGGCGAGCAGTATAGTGACCGCGATCATAAAGACGAACAGACCAGGGTCGTCCGCAAACAGTGCTGGGCGACGCCAAACCTCATAACCTAGATAACTCGGAAATATCAACAAAACAATGGCGCAAACAGGCATCACCCATAGGCCCCTCCCGTTTTCGCCATAGCGAGCATCACTGCAATCCATAACCGCTACCGTCGTTTACCGTTGTCCAACTGACTGACCAATGCCCCCGGCAGTGGCTTCAATAGCTGCCGAACGACCGGCTGTAGCAATCTGACCTGAAACGCCTGTTGCACCGACAGACAATCCTGCCGATATAGCACCTCCTACTATTGATCCTACAAAAGAACCAACATTGAATTCGCGCGGAAAGGAGCGGCATGGGTCCAGTCCCAACGATATGCCCTGACCGATCGCGTTACCAATTCCGCCTATCCCCCCTCCGCGGATAATCATAGACGCGACCCCAGCCGCATGGTATGAGGCCACACATGGGAATACGCCCCTTTCGGGCCAATTCGTACTGCCGTCGGGTGGCTTTATCGGGAAGGCCGATCTCCGACGGATCGCGGTTTTTTTCAGCTCGAGCGCAATACAGGCGAAGCGGTGCTCAGGCCGGCCAAACGGGTGACAGCGATCGAGTTGCCGCGACCGTCGTATTTTCGAAGCGGCACTCGGCACCGAGGGCATCGGTGCCAGTGGTGACCGGGCATCGTAGTGGCCCTTTCCAACAAGACGGCTCGGGTATTGTTGGAATATTAGACTTGATTCCATTTCTCCTCTGAGTATGCGCATCATTTATAGTTCACGGATTCTGTCATCGTTGATGTTCATCCGACTAATCCTAAACGCTAAAATTCCCGCCTTTATCCTGTGCAACCAACCTAGTAGCCTATGGCCAGATTTTTGTTCCGCGATCCCCAGATACGTCAGCCCGAATACATAACCGCGCTTCCAAGCCTTCTTAAAAAACTCCTTTGACTTCTCTATGTCTTTATCCACACAGCAGCCTTCCATGTAGATCCTGCCAATGTAAACATTAGCAAGTGGGTGATTTGCCTCTTCCGAAAGAAGCGTGCAGTACTCAAGTGCCTTGCAGCAATCGCGTTCGACCCCCAGTCCATAATAATGAATTCGTATTAATCCAAGGTAGGCCTCTACAGCTCCAAATCTCTCTATAGACTGCTCGTAATAAAATTTAGCTTTTGCGTAATCTCGCGCTACGTTTTTTCCACCAAATTCGTAAATCGCACCAATAAACGCAAAAGCCTCATCATATCCTTCATCGACAAGTCTTTTGAACGCTTCTAATGCGGAATCGGCGGTGTGATCCCAAAAAATCGAAATCGCCGTTGATAATTTCTTATCCTTTGTTTCCGGAAACTGAATGACGTTTCTCATTTCGGCAAATGCGTCGTTTGTTGCCGTATCCGGCTTGTTTGGCTGATACGCTCCAACATTTTCAAATCGTCTCTAATCGTATCCAAATCATGCAGCTTCCCTTGCCCGCAGGCCGCTGCAAAACCCGCAGCACACGCCGCTTTCCTGACGCTCTCCTTGTTAATATTTTTCTTCGCAAATGCCTTACACATTCCGCCCGTTGCCGCACCTGACGGCCCACCAACACCAAGTTCATATGGCAAGGCGGTTGACTGAATCGCTGTGCTACGTATTTGGTTGACAGTGTTGGCATAACGAAGCTGCGCATCGACCGAGTCCCCAATGGGCTGTCTCGAGATCGGTGCTGTATATGCAGGAAACAATACTTGGAGTAGACCTGGCCCTGACGGACTCCCTTCCAGACCAAGAGGATCGATGAAGTTTAGAGGGTTATTTACAACATAGGAATACAAGTTTGCATCGCCTCCGGCGAACCCGATCGGGTCCTTGACGGTCCATCTGCCGGTCTCGGGATCGTAGTCCCGGGCCCCGAATCGCACCAGACCGGTATCCGGATCGTACAGTCCGCCGGCAAAACCGAAGGGCTGGAAGCCGGGGTAGGTATCGAGAATGACGTTGCCGAAGGCGTCATAGTCCATGCGTTGGGCGATGACACCCGTTGCCGCGTTGATGACCAGCCGCGGGCTGCCCAGGTGGTCCGAGATAATCCGGTAGGTCACCCCGCTCTTTATCATATAGGCCGGCACGTTGGGTTTGTCGGCATAGACGAAGCGCGCAATAACGTTGCCGGCATCATCCAGTTCGGCGATGGGGTTGAGTTGATCCTGGTACAGAAAGCCCTGGACGAGGCTGCCGTCGATCTTTTTGCCGATGCGGCGGTTGCGACCGTCAATGAGGTATTCAATCGCTCTGCCATCGGTCAGGGTGACGCCTCTGAGGTTGCCGAGGATGTCGTAGGCGTAGGTCGTCGTGCCTTCCGGGCCGGTTTTTGCCTTGAGCTCGCCGTTTTCGGTGTAGCTGTAGGTGGTGTCACCACCGGGGCCAGCGGCTTCGATGAGGCGGTCCTGAGCATCCACGGTGTAGGTAGTGGTGCCCGCCGGCGTGGCCTTGGTGCTGCGGTTGCCGTTGGCATCAAAGGTATAGCTTTCGGTGGGGACGCCGTCGCGATGGACGGCGGTCAGCCTTCCGGCCGGGTCGTAGGTGTAGGTGAAGTGGTGGGTGCCGCCCTGCACCATCTCGGTCTTGTCGGTGATGCGCCCTAAGGCGTCGCGGGACAGATCGGTCTGATACACCGTGCTGCCGGCGGCGGTGGCGGCCTCGGTGGCCAACTCGGCGAATGGATTGTAACCCAAGGTGGTCTTGACCTGATCGAGCGCGGTGGCATCGAGCAGGCCGCTTTTCGGATCCCGGGTCAGGTTCAGGGCGCCGGTCTGGGTGAGGAAGCCGTCGGCGTCGTAGACGAAAGCGATCGGGTCGTTGTTGACGCTGAGTTGGTTAATCCGTCGCTCGGTGTCATAGTCAAAGCCCACGATACCGCCCACCTCGCCGGTATATTTCTCGGCGGTGACCAGATCAGTGTGGTAGCGGTAGTCCAGCCGCTCGCCGTCCTCGCTCGTGAGCGTGACGAGGTTGCCGGTGGCCGAGTCGTAGCCGAAGCTGCGGGCGCCCAGGGGAGTGACGATGATACTCAACCGCCCGCCGGCATCGTAACCGACATCGATGCGCCGGCCGTCCGGGCGCAGGATAGCAGTGAGCTGCTGAGTCAGGTTGTATTCGCGCCGGGTGACATCCTCCGGCAGGCCGCTGTCGGGTGGGTCGTAGGCGGCTTCGAGGTTCGCGGCGTTGTAGTCGAAGCGGTGGTCCGGCCGACCCGGCGGGTTACCGTCACGAGATTGCCGGCTTCGTCGTAGGCCAATCGGATGACCCGCCTGTCGGGCAGGGTCTGGCCGGTGAGCCGGCCGTGCGCGTCGTAGTCGAAGTCGGTGGTGCGGCCTTCGGCGTCGGTGATCGTATCGACGTAACCCTCGGGCGTATAGGTGATGTTGGTGATGCGTTGCTGCTCGCCTTCGCCTTCAATCAGGCCCGTGAGGTTGCCCTGGTCGTTGTATTGGAACTGGCGCACCGTGCCGAGCGGGTCGGTGCTTTGGGTGACCAAGCCTTTGGCGTCGTAGGCCAACGCAAGCGTGCGCCCAGACGGTGTGGTCAGTTGGGTGAGGTTGCCGCGCTCGTCGTAGGCCAGTGCGGTGGTGTTCCCCAGGCTGTCGGTGGCGGTGACGGGACGGTTGAAGACCGCTTCGTATTCAAAGCTCCGGGAGCCCCCGCGGACGGTGTCGCTGAAACTCGTAAGGTTGCCGCGCGGATCAAAGGTGGCGTCGAGCACGCTGCCGTCGGGGAAGGCAGTCTTTGTGGGGTTGCCGTCGGCGTCGCGGTCGATGATGGTGGTCAGCCCGGCTGGGTCTGTGCGCTGAGTGATCCGGCCCAGTTGGTCGGTCTTAAAGGCCTGCGTTCGGCCTTCGCCATCGGTAAAGCGGCTTTTAACATCGCTCGCCAAAACCGCCGGCGACGGGTTGGCCACCGAGGTGGTTTCCGGTTTGGCCACCAGCGCCCGGGTCCGGCTGGGGGTGATGGTGCGCTCGGCGCCGTCGGGCAGGCGCGCCATGGTCAGCCTGCCGGTGGCGTCGTAGCTGTATTCGGTCACCTGACCGCGTTCGTCGGTCTGGGCGGTCAGAAGGTGCTGGCTGTCATAGTTGAACTGTCGGGTGCTGCCGTCGGGGTTGGTGATCCGGATCAGGTTGCCGTCACCGTCGTGGGCAAACCGGGTGATGCGACCGGCTGGGTCTTCAATTTCGCTCAGGCGATCTCCTATATAGCGCAGCTGGGTGACTAGGCCGGCCGGGTCGGTGATCGAAACCAGGTGTTGCTGGCCGTTGTAGGCAAAACTTGTGGTGTTGCCGTTGGAGTCGACCGCCGAGGTTTGAAGCCCTTCGGCGTTGAAGTGTGTCCGGCTGCCGTCGGGGAAGAAGCGGATGAAGGTGCCGTCCGGCTGGCGCTCGATGGTGGTGAAATCGCCGGCGGGTCCGGAAAGCCTGGCCGGATCCGTCTGATTAAGAAGTACGCTGACATTATCGGAAGTGAAATTCGAGGTTGCGATATCAGCCCGGCCATCTCCATTGATATCCACCACTGCAATGCCGTCAGGAACATGACCATTGCCGATGGGAAAGCGTGACTCCGCCTGGAAGCTTCCATCCCCATTGCCGAGCAGTATACTGATGTCATCGGAATTACCATTCGCCCTGATCAAATCCGGTACTCGATCACCGTTAATATCCTCGACCGAGATTCCCAGCGGGCCACCACCGGCATCAATGTTCAACTGTTCCCGGAATGAGCCATCGCCATTTCCGATAAATACGCTGATATCACCAAATGCGTTATTGGCGGTAACCAGATCCGGAACAGTGTCGCCATTCAAATCCTCGGCAGCAATTGATATGGGATGGATGCCAGTGACAAAACGGGATTCTTGCTGGAATGTTCCATCCCCGTTGCCTAGTAACACGCTGATGTCGTCCGAAGATGAATTCGCCACCGCCAAGTCCACGATGCCATCGCCGTTGAAATCCACGGCGATAATTGAAAACGGTCTGCTGCCCACAGGGAATCTCTGTTCCGCCCCGAACGTGCCATTTCCATTCCCCGGCAGGACACTCACATCATCCGCGCTACCATTTGCGGTCGCTAGGTCTGGAATACCATCGCCATTGAAGTCCGCCACAGCGACAGCCAACGCTCCTTTCGGAGCAAACTGCGGTTGTTGTTGAAATGTGCCATCACCGTTTCCAAGTAGCACACTTACACCATCGAAGTAGTGGGTGACCACAAAATCCAATATGCCATCACCGTTAAGGTCGTGCGCTGTTATGAATTGCGGGCCATTTCCTGCCGCGACGCGCCGTTCCGGCTGAAAACTCCCATCCCCGTTTCCGAGCAAAATACTGACGTCGTCCGTCTTCCTGTTACTTGTCGCAATATCCGGATGCCCATCGTTGTTGAAATCTCCCCACGTAATGGAGACTGCTGTGTCACCCACAGGGAAAACTCCGGCGGGAAGAAGCAATTCCCCATTGTTTGCTCCAACCCGAAAACTTCTTAATCCTCCATCCTCGGCTCGCAGCAGGAGCCCACCGGCAAGTTCAGTATCCACCAGCCGGGCGATGCCGGGAATCTGCCAGCCGGCGCCGATGGGGCTTTGGCGCTGGTTGTTGACCAGCACCTGGCCGGCAACGCGGCTGCCCACAATCGATTGTGGATAGTGGCTGGTGAGCATCAGTTCATACGGGTAGCGCCCGGTCGGAAGGTCGCGCGCATCGAAGGTGACGGCGTGGCGCTGAGCGCTTCGCAGCGGCTCGACAAAGGCGCGGAAATCCTGGGCGACGCCGCCGACACGGAGCAAATCGATACCGAGTGCCTCAGGCGTGGCCGTAGCCGGGGCCAGCGCGGTCTCGACATTGATGATCGGGTTGGGGTGGGCAGTCGAGGAGCTGTAGGCCAGCTCCAGCCCCGCTGCCTGACCTAGGCTGCGCCAGGCCGGCAGCCGGTGACGGTCTCGATCCGGCGGCCGTCGGCGCTGACCCGGCCGCGGCCGGTCACGGCGAAGTGGCCGGTCTCGTCCAACGACCAGATATCGGTCTCGGAGCCGGGTGGCAGGTGGTCGATATTCGGGAAGGTGATCGGCACCGGCTGAGAAAAGCGCGTGCCGGCAGGCTGGAGGGTGACCAGAAGGCCCGGCTGCAGGGTGTCCGGCAGTTGCTGGGGCGTCCTATCCGTCGGCACCTCGGAGATCGACAGCTGACCGCTGAAGGCGGTCCCGTCGGGGTTTTGGGCGGTATGGGGCGGAATCGTAACCGAGACGCCGAGGTTGGGATTCTCGACCACGGTGGTCTGGGCCGGATCGACGATCGCGGTGCCGGCCGGATCGATGCGCGGAAGGAAGATCGGCCGTTCGAGGGGGTTGAGTGTATCAGGGGTCAGGGTCAGGGTGGTACGAAAACCGGCATAGGCCGAACCGTCCGGGGCGGGCTCGGCGGAGGTGGCATCCACGATCAACGCCGCCTCAGTGCCCTCGATGCCGCGCAGGGTGAAGGCGCCGCCGGCGTCGGTGGTGGTTTCAAGATCGCTGCCCAGAATCCCGACTGTCGCCCCCACGACCGGGACTTCAGGCACATCGGGTGCGATATGGGCATCCATGAGACGCCCCTGGAGAGCGGTTTCACCGCCAGAGCCGGTGCCGTTTATTTCAACCGCCGGGCTGGCGTTGCCGGCGCGATCTTGCAGGGTGAGCCGCAAGGGGTCGGAGCTTTCCCAAGCGATTTCGGCGCTAAAACTCCCGTCGGCGCCGGCGGTGACGGTCACGGTCTTGCCGCTGCGGGTGTTGGTGATCTCGACTTCACTGCCGGGCTCGACGCTGCCGGCATCGCCGGTCACCCGGACCTGGCCGGTCCCGGCCGGGGTCACGCTGATGCGCGCGCGGTCGGGCACCTCCGGCGGCACCGTGTCGAGGACGACGGTGCGCTCGATCGCCCCGACGTTGCCGGCCGGATCCCGAGCCTTGAGGCGGATCCGGTTGTCGCCTTCCTCGAGGAAGAGAGTCTTCTGAAAGCGAAGATCGTCGCCAACCTCTAGCGGCACGCCATTGACCGTGAGCGACGCCGCCTCGCTGAGGGTGCCGATCAGTTCGATCTGCGTTGTGTTGGTGGGGTGGCCTTTGGGCGGCTGGTCGATCGTGATCGCAGGGGGGATGGAATCGAGTTCGAACACGACCGCCTCGGACGCAAAGCGGGTGCCGGCGGCGTTGACGACGGCGGCCACGATCTCGTTGGCGCCCTGGGACAATTCGTCGAGCGGAAAGCATAGGAAGGCGGCTTCGGCGAGATTCTGGCAGTCGGCCGCTACCTCCACCGTGTTGGCGGTCAGGACAATGCGCTCGGGCGCGACTTGAAGCCCTTGCACGGTCAGTTCGACCGGGGGCGGGTTTTGGTTGGTGAGAGCGCCGCCTTGGGGGGCGGTGACGACCACGCGAACGGCCGGTCCCGGATCCCGGGCTAGATCGGCCAGAAGACGCCGGCGGCCGCGGTCCGGAGCAAATTCCGGAGCGTCCAGCAGAGTGCCGTCCAGGGCATAGTGGCGCAGCCGCTTAGGACCTGCCAGCCAGACAGTGCCGTCGCCCGGGTCGGCCACCAGCGCGCGCACCGGGGCGGGAACCTTGGGCGGGCGCAGGCTGAGATCAACCCGGCCTTCGAGGTCGAGGTGGTGGAGGGACGCCGGGGTCGCCAACCAAGCGCCGCCCTGGCCGTCGGCGGCAAGGTGGTCGACCCGGCGCGGGGCAGTCGCCTCGAAGACGCGCTCGCCGGCGCTATCGTAACGCTGCACGCGCCCACCGCCGGCGACCCAGAGGGCGTCGTGAAAACGGTCGAAGGCGATCGCGCCGATCCGGCCCGGACCCGGGTCCGACACGGCGATCGGAGGGGTCTGAGTGCCGTCGGGGGCAAAGGCGAACAGGGCATCGCGCGTGGCCAGCCATAACCGCGAGCGCGCCTCGTCCAGCGCCATCCCGACAAGGCGCGCGCCGGGGGGAAGATCGAACGCGTCCTGGAAGGTTCCATCTGTAGCAAACCGCTGCAGCGTCCAGGCCGTCCCCAGCCAGACAGTGCCGGAAGGCGCATCCACTACCAGTTCGGCCGAAGGACCGGGCGGGGCCGGCAGCACCGCCGCCGAGCGCATCTGACCGGCCAGATCGAAAGTGAGCAGCTCGTCCCCCGACAGCACCCACACCAGGCTTCGATCGCGATCGAAGGCCACCGCTCGGGCCGGCCGGTCGGTGGGAAGCTCGATCCGGACCTCGCCTTCGCCATCGAGCGCCACCACCCCGCCCGATTCGGCGATCCACAAAAGGTCCGATCCCGCCGGCGGCGGGCCTTCGGCCTTCACCGCGAGCAGGAAGAACCCGCTCAAAGCGACCAGCACCGCCGCCAGAACCCACTGCAACAAACGACCATGGGCCAGCCAATCCC
The DNA here is from genome assembly GCF_000421465.1 of Methylohalobius crimeensis 10Ki. Lineage (NCBI taxonomy): Bacteria > Pseudomonadati > Pseudomonadota > Gammaproteobacteria > Methylococcales > Methylothermaceae > Methylohalobius > Methylohalobius crimeensis. Next base: position 2,533,291 of record NZ_ATXB01000001.1, read on the forward strand.
AACGCCTCATGGTTTTCTCCCTTGCGATCAGATCTTAGAGCTATCTCTCCAAGTATGGCCCACGACCGCAGTGGGGGTTTGTGACGATTGGCTAACAAATCAATACATTGCGCACCAGGTCACAAAATTTTTGCAGGTCAGGCGAACCGGTGCCGCTTTCCTGTCTACGCCGCCGGAAGAACGATACTCACATGCCCTTACCGCCGACCGGCGATCCCGACGACCCGGACAGCTTATCCAATTTACTGCGCTTTTCGGGCTGGTTCACGGTGCGGAACTACCCCAGGTGCCCGGTCGAGGAAGGTACCGTGGATCGTATCGACCTCGGCCGGCAGGCGCCCATCCTCGCCTAAACCACCTTGAAGTTCCGCATCATCTCGGCGTCTTCGTGCTCGAGATTATGGCAGTGGTAGACGAACAAGCCCTTGTAATCGCTGAAAGGCTTGATCAAGGTAATCCGTTCTCCGGGCATCACCAGCACCGTGTCCTGGAATCCCTCGTCCACGAAACCGTCCTTGACCGTTTCGTAACCTTCTCCGCCGTGCATGGCGCCGGCTTCCGGAGACGTGCGTTTGACGATCTGGAAGTATTCGCCGTGAAGATGAATGGGATGCTGCATCGCCATCATCATGGCCATGCCCATACCCCCCATGCCGCCGCCCATCATCCCGCCGCGGCCTTGGTGCCCGCTTTCCTCCATCGCCATCTCTTCATGATCACCTTCTCCGCCGTGCCCGGTGTCCTCCGCCATGGCCATTCCTTCCTCACCGTGGGCGTGGAAGATTTCCATCAACTGCTTGGTGTTGACGGGCATGGTTTCGATGGGGAGCGCTTCGAGCATCTCGAAAGACCTGCCGTTGAGGGTAAATTGGCGCCCTCGATTGCCGATGGCGATGGGACGCGGATCGTCGGGATTCATCGTTTCCTCGACCCGATAATGGGGTAGGCTGCGCAGTCGATCGGGCAATTCCAAATTGTCCTTGGCTTTGCGGGTGACCTGAAAGCGGGCCACGGTGAAGCGGCTGCCCTGGGGAATATGCCGGGCGAGCAGCGCCATCGGCCCCATACCCCCCATACGGCCCATGCCGCCGCGCATTCCCATGCCCATGCCGCCACGGCCACCCATCATCCCCATGGCTTTCATCATGCCGTCGACGTCGCCCCAGTGTCTTTCGTAAGGAGGCGGCATGGCGCCGTGGTATTCCAGGCTTTCCAATACCACTTCGCGGCCTTGGGAGCGGCTGAAATCTTTCCACAACTCGTAACGCTCCCCCGGACCGACCATCAGATAAGGACGGGTCACCGGCCGTTCCAGCAGGCCGCCGTCGGTGCCGATCACGGTCACCGGCTCGCCATCGCTCCAAGCCAGTTTGTAGAGACGGGAATTGGAACCGTTCAGAATGCGGAAGCGATAGGCCCTACTCGCCACATCCACGCTGAAATCGGGCTTGCCGTTGACCAGGATGCGCTCGCCCAAAAAGCCGAGCATGGCAATCGGCCCCCGGCGGTTGTACATCAGCTGATTGTTATCGTCGAAGGTCCGATCTTGAATGACCAGAGGCAAATCGTATTCTCCGCGCGGCAAGGGGAGATTTTGCTCTTCCTCGTCTTCCACGATCAGCAATCCGGCCAGACCGGCATAGGCCTGAGCGCCCGTGTTCCCATGGGCATGAGGGTGGTACCAATTGGTGCAGGCACGGTTTTTGACCTCGAACTCATAGACGTAGGTCTCGCCCGGTTGGATAGCGTAGCTGGGATGGCCGTCCACCTCGAAGGGCGAATGCATACCATGCCAATGGGTGATGTGCATTTGAGGGAGGCGATTATGGAGACGAATCCGCACTTTTTGCCCCGTTTTGTATTTAAGAATTGGACCCAGGTAGGTATCGGGCAGAGGCACCACCGCTCCCGGATCGCCCCGGACCACCTTGGCCTCGTACTTCCACACCCGGGTGGGGACCCCCGGAAGAATCGGTACTTGCGTAATGCCGGCCACCATATCGATTTCCACATCCGGTGAGAAGCCCTTCGTGGCGGAACGGGCCTCGCCCTCAAAGGCGTCCTTTTTGAGCACGATGGGGAAAGCCGGCGAGGTCGCCAGCGCGGCGGCGCCTACTCCAGCGATTCTGATGAGTTGCCGCCGCTTCCGATCAATTTTGTCAGTCATGATAAATCTCCTCTCCAACCGAAAATGTCAATTTACAATTAGAGCATTCTAATATAATTCCGCACCCGCTTGACAGATGGTTCATGCCGCCCTACCCCCCTGTACACCTTGGGAATCATTTCCGGTCCCACCAGCGGCGGCAGGTTTCGATCAAGGCGGCGGTGGAGGCGTCGTGATCGCCTGTCCTCCCCTCTTCCAGCTCGGGCAGAATCGCCTGGGCCAATTGCTTGCCCAACTCCACGCCCATCTGATCGAAGGAATTGACATTCCAGATCGTTCCCTGGACGAATACCTTGTGCTCGTACAAGGCGATCAGACGTCCTAGAATTTTGGGCGTCAGGCGCTTGAATAAAAACATATTGGAAGGACGGTTGCCGGGAAAGGTCTTGGCCGCCGCCAATGCGGCCAGCTTGTCCTCGGGCAAATCCAGATCGACCAGTTCATCGCGCGCCTCGGCTTCGGTCTTCCCCTTCATCAACGCTTCCGCCTGAGCCAGGCAATTGGCCAGCAGGATGGCGTGATGCTCGCCCAATTCATGCTGGCTCTCGGCGGCCACCAGAAAATCGCAAGGGACCAGGTGGGTGCCCTGGTGGAGCAATTGAAAAAAGGAATGTTGGCCGTTGGTGCCCGGCTGCCCCCAAACGAGGGGGCCGGTGGTATAGTCCACCGGTTTTCCGGTCAGATCCACGCGCTTGCCGTTGCTTTCCATGTCCAGTTGCTGAAGATGGTCGGGAAAATGGCGCAAATACTGATCGTAAGGCAGCACGGCGTGGGATTCGGCACCCAGGAAATTGGCGTACCACACGCCCAAAAGCCCCATGATCACCGGAATGTTGCGGGAAAACGGCGTGCTCCGAAAATGCTGGTCCACCTCAAAGGCGCCTTGCAAAAGTTCCTCGAAGCGACCCATGCCCACCGCCAAGGCGATGGAGAGCCCCACCGCCGACCAAAGGGAATAGCGTCCCCCCACCCAATCCCAGAATTCGAAGATATTTTCCGGATCGATCCCGAACGCTTGCACCGCATTATGATTGGTGGAAATGGCCGCGAAATGCCGGGCCACCGCCGCGGAGTCGCCACCGGCGCCCGCGATCAGCCAATCCCGGGCGGAACGCGCATTGGTCATGGTTTCCTGGGTGGTGAAGGTCTTGGAAGCCACCAGGAACAAAGTCGTTTCTTGATTCAAATTCCGCAAGGTTTCCAGCAGATCGGTCTCGTCCACATTGGACACGAAATGAACCCGAAGATCCTGCTTTTGATATGGAGTCAGGGCGGCAGTGACCATACGCGGCCCCAGATCGGAACCGCCGATGCCCAAATTGACCACGTCGCTGATCGGCTTGCCGCTGAAACCGCGCCACTGGCCGCTGTGAACCTGGTCGGTAAAGCGGCGCATTTTGTCCAACACCCGACGGACATCGGGCATGACGTCATATCCGCCTACCTCGATCGAGCGTTCGGAACGATTGCGCAGCGCCACGTGCAACACCGCCCGGTCTTCCGAGAGATTGATTGACTCGCCGTTGAACATGGACTCGATGCGCGCCGCCAAACCGGACTGCTCGGCCAATTGGAACAAGAGCCCCAAGGTTTTGTCGGTGATGCGGTTTTTGGAAAAATCAAAGAAGATCTCCCCCCAGTCAAGGGAGAAACGCTGGCATCGCTGCGGATCGCTCGCGAACCAGTCGCGCAAATGGGCCGTAGCGATTTCACGGCGATGCTCGGCCAAAGCTTTCCAGGCGGGCAGAATGGTCGGGTTGGTCATGGGAACGATACTCTCCAGTGCTCTGTAACTGGGAACAATGGTAAACCAAGGTCGGTCCAAGGGAAACGTAAGGGAAAGCGTTTTTCATCCCCTTGTCACAAAGGATCGGTAAATTGACTCGAACAGAATGATCGGTGACAATTTCCCATCGATTTCGTCAATTTTTTTTACATCCGAACGGTCCTGGCAATCTAGGTCTTTGAATCTTCATCTAAACTTTTTTTGGCGCAAAACCTGCTTATTCCGTGATAGGCATCACAGTCTGCAATGAGGCTCCTCCGATGAAACGCATTTCAGGTTATTTAACGATCGGTAAACTTCTGTTGGGAATCTACTGGCTGGTACTGCGCCAACGGTGTTATTTGGGATATCGTAAACTCACCCATCGGCTGGGAGGGCGTACCGTCGCCGCCTAATCCGAATTGATGGAGCACGAACCGGGCAAGCTTTATGTAGTCGCCACCCCCATCGGCAATCTGGACGATATGACCTTCCGGGCGCTGAACATCCTCCGCCGGGTGGATGCGATCGCCGCCGAGGATACCCGCCATTGCCGCAGGCTGCTCGACCACTACGGCATCACCGCATCCACCCGCTCTTTTCACGAACACAATGAAAGAGCCAAGACGGCGGCGCTATTGGAACAGCTGCGGAGCGGTCGCAGCATCGCCCTGGTTTCCGACGCGGGCACCCCGCTGATCAACGATCCCGGCTTCCCGCTGATTCAAGCCGCGCATGAAACCGGGATCACCGTGGTTCCCATTCCCGGTCCTTGCGCCGCCATCGCCGCCTTGTCGGCGGCGGGGCTGCCCACCGACCGCTTCGCATTCGAAGGATTCCCGCCCCGCACACGCAATGCCCGCCGCACTTACTTCGAACGCCTGGTGGAGGAACCCAGGACATCGGTATTTTACGAATCCAGTCACCGATTGATCGCTTGTCTCGAGGATCTGGCAGCCGTCTTCCCGCCGCAAAGGCGGGTGGTGATCGCCAAGGAATTGACCAAACTGCACGAGCGCTTACTCTCCACATCGGTGGGCCAAGCGCCCGATTTGTTTGTCCATCAACCCGAATTGAGCAAAGGCGAATTCGTGCTTCTGGTGGCGGGCGCCCCGCCGCTTTCTACCGAGGAGTTAACCGGAGAGCAGCGCCGCACCCTTCATTTGCTGCTGAAAGAATGTTCCCTCCGCACCGCCGTCTCCTTGGCGGAAAAAATCACCGGCGCGCGCAAAAAAGTCCTTTACCGCGCAGCCCTGAACTGGCAGGCAGCATCAACAAACCAGGAACTTTGAGTCGATTTCTGGTTCAATAGTCTTGGAGAGTCGGCTGGGTAATCGCTCCCGCACGTCGGGGGAGGAAAGTCCGGGCTCCGCAGGGCAGGGTGCCAGGTAACGCCTGGGCGCCGCGAGGCGACGGAAAGTGCCACAGAGAGCAGACCGCCGATGGCCGGCAACGGCACAGGCAAGGGTGAAAGGGTGCGGTAAGAGCGCACCGCGCGGCTGGCAACGGTTCGCGGCACGGTAAACCCCACCCGGAGCAAGATCAAATAGGGGAGTATGGGGAAACCCAGCGTGCGGCCCGCACGCCGCTCCCGGGTAGATCGCTGGAGGCGTACAGCGATGTGCGTCCTAGAGGAATGATTACCCTCGACAGAACCCGGCTTACAGGCCGACTCTCCCGCTTTTGTTTCCCTTTGATCTACACTTATAATTCTAAAGATTACACAAGGATTTCCGTGTGTCGGCACAGACCCATTCCTATTCGACCGATCCCGACCGGCTGCAATCGTGGCTGGCGGAACTCTCCTGGCTCGACGAGGATCAAACCGCGGCCAAGCTCTTACCTCCCTTGCAAGCACTCGCGCGCGCGCCGATTCCTCCCCGGCAGCGATACCGCTTGCTCGAACTTTATCAACCCCGGTTGTTTTCCCTGACAGAAGCGCTGGAAAACCGTCTTCTCGATGCCGCCCTTCCCTTGCAAGACCGGGATCGGGAAACGGCCCGCCAACTTTTGGCTCTGTGCCGCCAGATGATCGCCAACGCCATCCAGGTGACCCTCGAGCCGGAATTTTTCCACCCCCGGTCATGGGGTCCCAGCGAACGGGTAGCCCTCTTGAATCATACCCTGGACTGGCTGGCCCGCATGGCCCGCCATAGCGCTCAAGTTTATCACTCCCTGGACGAAAACTACTGGCGCACGGTCTATCGACTCTATTTATTGCTGGAAGCACAAGGGATGCTGGCCGGCATCTCCCACCCCAAAAACCAAGCAGCCACACCCGAACCGGATCCCGATATTCGCACCCATTTGTTTAGGATTCTGCTGTTCGGATTGTGCACCCCGCAACAGTTCAGACCAGAGGAACTGAAACAAATCGATGGTTTTCTCCGACGTTTCGCCGGCTACGCCGAAATCCATTACTTAAGCAGGCGGCAACCCCTCAAGGCCGCTTTCTTTTTCGACGGCGCCCGCCCCCAAGCACCCTGTTCCATCAAGCGCTTCAAACAGATCGAACCGCCACCGGAAATTCCCCGCTTCATTCATACTCGACCGGTGACCCAAAAGCTGCTTGCTTATGTCGCTTCCTCTCATTCCTTGGGAGACGAGATCCTACCCCTCTCGCGCGCGAAAAAATTGGCCTTGCGCCTGGCCCATATTCTGGGGGCGCCCGCTCAGCGCAAATGGCGTCGGATACCCGAACAAAAAGACTGTTTCCTGATTGCCGGTCTTTCCGAGCTCATCGCCGCCCTGGCCCGGGAAGATTCCACCGGCCGCTCCTTGTCCCATTTGCTTCCGCCGACTCCGGAGAGGGACGCGAAAACGGAATATAACATCGATTTCGAGTTGATCCCGCTGGACGATGCGCCTGAATACGAATATCAAGCCCAGCGCAGCGAAGCGAATATCTTTCAGCAACTCCTCGATAACCACAACCAACTCGATCCCCAAGAGATTTGGCCCCGAAAGCCATCCCCCCCCTCTTCTTCCCAGCGGATTCGATTTCCGGGTCGCTTCGCCAACGTATGCGCCCAAGGATATTGCCTGATCTGGCTGGATCACAGCTGTGCCAAGCTCAAAGTAGGGGAACTCCTGGGCATCAACCACACCCAAGATGAAATCGAAGTGGGCGCAATCCGTTGGCTGCGCCAAGAAAGTGAACGTCAAGTAACCGTGGGGGTGGAACTATTGAGTTTTACCGCCCGATTGGTGGTGGTTGGGAAGGAGTTGCCTGATGCCGACGCCCTCCAACCCCAGCGTGAATGGGGGTTGTTTTTTCCGGCGCAACCGGCAACCCGCTGTCCTCCCTCCCTGCTCGCACCGGCTTCCGTATGGCAACGGGGTCAATGGGTGGAAATTTATCGGAATCGCAAAGAAAAGGAGCGTTTCTGCCTGAAACAACGCTCGGATGCCACGCCCGCCTACGATCTATTCGAGCTGGAACCGATCAACTGAGGCGCAATTGGACGGCCCAGGTCAAGGCGATACAACCGACTAAAAACAAGGCCAGCGCACCGGCCGCCCCTTGGCGGTAACGGGACGCCAACTCCGATTGCCGGCTGGCAGCCAAGATAAACGGCCGCCTGTCCCGAGGTTTGCAGATCAAATGTACCGTCTCGTCCGCAGGCTCTCGCATGCGTGTCTGCAATACCTCGCGAGCGGCCTGTTTACGCACGATCTGCCACTCTTTCATATCGATCTGACCGTCGCCGTTGAGATCGAAACGCTGCAATAAGGATTTTTGGTCCCCTTTCCACCGCCTCAGCAAGGCTCGGGTTTCTTCCGCCAATCCTCGTTCGGCGGACTCTTTGAGGGAATGAAACCAGCCCAAGGCGTACAGAAAATCCCCCGGTTCGATGAAGCTTTCCACATAACGGTAGGGCCCCAAAAAATCGCTGTGACCGGGCGGCGTATTGCGAGGATATCGCTCATGCCCCCGCCAATTCAACACGTGAAGAGGATGCATTTCCGCCCCTTCCGGGTCCACCACACAGCGTCCGGTACCGTCCTCCAGGCCAAAAAGCGCATCGCTGGTATCGTGCTCCAAACTCACCCAGCGCTGGCGTCGACGCCCCTTTTCGAACACCGTTTCCCGATGTTCGATCCGATACTCGTACCAGACACAGGGGCGACCGCTCAGAGGCGCGTACACCGGTTCGCCGGGCAAAATCACCGCCTCACCCTCCAACTCCACATAGCCTTGGGGCGCGGAGCGGATTCGAGCGGTGGGGGTATCCTCGATCAGGCGGGCGCGGCGCAGCCCACGAAAGCCTCGATAAAACAGCCACAGGGTCACCAATATCAGCACCGCTGCCACCCCCCAGAACTGTACCGGGGATGCCCCGGTGACGATGTCGCGCAACTGGGACCCCATCAATCGAACAGGGGCGTCAGGTTTACGTCCTGCTTTTCCTCGCGGCTGAACTCCAACAGCTTGAAGGGCTGAAAATTGAGCCAGCGGGCGATCACGATGTCCGGGAACTGTTCGATGCGAACGTTGTTCTGATTGACCGCGGCGTTATAGAATTCGCGCCGGTCGGCGATGGCCTCTTCCAATTGGGTGATGCGGCTTTCCAGATGACGGAAGGACTGATCCGCCTTGAGCTCGGGATAGCTTTCCGCCACCGCGAACAAGTTCATCAACCCCTGTCGCAATTGATTCTCGGCTTGTCCCAAGCGGGCGACATCGCCTTGCTGTTGGGCGTGGAACACGCTGCTGCGGGCGCGCATCACCTTTTCCAGGGTATCTTGTTCGAATTTCATGTAGCGCTTGCACACTTCCACCAACTTGGGCAACTCGTCGTGGCGTTGCTTGAGCAGCACGTCGATGTTGGACCAGGATTGGGAAACCGCGTGTTTCAAGGAAACCAGACGATTGTAAATGACAATCCCGTAAACGATCAGGATAATGAAAATCGCCGCGAAAACACTCAGGACGATAAGCACCATGTTAAGCTCCGTTTTTTTATTGAACCTTGGATTACAAGTATAGCCGCCTAGGAGGTATCCCTTGCCCCGTGAAGTTTTCGAAGGCAACGCCCCCCATCTCGGAGAAAGGGTGTATGTGGCCGACACCGCCTTGGTGATCGGCGATGTCCATTTGGACGAAGACGTCTCCATCTGGCCCGGCACCGTGGTGCGAGGAGATGTCAATCACATCCACGTCGGTCCCGGCACCAACGTCCAGGACGGCTGCGTGCTCCACGTGACCCACGCCGGCCCCTACAGCCCCGACGGCTTCCCGTTGACCATCGGAGAAAACGTCACCATCGGCCACCGGGCGGTGGCGCACGGATGCCGGATCGGCGACCGCTGCCTGATCGGCATCGGCGCCATCGTCATGGACGGGGCGATATTGGCGGATGAAATCATTCTCGGCGCCGGCGCCCTGGTGCCTCCCGGCAAACACCTCACCGGCGGTCATCTCTACGTGGGCGCGCCGGTCCGTCAAGTCCGTCCCCTGACCGAAGAAGAAAGGGCATTTTTACGCTATTCGGCCGATCATTACATCCAGCTCAAGAACCGTTATCTGAACCGTTGAACCGATGCTTAGCTTTTACGACGTTTCCCTCCGCCGCGGCGGACGCCTGTTGTTCGAACATGCGGACTTCACCCTTCACCGCGGCGTCAAAACCGGGCTGGTGGGCGCGAACGGCGCCGGCAAATCCAGCCTCCTGAGCCTGATTCACGGCGATCTGAATTCCGACAGCGGTCAGATCCGGATGCCGCCGGATCTGACCATCGCTTCCGTCGCCCAGGAAATCAACGATCTGAAACGCCCCGCCCTGGAATTCGTCCTCGACGGCGACCGGGAATTGCGCCGTCTGGAACAAGCGCTGGACCAAGCCGCGGCTGACGGGGACGGCCTCCGCCAGGGTGACCTCCACGCCCACATGGAAGCCATCGACGGCTACCGGGCCAAGCCGCAGGCGGCCCGACTGCTGGACGGCCTCGGTTTCGCCGAGACGGATCACGCGAAGCCCGTGGCAAATTTCTCCGGCGGCTGGCGGATGCGACTCAATCTGGCCCAAGCCCTGATGTGCCGCTCCGATTTGCTGCTTTTGGACGAACCCACCAACCACTTGGATCTGGACGCGGTCATCTGGCTCCAGGATTGGCTTAAGGGATATTCCGGCGCGTTGTTGCTGATTTCCCACGACCGGGATTTTCTGGACGAGATATGCGATCAAATCCTGCATCTGGAACACGGCCGCGTTCAGGTGTATTCCGGCAATTATTCCGCCTTCGAAAAGCTGCGCGCTCAATCCCTGGCCCAACAGCAGGCCGCCTATCGCCGACAGATGCGGGAAAGAGACCGCCTGCGCCGGTTCATCAACCGTTTCCGGGCCCAAGCCACCAAAGCGCGCCAGGCGCAAAGCCGCATCAAGATGCTGGAACGGCTGGAAAAGATTTCCCCGGCCCATGCGGACTCGCCCTTCCATTTCCAGTTGGGCCGGCCGCAGCATCTGCCGTTTCCCCTCCTGCGCCTGGAGGAAAGCCGGTTGGGCTACGGCGAACGAACCGTGCTCCGAAACGTATCCCTGACTTTCAATCCCGGCGACCGGCTGGGTCTGCTGGGACCCAACGGGGCGGGAAAATCCACCTTGATCAAAACCCTCGCCGGCGCCATCGAGCCGCTGGATGGACGGCGGGAAACCGCCGAGCATCTCCATATCGGCTATTTCGCCCAACACCAACTGGAACAGCTGAGCCCGGAAGTCTCCGCCCTGCAAAGCTTTCAGACCCTGGACCCCCAAGCCCGGGAACAGACCCTGCGTTCCTTCCTGGGAGGTTTCGGTTTCAGCGGCGAGCGCGCCACGGCCCGGGTTTCCACCTTCTCCGGTGGGGAAAAAGCCCGTTTGGTGCTGGCCATGCTGGTGTATCGGAAACCCAATCTGCTGCTGTTGGACGAGCCCACCAACCACCTGGATCTGGAAATGCGCCACGCCTTGACCATCGCCTTGCAGGATTACCCCGGCGCCTTGGTCCTGGTCTCTCACGACCGCCATCTGCTCCGCTGCATCACCGATGCGTATTGGCTGGTAGCCGACGGTCAGGCCCAACCTTACGACGGCGACCTGGAAGACTACCGGAGCTGGTTGTTGGAATCGCGCAACCGCGACTCAACCGCTTCTCAGACCGAGCAAACCACGCCTTCGCGCAAGGATCAACGCCGCCGGGAAGCCGAACGCCGGGACCGGCTGCGCCCCCTCAAACAAGCCCGGCAGCGGGCCGAAGCGGAACTGACCCGCCTCAACAAGGCCAAGTCGTCCCTGGAACAGCAACTGGCCGACCCCGCTTTGTACCAGGAGGAAAACAAGGCTCGACTACAAGACTTGCTGCTGGAGAAAGGAGAATTGGACCGCAAACTGTCGGCGGTCGAAGAAGCCTGGCTGGAAGCGGAGGAAAAATTGGAGGCCGCCGAGCGAAGCTAAGTTTTGGTATGATGCCTTCAAATCAACCATGAGGAGCCAAGATGCAAGCTTATCGACACGTCTTACTGGCAGCGGATTTCTCCGAGCATGGCGAAGAGGTGGCCGAACGGGCCAAAGACTTGGCCGATCGCTACGAGGCCAAGCTCAGCGTCCTGCACGTGGTGGACAATCTGCCGATCACCGACTCCATTTACGGCCCCATCATCCCCTTCGACGTGGACATCACCGAACAATTGATCAACGCCTCCCAGGAGAAACTGGCTCAAATCGGACAAAAAAATAATATTCCCGAAGATCGGCGTTGGGTCGAGGTGGGCAACCCCAAGGCGGAGATCGTGCGGGTGGCGGCGGAGGAGAAAGTGGATCTCATCGTGGTCGGTTCCCACAGCCGCACCGGCCTGGGCATCCTGTTGGGTTCGACCGCCGCCAATGTGATCCGCCACGCCAACTGCGACGTGATGGCGGTGCGCTTGATAGAGGAATAACTTTATTCCAACAGTTGGTACAACCCATCCAACACCAGGGCATTGGGACTGACCATGCCAATCACCCGGCGACTGTCGATCACCGGGGCGCGGACCAGATTATAGCGGGCGAACAGGCGCGAGCAGTAGCGGATATCCATGTCCGGATGGACCGCGATTACCGGTTTTTCCATGATTTCATAAACATTGACCCGTTGGGGAGAACGATCCCGCGCCAAAACGTGGCGAGCGATATCGCTGGAAGTAATCAACCCGTATTCGTCGTCGTCGTGGCGTTTCTCCACCACCAACACCGAGGTCTTGAGTTCTTTCATCTTGCGCAACGCCTCGTCCACGGTGGCGATACCGTCGATCGAACCGAAATCGGTGCGCATGATATGACGCACTCGAATAATGGTTTTATTTTTCTCCATTGCTAGATTTCCTCTTCCACCAGCGGGGTCAATTTTTCCATTTGATGCTGCACGCCGACGGCATCCTCCACATCGATCTGAAAAGCAATACCGGTTCCAGGAGAGGCATCGAACTCGGCCGCCTCGGCGACCGCCTCCAAGATAGTTCGGCTCAAATGCTCTTCCACCAGCATCAACACCACGTCGCGCTGGGCTTCCAAAGTCAGTCCCAGAAAAGTTTTGGCCCGCTCGATGCCCTCCCCGCGGGCGCTGGTAATCACCGTCGCCCCGGTCGCCCCGAAATCGCGGGCGGTTTTGAGGATCAACTCGGTTTTACTGTCTTGTACGAATGCAATGATCAATTTGAAACGCATCGCGATTACCTCTTTTGTTGCGCTAACCAGGCCACCAGTTGAGCGTAGCCCAACACCGCCATAATCGGGAACACACTCGCAAAAGCAATCAAACCGAACCCGTCCAAAAGCACATTCCGCCCCGGTACCGCTTTGGCCAAACCCAACCCCAGCGCGGTGACTAACGGCACGGTAACGGTGGAGGTGGTCACGCCTCCGGAATCATAGGCCAAGCCGACGATCATCCGGGGCGCGAAAACGGTCTGGGCTAGAACGATCACATACCCTGCAAGAATATACAAAACCAACGAGCCTCCGCTGACGATGCGATAAGTCCCCAACGCGATCCCGAAAGCGACGCCCACCGAAACCGCCAACCGCAATCCCCAGGGATGGATGGCACCTGCAGAGATCGACTCGGCTTTGAGGGCGACGGCGATCAGGGACGGTTCGGCCAAGGTGGTGGCAAACCCCAGACTGGCGGCGAACAAATACACCCAACCATAATCCTTCCAATCGCCTCCGCCAAGCGGGATACCCGGTCCCGTCAATTGGGCGGCCATCATTTCCCCCAGCGGAAATAGAGCCGTCTCCAGCCCTTTCAAGAACAGGGCCATCCCCAGGATCACGAACAGGAAGCCTTGAAGCAATCGGCGCAGATGGGGAAGCGGATGCCGAATCACGCCCAATTGAAATACCAGGATGGTGACTGCAATGGGGAGAATATCCCGCACCGCCACCAGGACACTTTCCAGCAGCCCGATAAAGTTCATCCCATCCAGAGCCCGTAAAGCATAACGAAAATCATCGGCGTCAAGGATGCAAAGGCGATCAAGCCGAAACCGTCCACCATCGGGTTGCGTCCTTCGATCGACTGGGCAAGCCCTACTCCCAAAGCGGTCACCAACGGCACGGTGATGGTGGAAGTGGTCACCCCGCCGGAATCATAAGCCACCCCGGTGATCTCGGGCGGCGCGATCAGCGTCACCCCCATCACTCCGCCATAGCCGATCACCATCAGCCAATGGAGGGGCCAACCCTTGACAATGCGGATGACGCCGATCACCAAAGCGATTCCCACCGCCACGCCGACGGTCAAACGAAGTCCCAGAGCATAGCTTTCCCGGGCCGCCTCGCCGGATTCGATCATCCCACCGTCGGCCGCTACTTCGGCGGCTTTGGCCGCCACCGCGATCAACGCCGGCTCGGCCACCGTGGTGGCGAACCCCAAGGCGAAAGCGAAAATCAAAAGCCAAACCAGGCTCCCTTTGCGCGCGAAGGCATAGGCCATGGATTCCCCCAAGGGAAACAACGCCTGCTCCAAGCCCTGCACGAAAAATGTCAACCCCACCACGACCAGAATCATGCCGGTGATCAGGTCCAAGACGTTCGGCAGGGGCTGGCGGATCACCAACAGTTGGAATACCAGAACCACCGCCAATACCGGCGCCAGGTCCAGGCAACTGGCCCCCAATTGACGCAGAAAGGGATGTACGCGAATGGCCTTATCCTCTTACCATTCAATCGATCGGCTGATTGTAACCCGATCGACGAAAAAACGCCCCGCTTTAACGGGGCACTCGGAATAGATTGAGATAAGAGCTTGTTTACAAATGGCTGTGGGGTATCGGCCATTCGGACGAACGCCCGATACCCGCCTTTTCGAATTTTGTAAACCAGCTCTAAAGATCAGTGGGTTTCCTGTTCCTGCTCCTTGAGTACGTGATCGAGCTTGGTCTGGATATCCTGCAGGGTTTGGTGGGTCTCCGCCTCCCGCTCCTTGAGGATATGTTCCAGCTTGCTGGAAATACCCTGGAGCACCTCGTGACTTTCCTTCTCCTGCTCTTGGTACAAATGATCCAGTTTTTCGTCCAGGTGCTTCAGGTTTTGATCCAAGTGTTGCAAATTCTCGTCCAGATGGGACAGATTGGAATCCAGATGCTCCAGGCGTTCGGCGGTTTTCCGGTGCAGCTCCATACACTGCTTCATCATGGGCATTTGCCCGCCTTGCATGGACATTTTTCCATTTTGCCCCGATTGCTTCATCATTCCCATGCCTCCTTGCATTTTTTCCTGGCCACCTTGGGCTGCCTGCCCGGACACGCCTTTCAAGCGGACACCGCCGTTGCCCGTGGACTGATCGCTACCCGCCCAGACCGTCGTACTCAGGGCCGCCGCGCACACTGCCGTGGCCATCCATAAGGGTTTACGCATAACCTCGTCCTCCTTATATATTCGTTTTTTATTGCTCAGGCGAGCCGGAAAACCTCGGTTCGCCCGTCCCGCTCGATGATGAGCTTCCCTTCCCTAGCCAACCAGCCGACAGCCCGTTGGATCTCCTTGGTACTGAGACCGGTTTCCGCCGCCAATTTGGAAGGCGACGCATCGCCGACCCGGTCCAAACACTGCCAAATTCGACCGGCCGCCACGCCGATATCCTCACCCCGGCTCACCTCCCCACCGGCCTTGGCGACCGTCTTTTTGGCAGGCGCTTGCTTGGTAGCGCCCCGTTTTGCCGCACGCGCTTGCTTGGTCGAAGTTTGTGTCTTCTCGCTCATGTCATACCCCCTAAGTCCAGTCCAAAAACTTAGTTCCGTCCCGTCTCCTCGCTCTCCGGTAGCACGATATTGAGCTCGAGGATTTCACGATCCTCATCCTGCTCCCTTTGAATGGAAATCGCATCGTTATCCACATTCACGTATTTGCGGATCACCGCCAACAGCTCTTGCTGCAACTGCGGCAGATAATTGGGCGCGTCGCGCATTCCGCGCTCATGGGCGACCAGAATTTGCAAGCGCTCCTTGGCCACTTGAGCGCTTCGGGGTCGAGAAGAACGGAAGTAATCCAACAATGCCATGGCTTAACCTCCCAATAACCGACTCAACAAGCCTTTCTTTTCGGGGCTGATAAAACGGTGGGGCCGGTCTTCCCCCAGATAACGCGCCACCGCGTCTCGATAGGCTTGGCCGGCGTCGCTCTTATCATCGAGGACCACCGGCACCCCTTCGTTGGAAGCATTCAGCACCGCCTGGGACTCGGGAACGACCCCGAGCAAAGGCAGCGCCAGGATTTCCAATACGTCATCCACGGCCAGCATTTCACCTCGCTTGACTCGATCCGCCACGTAACGCGTGAGGAGCAAGTATTCCTTGATGGGCGCCTCCCCCAATTCGGCCCGCCGCGACTTGCTCGCCAGAATCCCCACCATGCGGTCGGCATCCCGCACCGACGACACCTCCGGATTGCTGACCACGACCGCATCGTCGGCGTAATACATCGCCAGGAACGCGCCCTGCTCGATTCCGGCGGGGGAATCGCAGATCACGTATTCGTATTCCTTCGACAGCTGCTCCAGCACCCGGCCCACGCCGTCCTTGGTCAAGGCTTCCTTATCCCGGGTCTGGGAAGCCGGCAGGATAAATAAATTGTCACAGCGCTTGTCCCGGATCAAAGCCTGGCGCAACGCCGCCTCTTCATTGATGACATTGACGAAGTCATAGACCACCCGGCGCTCGCAACCCATGATTAAGTCCAGATTACGCAACCCCACGTCAAAGTCAATCACTACCGTTCGATATCCCCGCAAAGCCAACCCCATCGCCAAAGAGGCGGCAGAGGTGGTCTTACCGACCCCCCCTTTGCCCGAGGTGACCACAATGATTCTTGCCACGGATAAATTCCTCCCGTTTTGATCTGCCTTAGTTTTACAAAGCTTCGATGATCAATGCGGTATCCCGCATGTAAATTTGGACCGAGCGCCGCTGGACCGAGTCATCCAAATCCTCGTTGACCCGATAATGGCCGGCGATGGAAACCAGCTCCGCTTGGAGATCTTGGCAAAAGATTCGGCACTCGGTATCCCCGCGCACACCGGCCAAGGCCCGCCCGCGCAAAGTTCCGTATATATGAATATGCCCGTCGGCCATGATCTCCGCACCGTTTCCCACCGAGGCGAGCACGATCAAGTCGGTCCCCTTGGCATACACGCGCTGGCCGGAACGGACCGGTTGATCGATCAACAGCGAACGGCCGGGCGGTTCGCTCTCGGCTACCGCGGAAGTGGCGACCACCTTGGGCCGAGGCGGCGCCTCGCGGGGCTCCGGAGTCGCGGTATCGGCCAGCAGCGCCAGGTCGAGCGCAGCGGCGGACTGCTTGAGGACGTCGTCGCCACCTCGAAGACCGACCGCAACCATTCCCAATTCCCGCAGCAGCTTCAAAAGCGATTCGAGATCGACCGCGGATTGATCGGCCAATGCGGAAGCCTCGATCACCACCGGAGCGCTGCGGAAAAACTCCGGCGCCTGCTCGACCCGCCGCGCCAATTGCGTGGCCACGGCGACCATATCGCCGCTCAACAATCGAATGATGGGAAGAGTTACCGACCCCCCCTTGATCTCCACCGCAGACGAGCGACTGCGATCGTTGGAATGCGTGGTCATGAAACGGTTCTAAAGCGGCGGGCAATTTGGTTACACATTGGCCGATTGTAGCACCCTCCTTCCGGGGGGGTAAATGATTGCCGCGCCCACTTCTTTTCCGCTTGCAGGCCGAGTTGTCGGTCAGGGGCGGACTTGTGTGTCCGCCCTGCTTCTTTCCTACCATTGCGATCAGGATTGGCTTGCATTTGCCTGGCCGATGCTTTAGCTTTACCGCAACGGGCTAGGGGTGCGCCGCCGGGCCCGAAGCGGCGCTGAGAGATACCCTTTGAACCTGATTCCGGTTAATACCGGCGTAGGGAAGCTCGGGTCTTTCCCCGCGCCGACCGTGATAGTTGGAGAGACCAATGAACGCCGTCCCCGAACAATTTCAGCAGAACGTTCGCGCCAAAAAGGCCGCGATCAAACCGTTTCCCGCTTCCGCCAAAATTTACATTGAAGGTACCCGCGAGGATTTGCGCGTTCCCATGCGCCAAATCGAGCAGGCTCCCACCCATACTTCATCCGGCCCGGTGGAAAATCCGCCGGTATACGTCTACGACACCTCCGGCCCCTACACCGACCCCAACGTCGAAGTCGATCTGACCGCAGGCCTCCCGGCCCTGCGTCAAGCTTGGATCGAAGCCCGCTCCGATACCGACGGATTGGCGGATTTGTCCTCCGAATACGGCCGCCAGCGCCTGGAGGACACCGAAACCGCCCATCTGCGCTTCCCCGGCCTGCGCCAACCCCGGCGCGCCAAAGCCGGCGCCAACGTGTCCCAGATGCATTACGCCAAACGCGGCATCGTCACCCCGGAGATGGAGTTCATCGCCATCCGCGAGAACCAGAATTTGGCCGCCATGCGCGAAGCCTACGGCCAACGGCTGCATGAGGGACAATCTTTCGGCGCCCATCTGCCCGAGGAAATCACCCCGGAATTCGTGCGCCAGGAAGTCGCCGCCGGCCGCGCCATCATCCCTTCCAATATCAATCACCCGGAGTCGGAGCCGATGATCATCGGCCGCAACTTCCTGGTGAAAGTGAACGCCAATCTGGGCAACTCCCCTGTGGTTTCCAACATCGAGGAAGAGGTGGAAAAAATGCTGTGGGCGATCCGTTGGGGCGCCGACACGGTGATGGACCTTTCCACCGGAAAACACATCCACGAAACGCGCGAGTGGATTCTGCGCAATTCCCCGGTTCCGATCGGCACCGTGCCCATTTATCAGGCCTTGGAAAAAGTGGACGGCAAGGCCGAGGAACTCACCTGGGAAATCTACCGCGACACCTTGATCGAACAAGCCGAACAAGGAGTGGACTACTTCACCATCCACGCCGGGGTGCGTCTGCCCTATATTCCCTTGAGCGTGAACCGGGTGACCGGCATCGTCTCCCGCGGCGGCTCGATCATGGCCAAATGGTGCCTGGCCCACCATCAGGAAAGTTTCCTCTACACCCGCTTCGAGGAAATCTGCGAAATCATGAAGGCCTATGACGTGGCCTTTTCCCTGGGCGACGGTTTACGGCCCGGCTCCATCGCCGACGCCAACGACGAGGCCCAGTTCGCCGAACTCCAAACCCTGGGGGAACTGACCCAGATCGCCTGGAAGCACGATGTGCAGGTGATGATCGAAGGCCCCGGCCACGTGCCCCTGCATCTGGTCAAGGAAAACGTGGACAAGGAGCTGGCCGATTGCTTCGAAGCGCCTTTCTACACTCTGGGGCCCCTGGTCACCGACATCGCCCCCGGCTACGACCACATCACCTCCGCCATCGGCGCCGCCAACATCGGCTGGTACGGCACCGCCATGCTCTGCTACGTGACCCCCAAGGAGCACCTGGGTCTGCCGGACAAGGAAGACGTGCGCGAAGGCATCGTCACTTACAAAATCGCCGCCCACGCCGCCGACCTGGCCAAGGGCCATCCGGCCGCTCAATACCGGGACAACGCGCTGTCCAAAGCGCGATTCGAGTTCCGCTGGCGGGATCAGTTCAACCTCAGCCTGGATCCGGAAAAGGCCCTGGAATTCCACGACCAGACCTTGCCTCAGGAATCGGCCAAGGTGGCCCATTTCTGCTCCATGTGCGGTCCCCACTTCTGTTCGATGAAAATCAGTCAGGAAGTGCGCGACTTCGCCGAACAGGAAGCCGAAGCGGGCATGGAGGAAAAGTCCAAGGAATTTCGGGAAACGGGCGGCGAAATCTACCGGAAAGTCTAATCGCACTTATATACGGAAGGGCGAACCCGAAGTTCGCCCTTTTTCGTGCTTGCTTCCACGATTTTCGCTGAAAGGACGTACTTGCGATCGCCCCCTCTCAGGCAAAAAACTGGTGGAGCATCTTTTCCACCATCTTCCAAGTCACCAAAGCCGGTTTCTTGACGACTTCGACGACGAGCACATCGTTCTCGAACCGGTAGGTACCTTGCAACCCTTTGCCGGAAAAGTGTCCCTGGACTTCGTCGGCGATAAAATGAATCGCGTTGGCCTGAGCCATGACACTGGCTTTTTGCACCAGGATTTCGGGATGTTCTTTTACGTGGATTTCGAAGGTTCGAGACATTTATCATTCAACGTCAGTGATCTCTAAACTTGTTATGATACCGTCATGACCGATCAACGCCAATTCATTCCCCTGAATATCGCCGTTCTCACCGTCTCCGACACGCGTACCGAAGCCACCGACGCTTCGGGGAAACACCTCGCCGAACGTCTGACCAAGACGGGCCACCGGCTGGCGGAAAAAGCCATCGTCCCCGACGATATTTACCGGATTCGCGCAAGGGTTTCGGCCTGGATCGCCGCGCCCGAGGTTCAGGTGGTTCTCGCCACCGGCGGCACCGGCGTCACCGGTCGAGACGGCACCCCGGAAGCCGTCGCCCCCTTACTGGACAAGGTATTGGACGGCTTCGGTGAGGTGTTTCGAATGATCTCCTACGAGGACATCGGCACTTCCACCCTTCAATCCCGCGCCTTGGCCGGGGTGGCCAACGGGACCTATGTCTTTTGTCTGCCCGGCTCCCGAAACGCCTGCGCCACCGCCTGGGACAAATTGATCCAAACGCAATTGGATTACCGCACCCGTCCCTGTAATCTGGTAGAGTTGATGCCGCGTTTGACTGAGTGAGGGTGAAACCATGCTGCAATTGATTCTCGCCGCCGCTTTTTTTCTAGGCATCCACCTGGGGGTTTCCGGCACCGGGCTGCGCTTTAGGCTCATAGAATCCTACGGGGAAAAACCGTACCGCATCGCCTTTGCGATCGCAGCCTCGCTGGGACTGATCTGGCTCGTCTATGCCTGGCGGGGGGCGCCTTATCTGCCCTTGTGGGGGCAGCCGGCGGTGTTCCGCTATCTGGCGGTGGGGCTGATGCCCGTCGCCTTCTACTTGGTGGTCGTCGCCCTGACCACCAAAAACCCGGCCATGATGGGGCAGGAAAATCTTCTCGACAGGGAAAACGGCGGCATCGGCCCATTGCGCATCACCCGTCACCCGCTCATGTGGGGCATCGCCCTATGGGCTCTGCTCCATCTGTTGGCGAACGGCGATTGGGCGGCATTGGTCTTCTTCGGCTCCTTCCTGGTCCTGACTGTCAAAGGCACCTTCGACATCGATCGCAAACGCCTCCGGGAATACGGCGAAAGCTGGCAGCACTACATGGAAAAAACCTCCAATCTCCCCTTCCAAGCCATCGTCCAGGGACGGCAAAAGTTCGATTGGCGCGAATTGAGTTGGTGGCGGATCGGCGTGGCGCTGGTGGTCTACGGCGGACTGCTTCATGCCCACGCCAGACTGTTCGGCGTTTCTCCCTTGGGGTTTTGAACCAATGATGACACTTGTAAAGTGCGCGCCAGCGTTAAGAATCTTTTTCAAAACTCGATCTCGCTCTCCCGCTGGCGGGAGAGGGTCGGGGTGAGGGTGGTTTAAATCAAAAAATGTCTTTCATTTCAATTAGATCCACCCTCTTCCTAACCTTCTCCCTCCTCGAGGGAGAAGGGACCCATATTGTTGCGACTTCCTCGCCAGAGAGGGAGAAGGAACCCACTTGAGTCATTCCCGGATGATGAGAAGGCGTTACCGATCATGCGTAAAAATCTGTTCTATGCCGCCGTTCTAGCCGGATTGGCCGTGGTAATGGGCGCCTTCGGCGCTCACGCCCTGAAGGCGAGTTTGAGCGGCGAAATGCTCTCGGTCTGGCACACCGCGGTCGATTATCAAATGTGGCACGCGCTGGGATTGGGGCTGATCGGCTGCCACCCCGGCGCCTCCCCGCTCAAAGATTGGAGCGCCCGATTGATGCTGGCCGGCATCGGACTGTTCAGCGGCACCCTGTATTTACTGGCGTTGACCGATATCCAATCATTGGGGATGATTACCCCCTTCGGCGGCCTGGCGTTGATTGCCGCTTGGATTTTGTTCGCATTGCATCTTTGGAGAATCCCCCATGCGTGAAGGCACCCCCGAGCCCATTCGCCTAGAGGATTATCAACCACCCGCCTATTGGGTGGATCGGATCGACCTGACCTTCGATCTCGATCCCGAAATCACACGGGTCGAGGCGAAACTGGATGTGCGCCGCAACCCCGCCTCCGACAGCCCCGATCCCCTGATTCTAAACGGGGAGGACCTGGAGCTGGAAAACATCGTTTTGGATGGTCAAACCCTCGCGCCGGAACGCTACCGGATCGAGGACGATCGATTGATCATCCCCGCCGTTCCCGATCGGTTCACGTTGGAGACCCGGGTGCGAATTCGTCCCGACCGAAACACCCGCTTGGAAGGCCTATACGTCTCCAAGGAAATGCTCTGCACCCAATGCGAGGCGGAAGGCTTCCGCCGCATCACCTATTTCCCCGACCGACCCGACGTGATGGCGCGCTTCCGGGTAACCTTGCGCGCCGATAAAACGCGTTATCCGGTTTTGCTGGCGGGCGGCAACCGGGTAGCGCAACAAGATTTGCCCGACGACCGCCACGCCGCGGTATGGGAAGACCCGTTCCCCAAGCCTTCCTATTTGTTCGCCCTGGTGGCAGGCCGGCTGGCCAAGCGGACGGACACCTTCACGACCCATTCGGGGCGCGAGGTGCTGCTGGAGCTCTACGTGGAATCCCACGACCTGGACAAATGCGATCACGCCTTGGACTCCCTCAAGCGGGCGATGCGCTGGGACGAAGTCAGATACGAGCGCGAATACGATCTGGACCGTTACATGATCGTGGCGGTGGGCCACTTCAATATGGGCGCGATGGAAAACAAGGGATTGAACCTGTTCAACACCCAGTACGTCCTGGCCAAACCGGAAACCGCCACCGACGCCGATTACGAAAACATCCTCGCGGTCATCGGCCACGAATACTTTCACAACTGGACCGGCAATCGAATCACCCTGAGGGACTGGTTCCAGCTCAGCCTCAAGGAAGGATTGACGGTGCTGCGCGAGCAGCAATTCAGCGCCGACGAGGGCTCTCCCGCCGTGCGTCGGATCGAAGACGTGAATCTGCTCCGCACCCGCCAGTTTCCGGAAGACGAAGGCCCGCTGGCCCATCCGGTCCGCCCCGACACCTATCTCGAGATCAACAATTTCTATACCATGACGGTGTACGAAAAAGGCGCCGAAGTGGTCCGGATGCTCCATACCCTGCTGGGAGAACAGGATTTCCGCCGCGGGATGGACCGCTACTTCGAGCGCTACGACGGCCGCGCCATCACCTGCGAGGATTTCGTCGAAACCCTGGCCGAGGCGAGCGGCATGGATTTGTCCCAATTCATGCGTTGGTACACCCAGGCCGGCACGCCCCGGGTCGAAATCGGCACCGTTTACGACCCCGACCGTCGTACCTTCACCCTGACCTGCCGGCAATCCTGCCCCCCCACCCCGGGACAGCCCCGCAAGGAGCCGTTGTTCATTCCCATCGAGGTGGGACTGCTCGACCCAAACGGCCGGGAGCTACCGCTGCAATTGCAGGGGGAAGCCGAAGCGGACGGCACCTCCCGGATCCTGAAATTCACCCAAAGCGAACAAAGCTTCACTTTCGTCGATCTCCCCCATGCGCCCGTTCTCTCGGCCTTCAGAGGATACTCGGCGCCGGTCAAACTGAGCATCGACCGGCCCCTGGACGAATGGCACTTCCTCTGGCAGCACGACTCGGACGCCTTCAACCGCTGGGACGCCGGTCAAATCCTGGCCTCGACTCTCCTGCTCGAACAACTCGACGAGGGCGCTCCCGAGCTCGATGCCCGGCTGATCGAAGGTTTCCGAGCCATACTGGAAGCGCCCGGGGAGGATTTATCGCTGAGCGCGCAACTAATGAGGCTGCCGGACGAGGATTATCTCGCCGAGCAGGTGCCGGTGATCGACGTGGACGGCATTCACCAGGTCCGGGAACACGCCCGGCGGACCCTGGCCGAACGCCTCAAGGACGATCTCCTTGCCGCTTACCGCGATCATCACCGCCCCGAAGAGGCACAGGACGTTTCGGCCGGGGCCATCGGCCGGCGGCGACTGAAGAACGTTTGCCTGGAATACCTCGCCTGCCTGGAGGAAGACGTTTCCCACGCTTTGGCGTTGAGCCAATTCCGCCAGGCGGGCAACATGACCGACCAGCTCGCCGCCCTCCGGATCATCGCCCATACCTCGCACCCGCAACAGGCGGAATGCCTGGAGGCGTTCCGCTATCAGTGGCGCGATGAACCGTTGGTCATCGACAAATGGTTCGCCGTTCAAGCCACCTCGCCGCTGCCCGGTGCTTTGGCTCGAATCGAGTCGCTGCTGGCCCGTCCCGAATTCGATCTTGCCAATCCCAACCGAGTGCGCTCGGTCTTGGGCGCATTCACACGCCGCAACCCGACCCATTTTCACGCCCGCGACGGCGGCGGTTACCGCGTACTCGCCGAGTCTCTCCTCGAATTGGATCGGATCAACCCCCAGGTGGCTGCCCGCCTGGCCCAGCCCCTTACTGCGTGGCGGCGCTACGATGAAGCCCGGCAGGCAACGATGCGCGGCGAGCTGGAACGCCTGTATAAAACACCGGAATTATCCAAGGATCTGTTCGAAATCGTGGACAAGGCGCTGGCCTCATGAACCCGATGAGTCAACTCGCCCTGCGATTCTTCTTCCGTTTCACCGACGTCATCTTCGCCTTGATGCTGGCGATCTTGTCCTTGGCCATCCTGCTGGGAACGGGAAAAATGTTCCTCCATCTCTGGCCACTGCTGCAAAGCGCGGACGTCACCAGCAGCTACATGGACATCATCACCGACGTTTTGTCCCTGTTCGTGGTGATCGAACTGTCGCGCTCCTTGGCGGAGTATTTCCACCTGCAGCGCTTGCGTTTGACCTTCATCGCCGATGCCGCCATCATTTCGGTGCTTCGCGACGTGATGATCGGTCTGTTTAAACAGCAACTGACCATCGAGTTGATGCTGTCTTTGAGCGCCATGCTGCTGGTACTGGGCGCCCTGAGAACCTCGGCGGTTCTGACATTCCAGCGGGAACGCGTGATCGACCGTTCCCTGAAACCTCCGGTTTCCAATCCGTAATGCTTTGGGCCTTACGGTTTTCATATGGGCGTAACATGCCCCTGATAGATTTGTTCAGTTATCAATCACCGATTGAGGGAAAACTGTGAAATTTCGCTTACTGAGACATCGAGTCCAGCAATTTACTGTCGCCGCCGCCCTTGCGACCCTGACTTTCAACATTCAGGCCGCCGGCCGCGACTACATCTACGCCGTGGGCTCCTCCACCGTCTATCCCTTCACCACTACCGTCGCCGAGCACTTTGGCCGGGCGACCCAATTTCCCACGCCGAAGATCGAATCCACCGGCACCGGCGGCGGAATGAAGCTGTTCTGCGAAGGCGTTGGCACCCAACACCCGGACATCGAAAACGCCTCCCGACGGATCAAGCAATCCGAATTGGACACTTGCCGGAAAAACGGCGTCAAAGATGTTCTCGAGATCAAAATCGGCTACGACGGTATCGTCATGGCCCACTCGCGCAAATCGCCGTCCTGGGAACTGACTCTGCGTCAAGTCTGGTTGGCCTTGGCCAAACAAGTCCCCGACCCGCAAGGAGGAGAAAAGCTGATTGCCAATCCGTACCAAAAGTGGCGCGATATCGATCCCTCCCTGCCCGATCTGGCCATCAAGGTCTACGGTCCTCCGCCCACCTCGGGCACCCGGGATGCTTTCGTGGAACTGGCCATGGAAGGGGGGTGCAAACGCTTCGATTGGATCAAGGCCATCAAAGATCAAGACAAGCATCGCTTCAAGACAATCTGTCATACCATTCGTGAAGATGGGGCCTACGTTCAGGCGGGCGAAAACGACACCCTGATCGTACGCAAGTTGGAGGCCGATCCCAGCTCACTGGGGATCTTCGGCTTCAGTTTCCTGGATCAAAACATCGACCTGATTAACGGAGCGTCCATCGAAAAGGTGGCCCCCACCTTCGAAAATATCGCCGAAGGCGCCTACCCGATTTCGCGCCCCCTTTTCATCTACGTCAAAAAAGCGCACGTCGGCGTCATTCCGGGCATTAGCCAATTTCTCGATGAATACACCAGCGAAAAAGCCTGGGGAGATGAAGGTTATCTGTCCTATAAAGGTTTGATTCCAATGCCCCGGCAGGAACGGGAAAAATATCGTCGGGTTGCCCGGGAATTGATTCCACTGCAATCCTTATAACCGGATCGCAGTAAAAATCAAGTAAAATGGCGGGCGGGCACGGCAAGGTGCCCGCCCGTGGTTTTTGGAAACTCAAATCATCATGCAGCCCGATACATTAATTCTGATTCTCTTAGGCTTAAGCGCTTGCGCCTATTATATCGGTATCAGACGCGCGCTTGCGGTCAGCGGCGGCCACCCCCGCAAGCTACACTCCCTACCCCGTTATTACGGCTATTTCGCCGTGCTGTGGTGCGCGTTGCCGGCACTTCTCATTCTGATCTTATGGCTCGCCCTGGACGATAAAGTCATCACCCAACTGGTGATCGCCGCCCTTCCGGAAGAAGTCCGCGAGCTACCCGAAGAGCGGCTAAACCTGTTTTTCAATCAAGTGCGTAACGCGCTTGCCGGCGTGATTCCCCCGCGAGATCCCACCGTTCAAGCCGCAGCCGAACATTACCGCAACCTACAAGCCATCAGCGGCGGGTGTCTGACGGCATTGACCCTAGTCGCCGCCATCGCGGGGGCGATTTGGGCCAGGAACCGAATCCGGCCGGATCTATGGGCCCGCAATCAGGTGGAAAAAATCCTCCGATTCTTTCTCATTTTAAGCTCCGTCCTGGCGATTCTCACCACCATCGGCATTGTCTTGTCGGTCCTGTTCGAATCGCTGCGCTTCTTCAAGCAGGTTCCGCTCCCCGATTTTCTATTCGGGCTTCACTGGAGTCCCCAGATCGCCATTCGTCCCGGCCAAGTGGGTTCTTCCGGCGCTTTCGGTTTCATTCCCCTGCTCGCCGGCACCCTTCTGATCTCCGCCATCGCCATGCTGGTGGCGGTTCCCTTGGGACTACTGGCCGCCATCTACCTGGCCGAATTCGCGCATCGCAAAGTACGCGCGGCGACCAAACCCCTGCTGGAGGTCCTGGCCGGCGTGCCCACGGTGGTTTACGGTTTTTTCGCCGCCCTCGTGGTCGCCCCTTTCCTGCACGGCTTGGGAGAGACCGTGGCATTGGAGATTTCATTCGAAAGCGCCCTGGGCGCCGGATTGGTCATGGGCATCATGATCATTCCGTTCGTTTCCTCCCTGTCCGACGACGTGATCCACGCGGTTCCGCAGAATTTGCGCGACGGCGCCTACGCCCTGGGGGCGACCCGCGCCGAAGCCATCACCCAAGTGGTCATTCCAGCCGCCCTGCCGGGCATCGTGGGGGGGGTCCTGCTGGCGGTATCGCGCGCCATCGGCGAAACCATGATCGTGGTCATGGCTGCGGGACTCAGCGCCAATCTGACCCTCAACCCCCTGGAGTCGGTCACCACCATCACCGTACAAATCGTGGGCCTATTGGTCGGCGATCAGGAATTCGACTCGCCCAAAACCCTGGCCGCATTCGCCCTCGGCCTGGTGCTTTTCCTGATCACCCTGAGCCTTAACGTTCTGGCGCTCCACGTGGTTCGCAAATATCGGGAAGAATATGAATAATCAGCCATCCTCCTCCCCCGCCGACCGCCTCGCCCGTACCCTGGGACGGCGCCGCGCCCGGGAAACCCGTCTGAAAATCTACGGCATCCTGGCGGTGGCCACCGGTCTGGTGTTGCTGACGGTTCTTTTGTCCAGCATCCTCCTTTTGGGCTACCGCGCCTTCCAGCAAACCTATATCGCACTGGATATTCATTTCGATCCTCAAGTCATCGCGCCCGATGGACGCTTGGACCTGGATTCCCTGCGCGGCGCGGACTATAGCGCCCTGATCAGACGCGCCCTGCAAGACAAGTTCCCGGAGGTAACCGGCCGACGATCCAAAAGATCGCTTTATCGATTGTTAAGCGTCGGCGCACCCAATCAACTGCGCAAGATGGTATTGGCCGATTCACACCTCATCGGCACCACGCGGACGGTCTGGCTCATCGCTCACAGCGATGTGGACATGTACATGAAGGGTTATTTCGAGCAGAACGGGCCATCCCAACAAGGTCGCCTAAAGGATGCGCAAACCGGTTGGATCGAACAATTGGCGGCCGAGGACCGTTTGGAGAAACGCTTCAACTGGGTTTTCTTTACCTCGGGGGATTCTCGGGAGCCGGAGTTGGCCGGCATTCTGGGAGCCCTGATGGGCTCGATCTATGCGATCGGCCTGACCCTGGCGCTGTCCTTTCCTCTGGGGGTTGCCGCCGCCGTCTATCTGGAAGAATTCGCCCCCAAGAAAAATTTTTGGGTCGATCTGATCGAGGTCAACATCAACAACCTGGCGGCGGTCCCTTCGATCGTCTTCGGCCTTCTGGGTCTGGCGGTCTACTTGAACTTCTTCGGCCTCCCCCGCTCGACACCGTTGGTGGGCGGCTTGGTCCTGACCCTGATGACCCTGCCCACCATCATTATCGCCAGCCGGGCCGCTTTGAAAGCGGTTCCGCCTTGGATTCGCGAGGCCGCGCTGGGGGTCGGCGCTTCCAAAATGCAAATGGTCACCGACCACGTATTGCCCCTCGCCTTGCCGGGAATGCTCACCGGCGCCATCATCGGCATCGCCCAAGCCCTGGGGGAAACCGCGCCGCTGCTGATGATCGGCATGGTGGCCTTTATCGTGGATATTCCCCAGGGGCTCACCGATCCGGCCACCGCCCTACCGGTGCAGATTTATCTTTGGGCCGACAGCGCCGAGCGGGGATTCGTGGAACGCGCCGCGGCCGCCATTCTCGTGCTGCTCTTGTTCATGTTGATCATGAACGCTCTGGCCATTATTCTCAGGCGGCGTTTTGAACGCCGCTGGTAACCAGCAATCAATCTGAACAGCGACTATGCCAAACATCAGCGATACGCCTCTGGCCACTCAATATCCTTCGGCCACTTCGGCTCGACAAACCGTACCGGAAGATACTTCCCGCAGCCATCTGGAGGAATTGCCCAACGTCACTCTCGGCGACTACACCGTCTCCGACCCCCGGATGACCTGCCGCAACGTCAGCGTGTTCTACGGCGAAAAACAAGCCGTTCACGACATCGCCCTGGACATCGGCCGCCAGGAAGTGATCGCCTTGATCGGCCCTTCCGGCTGCGGCAAATCCACCTTTCTCCGTTGCCTCAACCGAATGAACGACACCATCGAAGGGTGCCGGGTGAAAGGAGAAATCAAGCTGGAAGACCACGACATTTACCGCAGCAACCTGGATCCGGTGATTCTGCGCGCGCGGGTGGGGATGGTATTCCAAAAACCCAACCCCTTCCCCAAATCCATTTACGATAACGTCGCCTACGGTCCGCGCATCCACGGCCTGGCACGCAACCGCACCGAACTCGATGAAATCGTGGAAACCTCCCTCAGGAAAGCCGGCCTGTGGAAAGAGGTCAAGGACCGTCTCGACCAAGCCGGGACCGGTCTTTCCGGGGGCCAGCAACAGCGCCTGTGCATCGCTCGCGCCATCGCTGTGGGTCCCGAGGTGCTGCTCATGGACGAACCCTGCTCGGCCCTCGATCCCATCGCCACCGCCACCATCGAGCAGCTCATCGACGAACTGCGCACCCAGTACTCCATCGTCATCGTCACCCATGCCATGCAGCAAGCCGCCCGGGTGTCCCACCGCACCGCTTATTTCCATCTGGGCCGGTTGGTCGAAATCGGCCCGACCGCCAGTATTTTCACCAACCCGAAACATCCCCTGACCGAAGATTACATCACCGGGCGCTTTGGTTAAAACCAAAGCGCTACGCCCACCCGCCCCCTGCCAAATTTTGGCTAAACTCTATAATGAGCGATTACCCAAAAAAAGATCGCCAGTAGTCCCTGTTGATAACGAGGAAGCGCCGAAGAGAGCGCTTCGACTCCCAAGCAGCGTTAGGAGTGACCACAGACCTCATTCATGCTGAATAAGTTTAACTTCGACGAGTTGAAGGCGACCGACCGTCTTCCTTCCCCTTCGGGAATTGCCTTGAAAGTGCTGGAATTGACAAGCCGGGAAGACACCACCTTGGACGACCTGACGCGCCTCATCCAAGCCGATCCAGCACTCAGCAGCCGCCTGCTCAAATTCGCCAACTCCTCCTTGATTGCTCACCGAAGACCCATCGTCGCGATCCAGGAGGCGGGGGTCCGAATCGGCATGACCGGTGTGCGCAATCTGGTATTGGGGTTATCATTGGTGGGTAAATACCATAGCGGCGCTTGCCTGAGTTTCAATTACGATCGCTTCTGGGCCGGCTCTCTGGCGATGGCGGTGGCATTGAGCGCTTTGGCCGTCCGCCGCCGCATCATCGCGCCGGAAGAAACCTTTACCCTAGGCCTCTTGGCCGAGATCGGGCAACTGGCTCTCGCAGCCGCCTGGCCGGAGGAATACGCTCGATGCCTTGAACAGGCTGGAGGCAAGGAATTTGACTCGGAAAAATCCTTTCCCCTCCTGGCGCTGGAACGTAAACATTTCGCCATCGACCAAGAAAAGCTCACCTTGCTGCTCTTGGCGGATTGGGGGCTGCCCAAAATCTTCCGCGATGCCTTAGCCCTCTCCAAGGACCTTGCTTCCGCCCCCGACCCCCGGATCCAAACCCTGGCTCGCCAAATCGCCTTCGCCCGGTCCATCGCCGCCTGGTGCCTAACAGAGACACGCGAAGATCACCTGCCGAACCTCGAACGGCACGCGAGCTGTCATGAATTGGATCCGGACAGCCTGACGGGTTTTCTGGAAGAGATCGAAGCCGCTTGGCATTCGTGGGGAAAAGTAATCGAAGTGCGCACCGACCTGCCGCCGGAATTACCCTCCCAGGAGCAAGTAGGGGCGACCGGCCGGTCGCCCCTACTCCCATCCATGCCGGGATTGGATATTGCGCTGGTGGATAACGATCCCGTGCTCTTGGCTGAATTGTCCAAGGAACTCCAAAAAGCCGACCATCGGGTACGTATCTACCGAGACGCCCGGGAGGCGTTCAAAATGATTCTCCAAAATCCGCCCCAATTGGTGGTTGCCGACTGGTCCATGCAACCTGTGGACGGTCTCACCCTATGCCGTAATTTGCGTCGGTCTTCCCGGGGGCCGCATCTTTATCTCATCTTGCTCACCGCCCATGAAAACGAGGACGATTTGGTGCGGGCCTTCGAGGCGGGCATCGACGATTATGTGACCAAACCCATCAATATCAAAGTACTCTTGGCGCGCATTAGCGCCGGCCAACGGATCGCCATGTTGCAGTCCGAGCTTGCCAAAGAACGCACCGAGCTGGAACACAAAGCCAAAGAACTGGCCCTCGCCAACCGCAAATTGGAACAGCTCGCCAATACCGATCTATTGACCGGCCTGCCGAATCGCCGTTACGCTCAGCGGCGGTTGCAGCAAGAATTGACCACCGCCCGTCGCCATGCCCAACCGCTGGGGATCATGGTCCTGGATCTCGATCACTTCAAGGACATCAACGACACGCTCGGCCATACCGCCGGCGACGAAGTGCTCCAACATGCCGCCCGTATCATGCAAAAGGCGTTGCGCGCGTCCGATGTATTATGCCGCTGGGGCGGGGAGGAGTTTCTCGCCATCGTTCCCAACACCGATCTTGCCGATACCCGGAAATTGGCCGAACGCATCCGCGGTCAACTCGCCGAGCATCAACCCGCGGAATTGACGTTGAAACGCCCGGTCACCGTCAGTATCGGCGTGGGGACTTTCCCCCCCGCCGCTGATCTGGAACAACTGCTCCGCCTAGCCGACGACGCTCTTTACCACGCCAAGGGAAAAGGGCGCAATCGGGTGGAATCCGCCCGATACTATTAAACTGCTTTATTGCAAATCTGTTGGCGAAAATCGCCCGATCAGGTATTTTTCTGACTCAAGTTACCGTACCACCAAGCAGCACACATCATCAGGAACTTCATCATGCGTCATTTAATATTTCTCATTGGCCTGGCTCTCTCCTTGGGCGCCTGTTCAAGCGTCTATTACGGAGCGATGGAGGAAGTCGGCTTTCACAAACGGGATATTCTCGTTCACCGAATCAATAAAGCCCGGGAGGAACAGTCCGAAGCCAAGGAACAATTCCAATCGGCGCTGGAACGGTTTACCGCGCTGACCCAATTCGACGGCGGAGACCTCCAGGACAAGTATGAAGAACTCAATGACGCCTATGAAGGGAGCGCAGCCAAAGCCGAGGCGGTCGGCAAGCGCATTGCCGACATCGAAAACGTGGCCGAGGCACTGTTCGAAGAATGGGAAGCGGAGCTTTCCCAATACAGCAATCCCTCTTTGCGTCGCCAAAGCGCGCGACAGCTGCAAGAAACCCAACGCCGCTATCAACGCCTGATCACCGCGATGAAACGCGCCGAGGCGAAAATCGATCCCGTGCTCAGCGTCTTTCAAGATCAGGTCTTGTTCCTCAAACACAACCTCAACGCCCGCGCCATCGCTTCCCTGCAGACCGAACTGAAGGCCATCGAAGACGACGTGGCGGCCCTGATTCGGGAAATGGAGCGCTCCATTCAGGAGGCGGACGCGTTCATTCAAGCGATGCAGGAAAACACCTGATGTCCGGAAGGGATGACGATTTGGTCTATCCTTCTAGCATAATCTCGGAAGGATGGAGCATTCGTGCGAATTTTGTGTCTGGGTCTGTTTGTATTGACCGTTGCCGCCCATGCCGGGGAAAGCGATCTACGCGTTCTCATCGACGTATCCGGGAGCATGCGCCAAAACGATCCTCACGGCCTGCGTATTCCGGCGCTCAAATTGCTATTGGAATTGCTGCCGCCCGCCACCCGCGCAGGCGTTTGGCTGTTTTCCGAGACCCCGGAAAATTTGATTTCCCTGGCACCGGTGGATCGACAATGGAAGAATGCGGCCGGCGAGGCCGCTCAACGCATTCATTCCCGCGGCCGCTACACCGACATTGAAAAGGCCCTCCAAACCGTCATCGCCGACTGGGAAGCCCCCGGCGAGGATCGCCATATCATCCTCTTGACCGACGGCATGTTGGACGTTGCACCCGATCCGGCGCTCGATTCCGCCTCCCGAAATCGAATCGAGCGACAGCTCATCCCCCGCCTGCAGGCGCTCGGCGCCCGGATCTACACCATCGCCCTCTCGGATCAGGCCGATCATCACCTGATGCGGCAATTGGCCATCGCCACCGACGGCTGGAACGAGACCGCCCGCTCGGCCGAACAATTGCAGCGCGCCTTTCTCAAAATCGTGCAGAAAGCCACCCCCCGCGAAGGCCTGCCTTTACGAGACAACCGCTTCACCGTCGACGCCAACGTGCGCGAATTTTCCCTCCTGGTTTTTCGGCGACCGGAAAGCCCGGCCACCGAATTGATCCGGCCCGACGCCACCCGTTGGAGCGCCGCCGACCATCCGGACACCGTGCATTGGCACCCAGAAGACGGCTTCGACTTGATCACCGTCGACCAGCCCATGCCCGGCCCCTGGCAACTGGCCGCCCGACTGGACCCGGACAATCAGGTCATGATCGTCACCGACCTGCAACTGAAAACCGCTGCCTTGCCCAATCATCTGGCGGCGGGTGAAACGCTCGCCGTCCGCGCCGAGTTGACCGAGCACGACCGGCGCATCACGCGAGAACACTTCCTGGGCTTGGTCAAGTTTCAGCTTCTGCAAAAAGGGCCCGAGGAAGTGCAAAAAACCCTGATACCGGCCCCGGAAGAAGCCGGAGTGTTCAGCGCCGC
This sequence comes from Methylohalobius crimeensis 10Ki, assembly GCF_000421465.1. NCBI lineage: Bacteria > Pseudomonadati > Pseudomonadota > Gammaproteobacteria > Methylococcales > Methylothermaceae > Methylohalobius > Methylohalobius crimeensis. Next base: position 2,566,622 of record NZ_ATXB01000001.1, read on the forward strand.
CACGAAGCTGGAGAAACCCGGTATCTACACTTTTGAGGTGACGGTGGACGGCAAGACTTTTCAGCGCGTCCGGAAGCAACGGATCGAGGTGCTCGCGCTTCCCGTCGCCACCGAGGTCATCCCTCCCCGAGCCGCGGGGGAACCCTTGATCGTCCGTCTAACCCCCGACCCCGAACGCATCGATCCGGCCACTTTCGAGGCCGCGGCCTTGATCGCTTCCGCCTCCGACCCGCCCCGTGAGATGCCGTTCAGCTCCGGAAACGAAGCCTTCTGGGAACTTCCCCTATCCGCACCGGAAGCCAAGCGCCGGCTGACCGTCAATTTCCACATCCAGGCCCGGGATCGCGAAGGCAATCCGCTTCAAGTCCACCTCCGGCCGATCGAGCTGGAACCGAGCCAGTTTCAAACCCATTCGACCGAGGCGGATAAAGCACCGCAACCAACGGCGAAACCCATCGATTGGCTCTGGTCCGGGTTGATCGCGGCCGGCGTCAATCTGATTTTGGGTGGGGCCGGATTTTTCGGCTGGCGGAAGCTGCGCCAACACGCCCGGCAGCGGCAAGAACAGTTACTGAATCGTCTCACCACTTGACCATGATCCAACTCGACCCCGTCATTGCGCTACTGATCGCCGAAATCCTCGCGGGACTGGCCTTGGCCGCTCTGCTTGGGATTGGCTTCTTATTTCGCCGCAAACACCGCGAACGGCACGCCGTAGGGCATTTGATCAAACGCTTGAAACAAGCCACCCACGGCCATTCCCACCGGATCGGCTCGATTCTGGAGAAAATCCACGCCCTGCCGGAAGACAAACGCGAGGCCCTGATCCAGGAAACGATCCAGCGGGAGCAGGCCTTGTACAAGCAGATCCTTCAATCCTTCCTGCAGCGCGACGTGGCGGGGCTGGGACAACTGGGATCGCAACTGCAGGCTTATACCGAACCCTACCATCGGCTCTTGCAGGAAATGCCCAGCGGGAAGCACCCGTCTCTCAGCCATGAACTGGCGGAAGCGCGCGATGAGCTCGCCCGATCCCGGGCGGAAAACGAACAGCTCGCGGATCAACTCCAGGTGGCGATGGAAACCATCAGTCACCTGTCCTCGGAATATTCCCGCCTGTTCGCCTCGGAGCGAACCGCCGAAGAACTCAAAGTCAGCAGCGACCGGGTACTCAACACCTTGCGCGCCAACGCCGATCGTCTGACGGCGCCGGGCGAAGCCCCTCAAGCCGAGGAAACTTCCATCGTCCGGAGCGCCTCATGAATCCCCCCATCCTCTGGCTGCTCCTGGGCGAATTAGCGCTCCTCCTGAGCGGCACCGGCCTGGCTTGGATCGTTCTCGGTTGGCGCCGCCAACGCCAACGCAGCCGGGCGATCACCGATTTCATCGATGGGACCGAAAAAAATCACCGCGAACGCGCCGAAATTTACCGCCAGTGGCTCCAGCAGCATTTAAAACTCAACGATGAACAAATCGACCACACCACCGATCAGTGGCTGGAGGCGGAAAAACTATTCTGGCGCGCAGCCCTCTCCTGGCAGCTCCAACCGAGTCCCCTGACCCTAGCCGAGATGCCCGGCCACCTCCGGCGGCTCATCGATGACCGCCTGGAAGCCCTGGCCCAAGCGGTGGAAAAATCTTCCGCGCCGCAGGAAAATCAGGCGGACTTTCCGGATACCGCCACGAATGAATTATCGATCCTGGAGGAATTCACCGACAACGACGAAGCCAACCGGGAAACCGCCGGCGACGATGTCACCTCCGCCGGGGAGGCTTCGGCCGAGACCACAGGAAACCCACCCCCAAAATGAGCCAAGCACTTAGAAATCCGGCCACGATCCAAGCGTAAAAACGGGGATGATAGGTAAACCGGATCTCGGCGTGTCCGCGAGGCAGCGCCACTTGCTGGAACAAACCCTCGGTTTCCTCCACCGGAACCGGCTTGCCGTTCACTTCCGCGCGCCAGCCGGGATAAAAGGTTTCCAACCGCACCAACCGACTGGGACGGTCGCATTCCGCCATGACCGCATTCCGACCATCCGCCCGCAAGCGGCATCCTTCGGCGCTGAAGTAATCGCGAAATTCATCCAGAGCATAAATGTTCATGACCGGATCGCGGTGGACAAGATACACACCGGAACGGTTTTTTTCCCGATACCAAAATTTCAAACGCAGTCCTCTGCCGTTCAAATTCTGATGGCTTGCGTGAAGATCTTGAAGTGAATCCGGAACTTGCGGCCACAACCACAGCGCTACCGGCTGGGTCGCAGTTAAATAGCGAAACTCGATCTCAATCGGCACCTCGGGGATAAGCTGGACAGGTGGGGACAAATTAAATCTCAAAAAAGCATTATCCCTGGCGTTTTTCACATCGCTTACGGCGGTGCGGCAATAATCCAGCTGGCACAGCTTGGCTTCGAGCCGCCCATCCGCCTTTCCATGATAAGTGCCGATAAACACGCCAAAAATCCGCAACTCACCCGGCGGTATATTAGGCAAGCGAACTCGAAGCACTTCTCCTCCATACACCGCCAAAGCCTCATTGTCTCGAACTTGAATGGGGACTTCGTATTGATCTAGATCGAGACTTTCATACGGATAAGTAATAATGTGCGATACGCCTGCCTTCGAATAAGCACCGATCCGATTGCGCAGAACCTGAAGCGGGTCAGGGTCCGAAGGGTTGGGATGAAAATGGCCGTCGAAAATAATAGCGCTGCTATAAGGATCGAAATGCGTCCTGCGATAGTCGGCGAGATTTTTCGGGATCGGCAAGTCGTTATAATTCAGCTGGGCGATCTCAAAAACCGAACCATAATTGGGCGCCAAAGGACCGGTCGTATAAAACCGTTGCAAGCCGAGCTTTTGTTCGAGATATGCCACTCCCTCCAGATGAAGATTTCCTCTTTTAGGAGAGGAGAAGACCGGAATCAAAAACAAAATCGTCGATTCAAACAGGACTACCGCTGCCACCAGGGGCGCCGAATCGTGACGCTTGAAATACCCCAACCAAGCCGTGCAAGCAAACACCAAGGCGCCCAAAGCCAACGAATCGAGCGTCCACCAGATCAAGGACGAAGCGGTATTTAATTGCCAAAGAAAATCCCACGTCAATCCAAACGCGAACGCCACTAGCGCCATCACGCTCAAAAGCGGAATCCAGGATAATTTCATATGCCCATTTCGCCGGACCAAATCATCCAGTGCGAAGGCGGCAAGAACGACTATTCCCATGGATAAGGAAGGCCAAACATAGCGGAAAAATGCCGCAAGCTCCACCATCGGCAATAGGTTGAGCAATTGAGTAATCCCCGGCATACCCAAAGCCTTGGCCAGACCGAGCAGGATCCAAGCGAGAATACCGATCTTCAACCATCGTTCCCGCTTCCCGAGCAAAGCAAACGCCGCCAGAAAAACCGGTCCAAAGCCCAAATAACCGCCGATGCTTCCCCACCAAGTCGCGCTTCCCGACCATCCACCATAGCCGATGGGGCCGAAGAAATAAGGAAAAAACGAAGCCATCAATCCATGTGCTGGCAACGATTGATTGCCTAGAGCCGAGGCTTGATGCCCTCCCACATCGGCCATGGTCAGAAACTCGAAAAACGGCACGACCACGGGCAAGCTCAAAAGAATTCCCGCCGTGCCTCCCCCCGTGATCCAACCCAAGAATCGCCATCGCTGGCTTCCCTGAAGTTGACCCAAACGCACCAGCGTCCAAATCAGGACCAGCAATCCATTGATATAAGCCACTTCGGGAAAACCGGCATAGAGAGATAACGACAAGGCCAGAGGAAGGCAAAGCCAGCCGATCCCATGCCCTTCTCGAACGAGTCGGACCGTTTCCTCCACCCCCAATAAAAACCAGGGTAAAAAACAGATTGGATTGATCACTGCATTGGCCAGCCAGGCATAGGTACCGTTCATTTCGAACAACAGTCCGCCGGTTACCGCCGCCAACATGCCCAACCCCAATCTACGCAACAAAAAGAAGGTTCCCCATCCCGCCATTACTTGGAGGCAAAGATGAAACCAAAGTTGTCCATGGGGGAGCGCGTAGAAAAGTATGAACGGCAGAAACAACGCGGCGCTTTGCATTTCCGCCGCCAATAGGGTACCGGTTCCCTCGTAGGGGTTCCACCAGGGTATTTTCCCCGCTAGCCAATCATCCGCCGCCCTTTGCCCCAATGCATCCGACGTAAAAGCAATGTTGTTATCGATAGTGGGTAAACCGGGCAGTATTCGCCCTCCCACATCGAGAGCCAAGTCACCAAAGCTAACGAAGGGATCGGAGATAAACCATCCAGTCCAGAGAGGTGCCTTAAGAAGAAAAGGGTAAACCAACAACCACAGCAGGGGCGACCGGCCGGTCGCCCCTACGGAAATTGAGGCGATGGTAAGAAAGGGAAAACGCCTCTGAAACGCGGGAACAGAAGCGTTTGACCGATGCCCCCCACTAAAGACAAAATAGCGCGACAATCCGAAATTGAAGAACATCCCCGCCACCGAACCCACCGCCACGGCGAGAACGGGGTAACGGTGAAACAGGGCCGACTGGGTCACCAACAAGACATAACTGCCGTTATTGGCCAACCATCCGATCCCGTTGGCGCTCACGTAATAAGCCCATTCCCGCCGCAAGGAACGCTCACTGGGGCCGAAAGTAAAATGCCGATTCAACCACCAAGTAAACGTCGCCGCCAGTGGGAATCCGACCGCCTGGGCCCATAACGGGCCGATATGAGGAGACAACCAGGCCACCCCCCCGCCGTTGACCCCAAACCCCAATACCCCGACCCACGCAAAGCGGAGGAATTGCCGGACGATCATCCGCCCTCCTGCCCGCCCATGGCGACTTTCCCCCTGGTGCCCGGGGACGGGTATTGAAGATAAATCAGCCGCTTAAACTCCCGTCGACCGCTGGTCACGGTATCGAGAATCAGCCCGATGGTGCCGCAAATGGCCGCGATGATCATCAGGGAAGCGGCCAGAAAGGCGGTGGGAAAACGGGGCACCAAGCCGGTTTGCAAATATTCGGCAACCAAGGGAATGCCAAGCCCCAAGGAGGTCACCGCAAACACGGCACCGATGGCAACGAAAAACCCCAAGGGATGCTCCAATTTGTACAGGCCGAGGATGAATTTGAAAATCCTTCCGCCGTCCTGGAAGGTATTGAGCTTGCTTTCCGATCCTTCCGGCCGGGCATAATAAGGCGCGCTGATTTCCTCCCAGGGCAACCCCAATTCCAGGGTGTGGATCAAAATTTCGGTCTCGATCTCGAAGCCGGTACTGAAGGAGGCGAACGTTTTGACGAACCTTCGGGAAAACACCTTGAATCCGGACAACATGTCCCCCGGCGGCTGGCCGAAAAAACGCCGGACGATGTGATGAAACACCCGGTTTCCCCAGCGATGCCCCGGGCGGCTGATATCGGAAGCCACATAGCGGCGGGCGATATTCACCAGATCCAGCCGCTTTTCGATCAGCCGCTTCACCGCCTCGGGAGCAGCTTTGGCGTCGTAGGTGGCGTCTCCGTCCACCATCACGTACACATCCGCCTCCACATTAGCGAACATGGCCGCCACCACATTCCCCTTGCCCTTGCGGGGAACGTGGAAGACACTTGCCCCGGATGCGCGGGCCACCTCGGAAGTCTTATCCGTGCTGGCGTTGTCGAAGACGCAAATCTTCGCCTCGGGCAAAACACCTCGAAAGTCCGATACGACCCTGGCCACGGTTTTTTCCTCGTTGTGGCATGGAATCAATACGGCTACCCGAACCTCCGAATCGGCCCCCATATCAACCTCCCTTTTGGTTCCACGATCGTTTATCTCGAATCCGCTCCCCACCAGGCGCGGGTGAGGAGCATCCCCCCCAAACCGGCCAATCCCCAAGTGACCGGCATCACGAGTCCCTGCCCCAGCAAGACGCTGGCGGCCACCACCAACGCCCCGCCGCCGATGGCGGATACCGTCCGGCGGTGATTTCGGCGAAGCTGCGCCTGGAGCTCCAGCAATTCCTGGGACCGCCAGCGGACCGTCAATTCGCCCCGGCTCGCCTCATGAAGAACGCGCAGGGCCCAGGTGGGCGCCTCGGGGAATTGTTCGGCCCAAACCGGCAACTGCTCGAGGGTTTTGTCGAACAGGGTCTTGGGATGGACCCGCTGTTTGAACCAGTTTTCCAAATAGGGCTTGGCGGTCTGCCACAAATCCAATTGGGGATACAGTTGGCGTCCCAAGCCTTCGATCTGGAGCAAGGTTTTCTGCAGGAGCACCAATTGAGGCTGGACTTCCATCCGGAACCGGCGCGCGGTCTGGAACAAACGGAGCAACAGCCGGCCGTAGGAAATTTCCCCCAAGGGCTTGGCGAAAATCGGCTCGCACACCGAGCGGATCGCCGCCTCGAATTCATCCACCCGCACATCGGGCGGCACCCAGCCCGATTCCACGTGCATCGCCGCCACTTTGCGGTAATCGCGATTGAAGAAGGCCAGCAGATTGGCCGCCAAATAATACTGATCGGCCTCGGTGAGGCTGGCGACGATGCCGAAATCCACCGCCATATAACGCGCTTCCCGGGCGGGATCGACGAAGATATTGCCCGGATGCATATCGGCGTGAAAGTAATTGTCCCGGAACACCTGGGTGAAGAAGATTTCCACGCCCCGCTCGGCGAGTAATTTCAAATCGACCCCGGCCTGCTCCAAGGCCGGCCGGTTGGCCACCGGAATGCCGCGAATCCGCTCCAGCACCAACACCCGAGGACAGGTCCAATCCCAATACACCTTGGGCACATAAAGAATGTCGGAGTTTTGGAAATGCCGCCGGAGCTGGGCCGCATTGGCCGCCTCGCGCACCATGTCCAATTCGTCCAGGATGGTTTTTTCGAATTCGGCCACCACTTCCACCGGCCTCAAACGGCGGGCCTCGGGAATGAAGTTCAGCGCCAAGCGGGCGAAGGCGTACATCAGTCTCAGGTCCTGACGGATGCGGGCCTCGATGCCCGGACGCAACACCTTCACCACCACCTCGGCGCCGTCCCGAAGCCGGGCGGAATGCACCTGGGCGATGGAGGCCGAAGCCAGCGGGACCTCGTCGAATTCGGCGAACAGCTCGGTCACCTCGGCGCCCAAACCCGCCTCGATCATGCGGCGTGCTTGCACGCCCGGAAACGGGGGCACCCGGTCCTGGAGCTTTTCCAGTTCCAAGGCGATGTCGTCGGGCAACAGGTCGCGGCGGGTGGAGATCGCCTGGCCGAACTTGACGTAGATCGGTCCCAATTCCTCCAGCGCCAGGCGAATACGCTCCCCCCGCGGAGGCCGCCGGCGCCGGCGCCAGGTGTTGGGGGAAAACCACCGCAGGAAACGCAGCGGACGCAGCCAGGGGAGCCCCAGGATCAATTCGTCCAAGCCGTGGCGCAGAAGAATCTGCTGGACCCCGATCAGACGCCAAAGAATCTTTATACCCAACACGGTTGCTCTCCCTAGCTCTCCCCCCGACGGGGGGAGGGTTGGGTGGGGGGGTGTTTCCGCACCAGTCGCCTCACCCTCGCCGCCAAGCGTTCGGTGTCGTCGCGCAGCCGGGCGATCTCCCGGTATTGATTCTCCGCCTCCAGGGGCGCGGGCAAGGCGTGGGTTTCTTCTTGCAGAAATTCGGTCAGATTCCACTGAAAAGTCCGCCAGGCGTGGCGATGCCAATCCGCAACCGATCGGATCGGGGCGGCCATTCGCTGGGCGACCTGTTCCCCGGCCAACTCCGCCAACCATGCTTCCCAGTCCAGATCCAAGCGCTGGACCAGGTTCTGAAGCCTGCGGGCCGCATCCATGTCTCCCTCCACCTCGATATCACTCCCGAACAGTTCGTGCTGGGGCTGACGGCTCAGAGCCATTCGCGCGAATGCCAAGGGAGTTCCGCGCAAGATCACATCGGCGGGGGCATCACCGTCCGCCAGAACCAATACCGAATCCCAAGTGGGGCTCAAGACAATACGTCGCCGCCACGGCAAGAGTTCCACCACGAAGATCTTACCCGCCACGGGCCTCAACAGGCGGACATGGTTGGGGTCGAGCGCCAAGAACCGCTTGAGTGCCGCCGTGAAGGCTTCGGAAAAAGCCGTTTCCGCCAACATTTACAGTTTATATCCGCGGTGGATGGCAACCACCCCTTGAGTCAGATTGAAATATTCGATCCGGTCGAACCCGACCGCCGCCATCATCCCCTTGAGGGTATTCTGATCCGGATGAACGCGGATGGATTCGGCCAGATAGCGATAGCTGTCGGCGTCCCCTGCCACCAGCTTGCCCATCAGGGGCAACATTTTGAAGGAGTAAAAATCGTAGAACTTGCCGAACAACTCGCCCTTGGGCTTGGAGAACTCCAGGATCAACAACCGCCCCCCGGGCTTGAGCACCCGGTACATGGCTTGCAAGGCCTTGTTTTTGTCGGTGACGTTGCGAAGCCCGAAACCGATGGTGACGCAATCGAATGTCTCGTCCGCAAAGGGCAAATACTGGGCGTCCACCTGCACGTAGCGCACGCCTCGAATCAATCCTTCGTCGGTGAGGCGATCGCGACCTCTTCTCAGCATGGCGGCGTTGATATCGGCCAGAATCACTTCCCCTCCGTCGCCCACCCGAGGGCGGAACAGCCGGGTCAGGTCGCCGGTCCCGCCGGCCAGATCCAGCACCCGCTCCCCGTAGCGCACATTGCTCAGATGAATGGTCAGGTGTTTCCACAAGCGGTGGACGCCGAAGGACATCAGATCGTTCATCAGATCGTAACTGTCGGCCACCGAATCGAAGACGCCCCGGACCAGTTTGGATTTTTCGCCGAAGGGGACCTGACGAAAGCCGAAATGCGTGGTCTGATCTCGTTTGTTGTCGCTCATGAGGATTCCTGCTCGGACGCCTTTCGGGCGCCCAGATGATAAAGCACCTCCCAGGTGTACAAACCGCTGTCGTGGCCGTCGCTGAATACCAACCGGACGGCGTAGTTGCCCACCGGCTCGATGGCGGTGACGGTCACGTCCGGATTGTCCGGATGTTCGCCGGCGGCCGGGGAGTGGGCCCGCAGATAAGCGCACGGCAATAGGAAGCGAGCACCGTCGTCGAAGATCAATTCGAGCTGGCGCGACTGGCGGTGTAATTTGATTTCCAGAGGCGTAGGCATGTCAGATCACAAAATATAGCGGCTCAGATCCTCGTCCTGGGCCAGATCCTCCAAGTGCTCGTCCACGTAAGCCGCGTCGAGGGTCAGGGTCTGCCCGGTGAGGTCGGAAGCCTGGAAGGAAATCTCCTCCAGCAGCTTTTCCAGCACCGTATGCAAACGGCGGGCGCCGATATTTTCCACCTGCTCATTGACCTGCCAGGCGATTTCCGCGATCCGCTCGATGCCGTCTTCGGTAAATATCAGATTGACTTCCTCGGTGGCCAGCAAGGCCCGATATTGTTCGGTCAAGGAAGCATCGGGTTCGGTCAGGATGCGCGTGAAGTCGGCCACCGACAGGGCACCCAGCTCCACTCGGATGGGGAAGCGGCCCTGGAGTTCGGGAATCAGGTCCGAAGGTTTGGACACATGAAACGCGCCGGAAGCGATGAACAGCACGTGGTCGGTGCGCACCATGCCGTGCTTGGTGCTCACGGTACTGCCTTCCACCAACGGCAACAGGTCCCGCTGGACGCCTTCGCGCGACACGTCGCCCCCCGAGCCGCCCATCTCGGAGCGGCGGCAAATCTTGTCGATTTCGTCCAAAAACACGATGCCGTTCTGCTCCACCGCTTCCACCGCGCGCAGCTTGATGTCCTCCTCATTGACCAGCTTGGCCGCTTCCTCCTCGCGCAGCGCCTCCAAGGCATCCTTGACCTTCATCTTGCGCTGGCGCGTGCGTCCGGTGGAAAGGTTCTGGAACATGTTCTGCAGCTGGCTGGTCATCTCCTCCATGCCCGGCGGCGCCATGATCTCGACGCCCATGGTCGGAGACTGCACTTCGATTTCGATTTCCATGTCGTCCAATTGCCCGTCGCGGAGTTTGTCGCGGAAACGCTGACGGGCCGGCGATTCCTTTTCCTGGGCCTGCTGCTGGGACCAACTGGAAGGCGGCGGCACCAAGACGTCCAACACCCGCTCCTCGGCGGCCTTTTCGGCGCGCGAGCGGACTTTTTCCATCTCCCCTTCGCGGACCAGCTTGACCGCCACCTCCACCAAATCGCGGACGATGGACTCCACGTCGCGCCCCACATAGCCCACTTCGGTGAACTTGGTCGCCTCCACCTTGATGAAGGGCGCATGGGCGAGTTTCGCCAAGCGGCGGGCGATTTCCGTCTTGCCCACCCCCGTAGGCCCGATCATGAGAATATTTTTAGGCGTGATCTCCTCGCGCAGGGACGCATCCAAGCGGCTGCGCCGCCAACGGTTGCGGAGGGCGATGGCCACAGCACGCTTGGCTTGCTGCTGGCCGATGATGTGCTTGTCGAGTTCGTGAACGATCTCGCGGGGGGTCATGCTCATGGTTTATGGGACTCCAGCTCTTCCAGGATCAGATTGTGATTGGTGTAAATACAAATATCGGCGGCGATGTTGAGGGATTTTTCGACGATCTCGGGCGCGCCCAGTTCCGTATTCTCCAGCAAGGCGCGGGCGGCGGACAGGGCGTAGAAACCGCCGGAGCCGATCGCGATGATATCCTGCTCGGGCTCGATCACGTCGCCGGTGCCGGAGATGATCAGCGAGGCACTGGCGTCGGCGATCGCCAGCAATGCCTCCAGGCGCCGCAAGGTCCGGTCGGTACGCCAATCCTTCGCCATTTCCACCGCCGACCGCACCAGATTGCCGCGGTGCTTTTCCAGCTTCCCTTCGAAGTGCTCGAACAGGGTGAAGGCATCGGCGGTCGCCCCGGCGAAACCGGCCAGCACCCGATCGTGATACAAACGCCGCACCTTGCGGGCGTTTCCCTTCATCACCGTATCGCCCATGGAAACCTGTCCGTCGCCGCCGATGGCCACCCGATCTCCCCGGCGCACGGACAGGATGGTGGTGCCTTTGAATGTTTCCATGAATACTCCTTAAATGCCAATGTGAACGATTATACCTTTGGAAAGGGGGAGACGGGGAAATCGGGCGAAGGCGCGCCGCTCGCCTCAATGCATATAATTGATGACGAATATAACCGCAGTGACGGTCAATCCAAGCGACCAGAACATGAAACGATCCAAACGGCGGGTCAAGGATTGGAAATGGCGGTCCATTTGCTCGAAGCGCTTGTCCATCTGCTCGAAGCGTTTGTCCAGACTTTTATCCATCTGCTCAAAGCGCTTATCCACTTGTTCGAACCGCCTTTCCATCTGCTCAAAGCGCTTATCCACCTGCTCGAATCGCTTCTCCATCAAGTGGAACCCTTGCTCCATCAGCTCCCGCTGATGCTTGAGCTCCTCCTCCACGCGCACCATCCGCTCACGCAATTCCAAATCGCGCTGCGCGTAAAGGGCGGTGATTCGCTCCTCAACGAGCCGTTCCACCATCTCACGAATTTGACTCAAATCTCCTTCCGCCAAGGTCATTGTTCAAACGCTTCGAGATCTTTGCGATCCAAACAGTATATCATTGGATCGATTCCTTCCTTCGAAACCTGCCCTCGGACACCCCCGCACCGGCTCGCCATGCGATCCCAAGCAAGGGCAAATAGGCGATGACAATCCAGCCGATCGCCCGGTCGGGATAGACGCTGGCTACCCACGCCCAAGGCAGCAGCCAGAAAAGATTGAGCGCACCCACCGCCAGCGTCACCGGAAGATGGCCGAAGCGCCGGGCCAAATGCTGATAAGCATGGCTTCGGTGCGCCTGCCACCAGCGCTCCCCGGCCGCCATGCGCCGCAGCAGGGTCACGCTGGCGTCGGTGATGAACACCGCCAGCAAAACGCCCCAAGACCATGCCGTCATCGCGCCGCCAGCGACCGTCACCAAGGCCAACATGCCCAGGACGCCGCCGAGAAAACCGCTGCCCACATCCCCCAGGAAGATTTTCGCCGGCGGGAAGTTCCAAACCAGAAATCCGCCCGTGGCGGCGGCCAGTCCCAGAAGCCATAATCCCAGATCCCCTCGTTGCTCCAGAAACAATATCCCTGCCGCCCCCGAGGCCACGGTGATCGCCTCCACCGCCGCCAGACCGTCGATGCCGTCCATGAAGTTGTACAGATTGATCAGCCAAACCAGCATCAATCCAGCCGCCACCAACATGGCGTAGGGGCAACCCCCCGTGGTTGCCCAATGCCCCTCGGCGATTGTCCAACCCCGCCCGGCGGTCACCCAAACCAACCCCCAGACCGCCGCACCTCCATGGACAACTAGGCGCCACCCGATGGGTACGTGGCCCAGGTCGTCCCAAAACCCGATCGCCGCCACCCCTAGCCCCGCGCCCACAACGGCCAGCGCGGCCCAACCCGGAATCAGCCCGGCGCCCCATAATCCCAGCGAAACCACTAAAAAACCCGCCACGACCCCCACTCCGCCCCCGCGTGGGGTGGGCACGGTATGGGAACTGCGGAGATTGGGGCGATCCAACAAGCGCTCCCGGCCCTGCCAAAGCAGCAGCCGGCGGGTCGTCCACCAGGCAACGCCGAAGCCAGCGACGATTACCATAGCCCCTAGAACGTGTTGCCACTTAGTCATGCCAAACGCCATTTGAGAGCCGGAGAGAGCGCTTCGGAACCGTTCGCAGCATGGATGCTGCGATTCGAGCGTACATGGAGGTATTTACAGCGTGTTCCGGAGCGCTCTCTCCGGCTCCCCTGCAAATGTCAACAGAGCTTACACCCATCGCCAGCCGTGCCGATTGAAAAACCGCCATCCCGAGCGCACGAACCATCGCCTATGGCGCCAACCTTTGCGCGCCGCATCGCCGCCCAGATGGGTGACCCGGAAATCAGGCGCATAGGCGATTTGCGTTCTTTCCCGCGCTCGGAGGGCAAAATCGAAATCCTCGAAATAGAGGAAATAATCGGGACAAAAACCACCGGTCTCCTGCCACACCCGGGCGCGCATCAGCAAGCAACACCCGCTGACCACCTCCAAATCCGTGCGCGGGCGGTTCCAGTCCAGATCCTGCATTTCGTAATCGGCCAAATACTTGGCGAAGCGGTGTTTCAGCCGGGCGGGCGCGAAGCCACGCAGCCCCAGGACCGAGACGCTGGGATAGCGCTTGCACAAATACGCCGGGCGGCCCTGGTCGTCCACGACCCGAGGCACGACGACACCGGTCCGGGGATGCCGGCGGAGATAAGCCAATCCCCGGATCAGGCTGTCCGGCTCCAGGAAGACATCCGGATTCAGGATCAGGCGAAAGTCCCCACCGTCGGTCGCGACTTCGTTGTGACCTTGAGCGTAACCTCCGTTGCTAGAGCGCCGAATCAGGTCCACTGCCATTCCGGCCGCTTCGAGATGGCCGATCAATGCCGCCAGCTCGGCCCCGTAGTCACCCGCCGAACCGTTGTCCACCACGACGACTTTCACCGCGCTCACCGCCTCGGCGGCCACCGCGCGCCCCCCCGCTTCCCGAAGGCACGTCAAGGTTTGGGTCAGTACCGGCAACGGCGAGCAGTGGACGACCACCGAAACGATCAGCCGTCCCACGTCACCTCCGGCGCGGTTTCGGGTCGCTTCGGCCGCCGGCGGATGCGCCAGGCGCGATACAGTCCGGACCAACGTTCCATGGTATCGGTCACGGTCGAGGCCGGATCGCGGACGACCGCTCGCCGTTTTTGCAATACCCCGGGCAATCCCCGCAGGGCGTCCCACTGGGCTCGCAGGACCGTCTTGGCTTGACCCCGGCGCCAGGCGTTCAAAAGCAAGCCCAGGTTCAGGCCGATATGGCCGGGCAGATGCTGCCACAATAAGCGACCGGGGGTATTTTTGAAATAACACCAAACCAAATTCCGATAGCCGTGATAGACGGAAAAATCGCTGCGGTGGCCGGTGGAAGCGGAACCCACGTGATAGACGACCGCCTCGGGGAGATAAAAGCATTTGCGGCCGGCCAACTGCAAGCGGAAGCCCAGGTCCACGTCCTCGAAATAACAAAAGAAGGTTTCGTCGAACCCTCCCACCGCCAGGACGTCTTCCCTTCGGTACAAGGCCGCCGCGGCGCAAGGGGCGAAAATCTCCCCCGGCGCCAAATGCCCGCGCGCCTCGGGAAGGCCGAAATCCCGCCGCCACGCCCAACCGGAGGGGTGATAGCAGTCGCCGGTACCGTCCAACCGGCCCGGGTCGCCGAAGCGCCGCATCCGGCAGCCGTAGGCGCTGTAACCGGGATGGGTCTCGATCCCGCGCCAGAATTCCTCCAGCCAGCGCGGGTCCGGCACCGCGTCGGGATTGAGAAGCGCCACCCAGGGGGTCGCCACTTCTTCCCGCAAGGCCAGGTTGTTGGCGGCGGCGAATCCCAAATTGGCGCCCATTCGCCGCAGCCAAATTTCGGGAAAACGGCGCGCCGCTTCCTCGGCGGAACCGTCGCCGCTGCCGTTGTCCATCACCACGATTCGGGCCGGCGCCACGGTCTGGCCCCGGAGCCCCTCCAGCACCTTGAGAAGATATTCCCCGCCGTTCCAGTTGACGATCACGACCGTCACCGAAGCCGTCGCTTCGGCGTGTTTCGAATCAGACACGCCGCGCCCCGATCGTAAAGCCATGGGTGCGAAGCGAAGATTCGTCCCCTTCTCCGCCTTCGACCAGTTTGCGGATGAATACCTCGCCCGCCGGCGTCGGGGGAACCACCTGACGTTCCAATATCTCGATCGCCAATCCCGCCTCCTCGCACATTTCTCTGAGTGAACTTTCGGTAAACCAACGCAAATGCGTGACGCAAGTCAGTCCATACGGCAAATAATCCCAGCGTCCCTGCGCCAAATCCCGCACCAGGGACCAATGACCGGCGTTGGGAACGCTCATCAGCAAGCAACCATCGCGATTCAGCCAGCCGGCCAAGCGATCGACCACCTTCCAAGGATCGATCAGGTGTTCGAGGATATCCCCGCAGACGATGCAATCGTAGCGGCAGTCCGCCTCGAAGGTCTCCACCGCACCCACGTGCACGCGCCCATAATAGGGCAAGGCCTCCTCGGCAAGCGCCGCGGAAGACTCCACCCCGGTCAAGTCCGCTTGCCTGGCTAAAGTATGCAGCCAGCGTCCCAATCCGCCGCGGCCGCATCCCACATCCAGGATCGTCTGAGCGGTAGCCGGAATCCGTCCCCAAAGATCGGCGCGTTCCATCCCGGCATAATTTTCGAATCGATGGACCAGCGCATTTTCGGCCAACGTCACCTCGGCGGGCCAGGCGAAATCGCCAATCCGCGAAGCGGATACGGCCTTTTCCGGGTACAGCATGATACATCCGGAATCATAAGGGGTTCGAAGCAACGTGGCCGATGGGGTCGGTCGCTCCGCGACCCGCCCGGCAAGCTCGAAGAAGGTGCTCACGGTGGTGTAAACCCCCGGCAAATCGGCCCTCTGCGGTGGATTGGCAGTGCTATTATACAGCGGCACCGCCGCCCCACCGCCTTCCTGCAAGACCTTGAACATATTCTCCGCCGCCAACCGCGAAACGACCAGTTGCGGATCGGTCTCAAACAGGACACAATCACTCGATTCCAGCTTGGGGAGCCGCTGCGTCCTTGGATGGTACTCGCGCCAATCGGCCGCATTCAGCTCGCGCCGGCTCAACCGCCGACAAAACCGATGGGCAAAGGCGATTTCCGCCACCGCCGAGGGCTCGGGCCGCGGCCATAAAACTTGAATCTTCATGCAAACCCAATCAAAAAATCATTCGACCGAAACCACCGCCATCAGCGTCAACTACCATACCGAATCCCTGCTGGCGGGCCTTCACGCCTCCCTGTCCTGGCAAGACGCCGTCGCCGAACTGATCGTCGTCGACAACAGCGGCACCCTATCTCGCTCCGTCTCGACGACGGGATCCCATCCTCCCATCCGAATGCTTTCGCCGGGAGAGAATCTGGGTTATGCCGCCGCGGTCAACCGCGCACTTGAACAAACCCGAACACGCTGGGTCCTGCTTCTCAATCCCGACGCCCGGCTCTGCCCGAACGCCCTGGAACGCCTTCGCGAGACCGCCGCCGGCACCCGGACTCCCCTCTGCGGGCCACGGCTCTACTGGGACGACCAGCGGCGTTTTCGCATGCCGCCGGCGCCCGGGGATCATCCTTCTCTGGCCACCGCTTTCGACGCCGCCGGTCGCCAGCGGATCGAGGCTACCCTGCTCGATCACGCCTGGCAAATCCGGCACCAGCATTTCTGGCGGCAAACGCAAGCTTTTCCCGAACCTTTCCTGTCCGGCGCTTGCCTGCTGCTGGATCTGGATTGGTTCGAGAAAACCGGCGAACCGGTGTTCGACGAACGCTTCTTTCTCTACTACGAGGATACCGATCTTTGCCTTCGCTTACTGCAGCGCGGGATATTTCCCCGCGTCGCACCGGCCGCCGAGGCGATCCATTACTTCGATCAAAGCCCCGGTCCCTCAACCGGCAAAGCGGAACTGCTGGCCCGCGCCCGGCGCCAATATTATCGCAAGCATTTTCGCGATTTGCCGCCCCCTCTCCCATTGGACTTCGATCCGTCGCCGGCCCCGCCGGATCTCGGGGAACGATCGAATCCGCCGGTCTTCGCCGTCGCCGCCAGCGACTCCCCGGTGTATCTGGAACTGGCTTTGAACCCCTGGTTCGTCCCGTTTATTCAAACTCAAGTCACCGGGCCCGAATATCTCCTTCCAGCCCCCGTCTGGCGGCGCTTGGCGCCGGGACGCTATTTCGCCCGAGCGCGCGATCCCGAGGGGGAGGTCTGCGGACGCTGGAGCTGGGCGAAAGTTTAAAACAAATCGCCGTCTCCCATGGTGTAATACAGATTCGCCGCGGCCCATCGCCCATCCAGATCCGGGCTAAAGGAGCGCCCGGTGGGAATGATGCCCAAAGGTTCGGGCCGGGGCTCGAATCCCGCCGCTTGGAGACAGCGCCGGGCGGGATGATTGGCGGGCACCCATGTCCTGATACACCGCCATCCCGCCCGGTGCCATTCCCCGATAAGTCGGCGAAGGAAGCGCAGGGATTCCGCGTTCCCTTCCGGCAAGATCAAATCCACCAGGATGCCGGTATCGTCGTCCTCCGCGGCGGTCACCGCCATGCCTTTGAGCGCGCGAGACCAAAATTTGCGCAGGCCGTAGACCCGGTAGCGCCGGCGCGGATGGTCGAAATACCGCCATTGGACGAAGCGGCGATCGCGCCGGACCCAGAACGGATAAATCCGGTCCAGCTCGGCGGCCATGTGATCCAAGCGTTCATCCGCCCGGACCATGAGATCCGCCCGCGCGGAAATATTCCAGCTCGCCGAAGGGGACAGTTCCAATTCGAGGCAGGCGGCTTCGGCCAAGCGGCCGTAACGCAAGGTCCGCCGCCCCAGGCGGAAATGCCGATCCCCCGGAAAGCCGTACAGGAAAATCGCTTTGCCCGGCCCGCAATAGGTTTCGATAAACGCGTCCACGGTGCGGACATAGACGCCCCGCCGTCCGCCCAACAACCCGCGATAGGCGGGATGGGACATATTGTCCCAGAGATGGACGATCTCCACCGTATTTCCCCGCAGCGAGGCCGCGCAGGGCACCCCGCCGAACATCGCCACCAACCGGCCGGAGCGATGTTCGGCCACCATCGCCCGATGACCGAATTCGCCGTGATACTTCCACTGCCAGACCGCTTCTTCGAGGGTCCCCCCGAAAGCAGCCCGCCATAACGCCAAGGCCTGTTCCCGGTCCGCTTGGTTGAGCGGCCGGAGGAGGCACTCAGGCCGCCGACTCGCGGATAGGGGCGGCAAACTCGAACCAAGGCTTTTGAAGTCGGGGCGCATCGGCGATGGAAAAGTCATAGCGATCGAGAGTCAGATTGGGATTGTACGACGGATCCCGGTGCAACAAACTGCCCCAGCGTCGCTGCATGATCCGAATTTCGCGCTGAAAACGGGCCTGCTTGGCCGCGGTATCCTCGGGGCCGCGGGTGGCCGACTCGTGATGATAGAGTTCGGCGAAAGGCGTCCAGACATTGGAATAGCCCTGTTGGCGAATCTTGAGGCACAAATCCACATCGTTGAAAGCGACCGCCAACTCCCCCTCGTCGAATCCGCCCACCTGTTCGAACACCTGCCTGCGCACCACCAAGCACGCGGCGGTCACGGCGGCCAGAAACTGGGGCAAGAGATTGCGTCCGAATTGACCGGGATGATTGCGCGGCATCCCCCACCAAGCATGGCCGGCTATGCCGCCCAACCCCAGAATCACGCCGGCGTGCTGAATCCGCTCGTCGGGATAATAAAGTTTGGCGCCCACCGCGCCGACTTCGGGACGCACCGCGTAGGCCGCCATTTCCCGCAGCCAATGAGGAGAAATGACTTCCACATCGTCGTTGACGAAACCGAGCAGTTCACCGCTGGCCTCTCCGGCAGCGAAATTATTGATGGCGGAAAAATTGAAGGGGGCGTCGTAGCGCAATACCCGAACTTGCGGATGTTCCGCCAAGGATTCCAGATAGCGCAGGGTCTCGGGGGCATCGGATTGATTGTCCACCACCAGCAGTTCGAAGTCCGGATAATCGGTCTTTTCCAGCACCGAATCCAGGCAGCGCCGCAGCAAGTTACCCCCGTTTCGGGTGGGAACGACGAGGGAGACCCGAGGAGCGGGATCGGGCAGCGTCGGCTGGATACGGCAAAATCCGCCCAGCCAGGGCTTCACCGCTACCTTTTCCCCGCACCGTTGGAAGTGGTCCCTGACCACCCGCACCGAAGCCTCGCGAACGTACTGCTTTTCCCCCGTGGCCAGCGCGGTGGACCCCGGAATCGCCCGCCAGTGATAAAGCACATAGGGAATGTGCCGGATCTGTCCGGGTTTGAGGCGCTCGCTGACGCGCAAGGCCAAATCCCAGTCCTGACTGCCCTCCACGCCCTGGCGAAACCCGCCCGCTTCTCGCACGCACTCGGTCCGGTACACCGAAAGATGGCTGAGATAATTCTGTCCGCAGAGCAGAAGTGGGTTCCAATCGGGCTTGAAATAAGGGTCGTAACGCTTGCCCTCGGCGTCGATCTTGTCCTCGTCGGAATAGATCAAAGCCGCGTCCGGGTGTTTATCGATCTCCACCGCCACCCAATACAAGGCATGGGGCGCCAACTCGTCATCGTGATCCATCAAGGCCACGTATTCGCCGCTTACCTGGGCCAAGGCGGAATTGGAAGCGGCGGCGATATGGCCGTTTTCCTCCCGATAGACCACCTTGATCCGAGCATCCCGCCGGCGGTATTCTTCCAGCACCCGCCTCACATGAGACGCAGTGGAGGCATCGTCGGCGATGCACAATTCCCAGTTCGGGTAGAGTTGCCCCAACACCGATTCCAGCGCGCCCCTGAGCCAGTTTTCCGGCGGATTGTAAACCGGCATCAAAACGGAGATCTTGGGTTTTCGGGCAAGACGCCCGATATGCTCCCGGATCGCCGAGATGTCGGCGCTTCCCAGATAATCGAAGCGCGTCAGCCAGACATCGTAGTCTTGCTGCGAACGCGGCGGCGCGGTCAGGGCAAGCTTCAGACCCAAAATGCCCTGATGCCGGTAGACGGACCAGGCCCGGGCAGCCAGATCCCGCCAGCGTGGAGGGTTTGCGGACAGCCCTTTGAGCCGCAGCCGAACGAAAAAGGCGCCGGCCTGGAATACGCCGATCTCGCGCATGGAAAAATCGTCGCATAGATAAGTCCCGGCATGATCGCCGGGATCCAAGCGCAAAGCCTGGACCCGCTCCGGCAAGCGCACCGGCCCCCTGAGGCGCTCGCCGTGATGAAGGTGCCCCAGGGAAAAACTGTCGCGCTCGGTAAAACCATCCCCCCCATCCACGTAAAGCACCGGCCGCAGGGGACCCGAGGCCGATAACTTCCCTTCGATCCAGACCCACCCATGGGGCAAACGGTCGCGGTCGGACCGGAGCTGGAAATGAGGATCGGGACCGCTGCCGCGATAACGCCCCGACGCCAGTTCCTGCAAATCGTTGGCGGGCTGCAATCGTATCCGGTGGCGGCGGTGCCGGTACAGGCGGGCGAAGCGCCGGGCGGCCCGGGAGAACGCCCGCAGGGGCGCGGTAACCCGCCAACTGCTGGATGCCAGGGTCGCCTCGTAGGCGCCACGCCACTGAGCGATCATATTTTCTTGATCGAGAATTCTTTGCTCACGCTCGGAAAGCGCCTGGCGCAACTGGTGTCGTTCGCGCCGCGCCGATTGCAACGATTGTTCCAAATTGCCGGCATGGGCCCGGGTCAACCTCAGCTCTTCATCCAAGCGTTGATGCTGCGCCTCTTGCCGGGCGAGGGTCTTTTCCTGATGCTGGACGACTTCGTTCAGATTATTCGCGTGGGCCCGGGTCAAGGCCTGGGTCTCCCGAACCTCGCGCAGGGCCTGCTCCAACTGCCGGATTCTCTCCTCGGACACGGCCTGATCGAGGCCTCGCCGGGCTTCCTCGAGCATCCGCTGCAAGGTTTCCACCGACCAACGGCCCTGCCATTTGGCCAACAGACGCCGCACGCCTTCCTGCTGCAAGGCGCCGTCGGGACGGATGCCGAAACCTCCTTGGGACAACAGCCGGTAACACGCGGTCACCCGGGAGCAATGATAAAAATCGGTCTGTTCGGCCACCTGCATCCAGAAATCCCAATCTTCATACACGGGAAACGCTTCATCCAGACGGCAACCCGACTTCAACAACGAGCGCTCGAACAAGACACCGTGAATGGGGAGGTAATTATTGCAACACAGCCTCAGCCGATCGAAGGGTTGGTTGAACACATGGACTTCCCGCCATTCTCCGTTATCCTTTTGGAGGCAGCGCACATCGCTGTAGGCGGCCTTCTCGGGACGTTCCAGCAAGGCCGCGGCCAGAAGAGAGACATGCCCGGGCAGCAGCCAGTCGTCATCGTCCAGAAACCCCAGAAATTCTCCCGACGCCTTCTCCAGGCCGGCGTTGCCCGCCGCCGAGCGTCCCCGCCCCGGCTGCAGATCGTGATAATGCAAGGCGGCGAATCGCGGGCGGTAAGCTTGGACGGCGTCGGCCACATCCTCGCCGCCGTCGTTGACCACGATCACCTCCAGATTGGGGTAGGTTTGCGCGGCCAGGGAATCGAGGGCCTCGCCCAGCAAGCGGGGACGGTCCTTGGTGCGCACGATAATGGACACCAGAGGGGCTTTGTCCGCTTCCCATGCCGGCGAAGGCGGTTGAACTTCCGGCTCGGCCGCGGGCGCCGCCGCGTCTGGCTCGGATTCGATCACCGCTCCGCGCCAGTACGGCGTCAGGGTCTCGTAAACCGCTTCCGCGAACGGACGTCCGCCATGGGAGGTAAAATCGTAAAACCCTTCCGCGTAACGGACCTGAGCGGGGAGCGAATAGGTGCGGGCGCGGTTCAGCCCCATGATTTTGTCCGGATAGTCGTTTTCCGCCAGCTGGCTACGGTAAACCGCCATCAAATCGCGTTTTGCCTCGGCCACGGCGGTAATATCGATCAACCGGTCGACGCGTCCCTCGGTACTGATCTCGTAGGCCCACAGTTTCCCCTGGAAGCCGGCCCGGCCGGCCGCTTCCCAAACCGACCGGGCGGTCACGCGGTGGTCGGGATGGTATTCCATCGGCGAGGGGAAAAACACCGTCGCCGGAGCGGCCTGTTTCAGCAGCTCGCCGATTTTCGCTACCAAGGCGGGGGCGGGACGCAAATCCCGGTCCGGTTCGCGCCAGAAGTCGATTGTTTGGATACCGAGCCTTTCCGCCGCCGCCCGGGCCTCGTGCTCGCGCGCCTCGACCAAGGCGGCATCATCGCCGCCGCCCAAGCGTCCGTCGGTGAGCACCACCAGGGTGACCGGTATCCGGTTTTCCTTCGCCAACAACAAAGCACCGCCCATGCCGAAGGTTTCGTCGTCGGGATGGGGGGCGAACACCAGCCAGGGACTGGGTGGCAAAGGGGACACTTGGAAGGGAATCAGATCTTGTTCCAGCAACATAAGCGCTCGATTAAATATTTTCCTGGGGCGGCTGCCAATAGTGTACCATCCAGCACATGCCAACGGCCTTCATCGACTGGCGGACCCGGAACGGCAAACACGACTGGCGGCTATCGTAGACATGCACGCCGCTGGTGTCGATGAGCCATACGTCCAGGGAATACTCTCCCGACAACAGGGGCAAGGCGGGAATCTCGTAGACAATCCCGAACCGGTGGCCGGACAATTTCGCCAGCGCCATCCCGTCCGCCTCCGTACTGGCGCCAAAGCACTGGATGCCGTCGTTGCGCTTGATCACCACCCCCACATGGATATCTTCCAGCGCCACCGTCTCGGATTCGGCGACGACTTCGAGCCGGAAAGGGCCATCGGTGACAAAGCGCGTTTCTCCTTCCGAATCGGTTTCCCCGCCCAGCAAACGCGCGCTTTCGATCCACGCCCGTTTCTCCACCGGCGCCTCGGGCCGGTCGGCGCCGCGGGCGGGATGGCTGAGATCCTGGCGGCGGACGTGATCCTGATAGCTGTCCACCACCTCTTCCGCGGGACCGGCCAAGCGCACCCGTCCATGATCCAGCCACACCACCCGATCGCACAAATGACGTACCTGATAGAGGGCGTGGGAGCAGAACAACAGGGCTTTTCCCCGGCGGCGAAAATCGGTCATCCGGTCCATGCATTTTTTCTGGAAATGGGCGTCCCCCACCGCCAGCGCCTCGTCCACGATCAAAATGTCGGGATCGACGCAGGTGACCACGGAAAACGCCAACCGCACCTGCATGCCCGAGGAATAAGTCTTGAGCGGTTGATGGATGAACGCTTCCAACTCGGAAAATTCGATCACCTCCGGAATCCGGGACTCGGTCTCGGCCTCGTCCAAGCCCAACAAGGACAACCCCAGACGAATATTTTCCAACCCCGAGAAATCCGGATGAAAACCGGCGCCCAATTCGAGGATCGCCGCCACCCGGCCATTCACCTCGAGGGTGCCGGCGCTCGGCTGGATGGTGCCGGCCAGAATTTTCAGCAAGGTGCTCTTGCCGGCGCCGTTGTCGCCGATGATCCCCACCGTCTCGCCGAAATTGAATTCGAAGCTGACCTCGGACAAGGCATGGAAAGGGGTGTGCCGGGGCAGTCTGAGCAGCATCTCCACGAGACTGTCCAGCGGCCGCGCGTAACGCCGGTACACCTTGGTCAAGTGGGTGGCGGTGATGGCGCGGCTCACAGGAAATCCTTGGCCCGATTGAGGGCGCGCTCGAAAAAAATCAATGCCAACACGGCGAGCAAGGCGCTCCCGCCCAACAGCCACCAGAACCCTTCGGGCGGCGGCGCCCCCTCGAGAAACACCGCCCGATACCCCGTTACCAGCCAGTAGAAGGGATTGCCCGCCTCCAGCCATTTCCACTCGGCGGGAATCAGCGTCGGCGGATAGATGATGGGCGTGGCGAAGAAGCACAAGGTCAATACCATCCGGAGCAGTTGGGCGAAGTCCCCCACGAACACCGCCAGCACGCTGGCGATCCAGGCCACGCCCAAGGTCATCAGCAAGCGCGCCAAAACCAGGCAGGGAATCGACACCCACCACACGGACGCACCCTGCCCCCAGCCAAGCACCGCCAGTCCCAACAACCCCAGTCCGATCGTCTCGGTGACGAGACCGGTCAAAACTTCCACCAGCGGCAGCAAATTCCCCGGAAAACGGGCGTGGATGAGCAGCGGCCGGTTGGCGGTGAGCACCCCGGTGCTGCGCTGAACGCTTTGCTGAAAGGCGTCGAAGGGAATCAAGCCGGCGAGCAGATAAAGAGCGAAATGGCCGATCCCGCTATCGGCGTCGAAGCGCACTTTCAACAGATAACCGAAGACCACCGTGTAGACGCTGAACAGAAACAAGGGCTCCAACAGCAGCCACCCCAGCCCCAGCACCGATCCCTTGGTGTGCTGGGCCAGATTGCGAACGGTGAGCTGCGCCACCGCGCGGCGGAAACGCCATCCCTCGCGCAAGGCGCGGCTTGTCTCCTGCCAGCCGGCGAGGCGCGGGAATCTCATGATGGGTCGTGCTTCACGAATGGGCTACAGCGGGGCAAAGGCATGAAGGGGCAGCGAGTTGGTCCAGTGCTAGCACATCAATTGAAACAGGCAAGGCGAATAACAATCCGCCCTACTCTTTCGCAGCCGGCGTCAGCGGCTCGGCCTTCTTTTGGATCGGCTTGGCGGACACATCGACCTTGCCTTCCAAATCCCGAAGTCTTTCATTCACGTACGCATCGAGCAGTTTCTGCTCGACGCCGATATCCTTTTGCCGGAACGAATCCACATACTTTTTCACCCGATCCTCGCGGTAATCTTTTTCCAATTTGGCGACGATGGCTTTTTTGGCCTCCTCGAAAGGAATCTGCTCGGCTGGCTTTTTGTCCCAGACCTTGGCCACGTGGTAACCGAAACGGGTCTCGAACACCTCGCTCACCTCGCCCGTTTCGAGAACGAACACCTTTTTGGAAAACGGCTTGACCAGCTTGTCGGCGGTAACCCAGCCGAGACGGCCGTGGTTGGCCTTGACCGAAGGGTCTTCGGAATATTCGCCCGCCAGTTCGGCGAAATCCCCACCCGCCAAAATTTTCTCGCGCACCTGTTGGGCCAGCTTTTCGGCCTTATCCCGGGGGCGCTTGCCTTTCCATTGAATCAGGACGTGCGACACATCGACCTGGGCGGGACGCTTGAATTCGTCGTAATGGGCCTTGTAGTATTCGCGCGCGGCGTCGGTCATGTCCGGCACCGGCTCGTCGCGGACCGCATCGAGGCGCGCCAAGGCCAGGCGGCGCTGGATGTAATTGTCGATTTCCGCCTGAAGGCGCTTGTCCTGATCCAGGCCCAGCTCGCGGGCCTCCGAGGCCAAGGCGCGATTCAAATACTGATGATAGAGCACCTCCTTGAGACGCTCGGCATCGGTCAGGAGCTTGTACTGCCCTTCCGGGGGGGCGTCGGAAAGATAGACGTCGAAATTGATCAGGGGCACGTTGATCCGGCCGTCGCCGATCACATCGGCGTCCAGATCCACGGCCGCGGCGATCGACCCCCAAGCGAGCAGCATCATTCCCATCCAGAATCCGCGCAAATCCATTCTCCTATTCTCCGTTTCGACTTGTGTCAATCCCAACATTCGTTTTCCGGTCTCACTAAATAGGAAAGGCGGACCGAAGTCCGCCTTTCGTCTCATCAAGACTCAAAGAGTCTTTATCATTGAGGTACACCCGGGCCGATGTTCGGGGTGACGTTCCGCACGAAGCGGTGGTCGATGGTTTCCCCGAAGCTCGATCCCACCGGGTTGTTGCCCTGGAGGGCGGCGAAGCCGATTGCCGGCACCCCGCACTGGCCATTGTGCTGGCCAGTCAGATTGGACCCACCTTCAGACCCATCAGAAACACCGAAGTCAGCAGTGCCATCGCTCAACTGGGTTTCGGTGAAGCAGTACTTGCTGTTGAAGGTCATCATCATCCAGCCGTCGACGAAATCGGCGCCCAACTGGACCGATACCGCTTCGTCGGATCCCAGCACCGAATCGCCGTTGAAGGTCAGGACGTTGACTTCGCGCGGCAATATGGTGTCCGGCGTGCCGATCACCGGAGAGACGCCGAATCCGCCTGGCGCCGGTTCCTGCTCTTCGCGGTCGAACGGACGGGCGGAAATGGCCACGTCAGCGGTCCGGCTTTCAAAGCAAGTATTGGTGCCTTCAGTACCCGGAGTAGTGGAAGTGCTGCCACCGCCGTCACCATCGCAGTCTTCCGTGTATTGGCCGTTGAAGATGCCGTGCTTGCGCATGGGGAAGGTGACCACCCAGTCGGTTCTACCATCGTAGACCGGATCGATGAAGAAATCGTTCACGATCGCGCTCGCCTGCAGCACGTGAGCGACCGGGAACGGGTTGGTGCCGGAAGCCGGGGTATTGGTATCCCCGTCGTTCAAGGTGGCGTCCACCGCCGCCGGCCAATCGGTGATGCTCAAGGCCGAATCGGTCGAGGGATCCACCACCAGGGTGCTGGTCACGTCACCGGAAGCCAGGGACGGCAACAGGAAGTTGGTCGCATCGTCCGGACGGAAGTGCTGGTCGCGGGTGCTCCAGTTGTCGATCGCGGTGGCCTGGGCCACATAGGCGGCGCCAGTGGCGACGTTGAGAAAGATGGAGTGACCGTACAAACCGCCGGTGGGCGCGTCCAAGCCAGCCACATTGTTCATGCCACCCCAGTTGGTGACCGACGCACCGCCCTGACCGCCAGCGCTCACGCCATGGGTATCGGTCCAGGCGTTGGTGACCACCGTGCAGTCGGCCGGCACGCCATCGGATCCATGCTTAAGCCCGCTATTGACGGTCCTATCGCCATCATCCGAAGTACTATTGTTACCGGTCATATCCACCCAGGTATCATCGGGAATCACCCCGACTTCCAAGATCTCAATGTAGCCTTCGCGGGCGTCGGAATCGTCCACGTCCGGATACACGGTGTTCATGGGCCAACCCGAGGTCGGATCGTTCAACACCCCGGTAACCGTGCCGGCATCGGTAGCGAAGGCCACCGGCGCGTCATTGGCGGGCAAGGTGCAGGTGTTGTCGTTGCTGGTCAGGTTGGCCTTGCCGTCCACGTTGCGGATCACACCGGTCCACACGTCGTAGGGCGACATGTAGATATTGAAGTCGAGCACGTCCTGCGAGTTGCCGCTTTCACGAATCCGCAGCTTGACGATCTTGTACTCGTTCTTGGTGTTGACGACGTGAACGTTGGTCTGGAAGTTGTTGTTCACGTTGTAGTACGGATAGATGAGCGCCTGGCCCAACCCGTCCGCGTTCTCGGTCACCGCCTGCGCGCTGCCGGCAGCACCGACCGCGAGCATGGCGGCTGCAAGTTTGGAAAACTTCGGTTTCATAGTTTCAGTCTCCTTTTTCTCCGGTTTACAAGTTTGTTCAATCCGAATCTCCGGCCCGTCCCTGCCATTTACTCGCCCTCCCTTGGCAGGACCGAGCGGTGGGCCGCGACCATATCCTCTGCAGAAAAGCTTAAGGGTTTTGTCTCCGGGCCGCAAGCACGAAATCTCAATCTCCCCCGCACCCCGAATCACCCGCTGGACAGGCATCCCCACGGCCCTCCTGCAAATCGCTTGGCGAAGCTACTTCTGTCAGAGTCCAATGCTAGTAGACCTTCAATTTAATATTGCCTAATGTTAATGTGCTTTCTCAATGTTATCCAGCAACATGCTGAGAAGGCGTATGAAGAAGAAATACATTGTCCGCCTGACGGCGGAGGAGCGCCAGAGCTTGGAAGCTTTGGTGCGCAAAGGCAAAACGGCAGCCTATCGACGCACCCACGCGCAAATACTGCTGTGGGCCGATGAGGGCGATCAAGGCCCGGGCCTGCTGGACAGCGAAGTGGCTGAGACTGTCGGGGTCAACGCACGCACGGTGTCGCGGTTGCGTCAACGCTGTGTAGAGGAAGGCCTCGATGCGGCCTTGGAGCGCAAGCGGCGTATGCGGGAAAAGCGGCGCGTCCTCGACGGTGATGGCGAGGCGCAGTTGGTGGCGCTGATGTGCAGTGAGCCGCCACCGGGGCAATCGCGCTGGACGTTGCATCTGTTGAGCGATCGACTGGTTGAGTTGGGTGTTGTGGAGTCGATTTCGCACGAATCGGTAAGACGCGTTTTAAAAAAACGCCTTTAAACCGTGGCGGAAAGCGATGTGGTGTATTCCGCCCAAACAGAATGCCGCGTTTGTGTGCGCGATGGAGCGCGTCCTGGAGGTTTACAAGCGCCCCTTCGATCCGGACTATCCGGTGGTGTGCATGGACGAAACCAGCGTGCAATGTGTGAGGGAAGTGCGACCTCGCGTGCCGGGCAAGCCCGGGCAAATCGAGCGCTACGATGTGGAGTACGAGCGCAACGGTGTCGCCCACCTGATTCAGTTTTATGCCCCGTTTAGGGGGTGGAGACGGATAGAGGTCGCAGACAATCATGCGGCGCCGCAATGGGCAGAGGGGGTTCGGGCGTTGGTGGAGAAAGACTTTCCGGATGCCCGGCGTATTACCCTGGTCATGGATAACTTAAGCACACATACGGGAGCTTCTTTGTATAAAGCATTTGAGCCACAGGTCGCACGCGCTCTGCTGGATAAACTGGAATTTGTGTATACACCAAAGCATGGCAGTTGGTTGAATATGGCGGAATGCGAATTCAGCGTGTTGTCGCGACAATGTCTTGATCGGCGGCTACCGGATAGGGAAACCGTGCGCAGAGAGGTCGAAGCCTGGGCGGCGGCACGCAACCAAGCTGCGGTGACCGTCGATTGGCGGTTTACGACTGAGGATGCCCGGATAAAGCTGAAACAGCTCTACCCGACAATATAAAATTGAAAGAGCACTAGCACACTTCAGCCAAAACACAACAAAAAAACAACAAGTCGTCGGCACCTCCCTCATGTCACCCAGCCTGAATCGTTATTCAGGCAGTATTAAAGCAGTTGCATGGTTACAACAACGTGACCGGCGTCACTGATTGGGCACGTGCCACCACTGTCCGTCCTCCAGAATCCAGCGTTCGTACACCGGGCTCGTGGACTCCATCGGGGTTCCCACCCGCGGCACCACCAATCGGCTGCTGACCTGCACGGTCACCTTGCACACCTCGGGACGCTCGCAAACCACCTTGTCCACCTTCGCTCCCTGCCAGATTCCAACGCCGAGAATCCCGCGCTGATACCGTTCGAAGGATTTCGCCTGGCGGTAGCCGGGAGAAAGGTATTCGTAGGCGGTTTTCAAGTCCCCCTCGACGAGACTGTCCCAGCGCGCCTGGGCTCTTTGGGCCACCCGCTCTTCCTCGGATTTGCTTCCGAATCCGGCGCATCCCTGAAACAGAACGAGCGCCATCAAAAGACATGAGGTCTTCCTGATCATCATATCGGTTATCTTTTCTCCAAACCTGAAACCAATATACAATCGAGCAAAACACCGATCGCTGTCAAGTGGCTCGCTACGTGTGAACCCACCCCCGAAGCGCCTCATGCCGTCGTTAATGAAAATATAGCACACCCTTCGGAGAACCATGATTCCTTTTCGTTCAACCCACCTTCCTTTCCGTTATTTTGGGGCCATTGTCCCGCCCGCGCTGGGTTCCATCTATCTGATACGCCAAGCGGATACCTTGCCCGACAACGATTACTGGGAATATTTAACCTCGGTACTGACTCCGAACGGCCTCTCCCACTCCGCCTCCGACTGGTTTTCCCACGGCACCGAGCATTGGGTCCTGCTGCCCAAGCTCATCTACGCCGCCAATCTGCTTTTGACCCATGGCGACAATCAGGGACTGGGGGCGTTCGCCTTCGCATTCGCTTTGGTGGAACTCCTGCTGCTTCTGCGATTGGCGGCGCCGGTTTTCACCCGACCCGCCCTGCGCTGGACGGGTCCATTCATCTGCGCCGCCCTGGTCTTCACCCCGCGGGCCGCCCACAATTGGATGATGCCCATGAGCGGGGTCGCGTGGTTCGGCGCCAACCTGGCCACCATCGTTGCGATTTACTTCCTCTGTCGAAATAGATTTTATCCAGCCGTGGCGGCCGGATTGGCCGGTTTGACGGTCTATAGCACCGCCTTGGCGGTTTGGCCGGCGCTGGTGGCGGGGGCGTTTTTGCTAGGGTATAAATGGCAGCGCATCGGCGGACTGATCCTGCTGACCGGGCTGATCTACGCCGGATTTCTGGCCGGCTTTCACACCCCGGCGGAGCATCCCCCCATCGCCCGGGACGGTTTTCTCATCGGCCGCTATGGGTTGATTTTCATCGGCGGCCTGGCTGCCGATCGAACCGGGGCGGCGTTGGCAATAGGATTGGTCGGCCTCATCGCAAGTATTTTGCTTTATGGGCATTTTTCCCGGCGGCGCGCCCTCTGGCCCCTTTGCGCGCCCTGGGTCATGCTTCAGGTGTACGCCCTGGGCAATGCCGGCATGGCGGCCCTGGCCCGAGCCGGGTTCGGGCTGGAGCAAGCGCTCTCCTCCCGCTACGCCAGCCTGCCGGCGCTGTTCTGGCTGGGGCTGTTCATACTCGCCCTGATCGCACTTCAGCACCGTCACCGGCATCCCGAAGCAAGCCGGAGTGAAATTGCCTCCGCCGGCCCGGTGATCGGTTGCGCCTTGGGGCTGATCGCCTGCACGGTTTACGCCAGCCTACCTCTGATCTCCCATTTCATCGCACGCAATAAAAACAAACCCCTGGCCATGATTTCCCTCTATACCGGCGCCTATGATCTACCCCTGCTGGCCGACACCGTCACTCCCTTGTTGGCCCAACCGCAATTGGCGGGCCTGATGAAAAGGGAGCTCCCCTTGCTCAAGCGCTTCCGACACGTTCCCTTCGACGATACTTTTGCCACCTGCCCGCCCATGGGGGCCGTATTGCCACCGGCTCCGATAAATGATGCGAAGGTGCGGGGATTCATCGATCAGGCCGACGGGGTCGCGCCGCTGGTCTACCGAGTCCGAGGCTGGGCGAATGCCGACGAAGACCCCATCCGCTGCATCGTCCTGGTCAACCGGGACCGAATCGTCCGTGGCATTGCCGTGCCGGGCCTGGAACCGCGCCCCGATGTGGTCCGCCATCTCGGCGTGACCGATCCGAACAGCGGATGGATTGGCTACGCCCGGTGCCAACCGGGGGATCTGAGCTTGACGGCCCAAGTGCCGACCGCCACCGGATGGCGGCGGCTGAACGGATCGATTGCGTTGGCATCGACGGGGGGAGCCCCTTAGCGTCTGTTTCAAAACTCGTGTGAGAGTCAGGGTAATCGCGAATGCCATTCCCCTTCTCCCCCTTGGGGAGGAGTGTCGCAAAAGCCCCCGCTGGAAAGGTGTCGCAAATGCCCCCTCTCCCGCTGGCGGGAGAGGGATGGGGTGAGGGTGGTTTAAATCAAAATGCTTTTAATTTCAATTAGATCCACCCTCATCCTAACCTTCTCCCGCCAGCGGGAGAAGGGACCTAAACAGATGTTGCGACGTCCTCGCTGGGGGGAAGGGGACGCTTCTTGAGTCATTTCCGGACGGAGAGGAAATGAAGGGGACGTCATGCCTCATAGGCTTGTACGGTATATCGAGTTTTGAAACAGACTGTTAGAATAAATTCATGAAAAACAACACGAACCCGTATCGAATCAGCTTCGTCGTACCGGTCCGGGACGAGCAGGAAACCCTTCGGCCTTTATCTTCGGGTATCGCCCAGGTGATGGCGACGCTCGGGGAGGCGGATTTCGAACTGATCTTCGTCGACGACGGCAGCCGCGACGCCTCCTGGCTAGCCATGCGGGAACTGGCCGCCGACTATCCCACGCGTGTCCGCGCCATCCGCCTCAGGCGCAACTTCGGCAAGGCCTTTGCCCTAGCCACCGGGTTTCGGCACAGCCGCGGCGCCCTCGTCTTCACCATGGACGCCGATCTCCAGGACGACCCGACCGAAATTCCCAAATTTCTGGCCCAATTGGACGCCGGCTGCGATGTGGTCTCCGGTTGGAAAATGAACCGCCAGGACCCCCTCTCCAAGACCTTGCCTTCCAAGCTGTTCAACTGGGTGACGGCCAAGCTGACCGGCATTCCGCTGCACGATTTCAATTGCGGCTTCAAGGCTTACCGGCGCGAGGTGCTGGAGAGTATCCGCCTGTACGGCGAATTGCACCGCTATTTGCCGGTATTGGCGCACGATCTGGGTTTCCGCATCGGCGAAGTGCCGATTCACCACCACCCGCGCCGCCAGGGACGATCCAAATATGGCTGGGAACGTTATAGCCGGGGCTCGCTGGATCTTTTGACGGTCCTGACCACCACCCGATACCGGCACCGGCCCGGACATTTATTCGGCGGCGTCGGCTTGCTGGCCGGTTTGCTAGGGGGCGCCATTCTTGCGTATCTGGCAACGCTCTGGTTCGCCGGCGTCCGGCCGGTGGGCACCCGGCCCCTGTTTTTCGTCGGGATTCTGCTGGTGATCCTATCCATTCAATTGATATCGGTGGGACTTTTGGCGGAACTGACCACCCATCACGCCGACCGGGGGCCGCCCGCCGCGGCGATCATGGAACAAATCGGCGGCGAACAGGCATGAACCGCAAAACGCCTTTGATCGAAAACGGTGTCGTGGTGGGCACCGGTTCGGACAAATACGAAACCAAAAACCCGTTGGCGCGCCGATTGCTGGCGCAATTCGACCAGTCGGTGGGTCAACTGGCGGCGCAGGTCGATCCGCGGCATATCGTGGAAGTCGGCTGCGGCGAGGGACACGTGACCGAAGTGTTGCTGAAATATACCGAGGCGACCATCCGCGCCACCGATCTTTCCCCCACCATCATCGACATCGCGCGCCGGCGAGTGACTTCCGAGCGGGTGACATTCACCGCCCGAGACATCTACGATTTGCAGCCGCCCCCCGATGCCGGCGAGCCGGGAACGGAATTGGCGGTCTGTTGCGAGGTGCTCGAGCACCTGCCGGATCCGGCCAGGGGGCTCGAGCAACTGGCCCGGCTCGCTCACCCTTATGTCGTACTGAGCGTTCCCCGAGAACCCCTGTGGCGCGTCCTGAACTTTCTTCGCGGCGCCCATTGGCAAGCTTGGGGCAACAGTCCGGGGCACATCCAGCACTGGTCCCAATCCCGTTTTCTGGCGTTCGTCCGGACCGAATTCGACATCCTGGCCGTCCGCGCCCCCCTGCCCTGGACGGTCGTTCTGGGCCGCTCCCGCCGCGCATGAACCGCAAATCCCTGATCACCGCCCTGGGCGGCGCGCTGGCCCTGGCCACCCTTTATTACGCGGGTTTGCGCCTGAAAGCCGAATGGCGCATGCTGCAAGATTGGCATCCCGATTTTCGGATTTGGGCGGTACTGGCCGCGGCCGCGCTGGGCTACGCCCTCGCCTGTCTGCTGCTGGTCTCCGGATGGCGCCGATTGCTGGCGGGGCTGGGAGCCGAAAATCCGGCCTGGACGCCGGTCTGCCGCATCTATGCCCGCAGCCAGCTGGGCAAATATTTGCCCGGCAACATTTTCCATCTGCTCGGACGGCAGGCGCTCGGCCACCGTTACGGAATCGGTCAGAAAGTGCTGGCCGCCTCTACTTTCTACGAACTGACCGGCCTCGGCGTCGCCGCCGCGACCCTCGCCCTGCCCACCCTTTCCTGGGTCGGCCTTCACTTGGCGGCTTTTCATCTGCCGCCGGCTTGGCTCGGCATAGGACTCACGGGATTGGGCTTGGTGATGTCGGCGGGACTCGCCCGCCGGCTCAGGCATACCCGGTGGCATTGGATTCTCAATCGAGGGGTGACGGTGGCATGGCTGTGGGCTTATTTGAACTATCTGATTTTCTTCCTGCTGGCCGGGGGATTGCTGGTCGTCGTGACGCTGACCCTGACGCCCCGGACGCCGGACAGTCTTGCCGTGGGCTTGCTGCCGGGGCTTTTCGCCGCCGGCTGGCTGGCAGGCTTCGTCACCCCCGGCGCGCCTTCCGGGATCGGTATCCGCGAAGGCATCCTGATCCTGGGTTTGGAACACATGGCGCCAGGCGCGCCGGGGGCATTGATCGCCCTGCTCCTCAGGGGCGCGACCGTCCTCGGCGACGGACTGTTCTTCCTGCTCTTCGGCAACCCCTGGACATTCATTAAAGAAAGACATTGACTTGCTTATGGATTACCACGACCTGCGCGACTTTATCCGCCAACTGGAACGACGGGAACAACTCAAGCGGATTTCCCCGGAAGTCGATCCTCATTTGGAAATCACCGAAATCTGCGACCGCACCCTCAAGGCCGAAGGGCCGGCGCTGCTGTTCGAGCGCCCCAAAGGCTCGGAGATTCCTCTGCTGGGTAATCTATTCGGCACGCCGGAGCGGGTCGCCTTGGGGATGGGGGCCGAATCGGTGGAAGCGCTGCGCGAGGTGGGCAAGCTTTTGGCTTTCCTGAAGGAGCCGGACCCGCCCAAGGGCATGCGCGACGCGTGGGAGAAATGGCCGGTGTTCAAGAAAGTGCTGAGCATGGCGCCGAAAGTGCTCAAACACGCTCCTTGCCAGGAAGTCATTCTAGAAGGCTCGGAGGTGGACCTGGGCCGCTACCCCATTCAGACCTGCTGGCCCGACGATGTCGGCCCTTTGATCACCTGGCCCTTGGTCATCACCAAGGGGCCGCACAAGGAACGGCAAAATCTGGGCATCTACCGGATGCAGGTGCTGGAACGGAATAAAACCATCATGCGCTGGCTCGCCCACCGCGGCGGCGCCCTGGATTTCCGGGAGTGGCAACAAAGCCGGCCGGGCGAGCCCTTTCCGGTGGCGGTGGCCCTGGGCGCGGACCCGGCGACGATTTTGGCGGCGGTCACCCCCGTCCCCGACACTTTGTCGGAATACGCCTTCGCGGGACTGCTTCGAGGCGGCAAGACGGAAGTGACCCGGGCGCGCCTGAGCGACCTGCAAGTGCCCGCCAGCGCCGAGATCGTCCTGGAGGGTTTCATTTATCCGGAAGAAACCGCCCCCGAGGGCCCCTTCGGCGACCACACCGGCTACTACAACGAGGTGGAGAAATTTCCGGTCTTCACCGTCGAATCCATCACCCAACGCCAAAGCCCCATCTACCACAGTACCTATACCGGCCGCCCGCCGGACGAACCGGCGGTATTGGGAGTGGCGCTCAACGAGGTGTTCGTGCCGATTCTGCAAAAGCAGTTCCCGGAAATCACCGATTTCTATCTGCCCCCGGAAGGCTGTTCCTATCGCCTGGCGATCATCGGCATGAAAAAGCAGTACCCCGGTCACGCCAAGCGGGTGATGTTGGGGCTGTGGTCCTTCCTGCGCCAGTTCATGTATACCAAGTTCGTGATCGTCACCGACGACGACATCGACATCCGCAATTGGAAGGACGTGATCTGGGCCATGACCACGCGCATGGACCCGGCCCGCGACATGACCACGATCGAACACACCCCGATCGATTATCTCGATTTCGCCTCGCCGGTGGCGGGTCTGGGGTCGAAAATCGGCTTCGACGCCACCCACAAATGGCCGGGGGAAACCAACCGCGAATGGGGCCGGCCCATCGTCATGGACGCGGCGGTCAGGCGGCGGGTGGACGAAATTTGGGAGGATCTTAAAATTTTTTGATGATCGATGGGGGCGCCCCATCGTTTGTAGGGCGACCGGATATGTAGGGGCGACCGGCCGGTCGCCCCTACGGGCCCGGATTTTCCGGATCGTCAGGCCAATTCATTGGATTGACAGCAATATATTGCCGGATTCGGTTCAAGGATTCCTCGTCGCGAATGATATGTTCGTAATAATTTCGCTGCCACAATACCGCACCAGGTGTTTGGCGCAAGACATTGATACGTTTGGTGGCGACGGATTTGAATCCGGCCACAACCGCACTGATGGACCGTGATTGCTGTCCCTTAGGGGAGCCCCTCCGGCGAATGGTAGGGGCGACCGGCCGGTCGCCCCTACAGCAACGTTGCGATAATGACGCCCCATCGCTGATCACCACAACCCCGTGGATATGGTTGGGCATGATCACCCATTCATCCAATTCGATTTCATCGCGAATTTCGGCGGTTTTCATCCATTCTTCGGCAACGATTTGCCCCGCCTCATTCAGCCGCATTTCCCCATCCACAATATCCCCGAATAGGCATTCTCGATTTCGGGTACAAATCGTCACGAAATAAGACCCGGCCCGGGAATAATCATATCCCGGCAAACGAATGGTGCGGCGATGGTGGAGGTCGGGATCGTATGCCATTCAAATACCGGAACCGACCGGGTATGTAGGGGCGACCGGCCGGTCGCCCCTACCCCTCGGGATGGGCCTGGACTTCTTCGATTACCGCCTGCGAGGCCAGCATCATGCCGCGCCGGTAACATTCACAGGCGTCTTTCCAGGCATTTTTTTCCTCCAGTAGATCTCCCAGCAAGCGGTAGGCTTCGACCGAAGGCTGGATTTTCAGGCTGCGGTGGAGATATGTCTCGGCTTGCTCGGATTGGCCGGTACGCCAAGCGAGTTTACCGAGCACCTGAAGCAGGACCGGATCATCCGGATGCCGTTTCAGCCACTGCTCGGCTTGCTGCAGCTGCGCGGCGACATCGGACAAC
This sequence comes from Methylohalobius crimeensis 10Ki, assembly GCF_000421465.1. Classification (NCBI taxonomy): domain Bacteria; kingdom Pseudomonadati; phylum Pseudomonadota; class Gammaproteobacteria; order Methylococcales; family Methylothermaceae; genus Methylohalobius; species Methylohalobius crimeensis. The sequence continues at coordinate 2,602,820 of NZ_ATXB01000001.1, forward strand.
TCGAGACCGCCGTATAGGATCAACAGCGGTGCCTCCCAATGTTTTTCCAGCGCTGCGCGCAACGGAGCTTCGATGCGCTCGCCGGCGCCGCATTCGATCATGGCGGCGAAATAGATGGCCTGGAGATCGGGTAATTGCCGCATATGCTCGGGCAGTTCCTGCCAGTGCGCCTGCAGCGTCTCGGCGTCCCCGGCCGCGGACCGCTCCCTCAGCATCGCGCTGTAGGTTTCCAGTTCCAGCAAGTGGACTTCCGCTTCCAGGAGCACTTTGTTTTCATGGAGACGAGGCAACAGCTTGTGCAGCGCTTCCCAGTCCTCCAGCTTGGCGTAGGCCTCGTGCAGCAGACGCAGCACCCGCGCGTTGCGGGGAGCGACTTTCTCCAACTGGGTGAGGGATTCGAGCGCCTGGTCGAAATTTTCATCGGCCAGGTGCAATTCGGCCTCGGTCAAGCGAACCGCCAATTGAGCATCCGGTTCCGCCTCGTAGGCCTGCTTCAGATAGGTGTCGCGCTCGGACTTGGCGCCGCGGTGGTGGGCGAATCGAGCGGCGGTCAAATAATGGGCCAAGGACTGGCTACTGACGGCGGCGTTCTCGATCAGTGTCTTTTCGGCCCGCTCCCAATTGCCCTCGGCGGCCTCGCGCATGCCTTCCACCAAACGGCGAAAGGCGGCTTCCCGCTGCCGGGCCTCTTTCTTCTGCTTTTGCTGAAGGGGAAAATTGACCGCCAAGCTGATCAAGCGCAAGGCGGCATAAAACAGAATAAATCCGATGACCACGATCAACGCCAAGGTGAGCGTGGTCAGTTCGATCTCCCACCGCCCCCAGCCGATCAAGGTGTAACCGGCGTCGCGCAACAGTTTCAAACCGGGCAGCAGGGCGGCGGCGCCCGCCGCGAGCACCAAAATGACGGTCCAGAGGATAAGCTGCTTTTTCCACGCCTGCATAAATCCCCCTTACGGCTGCGCCGGCTTTGGTGGTTGCGATCGGGGTGCCTGCTCGGGTTGGGGCGATTCCTCTCGCGGCGGCTTCGATCCATTCCCGGCGGACTTATCGGATGCCGCCTCGGACGGCGTCAGCCGATCCATCTCCAAGCGCAGTTGGGGAAGCCGGCGCAGCAACTGCAGCGCCCGCCCGACTTCGGGAACTTTCACCGCCACCGGACGTGCTTTCAGTTCCTCCAAATCGGTCATAAATTCCTGCACCGATTCGGTTTCGGGATCGAAATGCTCTTGGACCCACCTCTTGGCCCCTTCCAGGCTGCTTCGGAAAAGCTCGGATTCCCCCCGCACCGCGGCCAAGCGCGCGGTTTCCAGCTTCAGAATCAAGGCATGGCGGATCGCTTCCACTTCCTCCGGGGTCAAGATCGCCTCCACCGACTGGTCGGTCTCGCGGCGGCGGATGGTGAGCACTTCCTGCCATTTCTCGAGCAAACCGCCTTCCTCGCCGTCGCCTTCCTGCTTGGGAGCGACTTTCCCCATGTGGGGCAGGCGGAGAGACAAGGCTGAAATTCGGTCTTCCAGGGCCATGATCTGTGCCGAGACACCCACGACATCCGGCGTTTGGACCTTTTTCAACGCGCCGATCTCGCGGGCAAGCGCCTCGCGCACCCGATACAAGGCGGGATCGTCGGCAAGCCGCAGCAACTCGTCGGCGGCCTGCATCGCCTTCAGCGCCGATTCCACATCCCCCACCAGGCGAAGTTTCTGGCTGGCGACGTTGAGCAGGTATTCGGCATCGGCGATCATCACATCGCTGCGCGTCTGGCCGATCTGGCGCTGGAGGGCGCCGATATGGGACTGCAGCTTGGCGTGGCTCATCTCCAATTGCTTTTCCAGGGCGGCCAAATTTTTATCGAACGCCTCGGCCTGATCGTCCAGCATATTCTGCCAGCGTTGCCGCTGAGTCGATTCCTTGCCTTCCAGCTGGGTCACCTGGGAATGGAGCGTCGCCACCTCCTTTTGCAGGGCGGTTATCTGCTGGGTCAGATTGAGCACCCTTTCGGTTTCCTTGCCCACTTCGCCGCCCAATCCCTTCTGCTCGGTCCGCAGCATCTGGAAGACGTAGTAGCCCGCGCCCCCCAAGCTCGCCAGCAGAATCAGCAGAACCACCGCAATCCAGATACCGAGACGCGACAGGCCCTCGTCCTCAAACTCGTCTTCGTGGTGCAAATCCGCCATGGTATGTTTCCTATTCTCCCGTCACTTCAAACCGAAGCGCGCCCTCAAGGTTTCCAGGACCACTTCATCCAGCGCCGAAGGGGCCTCGATCACATCCGCAAAACCGGCTTGCAGCGCCGCCTCGGCCGACCTCGGACTGACCACGACCACCGGTAAGGCGCGAAGCCCATCGATCCACTCGCCCGCGGCCACCAATAAATTGGCCAAGCCTTCGCCGCTGCTGACCAGGACCACATCGAGCTCGCTTCGAGCCAGCAATGACCGTAGCCGCGCGATGGTGTCCGAATGCGGAGGGTTTCGCCGATACAGTTCCCGATATTCCACCCGGGCCCCTCGCTCGGTCAAGGTCCGTCCCAAATCGGGCCGCCCGCCCACGCCCCGCACGATCAAAATGCGTTGCCCCGCCACTTGCTCGAAGGGTGGCTCCGCGAGCAGGGCTTCGGAAGTATAGGGCGGCGGCGCCTCGCACGCCACCGCCAATCCCCCTTCCCTCAACGCCGCGGCGGTAGCCTTCCCCACCGCCGCCAAGCGAGGGGGATGCGCCGCCCGCGCCAACCCCGCCTCGAGGGCGAACCGAACCGCGTTCGCGCTGACGACAATCAACCAGTCGAAACCTCGCCACCAATCGGGCGGGGGCGGATCGACGGGATCGATCTCCAACATCGGACAAGGATAGGCGCTGCCGCCAAGGGACTCGATCGCCCGGCACAATGCCCGTCCTTGCTTCCGCGGCCGGGTCACCAGGATTCGCAACCCGGCAAGCGCCTCGGCATCAGGCATAAACCGCCTTCAAGATTCGTCCCGCCCCTTGGGCGATCAAGGTTTCCCCCACGGCGGTCCCCAGGGCTTCGGCCTCCTCGACCGCCCCTTCAATCTCGGCGGCGATCAGCTCCGACCCATCCGGCATGCCCACTCGCCCGCGCAGATGGATGCGTTTTCCATGCAACTGGGCATACCCGGCGATGGGCACCTGACAACCGCCTTCCAAACGGGCATTCAACGACCGTTCGGCGGCCAGGCATGCGGCCGTATCCGGATGGTGCAGCGGCGCGATCAAGGCATTGAGCTCGGCGTCGTCGCGGCGGCATTCGATGCCCAACGCCCCCTGACCGATGGCGGGCAGGCTCAAATCCGAATCCAAGTATTGGGTGACCCGATCCGCCCAGCCCAGCCGTTTCAGCCCCACCGCCGCCAGGATGATGGCGTCGAACTGGCCGGCTTCCAATTTGCCCAGCCGGGTGCCCACATTCCCCCGCAGGGTAGAAACCCGCCACCCCGGATAACGATGCTTCACTTGACACTGGCGACGCAGGCTGGAGGTGCCGATGCGGGCCTCTTCCGGGAGACTGGCGAGATCGGGATAATTGACGCTGACCAAGGCGTCGCGGGGATCGTCCCGCTCGAGGATGGCGCCGATATGAAATCCCGACGGAAGCGCCACCGGGACATCCTTCATGGAATGGACGGCGATGTCGGCCTCGCCCGCCATCATTCCCTCTTCCAATTCCTTGATGAACAAACCCTTGCCGCCCACTTTGGCCAACGGCGTGTCCAAAATCTTGTCTCCGCGAGTCACCATCCGCACCAAGGACACTTCCAGCCCAGGATGGGCCTCGCGCAGGCGCTGCGCCACGTATTCGGCCTGCCACAAGGCGAGGGGACTTTTTCGGGTTGCAATTCGGATCGTACGCGCCACTCCAATACACCAGCCAATTGATCAATTTCGGCATTGTAGCAAATTCAGCGCGAGTTGTTTGAATGCCACATTCAGGGGGAATATGGGAAGCGGAAACCCGATACGCGGGTCGAGACCGAACCTTGCCTCGGCAGGCATCTCAGAGTGTATAGGACACTTTCTCGGGACACCCCCTTAATTCGCGAAACTAGTCGGCATTCCGCGCATTCGCTACCCGCGAAGCAAACGGGACACGCCGCGCATTTCCCGGCTTCAACCCACGGTTTCTGCACGAATCAGGCGTATTTCCCTCCCTCGGTAATCAAATCCCACACCGCCGGATTGACTTTTCTTATCATGGGCAACACCCGATCCACCTCCGCCAAACACGGCCGCCTGACTCCGTGGTAGTCCGCGTCCGGGCCGATGGGCGCAAAGCGAATCCCGAACAATCGCAGCAGCCGCAGCAGCGCGGGCTCCATCACCGCATACCAATGAGAGATATCGCGGTCGCGCGTCATGCGCACGATGGCGGCGAACAAGCCCACGGTCATATGCGGCAAGATGCGGCGCTCATCGGCCTCGAAATAAACCGCCGGCTGGGGCCCGATGCCGGCGAGGGTGCCGGCCTCCCCGGGACGTTTCTTGAACTCCTTGGAAACCGCGAGCCGGGAAATCTCCGCCAAATGCGGGCGAATTTTCCGATCGGTCATCGGCTTCTCCAGCCTACAGTGTGATTCAATAGGATAAGTCTCCAAGACATCGCCGGCATCCGGCAGCACCAGCCGCACGGTGGCGGCATAGAGCCCGGTGCGGCGATGACGAACAAGATAGTGATCCGAGCGCCGGTCGTAAATATCCTTCTCCAGGAAAATCTTCCGGCCGCTATCGTTGAAAACCTCGCAATCTTCCTTGCGCTCGAACCCCGTCTCCACGCAATAGACCTGAAATCTCAACTTGTAAACCTCGCGCTTGAGCGCTTCACTCGTCGCGGGAACGAGTTCGAAGTACTGATAAAACTTGGTGCGCAATTCGAGCTCGCCTGCGGAAGCGGATGTTTTGATCCGACTTCGCTCCATGCCCGTCATTTCGGCTGCCTCCGGAATTTTGAATCTGTTTGGTCTAATTCTAGACCACGGACTCAGTTAGCAGACATAAGGCCTACGAAAAATTAAACGCAATAGCACCACAAAGATATAGTTCTCGGTGCTTGACATCCTGCACCGGCAGCCCGAAGCACAAAGCACAAAGCACAAAGCACAAAGCACAAAGCACAAAGCACAAAGCACAAAGCACAAAGCACCCTAATCTTGCCACTCATCTATGCTTTATACTAAAACCATCACCGCACTGACATTCGACACCATGAACCCATCCCCCCATTTCAGGTATTTCGAGGCTTTCTCCCGCAATCTCGGCTGGATCACCGCGACCGAACAAAAAATATTGCGCACCAAGCATGTCGCCATCGCCGGGATGGGCGGCGTTGGCGGAAGCCACCTGTTGACTTTGGCCCGCCTCGGTGTTGGCGCATTTCACATCGCCGACTTCGACGTTTTCGAGCTGGCCAATTTCAACCGTCAGGCCGGCGCCACCGTCAGTCACATAGGCCGGCCCAAAGTGGAAGTGCTGGCGGAAATGGCCCTTGACATCAACCCCGAGTTGCAAATTCACCGGTTTCCGGAAGGGGTCACCCGAAACAATCTAGCGAAATTTTTTGCCGGCATGGACTTGTACGTGGACGGGCTCGATTTTTTCGCCTTCGACGCCCGCAGAATAGTATTCGACCACTGCGCAGAGGAAGGCATTCCCGCCATTACCGCCGCTCCTCTGGGGATGGGGGTGGCACTGTTGAATTTCTTGCCCGGCGGGATGACTTTCGAGGAATATTTTCGTCTTGAGGGGCAATCCGAAGACGAGCAGATTCTCCGTTTCCTATTGGGGCTATCCCCGCGGATGCTGCAAACCGGCTATCTCGCCGATCCCACAGGGGTGGACTTGGCCCACCACAAAGGGCCCTCCACTCCCATGGCGTGTGAACTCTGCGCGGGGGCCGCCGCCACCGAAGCGCTCAAGATTTTACTGCACCGGGGACCGGTTAAAGCCGCTCCGTGGGGGATGCAGTTCGACGCCTATCGCAACCGATGGGTCAAGACCTGGCGCCCCGGAGGCAACCGGAACCCGCTGCAGAAACTCGCCTTAACCATTGCCCGAAAACAGCTCATGGCTGTAAAAAATTCTGACACCCATCAACAAACACCACCCCGAACCGCGATCGAGGAAATCCTCGATGCCGCCCGCTGGGCCCCTTCCGGGGACAACACCCAGCCGTGGCGGTTCGAACTCATCGATGATCGGCATCTGGCTGTCCATGCTCACGACACCCGCGATTGGTGCGTGTACGACCTGGAAGGCCGCGCCAGCCAGCTAGCGGTCGGGGCACTACTGGAATCCATCGCTATCGCCGCCAGTCAGTTCAATCTCAAGGCACGATTCGAACGGCGCCCCGACAGTCCGGAAACCCGCCCGGTCATCGACGTTTATTTCGAAGAGGATCCCGAGACCCGTCCCGACCCCCTCTACCCCTACCTGCCTTTGCGCTCGGTCAACCGCAGGCCGTACCGGACCCGTCCCCTCAGCCGGCGGGAAATACGCGCGCTAGAGAAAGCCGTCGGAGATCGTTACCGGATTTTATGGCTGAAAAGTTGGAAACAGCGCTGGCAGGCCGCCCTGTTGATGTTCCGCAACGCCAAGCTGCGCCTGACCATGCCCGAAGCCTACAAAGTTCACAGTCAAGTGATCGAGTGGAACGCCCGCTTCAGCGAGGACAAGATTCCGGATCAATCGGTCGGTCTCGACCCCTTGGCCCTGAAATTGATGCGCTGGGCAATGGTTAGCTGGGAGCGGGTCAAGTTTCTTAACAAATGGCTTGCCGGTACCTGGCTACCACGCATCGAACTGGACTTCTTGCCGGGGATTTTCTGCGCCGCCCATTTTGCCCTTGTTGCCGGACAGGGACCGAAATCGCTCGAGGATTACCTGCAAGCCGGGCGCGCCCTGCAGCGCTTCTGGTTGACGGCCGCTTCGCTAGGGCTGCAACTCCAGCCGGAAATGACGCCGTTGATTTTTTCCGGTTACGTTCAGAAGGGCGTCGAATTTACCCAAACGAACACGGTCCGGAAAGGCGCCCAGCATCTGGCAGAACGATTCCAATCCCTTTACGGCGATCCGGTTCGGATTGTCTTTGCCGGACGAATCGGCGATGCTCCCCCCGCAATTGCCCGCTCTCTGCGTAGATCCATGGATGCGTTGCGGGTGACGTGACCGCCTGAGGCACTTTAACCGCTGCTGGAAAACGCTGGAAGCGTACACAATAGTATCTTGATATCGCTTGGCAGGCACCTGATACAGCGCCGCCAACTCATCGACGATGAGTTGGCGGCAAATATCGTTAATAACAATTTATGGGATTACGTACGCCCTATGGCTTTATGGTCCTCCCCCCTGTACGTTCCGATCCAAGAGCACACCATCGGGATCCTGATCAACCAGGTTGCCATCCAGAAGCGTTTGGAAATTGTTCGTGAGATCCGATCCCGGGTCAGTCTCCCCTTCGATACTCTTCGGATTCATCCGGATGCGCATGGCATATTCGCCTGAAGGCAAGCCCAAACCGGTGAAGTCAAGCGTCTGATCGGTCAGAGTCGGGTCCGCAAAGCTATCCTGAGTAATAATTTCGCACTCGAAGCCTGTGTCGGTAGCCACCACTTCGAAGAGCTGCCAAGTCGTCAAGTCCATCTCATAGTCAGGCCCACCGGTTGAACTTTGCACGATGTCGACGATGAAGTCGCTGCTGCTTGGGTCAAAATCAAACCGTGTAAAGTAGAAGGCGGCGCCGGGTGTCACATTAAAAACAGAGCCAGATCTTACCCGCATATCGAAGCTCTCGAGAATCGAGTCAGGATCATCGTTGACGAAATCTTCACAGGTTGTCCCCGTGGGGGAGACCCGCCCTTGGCCGTCCTCTTCTTCCTTCGGCGCGACGATTTCCTGAATCTTCAGATCCAGCGCGACCGTCCGCATTTGGTTTTCGTCCGGCAGATTGAGCTGGACTTGCAAGGCCCCGAGATTGCTGAGGTCAGCCGTCTGGGGATTCTCCGGTGTTCCACCGCATTCCACATTAAGAATCTGGGGATCGCCAGTCGCTCCCGGGTCTCCACAAAAGTCCGTCTCTTCAAAGACCGTGAATGGAATGGTTCGCGTTATCGGAAAACCCGGTGCAACCACCGAGGATTGAATGGTAAATATCGTGAAGTGAGTCGCGTCCGTATAGGCTTCAATGGTGAAGACGAAGGTCTGATCGGCCTCGTCGATCGTAAATTCGAGACCGCTTGCGGTGCCGCCGGCGGTCAGATCGAACCCTCCCAATCCATCGGGCACCAGAGCGATATCTTGATCGTCGCCGTCCCACTGGACGATACCTTCACCGGTCACGCCGGTATCGTTGTTGAACCTAAGCGTGCCGGAACTGATGGACATCACCGCACACTTGTCACCTACATCGCAAACGTCGTTACCATTCACATCATTGGTGCCTGACAAGGCGTTGACGAAAATATCGCGCTGCCCGCCCAGAATGGAGGGGATTCCTGTGCCGGTCGATTGAAAGTCGCCCGCGCCCCCTTCAACCACATCGGAGGCAACCTGCGGCTCGGTGAAAAGGTCGACGACCACCTTGTCGCCATTTACAGCCGCGGCATTATGAGCAAGACCAACGAGCAGAGAAAATGCCATCCGCCTCGATGTCAAAGAATACTTTCTAAGCTTTTGAATGTAAGTACGCATGGGAATTCTCCGTTTAAGTTTGGCGGGGTTGCCGGCATTTCTCTGCGAGGGCTCCCCGTATTCACACAAAAAAAGCGGCTCCCGTTGGAAGAAAGCCGCTTTATTTTTACGATTTCATGGTGCCTCACCAGAGGTTGGAGGATGGATCATCAGGCAAATCAAGCGATCCGCTTTCTGCGCACCATGCCTCCTGCCGCCAAACCGACACCCAACAAGGCAAGCGTCGCCGGCTCGGGGACACCTTGTTTCGTGATGGCGCCAATTTCCAGGTCAACAGCGACCGTTGCTCCATCCGAATTCAATACCACCTGCATGGCACCGACATTGTTAAAGTCGACCACGGAATTACCGGCACCGCACTCGACGGCTGCAACTCCGGGGGACGGATTTACCGCACCGCACAGAGCCGCGTTGGTAAAGTCGGAGAACAACAGTTCGCTGACTCCCGGCGTGCCATCGGAGATCAGAGTGAAGTTGGTGAAGTTATCGTCGTCCGTCCATATCCCAACATCAAATTCAAAACCCTGATCCGCCTCCAGCACCTCAAACACGAATCGATCACAACCGGTAACGGGGCAACCCTCCTGGTTGATGAAGTCGACTCCCCCGAGGCCGGTCGTATCCAGGCCGCTGGAACCGTCGTTGCCGTCCCATTGGATGGTCCCGATGCCGCTGACGCCGGTGTCGTTGTTAAATGTCAGGGTGCCGCCGCTGACACTCAAGACGGTACCCGAATCCCCGACATCGAAAACACCGTTTCCACTCACGTCATTCGCACCCGAGATGGCGTCCGCTTTCAGATCGCGGTATCCGCCCACGATGGTGGCTGGAAAATTTCCCGCTTCGCTGAAATTGTTCGCATTATCGGCATTCGCTCCATCTACGACGTCAGACGCCACCTGTCCCGTCCCCGGGTCCACAAAAAGGTCAATGACTTGCGCGCTGGCGCCACCGCTCAGGAGCAGCGCCCCGATCGCAGCCGCAGATTTAAAATAAGTCTTCATGTTCATCTCCTGTTGCAACGTTGTTACCAAGGCTTATAACCTTTGAGATACGTCTTAATTCATATCCCGCCATGGATTAAGCGATATTCATGCCAAAAATAAAAACCTATTTATAAACATAAGGTTACAACAGAGCCTCGGAAATACTGGCGGAGCTCGGCTTGAAACTGTAAATATTTCTGACAAGGTTTGCTCCAACCTTGCCTTCCCCCGAGGCTCACTTTTATTTCCAACGCTCCGTCCGGGTTCGACTCGATGCTCTCCTCAGATAGTGGGCCGCCTTCCGGCGGCCCTGGATCAAAGCCAGGCCCCCTATGCCGCTCCGCTGAATCAGTCGCTCAGCACTTTTTTGAATTTTACGGAATGGGAATACTGTAGTTGCCTATCCGGGAAAAACAGTCTCTTCGCTCTCCCGATAATTCGGGTTTAGGTACAGTTTTTCTGGGGGCGGAACATCGTGCCCACCCGGCCGAGGACAAAGCGAGTAGGCAGCAGGACGAACAGGCGCTGCAAGAAAGTGCCGCGGGCACCGATCACCAAGGGGTGTCCCAACCGGGCAAGAGAGGTCCGTACCATTTCGGTTGCCGAGCTTCCTCCTTTTATCCCCGCCTGCGCCCCTTCCAGCTTGGTCGGGGTGGGCCCGGGCAGGAAGGTCTGGACCCACACCCCCTTGCCGCGCCATTCCTCATGGAGGGCCAGGCTGAAGTGGTGGAGAAGAGCTTTGGTGGCGGCATACACCGCCATGTAGGGAACGGGCTGGTAGGCCGCCGGCGACGACACATTGATAATCACCCCGCGGCCGGAGGAGGCCAAATCGGGCATAAATTCGCGGCACAAGCTGACCGGCGCTACGGCGTTCACCCGGATCATCTCTTCATAGAAATCGGCGGGACTTTTCTCGAAAGGGGCCCAACGCCCCAGAGCGGCGTTGTTCACCAGCAGCTTTGGACAAATCTCTTCTTCTCGCAGGCGCCGATGCAACCGCTCTGCTATCCCTGGCTGCGCCAGGTCTGCGGGAAGGGCAAAGGCGTCGATGCCATGCGTCTCGGAAAGTTCGACCGCCAAGATACGGAGGCGCTCCGCCCTCCTCGCCACCAAGACGAGATTTACGCCGGCGGCCGCGAGCTGCACCGCGAATTCGCGCCCGATACCCGAGGAAGCACCGGTCACCAGCGCCCAATGTCCCTGCAATGCTTCAAGCCGCATGGCCGATCTCTCAGAGCCGGAAAGCCACCCCGAACACATAGTCTCCCCCCCCTCGCTCGACCCACTTTTCCCCGATCCGGAAGCCCTGCCGCTCCAATTCGGCAACAAACTCGGGACCACTGAAGCGATTATCAGCCGGATGCTCCAGAAAGGTTCGGGCAAACCACTTGTCCAAAAAGTGGCTGGTGGCCTCCTGAAAATAAAAACGTCCCCCGGATTTGAGCACTCTTCGGATCTCTTTGATCGCGTCTTGCCAAACGGGGACATGATGGAGGATGGCGAAGTCGAACACCGCATCGAAGCTGGCGTCTTCGGCGTCGATGGCAGTGACATCACCAACTTCAAAGCGAAGCCGCTCGGGAGGAAAATCACTCAGACGGCGACGCGCCTTGGCTATCATATCGGGATCGATATCAAGGGCATACACGGATTGCGCCCCGAAGCGGCGAAAAATCTCCCGGGTTCCCACGCCGCGCCCGCAGCCAATCTCCAAAACCCGCATGCCTTCCGTCCGCCCACCCAGCCGCTCCAGGAGGGGCACTTCGTACCATATCTGAAACGCCGCCCGGACGGGACTGTTCATCAGAAATTTTTCGACCCGGTTCATCTTCATTTGCTTGCTCCTTGATTGAGAGGCCGGCGCAGAACCACCGCCGGCTCGAAGGCGGAAGGAAAGAAATACCCCCAAAAAGCGTAAAACCAAAGCCGCGGCCGTCGCAGCATAACCTTGGCTGACGCCGGATCCAGCATCAAGTCCATATCGTGACCCAAGGCCCGACTGAATTCATCGAGGAAGCGGTAATTGGAAAACGGTATCAAAGTATCCATGTAGGAACGGCGGTAACTCCGAACAAATTCGAAACCCGTTTCTTCAGCCAAGGCATGTAGGGCTTTCTCGGTGACGATCAGGCGATGGAACGGTTGATGCAATCTCATCAGATGAGACTCAAGATCGTTCATTTTTACCGGTTCGGAATCAGCAGTGCCCAAATAGAGCAGCCCCCCCGGCCTAACCAGTTCGGAACATTCACGGATGGTTTGGCGAGGATCGGCTACGTGTTCGATCACATCATTGCCAACGACGCAATCGAACTGACGCTCAGGTTGCTTAGAATAAGCGGCCACAAAAGGGTCGTAACCGGAGACGTCGGTATAACTTTTTTCCTCGAGGTATTGAACGAAAACCCCGTTGCCGCAACCATAATCGAGAATCGATGCCTGCTTCGTAAGCCCGGCCCGGCGCAAACGTCTTAAGAGATTGCTGAGGGTGCCTCGCGCGTAAATATCCAGGCACCGCTTATTTAAAGGATAATCGCGATAGATATCCTCGAAATCCACAGGATCAATGTTATGGATGGTGAAACAGTTTGGGCACTTCCACAGATTGTGGAGGCGATCTCGGAAACGTGCGGTATTGCCACGACATGCCCCGACGTCCCCGGCTTCGGGAGCGTCGGTTTCGTAACCACAGATGAGACATTTGTATTGTGACATTGGCTTAATTCTCGAATGCATGCTTGACAGTAATCTTATGCGCCACCCGCAAAGCGTTGGCGGCGATGGTCAGACTGGGGTTAATCCCCGCGCTGCTGGGAAAAAAAGAGGCATCGACGACGTAAAGATTTTCCAATCCGTGGGCACGGTTGTCTCCGTTCAGAACACTGTCGGAAGCATTGATCCCGAAGCGACAAGTCCCGCACGCATGCGCCAACCGCTCGTTGTTTTCCGCCTGCTTGATCAGCATGGGTCGATAAGGCTTGAGCAGACGGCGCATATGCGACCGCATCTGCTTCACCCGTTCTTTTTCAACTGGACGCATTCGATAGTAGAAATGTAAACGCCCATTGGCTTCCACTTCGACCCGATTATCCTGATAAGGCAAATCCTCCACCATCGAAGCCAAAATAACGCTTCGGGACAAGCGCGCATCAAGATATTTCCGGACCAGCGGCTTCATGGGTCTGAACAAAAATTCGGCAATGGGAAACGGCCCCTGGCGCAGCTCTTGCGCCAGACTCTCCACGAGCTGAGGTGCCGGCGGAAGGGCGCCGAAACCTTGTACGGAACCATATTTACGACCACCTTCAAAATAATAGTCGCTGAAAGCCAACTCTTTCCAGGCCGTTTTTACAGCAACCCCGGTCTTGGGCCGGAGCACATATAAATCAATATAGTGGCGCATTAAATTCTTGCCCACTAACCCGCTATGGTTGGCCAGTCCATGGGGCCATTCGTCGGAAACCGACTGAAGAAGAATTTTCGGACTGAAGAGTGCGCCCGCCGCAAGAATTATAATTGATCCCTTCAACCTGATTGTTTGTGATGCGCGCCTGCAGATCACGCCCGTGACCTTATGGTGCGTTGCTTCCAACCTGAGGATCTCGCAATCGTCCAAAAGCGTTGCACCGTATCTGCTCAGGGCGGGTTGCAAACATATGCGATTGCTGTCATTTTTGCATTCCCTGGCGCATAGATAACCTTGACAGCAATTACAATCCGGCCTGTATTCACAGGCAGATGGAAGTCGATAGGGATGACAGCCTTGCTCGCGGAGAAAACTGAATAATTCCCCTCCTCCCTCTGACAGAGGCGGCGGTTCCAAGTACGGGGGATGGAAATCCTTACCCCGCAAGGCATCGGGGGTACCTCGTACGCGGTAGAGCCTTTCCGCCTCGGCATAGTAAGGAAGCAAATCTTCGTAGGCGATCGGCCAGCGCTTGGGCAAAGTGCTAGCACCAGCCTCCGGATAACAGGCGCCGGGGGTAAAATCCCCCGGGAAGAAACGTTCCAAAGCCATACCATAAAGCGCGGTAGAACCGCCTGAGCCTGAACCGACAAATGGAGTGAAAGCCTTAATCCTGCGTTTTGTCCTATCTTCGATTTCAGTCCATTCCCTACCTGCATCCTTGAAAATGTTATTCCGACTCAAATTCGGGGACAGGGTCCCGATATAGTCTTCAGCGTAACGACCTTTCAAACCGGTGGAAGACCAGGGAGATTTTCCCTTTTCACAAAAAAGAACGCTCTTACCGGCTTTTGCCAGGGCATAACCGATAGTGGCCCCACCCATGCCTGTCCCTACCACGACAACATCCCAGTGTTTGTTAACGATATCTTCGATCATGCTTCATCCAAGGGGGGAGGAGTTTCTTCCTCCGCTTGAGTCGACTTGTTGCGCCACCATTTCTCGAAAACATTGGCCGGAATCGTATTGTTTTAATATATAGGCAGCGTCACCGGCTGCCCGACCATAAGCAACATCTTCCAGTATCAAGGCTGCCGTTTTACAAATTTCCAGGGGGTCGACGCGAGCAGCGCGGAAAGCAATGCCGGCACCCAAGTGAGCGATAGCCCCCATATTCAGCAATTGATCCATATTGGAGCAAATGCCTATTACCGGTATTCCGCACGCCAGTGCCTGGTAGGTAGTCAAGCTGCCCCCATTGCTGACTACCAATTGCGCTCGGCGAGTCACCACTTCCATGGGCAGTTCTTCGGCGACAAAAACATTGGCGGGCAATTTGCCGAGATCTATTTTGCCCAAAGTAGCGGCAACGATAGTGACAGGAAGAGAGGAAAGCCCTTGAATGACCGATGGCAGAAGGTGGGTTCGTCCCGAGCTTCCCAAAGTCACGAATATGACCGGCCGGTCCGAAGGCAAGCGCTCCCACCACTCGGGTAACGCCGCTTTGGTGGACCAAAGGACCGGACCCAAAAAGTGATGGTCGGCCGGCAAAGCAAGCCCCGGATAAAGCTCGGGAACATCGGCATACAATACGGTATCGCCGTCGGTGTAAAAATACCTGACATCCGGCGGCAGTTCTGCCAAACCGTGGCGCCGGCGTAGGTTATTAAAAGGGCGAGCGTGAATGGCGAAGACTTGTGAGATGACCTTGCGGAATACAGGTTCCAACCACGCCGGAGGCAACCATTCCAGGGGGGTCAAGCAGGGATAGGGAGGAATCGCGCACCATTCCGGTCGCCAGTAGGCGTTGGCAATGTTGACATAAGGCACCTCCTCTGTCCGGGCGCTGATGGAAAGCGACAGGCGGAAATCCCCCACGACCACGTCCGGCCGGATCTGATTAAGCAGTCGAAGATCGTCGGCGACATAGCGCCTGAGGAGGTTTTTGGAGAAGATACGCAACCCCCAATCCAGCGCTCGCCTGAATTGGGACGGAGCCATGCTATCAAGAAAATGGATGGGAAGTGTGTAATCAGTCAGGAATTTTCGAAAGCCATTATCCGGACAAGCCAGATGAACATCCCATTCATCCGTCGACAACTGGTCGATCAAGGCCAGCGGCCGGGCCAAATGAGCCAGGGTAACCGCCTCGGCGAAGAACAAGATCCGTGTCTTTCCCATATCAGGGCAACCGCGGCAGGATGGCGGGATTGAACATCTCCACACGGATTTCGGAACTGTGAAAACGATAATCCTCCCACACCAAAACGGTGGCCTTACCGGTTTGATGGTTGATCATCAACATCCTGCCCGGCCGCCAAAACTTACCCAAGTAGTGTTTGTATCGATGATAGGTGAGGGATTTCAAATGATCGCCGCGACGATTATAGTATTCAATCTTCCAAGGAATATAATGTTCCTGATCGGTCCAGATCACCTGTTTACTGTAAAGAGAGTTCTCGTCCTTGGGATAACGTTCAGTTACGAATACCGAACGCCCTTTGTAATTATCGTCACGCAAGTATTTATAGGTGTATTTCTCGAGCACCGGTGCAGTCATGTCCTCGTAAGAAAATTCGCTGCCCATAAAAGAACCGCCCTTGTTGGCGGCAGAAATCCTTTTCACCCGTTTGAGTGCAGGCAGATACAGCCACTGGTCATCGTCTCCTTGCTTATGGGAGAAAGTCAGGAACTTGGTGCCGGCCACGTCGGCGGGGCTGTCGAAAATCAATAGGCTTTTGTCGCCATCATCGTTTCCTTCTAAATTGAAACTGCGAAGGTAGCGTTTGCTAGTTTCGCCGCGCTGATTACGCAGCAGCATCATTAGGTCGACCCGGAAATCTCGCCACCCTTCGTCGCGCCGCTCGACCTCACGCGCGATTTCCAGACCCCGCTCTTCTGGCGTTAAAGCGAAAACGCTGGGATACCAAAACAAACAGACAAACCACAAAGATAATTTAATTATCGATTTGCGTCGCATTGGCATACTTTTTTTCCCTCTCACTTGCAAGCAACAAAGGCGGCAACAGAAGAAAATCTGCCATCAGCGCAAAGCTGATGGTAACCGCAACCAAAAGACCCATTTGGGCGTTGATCTCAAAATCCGACAGAGTCAGCACCAGGAAACCCGCCGCCAAAACCAATGAAGTAACCCATATGGCCCTGCCCACCTGCTCAAAAGCATAGTTGATCGCAGCCACGGGCGAATATTGCAAATAATTTCGACCGCGAAGATATTTACTCAGAAAATGGACCGTATCATCCACCACGATCCCCAGCGTCATACTCGCCACCACCGATAAGCCCATGCTGATCTGCCCGTGGATTATTCCCCACAATCCGAAGGCCATAAGCGCCGGAACCACGTTAGGGATCAGACTGACCAGCCCCCAAAAAGCAGAACGGAAAGCAACGACCAGCGTCAAGGAAATCACCGCAAAAGCCACCCCTACGCCCAGCAACATGCCACGGATATTGCTTTGGCCGATATGGGCGAACATGACTGTTCCCGCCGCTTGTGCCTGCATGTAATCAGGGGTGTTTTGCTGCAGCCAACGGTCGGAACGCTGTTCCAGGTCTAACAACTGATTGCTAGAAAGGTTTTTTAGGGTAATGGTAATGCGCGAAGCCGACTTATCTACATTGATGCGATCATTGAGCTCCAATCCTGCCGGTAGGGACATCTGGTATAACAAAAGATATTGTGCGGCCAATTCCCGGCTGTTCGGAATTCGATACCAAGCCGGATCGTTGGCATGCATGTTTCTATTAAGGCGCTTGATAATATCGGCGATCGAATAGACATGAAGGGTCTCGGGTTGGTTTCGGAACCAATGGGCAAAGCGATTCAAGGATTTCAGATACTCCGGCTCGGTAATACTTCCTCCTTGGGGAGCCCGAAGCGAATATTCCATAATATACATACCTGTTAGACGGGAGGTGGCGTACTCCGTATCCGCTCTGAATGTCACCGAAGGCGAAAAGTATTTAATCAGATCGTCGTTGAGTTCATTGCGTAGAGCAAAACCAGACAAGCAAAGCACAATTGCCGGCATGATAACCAACAACGCTTGACGTCGGTTAACCACGAAATTCGCCAGTTTTCCCATCCAAATAGCATCATGGCTGACGGCACTAGAAATGCCAATCGGCATGAACATGGCCAGCAATGGCAATAGCAGCAGGGTATAGATAAACGCGAACCCCACTCCCATAGCCGAGATGTTTCCCAAATCGCGAAACGGAGGAGAATCGCTGAAATTCAGACTCAAAAACCCTAATGCGGTGGTAAAGCTGGTTAGAAAAACTGGCTGGAGATTGGTTTTCAAGCTTTCGGTCATAGCATTGAACTGAAATTGACGCCAGTCAAGTGGGCTGAGCCAGCCACGCCGCAAAACAATCAGAAAAGTCATCAGAACATGAACGCAATCAGCCACCGCCAAGGTTAGAATGATGTTGGGCGCCGCTGCCGAAGGGGGGGAAATGCGAAAACCCAACCAGCCGGCCAAACCCATGGTCGCACCAATAGACAGCAAGAGAGCGAGATAAGCCCACAAAGCGGCAACCAGGGAACGCAATAGCAGCCACATAGCAACAAACACAAGACCGAACATGAGAGGGAACAGCGTTCCCATGTCCTGCTGGGAGGCTTCAGGGAAAGCTTGGCTCATCATCACGCCGCCGGTCAGCCGGACTTCCAGCAAAGGATCGCGTTCCTCCAATTGCCGCGCCAACTGCCGCACATGCGCCACTACCTTGGGGATCTCGGTCTGTTCATCAACTTCGGGCAGACGGACTGTCACGTGTACTCCCGTCACTCGCCCGTCGGGAGATACGACTCTTTGAACCAGCAAGGGTTCACTAAGTGCAATCCGGCGAATTGCAGCCATATCGCCCTGCGTTAGGGTTTCAGCATCTCGATAGAGATCGCGCACGATAAGTTCATTGCTACGCCCTACCGTGTACTGAAAGTTTTGCAGGGAATCGACCCTTTGCACATAGGGGATTAACCATGCTTGCTGCGTCAGCCATTCCACGTCATCAAGAACGCGGAGATTAAATACGCTGCCTTCCTTGGGAGTTAGGACAAACAACACCGTGTCATCCTTGGTATAGGTGTCGTGAATGGTGTCAAGGGCCTGGAGGTATGGATTATCGGGATTGAAAAATACCCGATAGTTGGTGGTAAAAGTCAGGAATCGGGCACCGCTGATAAGCGCACCTGTTGCCAAAAGAAGCGTCACTAGCACCCACCAGCGCCAGCGATGCATCCATTTGAGGTAGCTTCGATGCATATTAATCAGGGTGTAAATCTTTCAATAAGGCTTGTGCCGCCGGACGTTTCGGGAATTGCTCCGCCTGGGTCAAAAGCGATTCCAATACCTGACGTGCCTTGTTCTTTTGGCCGTCGGCAATTAATAACTTAGCCCAGTGGTATTGAATTAGAGGATTTTCTGGCTGCTTTGCGACAGCCAATTGCATTTCTTCCAATGCGCGGCTGTTATTCCCATTGATACTGAGAGTCCAAGCCAATGTGTCGCGCATGCGAGCGGACTCCGGCATCAACTTAACCGCCCGTTCCGCGTAACGCAATGCTTCTCGGGGGGCTTTATTCCGCAGCAGCCACGCCAGATCATTCAGCGCCATGGCATGATCCGGATATATCTTCAACAAAGCACGCAAGCGATCTATCGTTTCATCCAGACGATCACTTTTCCACAGCAGGTTGGCATAAGCGTAGGCAGCAGATCCGTCGCCCGGATGTTTACTCATCCAAGTCTTCAGAATCTCTTCGGAGCGCTTTTTGTCTCCACTGAACCAGTAAGCGCGAGCCAGGTTGATCGTCCAGCTGGAATCGGCCGATTGTGCCAATGCCTTTTCGTAATTGGAGATCACCGCCTCCCAGTCACCCGACTTCATCGCCAGCTCAGCTCGAAAGGCGAGCACACCCGCATTGTCCGGATAATTTTCAAATAATCTCTGTGCGTCTTCCTGGGCCTGTTGGATCTTGTTTTGCGACAATTTCAGCTTGATCAACGCCAGCCTCGCAGGAATAAAAGCGGGATCTAATTCCGCAGCCTTCTTCCACATGCGTTCGGCTTTCACAAAATCGTCATTTCCAAGTGCCACTTTGCCAGCCAAATAATGGGCTTCAGCCGAGGATGGCGACGCTTCCAGAAGTTGCTGAACGCTTTCGCGGGCGCTCGTCAATTGGTCGGTCTGCATCTGGGCTTTGACCAACAACATCAATAGATCTACCTGTTGCGGATATCTCGGCAGGATCTTTTCTACTAAAGTTTGCGCTTTCTGGAACTCCCCGTAATTCAAATAAAATTGGGCCAGAATTACATGGGGAGCTAGGCTTTCAGGATGATCGCTAACAGCCTGTTCCAATTTTTGGCGGAAATCCTCCAACTTGCCTTCCTTTTCATCCAGCTCAGCTAAACGAAGCTGCGTGGCCAGATCTTTCGGATGTCGTTTTAAAACAACTTCGTATAAGTCCCGAGCATCGCTATATTTTTGGTCTTTGATTGCAAACTGCGCCAAATTGTGAGCAATTGCAGGATTGCCGGGTTCTCTCTCCCAGGCCATTTGAAAAGTGCTCTCCGCCTGCTCGCTTTCCCCCCGCGCAAGCTGAAGCGCACCAAGCAGATTAAATGGCAAGGCGCTGTCCACTAAATCCTTCTCGTCTTGCAAGCTCTGGATCAACTCCTCCGCTTCATTGAATTTCTTGGTCCGCAGATAGGACAAGGCTAATTGGACCTTGGCAGGAATCAGACCGGGATCCTGAACCAAGGCTTCCTTGAGTTCCTTGATTCCTAACTCACTCTCTCCACCGGCCAATAGCCCCAAACCTAACTTAGTTCGATATTCGGCTGATTCCGGTTCCAGCCCCACCATTTTCTGCAGATATTCAATACCCTTGTCTTGATTTCCCAGCGCAAACTCTATCTTGCTCATAATTTCTAGAACAACGCGATTCTCCGGTTGAAAAAGTAAAACCGGCTCCAGCGTCTTTTTGGCCTCTTTAGCCGCCCCCAGTCTGAGCTGGGTTAAGGCCAATACTTTTCTCGCTCGAACTGAATTGGGAGCGGACGTCATAAAGCGCGACAAATTTTCTTCTGCCTGGGCCAAATGATTCTGCAACAGATGGGCCACGCCGAGAAAATAATAGCCGGGCAGATATTGGTTATTGAGAGTAAGGACTTGCTCCAACTGGGTCTGAGCCTCGGCGTATCGTTTTTGCTGCAAAGCTAATAAACCAGCAGCATAGTGGGTCATAAAATAGCGAGGCGCGATTTTCTGAAGCCGTTGGATGTCCTCGGTCGCCCCTGCATACTTTTGACGCTCGATACGAACTAAAGCACGATCGACAAGGTCTGAAATGTTGATTGTATTAAAGTCGATTGCCTTGTCATAAGCCTCCTCGGCCTCTTCATAATTTTCCGCAACCCTTGCCAATTCAGCCTTAAAGCGCCATAGGCGTCCCTCCTCGGGAGCAACCTGCAATGCTTCGTCGAGCAGCCTTTCCGCCCGCCCCAAGTCATTATTTTTTGCCGCCAATCGCGCCATCCCAAGTTTCGGCAGAGGAGCTTGTGGATCAATTGCCAACCCCCGTCGATACTCAGCCTCGGCATTGTCGAGATTCCCCACCATTAGCCAGGCATCGCCGCGCAAAGACATTAATTTCACTTGCTGTTGAGGGGGAAGATTCGGCGGCACCTCGATTTTATCCAAGATTTCTCGATGTTTGTTCTGCAATATCAGTGCTTCAGCCAGAGAAATCATAATCGCTTCTTTAGCCACACCCAATTCCACCGCGCGACGCAATTCCTTTTCTGCCGAGGCCCCATTGCCGGCTTGGACATAAAGTTGTCCCAAAAGCCTTCTTGCCTCAGGGTTTTTCGGGTTTTTCTGCAGGGCGTTCTTGAGTTCAATTATGCTCGCGCGCAGGTCACCTTGCGCCTGATATTCCTTTGCCCGGGAAATGTGTTCTGCGTCGGTCAGATCGGGGGAGCAGGCACTGATTGTCAATGCGGCTATCAACGCCACGCTTAAGCGGCGTAAACTTAGTGCGGAATGGGCCATGAGTAAACTCCTGTGAATAATGTACAACATGTAAATTCCGGCGCGGCTTTTTTCGAACGCTAGAAAAACACTTGTGCTTGTCCCCGAAAGGGATAAGGTATCGCTTTTTCACTCCTCCTGTTCCTCAATCCGCCGCTTATGAATCTGCTCGCGGGCTTGCCGAGCCAAGTCCAGATAACGCTGACGCAGGATCTCCAATTCTTTCTCCTCCATTTCCTCCAGATCCAAAAGGATGTTTTCGGCCGAATCCATCGCGCGGATGAGTTCGTCGAGCTTGATCTGGATGGCGTCGGTGTCGCGATTCTGGGTGTGTTGGATCAAGAACACCATCAGGAAAGTCACGATCGTGGTGGCGGTATTGATGATCAACTGCCAGGTGTCGCTGAAGCCAAACACCGGCCCGCTCAGCATCCACAGCAAAATAATGGCGATGGCGATGCTGAAGGCGAAGGGCCTTCCCGCCAAGCGCGAAGACAAACGGGCGAAGTGGTCGAAACGGCTGATCCAATAACCGGTATTGACACCCCATCGCCGGAACCGAGCTTCGATTGCAGCGGCGATTTTCAGTTCCTCTCTTTTAGCCATGGGTTCTCCTCCTCTTGGGGTATGTTTTTTTATAAATTTAATCCAGGCTATCCAAAACCCCTTCCAGCTCCAGGGTCAGGGCGGCGAAAAGGGTCAGATCTCCCGGCGGGCAAAGCTCGATCTCCCGGCCCAAGCGCTGGAAACGGGTGAATTTCTGCAGGCAATTGGGACAGCGTAGCAAATCGCCAATGGCTCGTCCGTCCTTGACCATAAAGCGGGCAATCCGGGCGCACGCCCCTTCGAGACGTTCCTCCAGGGTATTTTGGAGTCGACTTTCGCCTTCGGAACGGACCGCGACCTTGGCCAGCAGATCGAGCAATCCCGGCACCCCCAAGAATTCGGCCACTTCCCGGAAGATGCGCGCCACCTCGGCGAAATCGCCTTCCAAATCCAGGGTCAACCCCACCAACACGGGGAATTCCCGTATCTTGTCCAGCTGCATCAGCCGTTGCACCAATGCCTCCGGCAAACCTTCGGCGAGCAAATAGGCCGCTTCCCGCTCTTCCATCGAAAGGGACAGTTGGCGGGTGTAAATTTGCCAATCATCCCGACAGCGGGCAAGGGTTTCCGCGGCCGGCTCGATTCGTCTTCCCTGCTCCAAAAACCAGCGGCAGCACAACGCCAGGGCCTCCTCCACCCGCAGCAGCCAGACGTACACGCTCTGCGTGGATAAGGGCCCTTCCCGGGCCAGAAGCGCCTTGCGCAGCGCTTGACCTTCGATCACGGCATCGAAGGTCAAATACAAACCCACCGCCGACTCGATCAGGGAGCTGCCGATATCCTCCACCCAGGTCAGAAAAGTGACCCCGGCCCGGTCGATCAGAAAATTGCTCAAACAGGTGGCGGTAATCTCCCGCGCCAAGGGGTGGCAAACAATTTCTTCGCCGAAATGCTCCGCAAGAACGGGGGGGAAATAACCCATCAAACAGGAGTGTAAAAAATCCTGACAGAGAAAATCCGGACGCGCCAGCAAGGCCTGCTTGAGCTGCATCTTGGCGTGGGAAGAGAGGACCGCCAGCTCGGGCCGGGTAAGATCGGCTTGGGAACGGGCCATCACCGTCTCCCGGCCGGGGAAATCCTCCGCGATTCGGTCCAGGAGACCGGCGTTTTCCAGCCGATCGGCCAGCCTCAAAAACGGCGCCACGTCCCGGCGCGACCGCGCCGCCTCCAAGGATATTCCCAACCCCTGGCCGGCGTTGTGCGCCAAAACGTGCGCCACCGCGGCCTCGCTGATCCGGTCCAGCCACCGGTGGGGGGTATCCTCCAGCTTACCCGCCCGTTGGAGCTGATCGAGCAAAATCTTGAAATTGACTTCGTGATCGGAAAGATCCACGCCGCCGGAGTTGTCGATGGCATCCAAATTGATTTTGCCGCCACTCAGCGCATATTCGATCCGACCCTTTTGCGTGAAGCCGAGATTGGCGCCCTCGGCCACCACGGACACCTTGAGCTGCCGGCCATCCACCCGCACGCCGTCGTTGCCGGGATCGCCCACGGCTTCGTTTTTCTCCTCCTCGGCCTTGACGTAGGTGCCGATCCCTCCCAGCCAAAGCAGATCGGCCTCGGCGGTGAGTAAATAATGCATCAAGCGCTCGCCGTCCAAGGTCGTCTGTCTGATACCGAGCCAGCGCCGCACCCGGGGGGAAAGCTGGATTTCCTTGGCCTCCCGCGACCAAACGCCGCCCCCCTCGGAGATCAGGGAGCGGTCGTAGCGGTCCCAGTCGGCCGCCTCTTCGAACAGGCGCTTGCGCTCTCGATAGGAAACCTCGGGGTCGGAGTCGGGATCGAGGAAGATATAGCGCCCGGAAAAGGCCGCCAACAGCTTCAGGCGCGAAGACATGAGAAGCCCGTTACCGAACACATCGCCGTCCATGCTGCCGATCCCGATGGCGGTCACGGTTTCTCGATCCAGATCGCGGTCCAATTCGCGAAAGTGGCGTCGGGCGCATTCCCAAGCGCCCTTGGCGGTGATCCCCAATCGCTTGTGATCGTAGCCGTGGGAACCGCCGCTGGCGAAGGCGTCTCCGAGCCAGAATTGATAGTCCGCCGCCACCTGGTTGGCGGTATCCGACAGGCGGGCGGTTCCTTTGTCGGCCGCCACCACCAGATAATCGTCGTCGCCGTCGTAGCAAAGCACCCCGGGCGGGTGAACCACGCGGCCGTCCTCCCGGTTATCGGTCAAATCCAACAGGGCGCGCATGAAGTTGATGTAGGCATGCTTGAGATCGGAGGGAGCGGCATTCGGCCGTTTGACCACGAACCCGCCCTTGGCGCCCTCGGGGACGATCAAGGCGTTCTTGAGCATCTGAGTTCGCATGAGCTCCCAAATCTCGGTGCGAAAATCCTCCCGCCGCTCGGACCAGCGGATACCGCCCCGCGCCACTCGGCTGCCGCGCAGGTGCACCGCCTCCATGGTGGCGTGATGGACATAGATTTCGAACAAGGGCCGGGGAGCCGGCATCTCGATCACGCCCAAGCCGCTGAGCTTGAAAGCGAATCGGTCCTCGGCGCCGGGACGGAAAAAATTGGTCCGCACCGTGGCATCGATCAAATTGAACACCATTCGCAGCAAGCGGTCGGCATGGAGGTCATCCACGCCGGCCAAGACTTCTTGGAGCTGCAAGCGCAGCGGCAAAAGCCCCTCTTCTTCGCGCTCGGTCAGCGTGGGCCAGGCAAGGCCGGGATCGAAGCGGATACGGAAATACTCACAGAGCAGCCGCGCCGCTTCCGGGTAATCCAGCAACGCCCGATGAAAGCTTTCCCGGCTGCCGCGTCCGTCCAGTTGCAGGTAGTAATTGCGATAGCCGCGCAGCACGTCGATCCGGCGCCAATCGAGCCCGGCTCCGAGCGCCAAGCCGTTCAAGGGATCGTCTTCGACCCGACCGGCCAAGATCGCGGCCAACAGCCCCAGCACGCCCTCGCGGGCGGCGGTCAAACGCTCCCGGCCGCTCGGGTCCTCCACTTGGAAACAACGCAGGTGGATCGTCTCTTGCGGCGCATGGATACGGAAACTGCGCTGATCGGCCACTCTCAAGCCCAGATTTTTAAGGAGCGGCAGCCATTCATCCAGATAGCTGGCTTGACGCAGATAAAACCTAAGGCAAGGACGGGGGGCTTCCGGCCATAGATCCACCCCCGACGGTGCCGAGCAACCTTCGATAAAACGGATATCCCGCAGCGCCTGGCGCGGACTAACCACGCGCCGATAGGCTCCGGGAAAGGCATCCCGGTAACGGGCGGCCATCTCGGGGTCCGCCAAGGCTTCGAATTCCGTTTCCCAGGCCCCCATCGCTCAAGACAGCCGTTTTTTCATGATCAGGACATTGCCTTTCTCGCCGCGCCGGTATTCCACCTCGTCCATCAAGCTACGGATCAGAAACAGACCGCGTCCTTCATCCGCCAGCGCATCCGGCGGGGTTTCGGGCAAGGATTCCAAATCGAAGCCCTGGCCTTGATCGTAGACGTGGATGCAAAGTTGCCTGGAGTCGATATGGATCTCGACGCGAACGGTCTGATGGGTGTCTTCGCTATGCGCGTGCTTGATGACATTGGCCAAGGCTTCGGTCAGGACCAAATTCAGATGATAGGCCATGGCGTCCCGATCGCCCTGATACAGCTCCAAATCCTCCCGGGATATGATCTCGCCGATACTGCCGATCAGGCTCAGGTAGCGGGTCTGGTTGGGGACCACCAGGTCCAGATTGATGTCACTCATGGCGTGTTTCGCTGATGATTTCATCTATGCCTTCATAGATATCGAACACCCGGCTCAGGCGAGTCAGCTCGAACATCTCCTTGACCCGGGGCTGCAATCCGGCCAACACCAGCGCCCCTTGATGAAGATTGGCGTTTTTATAACCGGACAAGAGCGCGCCTAGACCGGAACTGTCGATGAAGCGCACCTCCTTCAAATCGACCGCCAGATGCTTCTCACCGTTTTCCATGAGCTTCAAAAAATAGTCCTTAAGGGTGTCGGAATTGTGTGCGTCCACGCGAGGCTCGCGAATATGGATCACCATCCAGTGCCGGTACTTGTCGGTTTCCAGTCGCATGACTCACCCTTAATCTACACTTGTCAACAGGAAGCTTATGACAGTTTTTCACAGACTGCAATCCGGGTATCCTTATGCCTCGTAGACAACCAAAACCCGCCGCCGATTCCCGAAATTGATGGAACCCCCTTCCATCGGAAGGGTCTCACTAACGTGACATCGTTACCATCTCGCTCTTTACCCTGGCTTTAAGTTTGCGTTGGCCCGCAAAGCGCGCCAAGATAGAGGCACCGGGGTCACATCACGCCATCCCAGATTGCTCGTTGTTTTGAAATATATGAGGAGGAACCCATGGGGATCTTCGACCACTACCGCGCCCGTTACGAAACCACCCGAGAGGAAGAATACACCCTCCAAGAGTATCTGGAAATTTGCCGCGACGATCCGAGCGCCTATGCCTCGCCGGCCGAGCGGATTCTGCTGGCGATCGGCGAGCCCGAGCTGATCGATACCCGGCAAGATCCGCGCCTGAGCCGGATTTTCGCCAACAAGGTGATCAAGCGCTATCCGGCCTTCTCCGAGTTTTACGGCATGGAGGAGACCATCGAGCAGATCGTTGCCTATTTCCGTCACGCCGCCCAGGGGCTGGAGGAAGCCAAACAGATTCTGTACCTTCTGGGCCCGGTGGGCGGGGGCAAATCTTCCCTGGCGGAAAAGCTCAAGAGCCTGATAGAAAAGGTCCCTTTTTACGCCATCGAGGGATCGCCCATCCATGAAAATCCCCTCGGACTGTTCTCCCCCTCCGAAGACGGCCCCATCCTGGAGGAGGAGTACGGCATCCCGCGCCGCTACCTCAGTCCCATCATGTCGCCCTGGGCGAGCAAACGGCTGCACGAATTCGGCGGCGACATCACCCGATTCAGGGTGGTCAAGCTCTATCCCTCGATTCTGAACCAACGCGCCATCGCCAAGACCGAACCGGGGGACGAGAACAATCAGGACATTTCCTCCCTGGTGGGAAAAGTGGACATCCGCCAGCTGGAGACCTATTCCCAGGACGACCCGGATGCCTACAACTACTCGGGCGGCCTGTGCCGGGGCAACCGCGGCCTGATGGAATTCGTGGAGATGTTCAAGGCGCCGATCAAGGTGCTGCATCCGCTTCTGACCGCCACCCAGGAGGGCAACTACAAGGGGACCGAGGGATTGCCGGCAATTCCCTTCGAGGGCATCATTCTCGCCCACTCCAACGAATCCGAGTGGCAGCAATTCAAGAACAACAAAAACAACGAGGCCTTCCTCGACCGAATCTATGTGGTCAAGGTGCCCTACTGCCTCAGGGTATCCGAGGAAGTCAAGATCTATTCGAAGCTGCTCCGCAACAGCTCCCTCAAAAACGCGCCCTGCGCTCCCTACACCTTGGAAATGCTGGCCCAATTCGCCAACCTCTCGCGCCTGAAGGAGCCGGAGAATTCCAGCATCTATTCCAAGATGAAGGTCTACGACGGGGAAAACCTGAAGGACACCGACCCGCGCGCCAAATCCTATCAGGAGTACAAGGATTTCGCCGGGGTGGACGAAGGGATGGAAGGGCTTTCCACCCGCTTCGCCTTCAAGATCCTGTCCAAGGTGTTCAACTTCGACCATTCCGAGGTGGCCGCCAACCCGGTGCATCTCCTGTACATTTTGGAACAGCAGATCATCCAGGAACAGTTCCCCCCGGAAACCGAGGAGCGCTATCTGCGCTACATCAAGGAATACCTGATCCCGCGTTACATCGACTTCATCGGCAAGGAAATCCAGACCGCCTATCTGGAATCCTACGCCGAGTACGGTCAGAACATTTTCGACCGCTACGTCACCTACGCCGACTACTGGATCCAGGATCAGGAGTACCGCGATCTCGACACCGGCGAAATCTTCGACCGCCGTGCCCTCAACGAGGAATTGGAGAAGATCGAAAAACCGGCCGGGATCAGCAACCCCAAGGACTTCCGCAACGAAGTGGTCAACTTCGTGCTGCGGGCGCGGGCCAAGAACGCCGGCAACAATCCCGCCTGGACCAGTTACGAAAAACTGCGTAGAGTAATCGAGAAGAAGATGTTCGCCAACACCGAGGAACTATTGCCGGTCATCTCCTTCAACGCCAAGGCCTCGGCGGAGGACAAGAAAAAGCACGAAGACTTCGTCAACCGCATGGTGGAGAAGGGTTATACCCCCAAGCAGGTCCGCCTGCTGAGCGAATGGTATCTACGTGTGAGGAAATCGACCTGATATGTCCCAGATCATCGACCGCCGCCTCAACCCCAAACACAAAAGCGCCGTCAACCGGCAGCGCTTTCTGCATCGCTTCCGCAAACAAATCCGCAAGGCGGTGGCGGACGCCGTGGACGGGCGCTCGGTGACCGACACGGAAAGCGGCGAACGAATCACCATTCCCGCCAAGGATCTGTCCGAGCCGACCTTCCACCACGGTCCCGGGGGACGGCGGGAGGGCGTCCATCCCGGCAACAAGGAATTCATCACCGGCGACCGGATTCCCCGTCCCCAGGGAGGGGAAGGCCGGGGGAACCGCGCCAGCAATCAGGGCGAAGGGATGGATGACTTCGTGTTCGAACTTTCCCGGGACGAATTTCTGGAGTTTTTCTTCGAGGACCTGGAACTGCCGGATCTGATCAAAACCAAGCTGGCCCAGGAAGTTTCCCAACGGAGCATACCGGCCGGCTTCAGCAAGGACGGCATCCCCCCCAACCTGCACGTGATCCGGTCCTTGAAAGAAGCCCACGCCCGCCGCATCGCCCTGACCACCGCCAAGCGCCGCCGACTACGGGAACTAGAGGCGGAGCTGGAAAGCCTGCAAGCGGCCGGCGCCGGCGAGAACGAGCTGATTGAGCTGCGCCGGGAAATCGAGCACTTGAAGGCCAAAATCGCCGCCGTTCCTTTCCTCGACACCCTGGACCTGCGCTACCGCAACCGCATCCAGGTGCCCAAGCCCACCACCCAGGCGGTGATGTTCTGCCTGATGGACGTTTCCGGTTCCATGGACCAGTACAAGAAAAGCCTGGCCAAGCGCTTCTTCCTGCTCTTATACCTGTTCCTGTCGCGCAATTACGAGCGCACCGACGTGGTGTTCATCCGCCATCATACGGTGGCCAAGGAGGTGGACGAGGAAGAATTCTTCTACTCGCGCGAGACCGGCGGCACGGTGGTTTCCAGCGCCCTGGAGCTGCTGCGCGAGATCATGCGCGAGCGCTATCCCAGCCAAGACTGGAACCTTTACGCCGCCCAGGCATCCGACGGCGACAACTGGCCCGAGGATTCGGGCAACTGCGGCCATCTCCTGGACGCGGAGATTCTTCCCTATTTGCAATATTACGCCTACATCGAGATCGACAACGAATATCCCCTGGGGCTATGGCAGGAGTACGAGAAAATCGCCCGCCGTTGGCCCAATTTCGCCATGCAGGCGATCGACGAGCCGGCCGACATCTATCCGGTGTTTCGCGAACTGTTCAAGAAGAAGGGCGTGAAGGGGTAATCGGATCTTTCCCAACGTGACGGTGAACCGGGCATGAGTACAAAGACACCCATTTCCACCAGCTCCGAGTGGACCTTCGATTCGCTGAAGCAATACGACGCGGAAATCGCGCGCATCGCCGCCGATTTCGGGCTCGACACCTATCCCAACCAGATCGAGATCATCTCTTCGGAACAGATGATGGATGCTTACGCCAGTTGCGGTCTGCCGGTGTATTACCATCATTGGTCCTTCGGCAAGCAATTCCTATCCATCGAAAAACACTACAAACGCGGCCAAATGGGACTGGCCTACGAACTGGTGATCAACTCCAACCCCTGCATCGCCTATCTCATGGAAGAAAACACCACGATGATGCAGATCTTGGTGATCGCCCATGCCTGCTACGGCCACAACTCCTTCTTCAAGAACAATTACCTTTTCAAGGCCTGGACCGCCGCCGACGCCATCATCGATTATCTGGTGTTCGCCAAGCACTATATCGCCGAATGCGAGCAGCGCTACGGGGAAGACGCGGTGGAAGAAATTCTCGACTCGTGCCACGCCTTGATGAACTACGGGGTGGATCGCTACCGTAAACCGTCCCCGCTTTCGGCGCACGAAGAACGCCAGCGTCAAAAAGAACGCGCCGAATACCTGCAATCCCAGCTCAATGAACTCTGGCGCCGAACGGTACCGGAAAAAACCACCCGAACCGAGGAAAAAGCCGACCGCTACCCGTCCGAGCCGGAAGAAAACCTGCTCTACTTCATCGAAAAGAACGCCCCGTTATTGGAGCCGTGGCAACGAGAAATCATCCGCATCGTACGCAAAATCGCCCAATATCTTTACCCCCAGCGCCACACCAAGATAATGAACGAGGGGTGGGCCACCTTCTGGCACTACACCATCATGCAGCGCCTCTACGACGAAGGACTGGTGACCGACGGCTTCATGCTCGAGTTTCTCGAAGCCCACACCAATGTCATCGCCCAACCGCCCTTCGATCACGATTTCTACAACGGCATCAACCCCTATGCCTTGGGCTTCGCCATGTATCGGGACTTGCAGCGGATCTGCCAAAACCCCACCGAGGAGGACCGGCGTTGGTTCCCGGAAATCGCCGGCAGCGACTGGCTGGAAACGCTGGACTTCGCCATGCGCAACTTCAAGGACGACAGCTTCATCGCCCAATACCTCTCCCCCCAGGTGATTCGCGATTTTCATCTGTTCAGCGTCCTGGACGAAGAAGCGGATGACGAGTTGGAGATCAGCGCCATCCATGACGAAGGCGGTTATCAAGCCATCCGTCACGCCTTGTCGGAACAATACAACCAGGGCAGCCTGGAACCGGACATCCAGGTCTGGTCGGTGAATACCCGCGGCGACCGCTCGTTGACCTTGAGGCACAGCCAACATCAGCGCCGCCCCCTGGGCGACAGCGCGGAGGAAATGCTAAGGCATATCCACCGTCTGTGGAGCTTCAAGGTCCGGCTGGAAACCGTCGATCCCCACGGGCGGGTCAAGGCGTGTCACGAGTGCGGCTGACCCGTCGGGGCGAACCTATGTGTTCGCCCCTACTATTCCACATCATCGTAAAACGCGCTGTCCTTATAGAGGTCGTAGATGTGGCGCACCAACACCATGACGACCGAGGCCGCCGGCAGCGCCAACAGCACCCCTAGAAAGCCGAACACATGCCCTCCGGCCATCACCGCGAAGATCACCATCACCGGATGCAGGCCGATCTTATCGCCCACCAACAGGGGCGTGAGCACCATGCCTTCGAGTATCTGTCCGGCCCAAAATACCAGCAGAACCAAAATCACGTGCCAGACATCCTGGAACTGCACCAAGGCCGCCAGCACGCCCAGGATGACACCCACGAAGGTTCCCAGATAAGGGATGAAACTGATCAAGCCGGCGATCATACCGATCACCAGAGCGGTATTGAGACCCACCGCCCATAGACCCATGCTGTAAATCGATCCCAAAGCCAACATCACCGAGAGCTGGCCGCGCAAAAACGCGCTCAACACCTCGTCGGATTCGCGCGCCAAACGCGCGACGACGGGCAGATTGGCGCGCGGAATCAAATCGGCGATGTTGCTCATCAACCGATCCCAGTCCCGCAACAGATAAAACATCACCACCGGCACCAACAAGACGTCGATCAGCCAACCGATGATCGCCGCCCCCGAACGGCTGATCGAGCCGGCCACCGAGGCGGCGATGCCGCCGGCACGCTGCCAGTCGCGCTTGAGCAATTCGATGACGTCGGCCGGGTCGTACTCGGCGATATTCACTTGCAAGCGACTTTCCAGCCACGGGACCAAGGAGGTCCTGATCCAGGCCAGATAACGGGGCAGATCGCTTAAAAACTGGGAGACTTGTCTTTCCAGGGCGGGAATCAGAATCAACAACACCACGCTCAGGATCAACGCCAATCCGACGAACACCACCGACACCGCCGCAGTCCGACTGAGTTTCCAGCGCTCCAAACGGTCCGCGACCGGATCGGCCAGATAGGCCAACAACGCTCCGACGACAAAGGGGGTGAGAATGGGCGCCAAAAGATAGATCAGCCCCCCTACCCCCAGGGGAATCAACAGCCACGACCATCTTGACTTCATTGGTTTTCTCCGCTGATATCGTTCATTCCAAAATTATAAGCCCGGACTTTGCCAAATGCCTCCCCACTGGGTAAGATTCGTCAAGACGAACCGCAACCTGCGAGGTACGAGAATCATGGCCAAAAAGATCCTGATGCTGATAGGCGATTTCGTGGAAGACTACGAGGCGATGGTGCCCTACCAAATGCTATTGATGGCGGGCCACCGAGTGGATACGGTTTGTCCCGGAAAGAAAGCCGGGGAGACGGTCAAAACCGCGGTGCACGATTTCGAGGGCGATCAAACCTATACGGAGAAAACGGGCCACCATTTCGCAGTCACCGCCGATTTCGACCGAGCGGATCCGGCCGCCTACGACGGCCTGGTCATTCCGGGCGGGCGGGCGCCGGAATACCTGCGCCTCGAACCCCGGGTATTGGCTATCGTCCGCCAATTCGCTGAAGCGGAAAAGCCCATCGCCTCCATTTGTCACGGCGCCCAAATCCTGTCCGCGGCCAGGGTCATCGAAGGCAAGGAAATCTGCGCCTATCCGGCGGTGGCGCCGGAAGTCGAGCTGGCCGGCGCCCGCTTCATCTCCAATAACGAGACCTTTACCAACGCCCACGTGGACGATCCATTCGTCACCGCTCCGGCCTGGCCGGCACATCCCCAATGGATGGGCAAATTTCTGGAGCTGCTCGGCACTCGGATAGAGACCTAAAGCGCGCTCAACGCCTCCTGAAGCGTTTTCACCCGGACGATTTCCATGCCCTCGACGCCCCCTTTGGGAGCGTTGTGGTGGGGCACGATGGCGCGCTTGAAACCGTGCTTGGCCGCCTCGTGCAATCGCTCCTCGCCGTGGGGGACGGGGCGCACCTCGCCGGTCAAGCCCACCTCGCCGAAACTCACCCAGTCCCGCG
Organism: Methylohalobius crimeensis 10Ki; assembly: GCF_000421465.1. Taxonomy (NCBI): domain Bacteria; kingdom Pseudomonadati; phylum Pseudomonadota; class Gammaproteobacteria; order Methylococcales; family Methylothermaceae; genus Methylohalobius; species Methylohalobius crimeensis. Next base: position 2,635,626 of record NZ_ATXB01000001.1, read on the forward strand.
GCAGGGGGCGATCGCGCAGGCTCGACAACACCGCCAACACCACCGCCAGATCGCCGGCGGTCTCGGCCAACCGCACCCCGCCCACCACATTGACGAATACGTCCTGCCCGGCGAGGGGCACGCCGCCGTGGCGATGGAGCACCGCCAGCAGCATCGCCAGGCGATTGTGTTCCATCCCCACCGTCACCCGGCGCGGATTGGCCAGGGAGGTATCGTCCACCAGCGCCTGCACCTCCACCAGCAAGGGACGGCTCCCCTCGCGGGTCACGCAAACGGCGCTGCCGGGGGTTTCCGCAATCTGGCGGGTGAGGAAAATCGCCGAAGGATTCTTGACTTCCTTGAGCCCGCCTTCAGTCATGGCGAATACCCCCAATTCGTTGACCGCGCCGAAACGATTCTTCACCGCCCGGATCACCCGGAAGCGACTGCCCGCCTCCCCCTCGAAGTAAAGCACCGTATCCACCATATGCTCCAGTACCCGGGGGCCGGCGATGGCGCCCTCCTTGGTCACGTGCCCCACTAGAAATACCGTGATTTGCTGGGCTTTGGCCAGGCGCACCAAGCGGGCGGCGCATTCGCGCACCTGGGAAACCGACCCGGGGGCGGAGTTGAGCAACTCGGTATAGACGGTCTGGATCGAATCGATCACCGCCACTTCCGGCCGCTGCGATTCGATCGCGGAAATCATCCGATCCAGGGAGGTTTCCGCCAGCACCGGCACTTGCCCGCAATCCACGCTCAGGCGCCGGCCGCGCAAACCGATCTGCTGCACCGATTCTTCGCCGGTGACATAAAGCAGGCGCTGGCCGGCGCTCAATTTCGCCATCGCCTGAAGCAGGAGGGTGGACTTGCCGATGCCCGGATCGCCACCGATCAGGATCGCCGATCCCGGAACCAATCCGCCGCCCAATACCCGATCCAGCTCGCCGAGGGTGGTGGACAAACGCGCCACTTCTTCCGCCTTCACATCCTTGAGCGCGATCACGCCGGCTTCGCCGGCGCTGCCGGCATAGCCGGCATAGCCGGCAAAACGCGGATTGGCGGGAGCCGCCGGCTCCCGCACCGTCTCTTCCAGGGTTCCCCAGGCACCGCAACCGGGGCAACGGCCGGCCCATTTGGGCTGGTCGTGCCCGCATTCGCTGCAGCTATAAACGATTTTCGCGCGCGCCATAATTCGCCTGCACCTCGATCATCGGCACCCGGGCGGCCACCCGGCACATCAGAGTATAGGGAATGGTTTCCGCCTTTTGTGCGATCACTTCCACGGGCAGCCCCTCCCCCCACAAAGTCGCTTCCGAGCCTACCCCGACCTGGGGAAAATCGGTGATATCCACGCTCAGAACGTCCATGGATACCCTGCCCACCAGCGGCACCCGATGGCCGTCGATCAACACCAGCGTCCCCGAAGGCACCTCGCGCGGATAGCCGTCGCCGTAACCGGCCGCCACCAATCCCAGCCGGCTGGGACGGCGGGCGGTCCAGGTGGCGCCGTAGCCTACCGATGCGCCCGGCGACAGGAATTTGACCGCGATCAACCGGCTCTTAAAGGTCATTACCGGCGTGAGATTCAACTGCGGGCCGGGACGGTCGGGGAACGGGGATACGCCGTAGAGCATCAGTCCCGGCCGCACCCAATCCCGGTGACTCTCGGGCCAGGCGAGCACGGCGGCGGAATTGGCGATATTTTTTTCCAACGTCAATTTGTACGTCATCCGATCGAACAAAGCCAATTGATCGCCCGTGTCGGAGACCTCCAACTCGTCGGCCCGGGCCAAATGGGTCATCAACGCCACCGCCTTGGCGCCGAGCCGTCTCTGCAGCCTCGCCAGCGCCGATGGAAACGCCGCCGCATCGACGCCCAGCCGGTGCATCCCCGTATCCAATTTGAGCCAGACCCGAAGCGACTGATGGCTTTCCCCCTCAGCCTCCAGCAAATCGATTTGATGGACGGAATGAATCACCGGCTCCAGCCGGTAGGTCTGATGGGCTTTCAGTTGTTCGCGGTCGCCGAATCCTTGCAGCACCGCGATCCGCTGCAGAATCCCCGCACGGCGCAAGGCGATTCCTTCCTCCACCCGGGCCACCGCGAAACCGTCGGCCTCGTGGAGCGTTTGCGCCACCCTGATCAATCCGTGACCGTAGGCATTGGCTTTGATCACCGCAAGCACCTTGGCCCGCGGGGCCAAGGCACGGACCCGCTGCAAATTGGCGACCAAGGCGTCCCAATTCAGTTGAACCCAGGGGGCGGTTGGCGCGTTCAATAGCCGTCGTCCTCGTCAGCCGCGCCCGCAAAGTTCTCGAACCGGGTGTATTGCCCCAGGAAAGTCAAGCGCACCGTCCCGATGGGGCCGTTGCGCTGCTTGCCGATGATGATCTCGGCGGTGCCCTTGTCGGGACTGTCTTCATTGTACACCTCGTCCCGGTAGACGAAGACGATCACGTCCGCGTCCTGCTCGATGGAGCCCGATTCGCGCAAATCCGACATCACCGGCCGCTTGTTGGGCCGCTGCTCCAAATTGCGGTTGAGCTGGGACAGGGCGATCACCGGCACGTTCAGCTCTTTCGCCAATCCCTTCAGGCTGCGGGAGATCTCGGAGATTTCGGCGGTGCGGTTCTCTCCCGCCCCGGGCGCCTGCATCAATTGCAGATAGTCGATCACCACCAAGCCGAGCTGGCCGTGCTCGCGGGCCAGGCGGCGGCTTCTGGCGCGCAGTTCGACCGGCGTCAGTGCCGGCGTGTCGTCGATGAACAGTTGGGTGCCGGCGAGCAGGTTGAGCGCCGACGTCATGCGCGGCCATTCTTCGTCCTCCAATTGCCCGATCCGAAGGCGGTGCTGGTCGATCCGGCCCAGGGAGGACATCATGCGCATGGCCAAATGATCGCCGGGCATTTCCATGCTGAATACCGCCACCGGCATCTGTTCCTTGATGGCGACGTGCTCGGCGATATTCATCGCGAATGTCGTCTTCCCCATCGACGGCCTCCCGGCGACGATGACCAAATCCGCCGGTTGGAATCCCGCCGTCATGTGGTCGAGGTCGACGAAGCCCGAGCCGACTCCGGTGATCCCGACCCCTTTCTCATGCAACTCCTCGACCCGATCCACCGCCTTGATGAGCAAGTGCTTGATGGCTTTGAAGCCGCCGTCGCCGCGTTGACGCTGATCGGCGATGCGAAAGACCTTTTGCTCGGCGTCTTCCAACAGTTCCCCCACTTCCCTGCCCTCGGGATGAAACGCGGTGTCGGCGATTTCGGTCCCCACGTGGGCGAGTTGACGCAGGATGGCGCGCTCGCGGACGATGTCGGCGTAGGCGGTAATGTTGGCGGCGCTGGGGGTTCCCTCGACCAAAGAGGCCAAATAGGTCAAGCCCCCCACCGTCTTCAACTCGGCGCGATTTTCCAGCACTTCCGATACCGTCACCACATCGCAGGGCGAATCGTTTTCCATCAGCCCCTGGATCGCACCGAAAATCAAACGGTGCTCCTTGCGGTAAAAATCCGCCTCGTTGACCCGCTCGGCAATCTTATCCCAAGCGCCGGCATCGAGCATCAGTCCGCCCAATACCGACTGTTCGGCCTGCAGGGAGTGGGGCGGCGTTTTGGGGGGAAGGAGGGGCGAATCCTGGGTTCGCCCGGTCGCTTCGGCAGCTTGGCTCATGGAGTCGTCACGGAGTGCAAAAGGAGTCGCCCAATCGGAAAAAATTGTCAATCAAAATCAATCGATTAAGACACGTGGCCGTGTCAAAAACCGGAAAACAGTTTACCATAATCGCCTGTATCGAAAGATCGGGATAAGCCATGGCAATCATCATCTACCACAATCCCCGCTGCAGTAAGTCCCGCGGCGCCTTGCAATTGCTGCGGGAACGGGGAATCGAACCGAAAATCGTCGAATACCTGAAAACTCCGCCCAGCCGCGAGGAATTGGAAGACATCTTAGCCAAGCTGAACCTGGAGCCCCGCGATTTGATGCGCAAAAAGGAAAAACCTTACCGGGAATTGGGCCTGGACAACCCGGATCTGGGAAGAGAGGCGCTGATCTCGGCAATGCTGGAGTATCCTATTTTGATCGAGCGCCCGATCGTGGTGGCGGAGGATCGAGCCGCCCTGGGACGCCCGCCGGAAAAGATCTTGGAGATTTTGTAACCCATGGCCGATTCGACGCAGCGAGCGAGCGAGGAAGCACCGCGCCAAGCCAATCCGCATAATCCGCGGGTGGAAGTCCTGGTTTTATATTACAGCCGCTACGGCGCCACCGCCACCATGGCCGATGTGATCGCCCGAGGGGTGGAAAGCGTGGACGGCGTCGTGGCCAAGGTCCGCACGGTGCCGGAAATCTCCCCGGTGTGCGAAGCCACCGAGGATGTCATTCCCGCCGAAGGCCCCCCCTACGCCACCATCGAGGATCTTCGCCAATGCGATGGACTGGCCTTGGGGAGCCCCACCCATTTCGGCAACATGGCGGCACCGTTGAAGCATTTTTTCGACCAGACCACCTCGGTATGGTTCTCCGGCGGGCTGGCGGGCAAACCGGCCGGGGTGTTCACCACCACCTCCAGCATGCACGGCGGCCACGAGACGACGCTGATATCCATGCTGTTCCCCCTGCTGCATCACGGCATGGTGATCGTCGGCATTCCGTCGCAAGAAACCGCCTTGTTGAAAACCAAGACCGGCGGCACGCCCTACGGCCCCAGCCACCTGTCGGGCGAGGCAAACCGCACCCTGAGCGAAGAAGAAAAACGCCTCTGCTTATGCCTGGGCAAGCGTTTGGCCAAGGCCGCCGTCGCCCTCAAAGACGCACGGATCTGAGCCCCATGTTGCCGCAGTTGCCCTTGCAACTGGCTTTCACCGATCAACAGAGCTTCGCCCAATATCATGCCGGGGCCAACCTGGAAACGGTGGCGGCGCTCAAACGCTGCGCCCGCGGCGAGGGAGAACCTTACCTTTACCTTTGGGGGGAACACGGCACCGGCAAGAGCCACCTACTCCAGGCGAGCTGCCGGGAAGCCCATGGGTCGGGCAAGCGGGCGGCCTATCTCCCCCTGAAGGCATTACAGGACCACCCTCCTTCTTTGCTGGAGGGCCTCGAGCACGCCGATCTGGTTTGCGTGGACGACATCGAAACCCTCGCCGGGAGGGATCTCTGGGAGCAAGCGTTTTTCCACGGCTTCAACCGCATGCGGGAAGCCGGCACCCGGTTGATCGTCGCCGGTCATATGCCGCCGGCGCAGATTCCGATTCGCCTGCCGGATCTCCGCACCCGCCTGGAGTGGGGGTTGATTTTGCGCCTTAAACCGCTGAGCGACGCCGACAAGTTGGCCGCCTTGCGTCTCCGCGCCCATCATCTGGGACTGGAGCTCAACCCCCAGGTGGGGCAATTTCTGCTTACCCGCTATCCGCGCGACCTGCCTTCCCTGTGGCGGTTGTTGGAACAGCTCGATCGGGCTACCCTGGCGGCCAAGCGCAAACTGACCATTCCATTCCTGAAACAATATCTGGAGGAGCACTCATGCGAGCCCTGATCGTCGGCACCGGCGCTATCGGCGGTTTCTACGGCGCCCTGCTGGCCAAAGCCGGCTGGGACGTGGCGGTGGTATGCCGCTCCGAATACGACACGGTAAAGCGGCAAGGCATTCAGATTCGAAGCACCCTGGGCGAATGGACCTTTCGCCCCTCGGCGGTCTACCGCCACGCCGGAGAAATCGAAACCCCGCCGGATTACGTGATTGTCTGTACCAAGGTTCTGCCGGGGACCGATCGGGCCGCGTTGATCCGTGACGCCCTCGGCCCCGATACCGCCATCACACTGATCCAGAACGGCATCGAAATCGAAGCTGAACTGGCGGCAAGCTTCCCCGAGCATGAACTGATTTCGGGCCTGGCTTTCGTCTGTGTCAGCCGGACCGGGCCGGGCCAAGTCTGGCACCAAGCCTACGGCAACTTGAGATTGGGAAATTTCCCCCACGGCAGCGGCCCCAAGGCGGAAACCTTATGCGATGCCTTCAATCGTGCCGGGGTTCGGGCCAAAACCCGGAAAGACATCGTGACCGCCCGTTGGCAAAAGTGCGTTTGGAACGCCCCCTTCAATCCCCTTTCGGTTCTGTCGGGCGGGCTGACGACCTCCGATATCCTGAAAAATCAGGAAAACGTGGTGCTGCAAATGATGGGCGAAATCTGCGCCATCGCCGCGGCCACCGGCCACCCCCTGCCCCCGGACGTGATCGACCAGAACATCACCAGCACCTATCAAATGCCGCCCTACAAGACCAGCATGCTGCTCGACTTCGAAGCCGGTCGCCCCATGGAAAGTGAAGCCATCCTGGGCAACGCGGTGCGCGCCGGACGGCGCGAAGGCGTGGCCATTCCTCACCTGGAGACCGTCTACGCACTGATGCAACTGCGCGAGTTGCAACTGCGGGGTTTTTGACACCCTATGCCAAAAACCTTATCGTAACGGCTTTTGCAATCCAAGCAAGATGGCTAAACGCAAACCGGGTTTCGAAACCCAACTCAAGGAACTGGAACAAATCGTCGAACGCCTGGAAGCGGGGGATGTCAGCTTGGAAGACTCCCTCAAATTATTCGAAAAAGGCGTCCAACTGGCACGCAACTGCCAGCAAGCCCTCCAAGACGCCGAGCAGAAAGTCCAAATCCTGACCCGGGACGACAGCGGCGAAGCCCAACTCCAACCATTCCAAATCGATGACGAACACTGACACCGAACACCTCCAGTCATTCATGCAAACCTGCCGCCAGCGGGTCGAAGAGGCCCTGGACCGGCGTTTGCCGGCGGCGGACAAACTGCCCGCCCGGCTCCACCGGGCGATGCGCTATTCCACTTTGGACGGCGGGAAACGGCTCCGGCCGATTCTCACTTACGCCACCGGAAAAGCGCTGGAAGTCCCTTTCGACACCTTGGACGGTCCCGCCTGCGCGGTGGAATTCATCCACGTCTATTCCCTGATCCACGACGATTTGCCGGCCATGGACGACGACGATCTCAGGCGCGGCAAGCCCACCTGCCACGTGCAATTCGACGAAGCCACCGCGATCCTCGCCGGCGACGCTCTCCAGGTGCTGGCGTTCGAAACCCTCGCCGCCGATCCCGCCATGGCGGTGACCCCTTCCCAGCGGGCGGCGATGATCGACTGCCTGGCGAAGGCTTCCGGGGCCGGGGGCATGGTGGGAGGACAGGCGATCGACCTGGCCTCGGTGGGGCTGCAGCTGGATCTGCCCGCCCTGGAAATGATGCATATCCATAAAACCGGCGCGCTGATCCGCGCCAGCGTGCAACTGGCGGCCCTGGCCAGGACCGATAGGGATCCCGCGGTGATGGAGCACCTGGATCATTACGCCAAATGCATCGGACTGGCGTTCCAGATCCAAGACGACATTCTCGACGAGGAAAGCGACACCGCCACCCTGGGCAAGACCCAGGGCAAGGATCAAGCCCACAACAAACCCACTTATCCGGCCCTTCTGGGACTGGCCGGCGCCAAACGCAAAGCCCGGGAAATGCACGAACAAGCCATTGCCGCCTTGGAAACCCTGGGGGAGCAAGCAGATTTGCTGCGCGCCCTGTCACTGTTTATCATTCAAAGGCGCAATTAGTATAATCGCTCGTGGCAGGGAAATATGGCATCGTTTCAAAACCACAATCATCCCTAAGCCATCCTAAGAGGAGGTATAAGAATGAGTAACGAGAACGAAAAACCCACCCAGGAAACCGGCGAAGAAGAAAGCAAGGCCGAAGCGACCCAACAGGAAGCCCCCCAGACCGAGGAAACCGAAGCACCGGAGAAAGGGGGTATCGGTAAATACGTCGCGATGGTGACCTCGCTCAAGGAAGAAAAACCGCTGGTATTTTACGGCGGCATCGTTGGGATCTTGGTCATCCTATTGGCACTGCTCTACTTCAGCGGAGGGGGCGGCGAACAAGTCAAGGCACCCGCCATTCAGGTCGGCCAGACGTATAAGCTGATCAACCCCAATGTCACCGGCGGCGGGGATGTACTGCTGCTCCAAGCACCCGGCCGGATGGGAGCCACCGACCCGGAACTGCGCGATAAGGAACAGATTTGCGTCGTCAAAGCCGGCACTTCGGCGAGGCTACAGGAACAGACGGTGGTCAATTACGTGAAATACGTCAAGGTCGAGCCCCTCGAGGGGGATTGCCGGGGCAAAAGTGGTTGGACCTCCTTCGTCAATCTGAAGCAATAAACCCGTAGCATTTTTCGCAACCGAAGAGGCGCGAATTTTTTCGCGCCTTTTTTATAGATCTCGGAACACGGCCACCGGACTTTTTCTCAACACCTCGCGGGTCCCCCAATAGCCCGCCAAACCGGTCAGGACCGCTCCGATAGCGGGAACGACCAACCAGATCCAAGCGTGCAAGCGAAACGGGATATCGAAAATCCGGACATACAAGATCCACGCGATCGTTTCGGTCAGCCACACCGCCAACAATCCGGCCATACCGCCCAGACATAGAAATTCGATCCACTGCGATCGGCGCAGCAACTGACGCCGAGCCCCCAAGGCCCGCAACAGAGCCCCCTGATAAATCCGCTCGTCGATGGAACTTCGCACCGCCGCCAAAAGCACCGTCAAACCGGCCAGCAGCGCGAACACCAACACGTATTCGACGGCAAAAGTCACTTGACGCAGGATCATCCGGAAATGCCGGAGGATCATATCCACTTCCACCAGGGTCACATGGGGAAATCGCCGGATCAAGGCGGCCAATTGCAGTTTACGCTCCGTGGGGAGGTAAAAACTGGTCATATAGGTCGCAGTGAAACCGGCCAGATCTCCGGGCGCGAAAATCATGTAGAAATTGGGGCTCATGGAGTCCCACTGAACCGTCCGCAAGCTGGCGGCTCGAGCATCGATCCGGCGCCCTTCCAGGAGAAAGGTCAAGCGATCCCCCACCCGGATTCCCAAGCTTTCGGCCAAATCCCGCTCCACCGATACGCTGCGCCCGGTTTCATCGGGCTGCCACCAACTGCCTCCCACCAGCCGATTGTCGGCAGGCAGCTGCTCGGCCCAAGTCAGACTCAGATCCCGGTTGATCGCCATGTCCCCTTCGCTGTCCTCGCGCGCCAGAAGATGCACGTCGGTTCCGTTCACCTCCGCCAGACGTCCCCGCACGATGGGATAGAATTGGCTGGTTTGGGCCTGAAGTTCATCCTTCAGGAAGGTGCGGAAATCGGGCAACTCTTCCGGGAAAACGTTGATGACGAAATGATTGGGGGCATCCGCCGGCAATTGATCCTGCCAGGCATCCACCAAATCGTTGCGCACCAGGAAGCTCACGCTCATCGCCGCCAAGGTGACGCAGAAAGCCAGGGTCTGTCCCACCGTGGCGCGGCGGTGCCGAGTCAGATTCTGAAGTCCGAGGCGCCAGGACAAGCCCAATCGCCGCACCCCAAACCGCGCCAACTCCAGCAGCAGAGCGACCACGCCGGCCAGAACCAGCAACCCCAAGGCACCGCCACCCAAAATCAAACCGGTCAGCTCGGCATCCCGGGTAAAACGCCCTAACAGCATCACAATCGCCGCCCCCCCCAATCCGTACACCAGCCAAACGCTGGCCGGTGCCGGAAGCAAGTCCCGCCGCAGCGCCATCGCCGGCGGCACGCGCCTCAACCTCAGCAGCGGCGGAAGGGAAAAGCCCAACAGTAACAGAAACGCGGTGAGCGGACCGAAGCCGAAGGCGAATCCCGAGGGCCAGGCCAAACGCTCCGGCAGCATCTCGCGCAAGAAGAAGACCAGGCTTTCCTGCACCGCCCAACCGATCAAGGTACCGATGCCTCCGGCGGCAATTCCCAACCATAGGAACTGGTAAACATACAAGCGCAAGATGGTATTCTGCCGGGCGCCCAGGCATTTCATCACCGCGGTGGCATCGAAATGGCGCTCGGTGTAGCGGCGGGCGGCCATCGCCACCGCCACCCCGGCGATCAGGACCACGATGACGCTCGCCAATCCCAGATAGCGCTCGGCCCGATTCAAGGCGCGACCCACATCGGGCCGGTCCTCGTGGATATCGAGAAGCCGCTGATTGGGCGCCAGCCGTGGTTTGAGCCATCCCTTGAACCCTTTCAGATCCGATGCCGATCCGGAGAACAACTGATAATAATGGGCCCGGCTGCCCGGCCCCAGAATGGCGGCGGCGGCCAGATCCTCCACCCGCATCATGACCCGCGGCGCCAGGCTATAGAAGGAAGTCCGGGTATCGGGTTCGAAAGTCAGGATCCGATCGATCAGCAAGCGCTGCTTCCCTACATGAAGGTAATCGCCCAGCTTCAATCCGAGCCGATCCAAAACGCGCTGCGCGACCCAGACGCGGCCCGGCTTAGGCGGCGAGCGAGTCATCGTTTCGGCGACGATGTCGGTGCGAGTGGTTTTGAGATAGCCCCGCAAAGGATAACCGTCACTGACCGCCTTGACGCCCACCAACAGCAACTGGTCGTTTTCCACCAACACACTGGTGAACGCCAGCTTGCGCGCGGTGCTCAATCGCCGGGTTTGCGCCTCCGCCAACCATTCTTTCGGCAAGGGGGCATGACCGCGCACCACCATATCGGCGGCGAGAAAATCGGCGGCTTGATCGATCATGGTCCGGGTCAAACGATCGGCCACCAAGGCGATGGCGGTGACGCTGACCACGGCGATGATCAGCGCCAGGCTCAAAATTCTAAGTTCCCCGGCCCGCCAATCGCGGCGCAGCAGGCGCCCTGCCAATATCCAATCCTTCATCGTTCCAGAACCCTTCCCGCGTCCAATACGATGCTGCGCCGGCAGCGTTGGGCCAAGGCCTCGTCGTGGGTCACCAGGACCAAGGTGGTGGCGTGCGCCCGGTTGAGTTCGAATAATAGATCGATCACATGTTGGCCGGTGCGGCGGTCGAGGTTGCCGGTGGGCTCGTCGGCGAACAAGACCCGGGGACGGGTCACGAAGGCCCGCGCCAAGGCCACCCGTTGCTGCTCGCCGCCGGACAATTGGCGCGGATAATGCTGCAGGCGATGGCTCAATTCGACCCGCGCCAATAAAGCCTCCGCCTGGGCCGCCGCTTCCCGCTCGCCTTTCAATTCCAACGGCAGCATGACGTTCTCCAGCGCGGTCAAGCTAGGCAATAGTTGGAAGGATTGGAACACGAATCCCACCGTCTTGCCCCGCAATTCGGCGCGCCCGTCCTCGTCCAGATCGGTCAAGGCAACGCCGTCGAGGCGAACCCGACCCGAGGTGGGCAGGTCCAAACCGGCCAGGATGCTGAGCAAGGTGGACTTGCCGGAGCCGGAGACACCGACCACGGCAACGGTTTCCCCCGCGGGGATGGTCAAATTCACATCGGTCAGGATATCCAGGGGCCCTTCCGAGGTGGTCACCGATTTATTAACATTTTCGGCAACGATCATCGCCGCGGCAGGTCCAAGCTCCGCGGATAATATTTCACAGGAGGATTTCGACATGGGAAGGATTGGGTTGTTTCTGTTATGGATGCTCTTACCCCAGCTGGGCTGGACCGCGACGGTGCTGGTCATGGGCGACAGTCTCAGCGCCGCCTACGGCATCCCCGCCGATCGGGGTTGGGTCGCCTTGCTGGAGGAGCGGCTCCAAAAAGAACACAAAGACGTGCGCTTTGTCAACGCCAGCATCAGCGGCGAAACCAGCGCCGGCGGGCTGCACCGGTTTCCTCCGTTGTTGAAAACCCACCAACCCGACATCGTGATCCTCGAATTGGGCGGCAACGACGGCCTGCGAGGCATCCCGCCCCAGCAAATGGAACGTAATCTGGCGAACATGATCGAAGCCTCCCGCTCGGCCGGCGCCGAGGTGATCCTGTTGGGAATCAAAATGCCCACCAACTACGGCCCCCGTTTCGCCGCGATGTTCGAGGACGTCTACCAGCGTCTCGCCGATCGCCATCCGGTGACTTTCGTGCCGTTTTTTTTGCAAGACGTCGCCTTGAAAGACGGCCTGATGCAAGCCGACGGCATTCACCCGAACGTGGAAGCCCAGCCTTTGTTGGCGCAGGAAGTCTGGCACGCATTGAACGGCATGATAGACTAGATTCTTACAGTCTGTTTCAAAACCCGATATACCGTATAAGCCTACGAAGCACGACATCACCTTAATTCCCTCTCCGTCTGGAATGACTCAAGTAGAGTCCCTTCTCCCTCCTGGAGGGAGAAGGTTAGGAAGAGGGTGGATCTAATTGAAGTGAAAGGTATTATTGATTTAAACCACCCTCACCCCATCCCTCTCCCTCCAGCGGGAGAAGGGAGATCAAGGCATGCGCGATTACCCTGAACCGCGCACGAGTTTTGAAACGGACTTTTAGATTCTGTTGCCGTTTTCAGCAGGAGCCGGGGAGAACGTTCCGGGACCGTTCGCAGCAAGGATGCTGCTGAAAATGGCAACAGAATCTAAACTCGACTTTCCCCATTATGCGGCATAGCACATTATCTCGATACAGCGGGTCAGTAATGGGTTGGGATTTTTTTCCACGTCGGTGGCTGGCGGCGACCTGGAAAAAAGGTGTGCACTCCACAGGTGACGGCGTACCAAGGCCAACGCATCGATAAAGGTCGGGTGAGTTTTCGATACCAGGCAGCGGTACGCACCGGCATCGCCTGGTTGGCGACCAGCCGATCGGCCATGAGGGTGACCAGGGAGAACAAGCCGAGCAGGATGGGCGTGGTCCGGGCGATCGCCCGCCTTGACCATTGGCGCTGCGTTTCCAGTCCCAAGTGGGCACGGGTTTCTTCGAAGGTGACCTCGACCTGCCAACGGCGGATAAACCACTGGACGATCTCTGTCGGCGCGGCCTTCGGATCCGTGCACAACAGCGCTTGGGCCTGGAAGCGCTGGAGCGGATCGCGGATCAGCACCCAACGGAGCGGTACGGGCGGTTTGCCCGCGTGGTACCACACCGCCGTGCCCGAGGCGATTTCCACCGGGCGGTCGGATTCGCCATACCACCGCGCAACGGTCAAGCGTTGCCAACGGGTCGCCGGGTCGGCGGCCACTTGCGCCAGCGTGGGGAGCCGTTTCCCCTTTTTGCGCGGTCGTCCAGAGCGGCCCGGTCGCGGCGGCGGGGCCGGTTCGTACAACGCCGCATCCAACCGCAGCCGGGTCACGACACTGAACCGGTCCCCAGTGACGGCCGCCAAAAGATCCAAGGCCGCAAAGCTCTGATCGGCGACCACCACGATCGAGCGGGTGGGCAACCAGCGCCGGACCATCCGCAAGAGCTGCCGGGCCCGCTCGGTCAAGGATCGATGCGCACGCCGATAGCGCCGATAGTAGCGCTCCGAGGGGCATAGCGAGGTCAGAAAAGGAAGCGCCCAAACCCGATGGGCCCAAGGGATCGGCACCAACAGCATCAGGCTCAACCAGCGCAGGCCGCTGGCTTTCACAAAATGCCCCCGGCTGGAGCGGACCGGGTCCCGGTAGATCCCCCGAGCACCAATCTTGCGCCCCCACCGTCGCTCAATCGTGTCATCCAATCCCATCACCAAGGGTCCCTGCCAGGCAAACGCCTGGATTAACAGCCCCAACAACAGGCGACTGCTGGCCAGCCCAGACCACCGCGCCCGGCTGAGCACCCGATGGTAGTTCTTGAACCGTCGCTCCTCGCCGAGCCCCATCACCCGAAGCACTGCCGCCACCGTGCGTCGACCAGGCGTGAGGATCGCACCTATCAGTAACACTTGCGCCCGTTGCCATACCCTTTTGCTGAACAGCGGTGCAAACACCTTTATAATCGACAAGACGTCGGGAGGTAATCCGCCCATCTGAAGAACCTCTTTTTGGTCGAAGATGATTCTTCATAGGTGGTTATCTCCCGGCCCTTATACAACCCCTCAAATGGGGAAAGTCGAGCTAAAAGGCTGAAATCAAACTGAGGCTGACCATTCAGGAGAATCCATGGCCCACCCACCTCTACTTTGCGACGCGGAACGAAGCATTCTGGTATTGACCGACATCCAACCCCGTCTGGCCGAGGCCATGCCCGAGCATGAACGCCAGCGCATGATCGATCACAGCAACATGCTGCTGGAGGCCGCCGGTACCCTCGACGTGCCGGTGTTGATTACCGAGCAATACCCAGAAGGATTGGGACACACCACTCCCGAAATTTCGAAGCATCTGCCGGCCGGCGTGACCCCGTTGCCCAAGACCGGCTTCGCCTGCAATTGCGCGGAAGGCTTCGACCGCATGCTCGACGCCAGCGACCGAACCCAAATCATTCTCACCGGCCAGGAAACCCACGTCTGCGTGCTGCAAACCGCCTTCGCCTTGCTCAGTCGGGGACTCGAGGTGTTCGTGGTCGAGGACGCGGTCTGCTCACGCAACCCGGAACACAAGATTTATGCGCTGGAGCGGATGCGCCAAGCAGGCGTGGTCGTCCTCTGCGCGGAATCGGTCCTCTTCGAATGGCTGCGCGACGCCCGCCATCCCCATTTCAAACCCCTGGCCCGTCTGATTCGTTAAACCATGGACTTGGACACCTTTCTCACTCGAGTCCGCGCCGAACAAGCGGTGGACTTCAGCGAAACCCTGGCGCTCATCGAAGCGCATTACGATTACACCCCCACCCCATTCGCCAACGGTAAGGGAGAGGATAGGCACCTCAACCAGGCGGGACAAAACGAAGGTTCTTGTAAAATTTTCGCTTTTGCCCGCCGCCACGGCCTGGACGAGTCTCAAACCCTGACTCTGTTCGGCGAACATTATCGCCACGTCCTGGCAACCCCGGACGGCACAGACCACCTAAACATTCGGACTTTCAGCCGCCACGGCTGGGAAGGGATCGAGTTTCTCGGAGAACCGCTCAAGCCGCGACGCTGACCCGATTGCGGCCGGAGCGCTTGGAGTGGTACAAAGCGCTGTCGGCCGCTTCGATCAAGGCGTCCAAGCGCTCTTTCGGCTTCGGGCGATGGGCGGCGATTCCCTCGCTGATGGTCACGATCCCGAAGGGGGAGTCGGGGTGAACGATGCACAAGGCCTCCACCGCCCGGCGTAAATTTTCAGCCACGGAAAGCGCCCCCGCTTGATCGGTATCCGGCAGGATCACGGAAAATTCTTCCCCTCCGTAGCGAGCGATCAGATCATTGGCGCGATTCACCACTTGATAAAAACTGGCGGAGATGCGGCGAAGACACTCATCTCCGGCCTGATGACCGAAGCGGTCGTTATAGGTCTTGAAATGATCGATATCGATCATAATCAGCGCCAGGGAGCTGCCCGTACGCTGAGCGCGCTTGAATTCCCGCTCCAGAAACTCGTCGAAGTGCCGGCGGTTGTGAAGCCCCGTCAAACCATCGTGAAAGGACAGCTGGCGTAATTGTTCATTCGCCTGTTTCAGCTGATCGGCCACGGCGATCAGTTCCTGGGCCTGACGCTTGCGTTGCTCGATTTCCGCCTTGAGGCGCAGCGCGGAACGAAGACGAGCCAATAACTCCACGCCTTTGAAAGGTTTTTCAATATAATCCATCGCGCCGACGTCGAAAGCCCGCTGAAGATCCTCTTCATCGGTGCTTCCGGTAATCATGATCACGGGAATGTCGCAAGTGCCGGGGTTTTCCTTGATTCTACGACAGAGATCGATCCCCCAAGCATCCGGCAGGAAGATATCCAGCATCACCAGGTCGATTTCGGGATCGGCCTTTTCTTCCCCTTCAATTCCCAGGCACGCCAGCGCCTGACTGGCGGAACGCGCCGTCAAGGTACGATAGCCTGCAGCGGCCAGCCGAATGCCGACCAGCCTGCCCAGCTGGGGATCATCGTCAACGATCAAAATAGCCATGTGTTGCTCTCTACAGGTCGCATAAGTCTGGAGACGGCCCTTACTGGTATTAGTTCAGTGTAAACCAGGAAATCGGCAAAGTTTTGTCGACCCGTTCACCTTCTAGTGACAGATAATCGGTATCGGCCGATCCAGGCAAATTGCCCCCGGACCGACTCGAGCACGGAAGGCCAACGCCTCGACCCCGGCCGCCAATGCTCGGCGCAAGTTTTTTCCGTAGTCTGGATCGATATCGTCGGCAGGCGTGAATGCGGTCACATCGGCACGCTGAACGCAAAAAAACATCATCGCCCGTCCGCCCCGGGCCACCACTTCGACCAACTCGTTCAGATGTTTGCTTGCCCGGACACTGACCGCGTCCGGAAAACGGGCCACTCCGTGCGCCGCTAAGGTAACGTTTTTGACTTCCACATAACAAGGCGGTTTGTCCGGCGCCTCCAAAAGCAAATCGATCCGGCTGCGATGGCCGTAGGGAACTTCGCTGCGGATACGTTCGTACGCCTGAAGGGGGCCAATCAATCCGGTCTCGATGCCCTCGCGGACCAAATGATTGCTCAAGCCGGTATGGATACCCACCCAAGTTCCCGGCCGAGCCTCCACCAACTCCCAGGAATAGGGATATTTTCGCTTACTATCCCGGGTATCGCGCAGCCAGACGCGCATCCCCGGCTCGGCGCATCCCTTCAGCGAGCCGGTATTGGGGGTATGGGCGGTCACCAGGCTGCCATCCTCCAATTCGACATCCGCCAGGAACCGTTTATATCGCCGCCGCAAGCGACCCGGCAACCAGGGACCCGGGACTTGCATCAGGTCAGCGTCAGGCGATTGTCGACTTTTCGCACCCCGTCCACATACCAGCAATCGTGTTCCGCCAGTTGGATCTGCTCGGCCACCGGTACGACCCCGGTCAGCACCACCTCTCCTTGAAGGCACTGGGCGGCAATCTGCTGATGGTCGATAAAGGGATCCACATCCAACACCAAAGCAAGCGCTTCTTTAAGCTGTTCGTCGTTGTCTTCCTCGGGCGGATCGACTTCGAGATCGTTGGTCACGTCAAGGCTGCCCGGCACCCACCAAGCCATGGCCCCGGCCAAACGCCGATCGCATAGGGACCTCACCTTACCTTCCAGATACACGATCCCGTCTTCCACGTGGAGGAGGAACCATCCCGCCTGATCGTCCAGTTGGCGCCTGACTTCCCGCTCCCCTTTCCGGTCGACGGCGGTGATCCCGTAATGCTTATACACCGGATCTTCCTCGAGCAGCTTGACCAGATGGGCGAGAATTTCGTCATCCCCCATGGCTTCCGCCGGCTCGACTTGCAAGCGGTCGTCCACGGCGGTCACACCGGAAACCTCCGAAGCGATGCAATGAGCACGACGCTTGGCGGCGATCTCCGCCACCACGCCGGTCAGCACAACCACTCCGGCCTCGGATTGGATCTCGATGCGATTCCGCTGAGGACTCACCCAACGATCCCGTTCCAGCGCTGCACGCACTGCCTTGACCAACTCAATTTGGGCCATGTCGCCTCCCGGATGTCTCGTGGATAAGATTCAATGGTATTCTATGCTTGTTATCAAACTTGTGGTAGCCATGGGCGGGAAATTCAAATCGATTCTGTTCGGCGGCTTGCTGTTAGCAAGTAGCGTATCCGCCGATACTTACGTTTTGCCACCGTCGGACGTGGACGTGGTCGGCCGGGTGGAAGCCGCACGGGTTCAGAAAGGCGATACCCTCCTGGATATCGCGCGCCGCTTCGATATCGGCCAAAATGAAATTCTTTTGGCCAACCCTCGTTTGGATCGGTGGATCCCGTCGGCGGGAGCAAAAGTCGTGCTCCCCAAGCGATTCATCCTGCCGGAAGCCGAGCGCCACGGAATCGTGCTCAATATCCCGGAAATGCGCCTCTATTACTTTCCGCCGTCCCGGGGCGATGCGCCTCCCCAAGTCATTACCCACCCGGTCAGTATCGGCCGCATGGATTGGTCCACCCCCTTGGGAACGACCCGGGTGGTGGCCAAGACCCAGGATCCGGTCTGGCGTCCGCCCGAATCCATTCGCAAAGAACATGCCGAGCAAGGCGATCCGTTGCCGAAGGTGGTGCCATCGGGCCCCGACAATCCGTTGGGAAAATATGCCCTCCGTTTGGGAATCCCGGGCTATTTGATTCACAGTACCAACAAGCCATTCGGAATCGGCATGCGCGTCACCCACGGCTGCGTGCGCATGTACCCGGAAGACATCGAAAGGCTGTTTCCGGAAATCCCGGTGGGAACACCGGTCACGCTGGTCAATCAGCCGATCAAAACGGGATGGTTCGCCGGCGAGCTGTATCTTGAAGTTCACCCGCCTCTGGAGGAAGCCGATATCGACTACGAGAAAATGTTGGAGCGAGCGCTCACTTTGATCGAAGAAAAAACCCAAGGCGACGCTTCCATCCGGCTGCACGGTTCGGCCTTCAGAAAAGCGCTCGAGGAACAAACGGGAATTCCCGTGAAAATTTCCCGCACTGCCGCGGTCACTCTAGCGGCAGACCTCTAGCGGCGCACAAAAAACGGGCCCCGTCGAGACGGAGCCCATTGCAAAAACTCGTCTGGAGGCAAGCTTATTTCATCATGGATTTTTGGAACAGCTTGTCCATTTTGGCGCCATGGGCTTTGCATTCCTCATGGCATTTCTGCGCCATCTCCTCGGCCTGATAAGCGTGCTCATGGGCGCTGCGGGCTTCTTTCATGGCCGCATCGGCGGCGCTTTCCACGTCAGACAGACGCGATTCGATCGCCGCGAAGCGGTCATGCATTTCCTGCATGTGCTTCGAATTGTTGGCACAACCGGTCATGACACCCATGGCGACAGCCACTGCGGAGATTTTTACCAACGTCTTCAACATGACGACATCCCCCCTTTTGGATTGTTGATTTTGACAGGATGGAATCATCACACAACAAGTAACGCCAAGTCAAAAAATCGTTGCCTAGCGGATGATCACGGCGGTGCCCACCCCGATCCAATGACTGAGCCGGTCGATCTGGGCGTCGGTCAAGGCAATGCAGCCGCGGGTCCAATTAAACATCTCATGGATTTTGGGATCGGCCCGCCCCAAACCGTGGATGCCGATAAAGCCGCCCAACGGCGTGTTCTGGGGAGGGACGCTCTCCTCGAAATGGGCCCGGATCAAGGAACGGAAGGTGGAATCATCGAGCACGCCATGATTCCATCCCACCTTGGCGTAAGGCAGGGTGGGATAATTGAGACCGAAAAAGCGGTGATAGCGGCTGTTCTCCTTGATCCAGCCGATGCGAAACGAACCCAAAGGCGTTTTATTGTCGCCGCGCACTTTTTCCCGGGCGGTCCCGGCGCGGCCGATGGCAATGTGCGCGAAGACCTCGACCGGCTTCTCGCCCCGCATTACCTGTAATTGCAACGCCTCGGTGTCCACCAGCACCCAGATCTCCTCCCGGCCTTGGGCGATACCGCCCCCAAGCCATAACAAGATCAGGCTCCCAAGCACCCAGAATCGACGCCGCCCTTTCATGTACCACACACCTCCACAGTGATAAACTTTGATTCCGTCCAAAAAATGATATACGAAAAATCGACGTCGGTACGAAAGCCATGCAAATCGAAACTCGCCCCACCACCCCTTTCCCCGACCAAAAGCCCGGTACTTCCGGTCTCCGCAAGAAAACCCGGGTGTTTTTGGAGACGCCCCACTACCTGGAAAATTTCGTCCAGTCCATTTTCGACTGCTTGCCGGATCGAAAGGGCAAAACCTTGGTCCTGGGGGGAGACGGACGTTATTTCAACCGCCCAGCCCTCCAGACGATCATCAAAATAGCCGTCGCCAATGAGTTCGGCACCCTACTCGTCGCCCAAAAAGGCCTGCTTTCCACCCCCGCCGCCTCCCATCTGATCCGCAAAAACCGCGCCCTGGGCGGCATCGTCCTATCCGCCAGCCATAATCCCGGCGGCCGGGACGGAGACTTCGGGATTAAATACAATATCGACAACGGCGGCCCCGCTCCGGAAAGCTATACCAACGCGATTTATCAGCGCAGCCGAGAGATCGGCGAATACCGGATCGCGCAAATACCGGACATAGACCTGGATCGGCTCGACGAGCACCGCTTCGGGAACACCACCATTCGGGTCATCGATCCGGTCGCCGATTATGTCGAATTAATGACCCAATTATTCGATTTCGACCGGATGCGCAACGCACTGACCACCGGCGTGGCGAGCGTCTGCTTCGACGCCATGCACGCGGTCACCGGCCCCTACGCCAAACGCATTCTGGAGGAGGAACTGGGCGCCGGGCCCGGGTCGGTGATCAACGCCGAACCGAAAGAGGACTTCGGTGGCGGTCATCCGGACCCCAACCTCGCCTACGCTGAAGCATTGGTAAAAAAGATGTACGGCCCCGACGCCCCCACCTTGGGGGCGGCTTCCGACGGAGACGGCGACCGCAACATGATTCTGGGGCAAAAGTTCTTCGTCACCCCCAGCGACAGTCTGGCGGTATTGGCGGCCAACGCGCACCGGATTCCGGGCTATCGCAACGGCCTCCGGGGAGTGGCCCGCTCCATGCCCACCAGTCGCGCGGTGGATCAAGTGGCGGAAGCCTTCGGCATTCCCTGCTACGAGACCCCCACCGGCTGGAAATTCTTCGGCAATCTGCTGGATGCCGGCAAGATCACCCTGTGCGGCGAGGAAAGCTTCGGCACCGGTTCCGATCACGTGCGCGAGAAAGATGGCCTGTGGGCGGTTCTGTTCTGGCTCAACATTATCGTGGCCAGCGAACAACCGGTCGCCACCCTGGTAAGGGACCACTGGCGCCGATTCGGTCGCCATTACTATAGCCGCCACGATTACGAAGCCCTCGACAGCACCGTCGCCCAAGGGATCATGAATCACTTGCGCGGCCAATTGGACAGCCTGGTCGGGCGAAAACTCGGTATCTACACCGTCAGGCAAGCCGACGACTTCAGCTATTCCGACCCGGTGGACCACAGCGTCACCACCGGCCAAGGACTGCGCATCTTGCTGGAACCGGAGGCGCGATTGGTCTATCGCTTGTCGGGAACGGGGACGGAGGGCGCCACCCTGCGCGTCTATATCGAGCGCTTCGAGTCCGACCCCACCCGCCAGGATTCGGACCCCCAGGAAGGCCTGGCGGACTTGATCGAACTGGCCGAGGATTTGAGCGAGGTCAAAGCCCGCAGCGGACGCTCGGAACCTTCTGTCATCACTTAGAATCCATCACGATAGGCACGTAGCTTCGGCGTGGGGGGAGGGTTGGGTGGGGGGAACCCAGGGATGGGTTCACGGCGTCCCGGAGGACAAGCCGCCGGGACCCTTGCCCTTCTTTGAAAGAAGCTTTGCAAACAGCCTCTTAAAGCACGGCAGCGCGCATCCCTGTCCTACCGCAAGGTTTCGTTTAAATCACCTCGACCCCGACGATCTCGTCGTTCTCGTCCAGTCGCAAGCGGAGCTTGCCGAAACATTCGCGCCGATCGGCCACACAACCGGACCCTTCCATGAGGATCTCGATGAATTTGACCGCCACGGTCACTTCGTTATTGCGCCGGCTCTGAATCTCGAACCACAAGGTGTCGTTGTCGATCCATCCGTTTTGGGTGCAAAACACATTCAGCCCCGGCCATTCCCAAAGGAAGCGCCGGACATTCCGCTCCAGAAGCGATATTTTCTGCATGGCGATCCTCCCCAAAAAAAACCGCGCCCTTTAATATAAAAGGCGCGGTCCAAACGAGGAAGGAAAAACAATCACTCCAAAACGGGCATCTTGTAGGCCAGTGCGCCGATGGCACCTTCCTTATCGCGGAAATTGGCGTGACACATCACGCACTTCTCCATCACCACCGGAACCGTGGTCGCCACCCGCAGATAGCGCTTCCCGTCTTCCTCGGCGAC
This sequence comes from Methylohalobius crimeensis 10Ki, assembly GCF_000421465.1. Classification (NCBI taxonomy): domain Bacteria; kingdom Pseudomonadati; phylum Pseudomonadota; class Gammaproteobacteria; order Methylococcales; family Methylothermaceae; genus Methylohalobius; species Methylohalobius crimeensis. The sequence goes on from NZ_ATXB01000001.1 coordinate 2,657,380, forward strand.
TTCCTGATAGCTGGGCGCACCCGCCAGGAGTTGGTCCCTGGCTTTCTCCTCGAAAGCGTCCCGGGGGGCATTTTCTCCATTGATCAACACATCGGTGAATCCCAGCAAACGGGTTTCCATATGTCCTTTGTCCTCCAAGGCTTGGAACAGCACCTTGGACGCAGTCGCCGCCGACAGATCGGCGGGCGAGTTGACGTAATGCTTGGTGATCGCAACGATAGCGGTCTTGTATAGATCGTCGAGCATCTGCACCACTTTTTCGGTACGCGCTACCGCGTCGTCGGTGCCGCTTTGGGTCGCCTGCGGCGCCGGGGTCTTGGCGCCTCCTTTGAGTTGTATCGACCAGGCCGTGCTCACGCCGGCCCCGCCGATGAACATGCCCAACAGGGCGGCGCCGATGCCGACTCCAATCTTGTTTTTCATAGTTCTCCTCCTCAGTCTCTCAGTTTTGAAAATACAAATTGACTGTCTTTCTGCGAAGTATGACAGCCGTAGCACCCTTGACCGCCGTCGGTCACCAGGCGCTTGCTTGGATCGCCGCCCCCGAAGCCTTCAAAGCCCCAGCCACCGGTCGCGGCGAAACGTTCGGCATCCCGCTCCATGACGCCGATCAGCTTGCGCTTTCCTTCCACCAGCGCATTATTGGAACTTTGATAATCGAGCAAATCGAAAACCAACACCGCACCATCAGGGTAATCGCCGCTTTTCAACCCCTGCAATGCCTTGTAATTGGCATAGATGTGATGAATGCCTCCGAAAGGGTCCTCCAAGGGATGACCCGGCTGGATCACCATCGATTTGACGTGGTACCAAGTGCGAAAACCTTCGGGATATTCAACTGAAGTTCCCGCAGCGGTTACCGATCCAGTCAATAGAACCAAACCCAACAGGAACAGACTTCGTATTTTCATCTTGGCCTCCTTCCGTTTTTTTGGTTTCGATGCGAAACTATAGGTTGCATCCCCGACGATCGTCAAGTTTTTCAGATCACCCGGTGATGCTATGATAGCGACTAAAAACTACAACTCCTATACTCATTTTGTGGAGGAAGCGATGTTATTGCAGCTTTTTTCAGGACTCGTCCTAGCATTGGCCATAGCGGTCCCGCCCGCCATGGCCAAGGTGAATACCGACCCCCAACAGTTGATCGAGCAATACCGCCAGGAACATCCGGGTAAAGGCAAGTTCGGCCAGCATTGGGATCCGATCCCCATCCAGCGCTACTGGAATCCGAAGGACTTTTATCAGCCCCCCGACACCATCGCCGGCGAGGTCACCCGGGAGCAGTGTATCGCCTGCCACCAAAGCGTCACCCCGGGCTTCTATCACGCCTGGAAGGACAGCACCCACGCCCACTTGGATCGCATCCGGACCCTGCCCAAACACGACGTTCGTGCCTACAAAAAGGAAAAACTGGCGGAAGTTGAAAAAAACCTGGTGCGCCAGGGGCTGCTGAAGGAAGGCGAGCCGCTGAAAGAAGTCGGCTGCATCGACTGCCACGGCGGGGTGGGCAAACAAAAAATCCGCCACGATCAGGATCTCCGCATGCCGGATCGAACCGCGTGCGGTACCTGTCACGTGGAGCAATTCGCCCAGGCCGAATCGGAAAAGGAACAAACCTGGCCCCAGGATCAATGGCCCAAAGGGCACCCCTCCCACGCGGTGGACTGGAAGGCCAACGTGGAGAACGCCATCTGGGCCGGCATGGCCGAGCGCGAGATCGCGCAAGGTTGCGACATGTGCCACTATCAGCAAAACAAGTGCGACGGCTGCCATACCCGCCACAGCTTCTCCGCCGCCGAGGCGCGTCAGCCGGAAGCATGCGCCACTTGCCACAACGGCGTCGATCACAACGAATTTGAAAACTACCTGCTTTCCAAGCACGGTACCGTTTATCAAACTCATAAGAATCAATGGAACTTCGAAGCGCCTTTGAAGGACGCTCTGACCAAAGGCGGCTATACCGCCCCCACTTGTCAGTTGTGTCACTTCGAATATGAAGGCGAGTTTTCCCACAACCTGGTGCGCAAAGTGCGCTGGGGCTTCAACCCCACCCCGGCGATCGCGGATAATCTGGACCACCCCTGGTTCGAAGAGCGCAAGGAAGCCTGGGTCGGCACCTGCAATCAGTGTCACTCCCCCCGTTTCGCCCGCACCTATCTGGAAACCGCGGACAAGGGCATCCTCTCCGGCCTCAAGGTGGAACAGGAAGCCAAGCAAGTTGTCCAGGCGCTGTACGACGACGGTCTGCTGGTGGGTCAGCAAAGCAACCGCCCCACTCCGCCGGCACCCGCCGAGGACGCCCCGGGCGGCTTCTTCCAGCTGTTCTGGGCCAAGGGCAACAATCCCTCGCGCGTGGAAAGGATCTACGCCGACATGTGGGAGCACGACTTGATCAAGCTCTACAAGGGCCTGGTTCACGCCAATCCGGGCGGTTTCACCTATACCGAGGGCTGGTCGCCGCTGATGCACGACTACACCGAAATCATGGACGAGAATACTCGTCTGCGCGAAGCCCACGGCCAAACCGCCAACGTGGACGGCATCCTTCATCTATCCGCAATTTCCGATCTTTCCCTGGAAAAACTGCGGATACCCTTGGGGACCGCCTTGATGGTCGGCGGACTGGTAGTCATCGGACGGCGTAAATCCTGATGAAACGCCGTTATCTGGTAGGCGGCGCCTTGCTTCTGGCAGGCGCCGCCCTGCTTTTATCCACCCTCTGGCCGCTATCGGAATCGTGGGAGGAAAAGCGGGTCTCGCTCAGCATTCCCGAAAGCCTTTCCGGCCATTACTCCCCCACCGAGTTCGAACGCTGGGAGCTTCACCAATCCGACACCGGCAAGCGCTTGACCCTGCATGTGGCCCGTTATCGGGATGAGGCGGGTACGCCCCGGCAGGTCTTGCTGCCCGACCCCGAATCGCGCCAATGGCAAAGCTGGATGGAACTGGGCGAATTCTTGCGCTCCAAGGTGGAATCGAACGCCTTGGTGCTCGCCTGGTGGGACGACGGCCAAAGGATCGACTTTTTCAGCGGCCGCCGCGTCTGGGTATTACAACCACCAGCGGAAGCATTTTCGTCCGCCGAACGCGATCTTTGGCGCCGCTTGAGCGGCGATTTCGGCGATGCCGAAGGCAAACTGGCGCAGCTCGCCCGATGGTTCGCTCAAGATTCCGAGCAGGCGCTTGAGGCAATCGCCCGACTGGCGCCGGACGCCCCTCTTTATCTGCTGGTCGCAAACGGCAACCTGTCTCACGTGAACGAAATCGAACGCCTGGCGGGGAAAAAGCTGCCGCTCGAGGTCAGGATCTTTCCCGCCACCGAAAACCTCCACGGCCAAATCGCCTCGGTACAGCGCTGGGCCGGGGAAAAAGGCGCCGGGTATTTGCCCCAGAAAGTCCCCGGAGGCATCGCCGCCTGGCGGATCGCCCGGGCCCCGGAGAATACCGACGAAGACAGCGTGCCGCTCCTGGTACGGCTGCTGCCCTTCACCACCTCGCTGGAAAACCCCTTATCCGGCTTGGAAAGGGTCCACCAATCTTCGGATGGTTATTTGACCCTCTACCGACGCCGTTAGCAGAATCCGGCCCGACTTTTGGCGGTTTATTCGGACTTGAAAAACCCAAGCCGGGGTGATGTACTTTCCTCACTGTCCATCCTATCGGGAGTCGCTGTGATGACAGCTAACGCCGCCGCGTTCCCCCGGCGCCACCGGATCTCCGTCGAGGAATATCGCCGCATGGGAGAGGCCGGGATTTTCACCGAAGACGACCGGGTGGAGCTTATCGAGGGGGAAATTATCGACATGACGCCGATCGGACATCAACACGCCGGCCTCGTGAACCGCTTGAACCGTTTGCTGGTAATGGCGGCAGACGGCCGGGCCGTGGTCTCGGTTCAAAACCCGCTCCGTTTGTCCGAACAATCCGAACCCCAGCCGGATCTGGCCTTACTGAAACCGCGCGCAGACGATTACCGGGGCGCTGCTGCGACCGCAACCGATACGCTGCTCGTCGTGGAAATAGCCGACACCTCCCGCGACTATGACCGGACCGTCAAAATCCCCCTTTACGCCCGGCACGGTATCCCGGAAGCCTGGTTGATCGATCTTTCGGGGAAAGTCGTCGAGGTTTACCGGGACCCTTCGCCCGACGGTTACCGGGATGTCAGGCGCCATGGGCGCGAGGAAACAATCCGGCCGCTGCTTTGCCCGGAGGTCGAGATCGAGACAGCGGCGATTTTATAGCCGGGTCCGGATTATATACTTTCTACCCAACAACGTCCTCGCGTAGTAGGATTTGCAAATCCACCCCTTATGATCGATCCCAACCCGGGAAGACAGACCATGGCCGCACCTGCCAGACGCCGCGCCACCTATGAAGACCTGCTGCGAGTCCCGGACCCTCTCTGCCCCTTCCCTGGAGATAAGCTTTGTAAACCGCCTCCATGAGCGGCAGCGGGGGCTGGCCCCACCACCGGAACCACCTTGTCAACGCCGGCCCTGGCGCCGCCAGCGGTCGGCGATGGCCTCCACATCCAAATCCTCGGGGCCGTCGCGCCAAGCGGTGTGATAATCGACGTCCTGGCTGTGGGGCGCGGGATCGGGGCGCCGAACCCGAAGCCGGGTGGGTAAAGGTACCGCTTCCCCCATCACCATGGCCTCACCCCGCCCCAATACCGGCAACACGTCCACCAAATCGCTTTCGGCATCGGGCACCAGATCGCGCACATAGGTTTGATCGTCGGGGTTGGTCAGGCGCAGGCAGATGAACGTACCGCATTGAGACAGGACGGTTTCGGAGAGCTCGTGGGGACGTTGGCTGACTACCCCCAACCCGACTCCATATTTACGTCCCTCCTTGGCGATCCGTTCCATCGACCGCCGGGTACCTTCATAGCGAGTACCACCCTCGCGGGGAATATAAGCGTGGGCTTCTTCGCACAACAAAAGCAAGGGGAATTCGCGTCGCCGCGGGTTCCAGTAATTGAATTCGAAAGCCAACCGTCCAATTTGGGCCGACACCGCCGGACGCACGTCGAAAGGCACGCCGCTCAGGTCGATGACGGTCACCTGGCAACGAGGCTCGCCCAATCCCACGAAATCGCGCAACAGCTTCGGCAATGCCTCGGAATTGTCGCGCCGCCGGGGTTTGAGCAAAAAATCGTAGCGCACATCGTTGAGGCGGCTCTGGAGCTTCACCAGAAACTCGTCGAATTGTCCGAACAACGGCCCCTTGGTCTTGCCGAAATCGGTACGCATCTCGTTGGCGGCCTTGAACTCCTGGTACAGCGACTCCAAGGAAAAATAGATGGGCGCGTCGATGGAGACAAAACCGATCTCCAGACGCTCGGCTTCCTTCTTCTTCAAACTGTACAGCGTTTCCCGAAGAAAGGCCGTTTGAATGGAAGCGGAACTGTCGGACCGGTCGACCAAGAGATCGATCAACTCGCCGTAGGTCATCAGCCAATAGGGGATTTCCAAGGCCCGGGCGTCGACGTATCGGTAGGTCCCTTCCCGGAAGGACGAATGGATTTGCCCCTGCACGCCCCGCCAGCAGTATTCTCCGTGCAGATCCAAAAGGATGATGTGGGCCCGGGGCATCGCCTCGACCGCTTGCTGAATCACGCTGGCGACGGTCCAGGATTTACCCGAACCGGATTGCCCCAAAATCGTGAAACTGCGACCGAACAAGGCGCTGGGGTTGAGATAGGCAAGTTGCTCGGAGCGATTCGACACTTGCCCCAGTTCAAACCCCAATTCACGGTATTTGGCGAACACCTGCCGCAGATAGTCGGCATCGACGCGCCGGACACCGGCCCCGGGGGTGGGATAGTTGCGGACGCCGCGCTGGAAAGTTCCCTCGGCGTCCACCTCTCCCAGGGGAATCAATCCCAGATGAATGCCGTCGTCGGAGACGGAACTTCGGTGGACCGACGCCAAAATGCGAAGATCGGATTGCTCGATCAGCACATAATGGCCCAATTGGCAAAGATTGTCGGCTTCGACTGTCGGCGAATTCGGCTCGGCCCCCTCGATCAGAGCCTCGAAACGGCTGGCTTTCACTTGGGTGAGGCGGGCAGGTTGATCTGACACGGCGGCTGTTCCCATATGCTGATTAAAATCGAAAAACCAAGGCCTATCGTTTTTTTACGGTCAAGTATCCATCGCCTTTCCGTTCCACGACGACAATTCTGTCGCCCCGGTGCAAAGGCTCTAATGTCTCGGCGGGCCAGCGCTCATCTTCGATCAGCACATGGCCCCGTTGATCGAAACTCACCATCGCTTCTCCGGTTTTGCCCGCCATCTGCCGGGTACGGGGAGCTCCGGTCAAACTCCGCGAGACCAACCAAGTGGTCAGCAAGATCGCGGCGGCCACGGCGATGCTGAGGGACAGAATTTCGCGTTGATAATCCGCCGATGACGGCACATCGAATAAGTTCAGGCTGCCGAGGATAAAAGCGATCGCCCCGCCGATTCCCAGTACCCCGAAACCGGCGACGAAATACTCGGCGACCATGAAGGCGATCCCCAAAAATAGTAGGATCAAAAATCCCATATTGACCGGCAAGGTTTGCACGCCCACCAGCCCCAGAATCACGGCAACCGCGCCGAACACGCCGGGAAAACCCAAACCGGGGCTCAAGATCTCGATGTAAACCCCCAAAGTCCCCAAGGAGATCAGCAAATGCGCCACTTGAGGGTGGGCGATATGGATCAACAGGCGATCGATGAGGCGGGGGGCCACCGGATGAACTGTCGTGCCGGATAAGGCCAGCACGTATTTTTTTCCGTTCACGCGCACCTCGCGCCCCTCCGCCTGAGCGAGCAAATCCGGAATACTGTCGGCGATCAAATCGACGATCTTGTCCTGCTTGGCCTCCGAAGCGGATAGGCTGAGTGCTTCGGAGACGAAGCGTTCGGCGACGTCGGCGTTGCGTCCTTGTTTGGCGGCGATGCTGCGCATGAAAGCGCGGGTGTCGTTCATGATTTTCTTGCCCAAGGTGCCGCCGACATCGCTGCCGTCGCCAGCCACCGGCGAGGAGGCCCCCACATTGGTGCCCGTATGCATCGCCGCGACGTGGGTGGCCAGCAAGATGAAGGCGCCTGCCGAGGTGGCGCTTGCACCGGCCGGAGCGACATAACCGATCACCGGCACTTCGGATTCGGAAATGGCGCTAACCATATCCCGGGTGGCGCTCAGCAATCCCCCCGGGGTATCGATTTGCACGATCAGAGCGCCGGCCCGATGGGTCTCGGCGGTTTCGATGGCATGCTCCAGCAAGCCGAGGGTACCCGGATTGATGGTGGAGTCGATGGTCACCAGGTAAACTTCGCCGGTATTTTCTCCATTTGCGGTCGCCCCGGAAACGATGCCCTCGCCTCCGATCAAAAACAGAAACAAGCAGGCGCTCATCCGAAGCAAGCGCCATCGCCGCACGCCTGAATAGGGTTTGCATGGCATCGCTACAGCAGCAGCCGAGCATTTCAATAGCCGGCTAGCCGACGAGACTCTCATCAAGTCGATTTTTCCTCGATGCGAAGCCCCAAGGCCTGCAACAACTGATCCATATCGGTCAAATTCGCCGGGAAAATGACCGAGGTATCCCGGTCGGCCAGATGCTCGATATTGCCGATCAGCTTTTCCGAAAGCTTGAGCTTGATGGCCTGTTCGCCCCCCTCCTGCACCAGCGCGCCGCCGATTTTCTCGATCGATGCGGCGGTGGCGCCGGCCAGCGCCAGAATTTCGGCCGCCCGCCCTTCGGCCTCGTTGATCAGCCGCTGGCGTTCGCCCTCGGATAAGTTAATCAATTCCCGCATCGTCCCTTCCGAAGTGCTGATGCGGCTTTGCTTGTCCCCCTCGGCGCCGGCCAGGATGGCGCGCTTTTCGCGTTCGGCGTTGACTTGTTTTTCCATGGCGTCTTGGACGGTGGCCGGGGGCTTGATGTTTTTGATTTCGTAACGATGCACATGAACCCCCCAACCTTGACCGGCTCGATTGAGGGTATCCACCACCGCCTGGCTGATCATGTCGCGCTCTTCGAAGGTTTTATCCAAATCCAAGGTGCCGATGACCGAGCGGGTGGTGGTTTGTGCGAGCTGCATGGCTGCGAACCGATAGTCGGTCACCCCATAGGTCGCCTTGACGGGATCGGACACGGACATATAGATCACGCCGTCCACTTCGACCTTGACCTCATCCTTGGAAAAGCACTCTTGCGGCGGCACGTCGATGGTCTCTTCGCGCAAGTCCTGAGTCGCCGTGACCACGTCGATAAACGGCATCAATACATGAAATCCGGGCCCCAGGGTGGCCTGGTATTTACCTAGCCGCTCGACGATCAAGGCGGTTCGAGTGGACACGATCCGGATGGAACGGAACAGCTGCACCACGATGGCGAGGAAAAGAATCCCCCAGACCGCAAAGTTGAACAGGTCGATCAGATTGATACCGGACATTAGCCTTCTCCCCGCAAAGTGGTGGATGAGACGTTTTGATTGATCGAGGCAAGAATCCCTTTGAGATTGGCCAGATCGGCGGGCAGAACGGACACGTCGGCCTCCTGCATCACTTTGCCCATTTTCTCCAGGAATTCTTCCACCAAGCGCATTTTCACGGCCGCTTCCCCGCCCGGCTTTTGAATGGCTCGGGCCACCTTCGTCAGGCCCTCCGCCGAGGCCGCCGCCAGAATCTCAATCTCCCGAGCGCGGCCGATGGATTCGTTGATGCGCTTTTGTTTTTCCCCTTCGGAGATGTTGATCGCCTCCTGGCGATGGCCTTCCGAAATCAAAATCTTGGACTCCCGCTCGGCCTTGGCCAGAGTGATTTCCGCCCGCTTGGCCCGCTCGGCTTCCATTTGCTTTTCCAGGGTATGCACGACTTCGGGGGAAGGAGTGATGTTTTTGAGTTCGTAGCGGAGCACCTTGATCCCCCAGGGGTCGGAGGCCTTGTCGATCTCCCGCACGATCGATTCGTTCAATTTATCCCGTTCGTAAAAGGTGTCTCCCAAGGTCAGCTTGCCGATCTCCGAACGCATGGTGGTCTGAGCCAGATTGACGCTGGCGACGCGATAATCGCCGATCCCGTAACTGGCCCGCTTGGCGTCCATCACCTTGAGGTAAATCAAACCGTCCACGGCGACCTGAATATTGTCTTTGGTAATGCACATTTGCGCGGGAATATCCAATACCTGCTCGCGCATTTCGTGCCGATAAGCCACCTTATCCAAAAAGGGCACCACGATGTGAAAACCCGGTTCCAGCACCGCCTTGAAGTTGCCGAAGCGCTCGAGCACACATTGCTGGCGCATGGGAACGATCACCATCAACTTATAGAGGATGATGCCGGCCAATAAAATGAACACGGTCAATGCGGTCAACATAAGATTCTCCCCTTTATTATTCCTTATTTAAGGTTAGCAGGTTCTTCATCGTTCGCTTCCACATACCAAACCAGGTTGTCGCGATAGATGATCCGAACCGGCGTTCCCGCCTCCAGGTCTCCATCTTGGTGATAATTGCGAGCCGTCCAGGTGCTCCCCCGGAAAGCGATGCGGCCTTCGCCTTGAGCGGGAATCCGCTCACAGACTTCGACAATTTGATTATAGGCGTCCAGGTCTTCATCGGTTTTCGCCTTGCTCACTTGGGCCGGGATAAACTTCTGGACGACGCCTCTCAGCCCGAACAGCAAGGCCAGGGAACCGATGAACCAGGTGGTGAACGCCTCTAGCCACCCTTCGATCAGCCCCGTGTACAACAACACGGAAACCAGCGTCGCCCCGAGGCCCAAGAAAAAAACGATACCTCCAGGCAAGATAAACTCCAACAACATCAGCACCGCGCCGCCGATGAGCCAAATGAGAAAAAGGTCGGTGTTCGACATCAATCACCCCCCATCGCCATTCGTTTTATTCTTCCCGCTTCCGAGCAGGCGGATCGATTTCCCGGGCGGGACCCAAGAGGATCGCAATCCAGAAAGTCCGGGGATTGTCTTCCAAAAACATCTTGCAGATGACCGTAATCGGAACCGACAGGAACATCCCCACCGGCCCCAGCACCCAACCCCAGAAAATCAACGACACAAACACCACCAAAGTGGACAGCCCCAATCCTTTCCCCACCACCCGGGGATCGATGAGACCGCCGATCACGGTATTGATCCCTACGTAACCGAGAGCCGTGTAAACCGCTCCGCCCAATCCGAGCTGGACCAAGGCGAGCAATACCGCGGGAATACCGGCGATAAACGACCCGATGTTGGGAATGAAATTCAGCACGAAGGCCACCGCCCCCCACAGGATCGGATAATCCACCCCCAAAATAAGCAGCCACAATGCCACTGTCACACCGGTTCCCAAGCTGATGAGGGTTTTCAGTCGCAAATAGCGGCGCAGGTTGACGAAAAATCCTTCGAAACGAACCGCCATGCTCGAATCGCCGATGATCCCCTGCAGCTTCGCCGGCAGAATGAAAGCTTCCAGGAACATGAAGGTGACATAAAACAGGATCAATGCGGTATTGGCAAACGCCCCGGTAAGGGCGGTCAACATGGTGCCGGCCAACTGCATCAAGCGGCCGGCATTCAGATAGGCGCCCACCTGTTCCCGGGAAAACTCGAACCCGATTTCGGTCAACCAAACCAACAATCCGGCGGTATTGGCTTGCAGCCGCGTTTGGTAATAAGGCAGATTGCCGACGAAGTTGTCGATGGATTTGCCCACGAATACACCCACCAGCGTCATCAGCACCAACAAGCCCATCACCACGATCAGAATCGCCAGCCATGCCGGAACCTTGTGCCGATACAGCCAATCCACCATCGGCCAGCAGATAATGGCGATGAACACGGACAACAGCATGGGCACCAAAATATCGGCCGCCGCTTGCAGCCCCGCGATCACCACCACCAACGCCGCTATCGTGATCAGCCAACGGTTACCGTCATCCATTCAAGTCACCACCCCGACGTCTGTTTGACTTTGGGAAAGTCTATAAAATACTTTGTTCTTTCGACGAACGCACGGCAAGATCCACGAAGACTTATGCAATACAATCCACTGGGAACCAGTTCCATTCAAGTCAGCCGAATCTGCCTGGGCACCATGACTTTCGGCGAGCAAAACGATGAGAGTCAGGCGCACGCGCAGATGGATATGGCTTTCGAACGGGGCGTCAATTTTTTCGATACCGCGGAAATGTATCCGATCCCGCCCCGCGCCGAAACCCAGGGCCGCACCGAGACCCACATCGGCAACTGGCTCGCCCGGAACGGCCGGCGCGATCAGATCGTCCTCGCCACCAAGGCGACCGGACCCGGCGATTGGATGGCCCATATCCGCGGCGGACCGCGTCTGAACGAGCGGCATATTCGCGAGGCGCTGCACGGCAGTCTGCAGCGCCTGCGCACCGACTATGTGGATCTTTATCAGCTCCACTGGCCCGAGCGGCGGACGAACTTTTTCGGCCGATTGGGATACGAGCATCAACCGGAACAGGACGGCGTTCCCATCGAGGAAACCCTGACCGCCCTGGCCAAGTTGGTGGAAGAAGGCAAGGTGCGAACCATCGGCGTTTCCAACGAAACACCGTGGGGGGTGATGGCCTACCTTCGCCTGGCCGAGCGACAAGGGGGACCGAGGATCGTCAGCATTCAGAACCCCTACAATCTGCTCAACCGCACCTTCGAAATCGGTCTGGCGGAAATCGCCCAGCGGGAAAAGGTGGGACTATTGGCCTACTCTCCCCTCGCTTTCGGCGTCTTGAGCGGCAAGTATCTGGATGGCAAGCGACCGGAAGGCGCCCGGCTGAGCCTGTTTTCCGGCTATAGCCGCTACAGCAAGCCTCATGTGGAACCGGTGGTCCGCCGCTACGTGGAACTGGCTCGCCGACACGAACTGAACCCCGCGCAAATGGCGTTGGCCTACGTCAATTCAAGACCCTTCTTGACCGCCAACATCATCGGCGCCACCACCCTGGAGCAGTTGACGGACAATCTGGACAGCCTCGAATTGGAACTGCCTGCGGAAATCATCGCCGAAATCGAGGAAATTCATCGGCAGTGCCCGAACGTGGCGCCCTAGGTTCGGTGACATTTATATAAACCCAGCGTTCATGGATTGCAAATGTCAACAGAACCTAGACGTAAGCGCTTGTTTACAAATCCGAAAAAGCGGGTATCGGGCGTTCGTCCAGAGGGCGTACTCGGCCGGGATGGCCGAGTCCCGAGCGCCCGAGGACGGACTTGCAGCGTCCCCGAGGTCGAATGGCCGATACCCCCACAGCAATTTGTAAACCAGCTCTCAAAGGTTACCGGCAGTGGTTTTCAGAGCATCAACGCACCGGCCACGCCGTACAGCACCAACGCCGATAGGCCGCCCAATACCGCATAGGGAAACTGATGGCGAATATGCTCGACCGGCTTCACTCCGCCCGCCAAGGAAGCGATCATGGTGGTATCGGAAACCGGCGAACAGTGGTCGCCGAACAACCCCCCGCTGAGGGCCGCTCCCAACAACAAGGCGGGCGAAACCTGAAAGACATCGGCCAAGGGCACGACGATGGGAATCAAAATGGCGAAGGTGCCCCAGGAACTGCCGGTGGAAAACGAGATCAAGCAGCCGATGCCGAATACCAAAAACGGCAGCCATACCGGATCCAGTTGGCCGTGCAGCGAGCTTGCCAGAAAGAATCCGGTACCCAGCGCCTGCGTGGTCACCCCCACGGAAAAAGCGAATATCAATAGATACATCAATGGCATGATGATCCGGGTTCCTTGCCAGACGGGAAGCAACATCTCCTTCCATGACAAAATCTGTTCATGGCGGAAATAGACGCCCGTGCCCACCAGCACCAAGGTGACCGCCAGGAAAATCGCCAGGGGCGCGTCGCCTGTGATCGCCAGCAGCAACAACACGCTCACGATCAACAAACCGATCGGCCCCCATAGATGACGGGCGCGTCCCGGGGCCTCCGCATGGGGGGTGATCACCTCGCCGAAATGCGGCAGCTCGCCGATTACCCGATCGGACAAGGGCAGGCGCCAAGGAATTTCCCAACCGAAGGCGGCGACGATGCCCGCCAACAAGAGCGCGATCCAGCCGTAGAAAATGAATCCCACCGACTGCATCAACAAACCCACGGGCTGTTCCACCCCCTGATCCGCCAACAAGCTGATCACATAGGCGCCCCACGCATTGAGGGGAAGGACCATGCACTTGGGCGCACAGGTGGTATCGAGCAGATAGCTCAGCCTCAGTCTCGACAGACGATAGCGGTCGAATAGCGGCAGGGCGATCAATCCGGCGACGAGGACGCCGAAATTGGTTTCGACGAACAATGCCAGGCTGGTGGCGAAAGCCAACACGGCCACCCGGCGCGGCGTACCGATCAAGCGTCGCTCTTCGGCCCATCGCACGAATCCCTCGATTCCGCCGGCTTTTTGGATGAGGCCGATCAACCCCCCGATCATCAGGCTGAATACGATGATCATCACGCTATCCCGGTCCGTGACCACCTGCCAGATAATTTTCAGGAACCGGCCCGAGGCATCGGGCAACCAACCGTGCTCTAGAATCAAAGCACCGATAAAAACGTAAGCGCCCAATGCCAGCAAAACGCGATGGGTTAAAAACGCCACCGGAATGGCGATCAGGGCGGGAAGCAAAGATAACCAGGTCGACATGATTTCCTCATCCTTGTTGCTATTGAAAGCGGCCTATTTTCGACGGACCCGGCAATCAGGTCCAGGGTTATGTCACCTTCAGGGCGACGATGACCCCCTCCGCCAACCATTGCCGAAGCAGTCTCGCCGCCGCTTGAGCGGCATCGGGGCTGCAATCCCAGCGGGCCAATTCCTCGCAGATTTCGGCCAAGGAACGGCCGGTCTGTATCGCTCGGAGAGCGTGCGCTTCGGGTTCGGCCAAGGAACGGAAAAATTGCCGCAACCCCCGCCGCCAAATCAACCAACTCACCTTATTCGGTCGATAGGGAGGGGGTTCGCTCTCCGCCTGCAAGGCTTTCCAAATGGAAGGCACGGGATATGCCAATTGCAACGATTGAACGCTGGGGTGCAGCTGAAAACGCAACCGCGGCCATTGCTCCGGAGGTATTCGGACCAGTGCTTCGGGGGCCAAAGGATCTGCGTCGGCACAATCGAACGCCAGCCCCAGCGCCCATTCGAAGGCGGCCATCTCAGCAAGTTCGGGGCGTTCCCGCCAAGGCTCGGCGACTCGCAAAAATTTCGCCAAATGGCGACCGACCCAGCGAATGGAGCGCACATCGGAGGGATAGTTCGCTATATAGTCCTCGGCCAGTTGCGCAAACCGCGCCTCCCCCAACCAGCGGGCCAGCATGGGATAATCGACGGCCAAGGCCTCGGTCAGGCGCACACGGTAAGCGTTGCGGTAAACGGCGAGCCTCTCGTCCGCACCGGCTCCGGTCAGAAAAGGCGGCTTATCCTCCCGACTCATCACGGCATTCTGGAGACGGCGCTGCACAGTGGCCAGGTCGGAAGTGGTCATGCCGCCTCCCAATAAGCGCGAGCGATTTGACGAGCCCCGTCCAGCTCGTCCAGCAACTCCGCCAAGGGTGGGATTCGATCGTCCCGTTCGATCGTCACCGAAACCGGCCCGAATCTTCGCACCGCTTCCCGGAACAAATCCCACACCTCGGCGCACACCGGATGGTCGTGGGTGTCGAGGACGCAGTGTCCCAGGTCGGTATGGCCGGCCAGATGAAACTGCCCCACTCTTTCCGGCGGAATGCCGCGAAGGTAGGTCAACGGATCGAAGTCGTGATTGCGGGCGCTGACGTAGATATTGTTGATATCCAGCAAGATCAGGCAATCGGCCCGTTCGGCCACCTCGCGCAGAAATGCCCATTCGCTCATTTGCGAATGGGCATAGGTCAGGTAACTGGAAACGTTTTCCAAAAGGAGGCGGCGGCCCAAAAATTCCTGAACTTGACTCACCCGCTTCACGACGTGGCGGAGCGCTTCCTCGGTGTAGGGCAAGGGCAAAAGATCGTGCAAATTGACGCCGTCGACTCCGGTCCAACACAAATGATCGGAAACCCACATCGGCTCGACCCGTTCGATCAGGGACTTGAGCCGGTCCAGATAATGAAAATCCAGCGGGTCGGTACCGCCGATGGACAAGGAGACGCCGTGCATGGACAGAGGATAATCGGCACGGATTTTATCCAGGTAATAAAGCGGCTTGCCTCCTTCGACCAGGTAGTTTTCGGTCAGGATTTCGAACCAGTCCACAGGCGGCTTATCCGCCACAATGGCGGCATAATGCTCCTTGCGCAGTCCCAACCCGAATCCCAGAAACGGGCACTCGGTCCGGGGCATCAAGCTACATGCTGGGGGTAATCACTTTGCCGCCCTGAGCCTCGCATTCCTTCAGACTGACGTACTTGAAACCCTGTCCCTTGCAGCTGTTCATCCCCATGCAGGCGTTATTGGGCGTTGCGCAATCGGATTGCCCCTTGCAAGCGTTGATCCCGAAACACGCCACTTTCACTTCGGTGGCGCCGTCCATTGCATCGGAACCCATCCCTTCCATTTTCCGTTTCATTGCCTCCATCTTTTCCCGGGCTTCCTGCCCCATCGTAGCCGCATCCTGCTCTACGCCTTCCTTGAGCGGTTGAACCGATTGCTCCATCGACTCGACCGCCGGCTCCTCGGATTCGCTGCGGGTACAACCGGCGCTGAAAATAGCGGCCGCCGCGGTCGCCAACACAATTCCCCTACTGGATGAATTTGTCCTCATATGCATTTATCTCCCAAGAATGACTCGCCTACGCCGGGGTTCTCCCGCTCTCGGGCACCCACGACTTTTTCAGTTTAAGATCAAGAGCAGCGCCCACCGGATCGGCCATGACCTGGAAAACCGCTCCTATTTTCGAACCCCTTGCCTGAAAAAAATCATACCAGCTCCTTCCCAAACGAGCATAAAAAACTCTTCCGGACGAAACCCAGAGGCCGTCTCCAAATATCAACAGAGCTTAGAGGCTGTTTACAAAGTTGACCCGAGCTGATCTGAAGCAGGGTCCGGCGGCTTGACCGGAGGGCGTTCGGGACCTGGACGGTCGCGATTCGAGCCCCCAGGGATGGGTTCACGGCGTCCCGGAGGTCAAGCCGCCGGACCCTACCCCGCTTTGAGATAAGCTTTGTAAACAGCTTCTTAGCTCGACTTTCCCCATTTGAGGGGTTGTATAAGGGCCGGGAGATAACCACCTATGAAGAATCATCTTCGACCAAAAAGAGGTTCTTCAGATGGGCGGATTACCTCCCGACGTCTTGTCGATTATAAAGGTGTTTGCACCGCTGTTCAGCAAAAGGGTATGGCAACGGGCGCAAGTGTTACTGATAGGTGCGATCCTCACGCCTGGTCGACGCACGGTGGCGGCAGTGCTTCGGGTGA
Source organism: Methylohalobius crimeensis 10Ki (assembly GCF_000421465.1). Taxonomy (NCBI): domain Bacteria; kingdom Pseudomonadati; phylum Pseudomonadota; class Gammaproteobacteria; order Methylococcales; family Methylothermaceae; genus Methylohalobius; species Methylohalobius crimeensis. The sequence continues at coordinate 2,673,806 of NZ_ATXB01000001.1, forward strand.
TGGGGCTCGGCGAGGAGCGACGGTTCAAGAACTACCATCGGGTGCTCAGCCGGGCGCGGTGGTCTGGGCTGGCCAGCAGTCGCCTGTTGTTGGGGCTGTTAATCCAGGCGTTTGCCTGGCAGGGACCCTTGGTGATGGGATTGGATGACACGATTGAGCGACGGTGGGGGCGCAAGATTGGTGCTCGGGGGATCTACCGGGACCCGGTCCGCTCCAGCCGGGGGCATTTTGTGAAAGCCAGCGGCCTGCGCTGGTTGAGCCTGATGCTGTTGGTGCCGATCCCTTGGGCCCATCGGGTTTGGGCGCTTCCTTTTCTGACCTCGCTATGCCCCTCGGAGCGCTACTATCGGCGCTATCGGCGTGCGCATCGATCCTTGACCGAGCGGGCCCGGCAGCTCTTGCGGATGGTCCGGCGCTGGTTGCCCACCCGCTCGATCGTGGTGGTCGCCGATCAGAGCTTTGCGGCCTTGGATCTTTTGGCGGCCGTCACTGGGGACCGGTTCAGTGTCGTGACCCGGCTGCGGTTGGATGCGGCGTTGTACGAACCGGCCCCGCCGCCGCGACCGGGCCGCTCTGGACGACCGCGCAAAAAGGGGAAACGGCTCTCCACGCTGGCGCAAGTGGCCGCCGACCCGGCGACCCGTTGGCAACGCTTGACCGTTGCGCGGTGGTATGGCGAATCCGACCGCCCGGTGGAAATCGCCTCGGGCACGGCGGTGTGGTACCACGCGGGCAAACCGCCCGTACCGCTCCGTTGGGTGCTGATCCGCGATCCGCTCCAGCGCTTCCAGGCCCAAGCGCTGTTGTGCACGGATCCGAAGGCCGCGCCGACAGAGATCGTCCAGTGGTTTATCCGCCGTTGGCAGGTCGAGGTCACCTTCGAAGAAACCCGTGCCCACTTGGGACTGGAAACGCAGCGCCAATGGTCAAGGCGGGCGATCGCCCGGACCACGCCCATCCTGCTCGGCTTGTTCTCCCTGGTCACCCTCATGGCCGATCGGCTGGTCGCCAACCAGGCGATGCCGGTGCGTACCGCTGCCTGGTATCGCAAAACTCACCCGACCTTTATCGATGCGTTGGCCTTGGTACGCCGTCACCTGTGGAGTGCACACCTTTTTTCCAGGTCGCCGCCAGCCACCGACGTGGAAAAAAATCCCAACCCATTACTGACCCGCTGTATCGAGATAATGTGCTATGCCGCATAATGGGGAAAGTCGAGCTTAGAGCTTGTTTACAAATTGCAGTGGGGGTATCGGCCATTCGGATTTGTAAACCAGCGCTTAACCGCCCGGTATCCCAAGATGCCTACGAATGCCGGCGTTTTCCCACTTCGGACGAAAAATAACTCCCCCATAAATGAACATACTGGATACCGCTGACCACGGTCGTGACGCTGACCAAATAGATCAATCCGGTCGACCACCCCGTGGGAAGGGGACGGAAACCGTGTTGCCAAAATAATACCAACAACAAGACAATTTGACACAAGGTGTTGAATTTACTTATCCAGCTTGGCTGCCCTTCAAAGGGATGCAGAAACAAATAATACACCACACCGCCCAGCAGAATGACCAAATCGCGCGCCACCACGAGCTCGGCCAACCAGCCGGGCAGCAATCCGATCCAAGCTCCGGCCACATAACAGGCGACGATCAGCAGCTTGTCCGCGATCGGATCCAACAAGGAACCCAAGCGGCTGAACCAGCCGAAGTGCTTGGCCAGATAACCGTCCAACGCATCCGAAACCCCGGCCACAAAGAACAGCCCCAAGGCCCAGTCGAACCGGCGTTCCAAAATCAACCATACCGTCGGCCCCACCAAAAAAATTCGCATCACCGTAATCAGGTTGGGGATCTGCCTTACGGAAAGCCAGTTCATCGTAAATTCATTCACCTCTTTATCGGATCTCGTACAATATCAGCTTGGATCTACCATGCAAATTGAATCAAGCGATTTCCAACGGATAAACCTATGTCACTCAATTACAAAAGTGCCGGCGTAGATATCGACGCCGGCAACGCCCTGGTGGAAAAAATCAAACCGGTGGTCAAGAAAACCTTCCGCTCTGAAGTGCTGACCGGCCTGGGCGGATTCGGCGCGCTGTTCGAGCTACCCTGGGAGCGCTACCGGCAACCGGTATTGGTGGCCGGCACCGACGGGGTGGGCACCAAACTCAAATTGGCCATGCAATTGAACCGCCACGACGCCATCGGCATCGATCTGGTCGCCATGTGCGTCAACGATATCGTGGTGCAAGGGGCGGAGCCTTTGTTTTTTCTGGACTATTTCGCCACCGGTCACCTGGAGGTGGCTATCGCCGCAAAGGTCATCGAAGGCATCGCCGCGGGCTGCGAACAAGCCGGCTGCGCCTTGATCGGCGGCGAGACGGCGGAGATGCCCGGTTTTTATGCCGGGAGTGAATACGATTTGGCCGGTTTCAGCGTGGGGATTGTGGAAAAAGACCGTTTGATCGACGGCAGCCGAGTCCGCCCCGGGGACGTCTTGATCGGCCTGGCTTCATCGGGCCCGCACGCCAACGGTTTTTCCCTGATTCGAAAAATTCTGGAAGCCAAGCAAACCGACCTGACCCAATCCTTGGCCGGCAGACCGCTCGCCGACTGGTTGATGGAACCCACCCGCATCTACGTCAAGCCCCTTCTGGAACTCATGACGGAATGCGAGGTTCACGCCTTGGCCCATATCACCGGCGGCGGCATCAGCGAAAACCTGCCGCGGGCATTGCCGGAGGGCCTGGCCGCTGCGATCGACCTGGATGCGTGGACGTTACCGCCAATTTTCTCCTGGCTACAGCAACAGGGAAACATCACCCAAGAAGAAATGCTGCGCACTTTCAACTGCGGTATCGGAATGATCGTATGCGTGCCCTCCCATCAGGAGAAGAAGGCGCTCGATCAGCTCGCGCCGATGGAGGCCGCTACCCTGGGCAAGGTGGAACGACTGGCCGGCGAAGCACGGGTCCGATATATTCCTAGCCGATCATCTTAACGGCAAACTTGCGCCGCCCTGAAGGATGGATCATACTGCAATCGACTTTCACCATCCCGAGGAGGATTAGCGCCATGTTCGGAAAAATTATTGGAATCGCAACGATCGCCGGCCTGGGGTTGCTGGGCGGCTGTGCCACCCCCTACCCCACGGGCGTCGCTTTCACCGACACCAAACTGCCGATTCACGCCACTTCCCTCGGCGATCGGCCACACAAAACCGGGGTTGCAGAATGCACCAGCATCCTGAGCTTGGTCGCCACGGGCGACTGCAGTATCGAGGCGGCTAAACTCAACGGCGATATCACTAAAGTCCATCACGTGGATTGGGATGCCCACAATATCTTGGGGATTTACGGCAAGTACAAGGTGATGGTCTACGGCGAATAAGCCTCTCGTTGTCAGACCAACAGCCCTGCTTACCGCCGCATTGAAAAATCCTTAAATTCCCCGGTCGCCGGCGCTTCGGTCGATTTCACATCGGTAACCTTAGCCGCCGGCGGCCCCTGCCGGCACCAGTCGAGTAATGGCTGCAAAGCCGCCTCTTCTCCTTCGGCCATGACCTCCACCCGGCCGTCGGGCAGGTTTCGGACCCAACCGGTCACGCCCAGCCGTTCGGCAACCTCCACCGTGGCGGCACGATAGAACACGCCTTGGACTCGGCCCGATATGCGAATTTCCAAACGTTTGCGCATTTTTCGTCTCCTCGAAAGCAAAAAGGCCCCGCTCGATCGAGCGGGGCCTTTGCGTACTTAGCGGATTGGGAGCGATGATTACATCATGCCGCCCATGCCGCCCATGCCGCCCATGTCTCCGCCCGGCATGGCCGGACCAGCGGATTCATCCTTGGGCTCTTCCGCCACCATGGCTTCGGTGGTGATCATCAAGCCCGCCACGGAAGAAGCGTTCTGCAACGCGGTCCGAGTCACCTTGGCAGGGTCGATAATCCCCAGCTCGATCATGTCTCCGTACTCACCGGTCGAGGCATTGTAACCGAAGTTACCGTCCCCTTCCGCGACTTTGTGATAAACGACCGAGCCTTCTTCGCCGGCGTTTTCGACGATCTGGCGCAGCGGCGCCTCCATTGCTGTCAAGGCAATGTTGATGCCTACGTCCTGATCGTGGTTGTCGCCCTTCAGTCCCTTGATCTTCTGCTGCACCCGGACCAGGGCCACGCCGCCGCCGGAAACGATGCCTTCTTCCACCGCCGCACGGGTGGCATGCAGGGCGTCTTCGACGCGCGCCTTCTTTTCCTTCATTTCCACTTCGGTGGCCGCGCCGACCTTGATCACCGCCACGCCGCCGGCCAGCTTGGCCAAGCGTTCCTGCAGCTTTTCACGATCGTAGTCGGAAGTGGCGTCTTCCACCTGACCGCGGATTTGCTTGATCCGGGCTTCGATGTCTTCCTTGCCGCCGGCCCCGTCGATAATGGTGGTATCTTCCTTGGTCACCGCCACTTTCTTGGCGGATCCCAATTGATCCAAGGTGGCTTTTTCCAAGCTCATGCCCAGTTCTTCGGAGATGACGGTACCGCCGGTGAGAACGGCGATATCTTCCAGCATCGCCTTGCGGCGGTCGCCGAAGCCGGGCGCCTTCACCGCACAAGCCTTGAGGATGCCGCGCATGTTGTTCACCACCAGGGTGGCCAAAGCTTCGCCTTCCACGTCCTCGGCGATGATCAGCAACGGACGGCTGGCTTTCGCCGCTTGCTCCAACACGGGCAACAGTTCACGGATGTTGGAAATCTTTTTGTCGTGGATGAGGATGAGCGGATTTTCCATTTCCGCACTCATGTTTTCCTGATTGGTGGTGAAGTAAGCCGACAGATAGCCGCGATCGAACTGCATCCCTTCCACGACATCCAACTCATTGCGCAGACCGGAACCTTCCTCGACCGTGATCACGCCTTCCTTGCCCACTTTTTCCATCGCATCGGCGATGATCTTGCCGATTTCTTCGTCGCTATTGGCGGAAATGGTGCCCACCTGGGCGATGGATTTGCTGTCGGTGCAGGGCACGGACAGGGTTTGCAGTTCATCCACCGCTGCCTGCACGGCTTTGTCGATGCCGCGCTTCAGATCCATCGGGTTCATGCCGGCGGCAACTCCTTTCAAGCCTTCGTTGAGAATGGCCTGGGCGAGAACGGTCGCGGTGGTGGTGCCGTCGCCGGCGGTATCGGAAGTCTGGGACGCGACTTCCTTGACCATCTGGGCGCCCATGTTTTCGAACTTGTCGCTCAGTTCGATTTCCTTGGCCACGGACACGCCGTCCTTGGTGACGGTAGGTGCGCCGAAGCTTTTTTCCAGAACCACGTTGCGGCCTTTGGGGCCCAAAGTCACTTTAACCGCCTTGGCCAGCAGATTGACTCCATGGACCATCTTGTGACGAGCGTCATCACCGAATTTGATTTCTTTCGCTGCCATTTCTATATCCCTCGTTCTTTAGCAAATTTTCAAGAATGCCTGACTCGACGTTTCAGCCTTCGAGAACGGCCATGATGTCGTCTTCGCGCATGACCAGAAGCTCCTCGTCGTCGACGGTCACTTCCGTGCCGGCATACTTGCCGAACAACACTTTGTCCCCCACCTTTACATCCAGGGAGCGCACATCACCGTTTTCCAGTATTTTGCCGTTCCCCACGGCCAGCACTTCACCCTCGATCGGTTTCTCCTTCGCGGTGTCGGGAATTACAATACCGCCGGGCGAAGTTTTTTCTTCTTCCAGACGCTTGACGATGACACGATCGTGCAAGGGACGTAGTTTCATGGGCTTTCTCCTTAACGTTGGGTTAAAGCTCGTTAATACGACTGCTCTGTTAGCACTCAAAGAACTCGAGTGCTAATAATAGTGGCATTTTTACTGCTGTCAAGCCATTTTTGTTGAAAATCCGTGGTTTTCTAAAGACGCATGAACGACGAACTGCTTTTACGCTACAGCCGCCAAATCCTTCTTCCTCAGATCGACATATGGGGGCAGGAAAGATTAATTCAAGCCCGGGCGCTCATCGTCGGGGCGGGCGGCCTGGGATGTCCCGCCGCGATGTATTTGGCCGCCGCCGGCGTCGGCCACCTGACCATTGCCGATCACGACCAAGTCGAACTCTCCAATCTGCAGCGTCAGATCGCCCATCACACCGGCGACATCGGCAAGCCGAAAGCGACCTCGGCCCGCGAAACCCTGCTCGCCCTCAACCCCCATACCCGGGTAGACGCGATTTGCGAGCGGCTGCAAGGAGAAAAACTCCAAGCGCAAGTGGACCAAGCCGATCTGGTTTTGGATTGCAGCGACAACTTCGCCACCCGTTTCGAGGTCAATCGGGCCTGCGTGACCGCCCGCACGCCGCTGATTTCCGGCGCCGCGATCCGCTTCGAAGGACAGGTGGCGATTTTCGACCCGCGCCGCGCCGATAGCCCCTGTTATAACTGCCTCTATCCGGATCGGGGCGAATTGGCCGAGCGCTGCACCGAAGCCGGGGTGATCGCTCCTTTGACCGGCATCGTCGGCAGCATTCAAGCCCTGGAAGCGATCAAGGTCCTCCTGGAGATCGGGCGCTCCCTCACCGGTCGCCTGCTGCTGCTGGACGGGCTGACCATGGAATGGAACTGCCTCACCCTCGCCCGCCATCCGGACTGCCCCACCTGCGGCCAGTAGGGGCGACCGGCCGGTCGCCCCTACGCCGGTCGCCCCCTACCAGGACATCTTCCTATTTGCCTTCCCTTACAGGCGGTGTATACTGCCAATCTCGGTAAACGAGAATCGTGTCAGGAGGTACGCAATATGAAATGGGAAAAACCCACTTACAACGATTTGCGCTTCGGTTTTGAAGTCACCATGTACATCTACAACCGTTAAGCCATTCGCTTTAGAATGAACGCAGGGGGTTTCTTCGGGAAACCCCTTGTTGTTTCCGGGCCTGAAAGACAGCAACGCATCGCTTATGTTGATTCGAGTTTTGGGATCCGGCGCCGGCGGCGGATTCCCCCAATGGAACTGTAATTGCGGCAACTGCCGGCGCCTCCGCCGCGGAGAAATCAACGCCCAACCCCGTACCCAATCCTCCATTGCCGTCAGCAGCGACGGCACGAAATGGGTGTTGTTCAACGCCTCGCCGGACATCCGTTTTCAATTGGAAGCCAACCCCCCGCTTCAACCCAAGGAGGGGGTGCGCGATACCGGCATCGGCGCCGTTGTCCTGATCGACGCCCAAATCGACCATACCACCGGCCTGCTCATTTTGCGGGAAAGCAACCGACCGCTGGAGCTGTATTGCGCCGATCCGGTTTACGAGGATCTGACTTCCGGTTTTCCGGTCCTCACCATGCTCGAGCACTACTGCGGCGTCAATCGCCATCCCGTCCCCTTGGACGGAAGGGCTTTCCGGATTCCGGGCTTCCCGGATCTCCAGTTTTCCGGCCATGCGCTCAAAAGCAAGGCGCCACCCTATTCCCCCCATCGCAATGACCCCTATCCGGGCGACAATATCGGCGTCGTGGTGGAGGAAATCTCCACCGGCCGGAAGCTCTACTACGCCCCCGGCCTGGGAGAAATCGAACCCCATGTGTTCGAGGCCATGCAGCAGGTCGATTGCCTGCTGGTGGACGGGACGTTCTGGACCGACGATGAGATGGCCCAGGTGGGAAGCCCCAAAAAAGCGCGCGAGATCGGTCACCTGCCGCAGTCGGACACCGGCGGAATGATCGAGGTACTCGACCGGGTTCCGGAAAAAACCCGCAAAATTTTGATCCATATCAACAATACCAATCCGATTCTGGACGAAGATTCCCCGCAGCGCCGGCGACTCATTGATGCGGGCATCGAAGTGGCCTATGACAGCATGGAGATTGAGCTATGAGTAATTCGCAGCAACCTTGGCCGCGGGAGGAATTCGAAGCCCGCTTGCGGGAAAAGGGCAAGTATTACCATATCCAGCATCCTTATCACGTCCTCATGGCCGAAGGAAAGTTGGATCAAGCACAGATTCGCGGCTGGGTACTGAACCGGTTCTACTATCAAGTGATGATCCCCCGCAAAGACGCCGCCATTCTCGCCAACTGCCCGGAGCGGGAAATCCGCCGCGAATGGATGCAGCGGATTCTCGATCACGAGGGATACGGCGACGATCCCGGCGGCATCGAGGCCTGGATTCAACTGGGCGTGGCCTGCGGCCTCAGCCGGGAAGCGATCACCTCCCTCGAGCATGTCCTGCCCGGCGTCCGGTTCGCGGTGGAGGCTTATTTCAACTTCGCCCGCACCGCACCTTGGCAAGAAGCGGTCTGCTCGTCGCTGACCGAACTGTTCGCGCCCACCATTCACAAGCAGCGCCTGGCGGGTTGGCCGGAATTATATCCCTGGATCAAGCCGGAAGGATTGACCTATTTCCAAAAACGGGTCAGCCAGGCACGCCGCGACGTGGAGCACGGCTTGGCGTTCACCTTGGACTATTTCGGGCAAACCCGAAATCTGCAAGAACGCGCCCTGGAGATTCTCCAATTCAAACTCGACGTCCTCTGGACCATGCTCGACGCCATGCATTTGGCCTACATCGACCGTAAACCGCCCTACTTCAATATCCAATGACCCTCCATCCCGATAGCCGCTTGCGCTTCTCCCCGCTGCATCGCCTGCAGTGGGAAGAAGCCCAGCAACGATACGTGATCCTCTATCCGGAAGGGCTGGTGGAACTCAACGCGACATCGGCGGAAATCCTGAAACTGTGCGACGGCGAACACACCTTGAACACCATCGTCGCCGAATTGGAGCAAACCTACCAGACCGATGGTCTAATGGACGACATTCGCGAATTTCTGGAGATTGCCCTTGAAAACGGTTGGATCCAAACCCCCCATTAGTCCGCCCCGCTGGCTGCTGGCGGAACTCACCTACGCCTGCCCCCTGCAATGCCCTTATTGTTCCAATCCGGTCGATTTCGCCCGTTATAACAATGAACTGGACACGGCGGATTGGCTCCGGGTGCTCACGCAAGCCCGCCGGATGGGCGCGGTTCAATTGGGATTTTCCGGCGGCGAGCCGCTCACCCGACCAGACCTGCCCGAGCTCGTGGCCCACGCCCGGGGGCTGGGCTATTACTCCAACCTGATCACTTCCGGCTACGGCTTGACCGAAGCCAAGATCGTTCAGCTCAAGGAAGCCGGCCTCGATCACATTCAAGTCAGCATCCAGGCCTCGGAAAAGGATTTGAGCGATTTCATCGCCGGCACCGAAAGCTACGAGCACAAGAAAGAGGTCGCCCATCTGGTCAAGAAGCACGGCTACCCCATGGTGCTATGCGTGGTGATTCATCGCCACAACATCGATCAAATGGAAGACATCTTGAACATGGCCGTGGAATTGGGCGCCGATTACCTGGAGTTGGCCAATACCCAGTATTACGGCTGGGCCCACTTGAACCGCCCCCAATTGATGCCTTCCCGGGCTCAATTCGAGCGCGCCGAGGCCGTCGCCCGCCGCTACCGGGAAAGGCTCAAGGGCCGAATGAAGATCTACTACGTAATTCCGGATTTCTACGAAGACCGACCCAAGGCGTGCATGAACGGCTGGGGGACCACCTTTTTGACCATCGCGCCGGACGGTGCCGCCCTGCCTTGTCACGCGGCGCGGGAATTGCCCATCGACGAGGATCAATTCCCCAACGTGCGCGAGTACAGCATCCAGGAGATCTGGGAGGAATCGCAAATTTTCAACCGCTTCCGAGGTTTCGACTGGATGCCCGAACCCTGCCGCTCCTGCGACGAAAAAACCAAGGATTACGGCGGCTGCCGCTGTCAGGCCTATCTACTCACCGGAGACATGAACGCCACCGATCCGGTGTGCAGCAAGTCCCCGCGCCACAGCGTGGTCGAACGGGCGATCGCCGAAGCGGAATCGCTTTCGGAACAACCGCTGGTTTTCCGCAACTCGAAAAATTCGCGCCGTCGATTCATCAAGTAGCGCCCAACAGCCGGTCGCCCACCTCCGCCTGAACCTGTCCGTCGGCTCCGTAACCGACCCGTTGCCGCCGCTGTCCGAAAACCAGCTCCAGAGACTTGCGGTTGTACTCTTGCAACAAGGCGATGGTGGCGCCGTTGGATTCATTCAACTCCCGGCAACGCCGGGCGAGATGACGGATCTCTGCCCAAACCGCCTGGATTTCGGCTGGACCGGTGGACGTCAAATCCGCCAACCAGTCCGGAATAATATCCTTGCTGGCCGGCAGTCCGGTCAAACGCTCCCATAAGTCGTCAACCCGAGCGAGACTGGCCGTCTTTTCCGCGGTCGATTCGAGAACCTTCTCCCACTGCCGGTCCCGGAGCACCGCTCGCTCCCGGATTAAAACCGCATACAAGTGGCGCGTTTCGGCTTCCAACTCCTGCAACGCCTCCACGGAAGCCGGGTGAAGTTCATTCATCTCCCTGCTCCTCCACAGACAAGCGCCGCTCCATCTCAATCATCTTTTCAGCAATATGCTCGGCATCGATTTCATACGTACCCGCCTCCAGTTGGCCGGCTACCCGCTCGATCAAGGCGGTATTGATCACCGCCCCGCTGGCCATCGCTTGCTTGAGCCGGGCCGCGGTATCGGTCAACGCCACCGAATCCAATTCCCTCGAGCGATTATCGGTATTCTGCGGAGCGTGTTTACGCGACACCGTCGACTTATCCGTCGCCGGATCGATCGCCTTACCGATTATCGGACGCAGGTCGATGGGCATACTTTGATCCTCGCTTAATTCTCATCTCTACGGTAATAAGTCGGCCGTTCATCTCGTAAGTTTAGCTTAAAAAACCACTCGGACTTCATTCGGGCCACGCACAACGCCTTCCACCACCCGCTGCGAACGGTCATTTCGCACGCGGATTCGCTCCCCCAATCCGCCGTCCATAAGCGCATGCCCGCCCATCCTCACATCCAAACCGCCACCGCGGGCCCGGATCATAACCGCATCTCCTTTATGTACTATTTTTAATGATGTCAGCTCCCGGCTGGTCAAAACAGCTCCCGCGGGTAACGAGCGGGTCAACCGCTTTCCCAAGGCGGATTCGGTAGTGGAAAAATAGCCGCCGCGCAAATCGGCAATATTCGTTCTTTTCAGAATCACCATTGCCTCATCCAAAACGGTGCCTTTCGCCAATGATCGGGCCAATACCGCCACTTTTTGAAATAGCCGCACGTTGGCCCTGACATAGATCGTCCAGGGATGACTTCCTCGACACGCCACCCCCACTGAAACGGCTCCGACGGGTGTTTTGTCCCGCAGGAGGGAAATAGCCAAGGGTTGGTCGCAACGAGTGAGACGTAGACGCGGATCCAACGAATTCACTTTTATGTCAAAATCTCGATGCTCCTGTCGAATAATTGACTCGAGATGGGAAGCGACCGCCTGCCGGATACTTTCCAATGATTGCTTGTTTCGATCCTCGGCCTTGAGGGAAACGGCTAAACTCAATAAACACACCATTAGAATCCATCGCACTGTCATAATATGGCCTCAGAAAGCTTCTTTTGATGCTCCGCCTTCCCTGGCTCCGCACCCTGCGGGCGCACTGCATGCGTCCAAACGGCCTGTCCTGCCCGTTTGTGATGTCCGCCTTCCCTGGCTCCGAACCCTGCGGGCGCACTGCGTGCGTCCAAACAGGCTGTCCTGCCCGGTTTGTCCGGGATTTTCCTCTACCACCGCAAGCCCATTGCGATGACATTCCATCTAGCCGGAGGCCGAGAGTCGCTACACCCCATCGCCGGCACAACTCCGGATACAGTTCCATTTTGCAAATGTGATGCCAATTCATTTTTTTTAAAGCTTGCTAATTTATGGCCGATAACCCAAACAAACAATCAAAGCGGAGGGGTTCCCATGTCCAGCATTCTCGCCGGCGTCGATCAACGCACCCGCCTGGCCGGCCACAACCGTCTTGAACTGCTTCTTTTCCGCTTGGGCGGCGGACAACGTTTCGGTATCAATGTTTTCAAAGTCCAAGAAGTGATTGCCTGCCCCCCCTTGACCCGCATTCCGGACATGTCCCCGATCATGTGCGGCGCCGCTAATCTGCGCGGCCGTACCATGCCGATACTGGATCTTTCCATGAGTATCGGATACAACCCATCCCCGCGGGATGGCTCCGGATATGTCATCGTTACCGAATACAATCGATCCATGCAGGGTTTTCTGGTCAACAGCGTGGACCGGATCATCAACATGGGCTGGCATGAAATCCAACCGCCCCCCAAAGGTGCGGGCAAGAACAGTTACTTGACCGCAATCACCGAGTTCGAAGGGGAAATGATCGAGGTGATCGACGTGGAAAAAATCATGCAGGAAGCCATCGGTGGCGGTGAAGCCATCTCAGACGAGATGATCGAATCGGAATTGGCGGCCCAGGGGCAGCAAATTTTGGTTGTCGACGACTCAATGGTGGCCCGCAATCAAGTCAAGCGGGTGCTCGATCAACTGGGCGTGAATTGCATCCTGACTCGCGACGGAGATGAGGCTTACCGGGTTCTCTCCGGCTGGGCGGATGAAGGCAAGGATCTATCGCGCTTTTTGACCATGGTCGTCTCGGATATCGAAATGCCGAAGATGGACGGTTACACCTTGACCACTAAAATTCGCCAACACCCCAACATGAAAAACCTGTATATCCTCCTTCACACGTCCTTGAGCGGCATATTTAATCAGGCCATGGTGGAAAAAGTCGGCGCCAATCGTTTTTTAGCCAAATTCTCTCCCAACGAATTGGCGAAAATCGTGCAGGCGCAAGTCCAATCCCACGCCCAGCGGGAAGCTGCCTAAGCACGTGATGAAAACCGCGCCGGCTTTAGAGCGCCACAAGCTCAGCCTGGAAGACTTCCGTATCTTCCAAAAATTTCTTGCGGAACAAAGCGGCATCGAACTGGCGGACAGCAAATGCTATCTGATCCAAAGCCGGCTGGGCAACCTCTTGCCGGAAATCGGGGTAGCCACCCTCGGCGAGCTCATTCGCCGCCTGAATCAAGGCACCTTGCCCCATCAAATCCGGGACCGGCTAATCAACGCCATGACGACCAACGAAACCTTCTGGTTTCGCGACGGGCAGCAATTCGAGCTCCTCCAAAATCGAATTTTGCCGGAATTGAGTCGACGCAACACTCGGCCCTTAAGGATTTGGTCAGCCGCCTGTTCCACCGGCCAGGAACCTTATTCCATCAGCCTCTGCGTTCAAGAGGCGATGCGGGCCGGCCGGTTGCCCCGCACGAATGTGGAAATCGTCGGCACCGACCTGGTCGATGAGGTCTTGAAAACCGCGCGCAGTGGCGTTTACTCGGATATGACGGTAACCCGAGGATTGCCGGCGGATTTGAAGTCGCGCTATTTTCAACCCCACCCGAACGGCTGGCGGCTGAAACCGGAAGTCACCCGCCCGGTCAGATTTCAACAATTGAATTTACTTAAACCCTTCGTCACCTTGGGAAAGTTCGACTGTATCTTCTGTCGCAACGTCTTGATTTACTTTTCCCCTCAAAACAAACTCGATATTCTCAAGCGCATGGCCGAAGCCCTCAATCCCGACGGCTATTTGTTTTTAAGCGGCACCGAATCGCTCCCTTACGGCATCAAGCACCTCACCCCGGCCCTCACCGCCGGTGTGCGTCACTATATTCGCACCCAGTCCTAAGAGAGCTTGTTTCAAAACTCATGTGTGTTTCAGGGAAATCGCGAATGCCATTATCTCCCTTGTATGTTTTGTGTTGCTGGACAGTGGTTGTTTGAGTAGGTTTATGTCTGGCCCGGTGCGGCAGTTCGAAACTCCCTTGGGACACCAAGCCCGTGGGAGAGCGATGAGCGTCGCACCGGTTTTCATGGATACCCCGGACGGTTGCTTGGGCAGATAAGCCCGTATTTTTGCAAGGTTGGGAATCATGAACGAAATGAATGCAGAACAGTTTGTTGGTATTGACGTGTCGAAAGCGACGCTGGATGGGGCGGTCGAGCCTCAAGGTCAGGTATGGCAGGTGGCCTACGATGCCAAGGGGATCGATCAGCTGGTTTTGCAGTTGCAAGAGATCGGGCCGACCTTGATCGTCATCGAGGCCACCGGCGGTTTGGAAACCCAGATTGCGTCTGCCTTGGCGGGTAAGGAATTGCCGGTGGCGGTGGTCAATCCGCGCCAGGTGCGCGACTTTGCCAAGGCCAGTGGCCGGCTGGCCAAGACCGATCGGGTGGATGCCGGGGTGCTGGCGGCGTTTGCCCGGGCCATCCGTCCCCAGGCGCGTCCGCTCAAGGATGCGGACACCCGCGCGTTGGACGATCTGGTGGACCGGCGGCGGCAGTTGATCGGCATCCGGGTTCAAGAGGTCCTCCGATTGAAGGGAGCCACGACGAAACCGCTGCAAACCAGTCTGAAAAAGCATATCGCCTGGCTGGACAAGCAGATTGACCAGAACGACCGGGACCTGACCCGGCGGTTGCGCGAGTCGGACGCCTGGCGGGCCAAGGACGATCTGCTCAAGAGCATTCCCGGCGTCGGTTCGGTGACCATTGTCACGTTGCTGGCAAAATGCCCGGAGCTGGGCACCCTCAACCGGCGCGAGATTGCCGCGCTGGTCGGCGTGGCGCCGATGGCCAACGACAGTGGCCAGTATCGCGGCAAGCGCTTCATCTGGGGTGGTCGCTCCGAGGTTCGCGCCGTGCTATACATGGCCACGATCTCGGCGATACGCTGTAATGCGGTCATCCGCGCCTTTGCAGAACGCCTCAAAAACGCCGGCAAACCGCCCAAGGTCGTCATCGTCGCCTGCATGAGGAAGTTGCTCACCATCATGAATGCCATGTTGAAAAATAATACCCCTTGGCAGTCACAAAACACTTGACTTTAAACACGGTTGCTCTCCCGCTAGCGGGAGAGGGTCGGGGTGAGGGTGGTTTAAATAAAAATGTATTTCATTCCAATTAGATCCACCCTCTTCCTAACCTTCTCCCTCCTCGAGAGAGAAGGGACCCATACGATTACGACGTCCTCGCCAGCGGGAGAAGGGAACATTTTTCCCAGACGGTGAGGGAATTAAGGTGAAGTCGTGCCTCGTAGGCTTATACGATGTATCGAGTTTTGAAACAGACTCTAAGATAGATTTTTCCTACCCAAAGCGGCAAAAAATTGCCACTTCCTCTACTTACCCCACAACCGAAGCAGATAAACCCTTGAAACAATAGATAAATACTTACTGGCACAGCATGTGCTTAGGAGTATTTCAAAAGTTTTTAAGGAGAAACCCTATGTCCATCAGCTTCGATAATGCCCTGGGGCTTCACCACCAAGCGCTCCAGCTGCGCGCCCGCCGCATGGAAGTCCTCGCCTCCAACATGGCCAACGCCGATACCCCCGGCTACAAAGCCCGGGATTTCGACATGGAACGGCTGCTGCGCGAAACCAACGCCTCCCCGGCACCGCTGCGTGTCACCCACGCCAAGCATATTGCCCCGGATACGGGGGCCGTCATGGAAAATTTGTGGTATCGCGTCCCCCATCAACCCTCACTCGACGGCAATACCGTCGAGGAACACATCGAACAGGCCAAATTCGCCGAAAACACCCTACGCTACCAGGCCAGCCTGAGATTCATCAACGGCAGAATCTCCGGCCTGATGACGGCATTGAAAGGAGAATAATCGATGAGCGGTTTCGACATTTTCAACATCGCCGGTTCCGGAATGAGCGCGCAGATGCTGCGCCTCAACCTGACTGCCAGCAACTTGGCCAACGCCGATAGCGTCAGCAGCAGCATCGAACAAACTTACAAATCCCGTCAACCGGTGTTCGCGGCCCAGCTCCAAAACACCACGGCGGGCCATTCGAACACTGTAGCGGGCGTCGAAGTGAAAGGGATTGTGGAAAGCCCGGCGCCCCTGCAAATGGAATACGCGCCTCATCACCCCAGGGCCAATGAAGACGGCTATATTTTCAAGCCCAACGTCAACCCCGTGGAAGAGATGACCAACATGATCGCCGCCTCGCGTTCCTATCAAAACAACATCGAGATGCTCAACACCACCAAGGAACTGATGCTGCAAACCTTGAGGATGGGAGGCTAAAAAAGATGAATGTCGATCGTCTTCAGGAGCTGGGCCTGATTAAGCCCAAATCGGCGCAGAAACAGACCAACGACCTGGGACAGGAGGATTTTCTAAAGCTGATGACCACCCAAATGACTCATCAGAACCCGCTCAAGCCGATGGAAAACACCCAGTTTCTCACTCAAATGGCCCAATTCGGGACGGTCTCGGGAATTCAAGGGCTGCAAAAATCCTTCACCGATTTCGCCAATGCCATCGGTTCCGATCAAACTCTGCAAGCGGCCAACCTGGTCGGACGCCAGGTGGTGGTACCTAGCAAGCAGGCGCTTTTGGCCGCCGACGGCGACATTCAGGGAGCAGTCGAACTGACTAAGCCCACCACCCACGTCACCGTCAAGATCCTCGATAATCGAGGCGTCCCCGTCCGCACCCTGGATCTGGGCGCCCAGGATGCCGGCGAAGCCGCCTTCAGCTGGGACGGTCTCAAAGACGACGGGACGGTGGCCGACCCGGGACTTTATCGCCTCCAGGCCGAAGGCACGGTCGACGGGGAAAACCAAGCCCTCGCCACGCTGATCAACGCCACCGTGGAAAGCGTTTCCACCAAGGCGGATGGCTTCGGGCTGGCCGTGGAAGTACCCGGAGTCGGCAACGTGGATTTCAAAGACATTCGTCAAATACTGTAAAAGGAGACATCCGATGCCATTCAATACCGCCTTAAGCGGCCTCAACGCCGCTTCTCTGGACCTTCAAACCACCGGCAACAACATCGCCAACGCCAATACGGTGGGCTTTAAAAAATCCCGCACCGAATTCGCCGAAGTGTTCGCCAATAATGTGTTCGGTTCCGGCAAAGCCACGCCGGGCAGCGGGGTCCGGGTCACCGAAGTGGCCCAGAACTTCTCCCAGGGCAATTTGGACTTCACCGAAAACGCCTTGGATTTGGCCATCAGCGGCCGGGGCTTCTTCGCCCTGACCGACAATCCGGACGGGCAACCGACCGCCTTCAGCCGCAACGGCGCCTTTCAGCTGGACAAGGAAGGACGCATCGTGAACGATCAGGGCAAATACCTGTTCGGTTTTCGCAAGGACTTTTCCCAGGGCGCGCTCCAAGTCGAAACCGCCAAGGGACAACCGCAGGCATCCGATGACGTAAAACTAAACGTCAACCTCAACGCCGCGGATACCACCCCGATCAATGCTTTCGATCCCACCGACCCGACCACCTACAATCAGGCCTCCTCGGTCACGGTCTACGACTCCCTGGGCAATCCCCATACCATTACCTCGTATTTCGTTTCGCAAAACCCCACGACCGCCAATTCCTGGGATGTCCATCAATACATCGACGGCACTACCGACACTCTGGGAAGCACTACCTTGGCATACGATACCAACGGCACATTGGTCAGCGTCGACGGCGACACCACGACGACCGAGGTGAATTACGCTCCCTACGCCATCGACGGCGCCGAAGATTTGGCAATTACCTACAATTTCGCCGGCTCCACTCAGTTCAACAGCGATTTCAGCGTCAACAGCGTCTCTCAAAACGGCTTTGCCGCCGGCGATTTCACCGGGCTTGAAATCAACGACAAAGGGGTCCTGTTCGCCCGCTTCAGTAACGGCAATGCGGAGAAATTGGGGCAGATCGCCCTCGCCCGCTTCCAGAACGAACAAGGTCTGAGCAAGCTCGGCAATACCATGTGGGGAGAAAGCAGCCTCTCCGGAGAAAGGCTCATGGGCGTACCGGGAGAAAACAATTTGGGCACGATTCAATCGGGCGCGCTGGAATCCTCCAACGTGGATCTTTCCAAGCAACTGGTGCAACTGATTACCGCCCAGCAAAGCTATCAGGCCAACGCGGAGACCATTTCCACCGAGAACCAAGTGATTCAGACCCTTTTGAACCTCCGTTAAGGGAGCTAAATCATGGATCGTAGCTTATTTGTCGCCATGAGCGGTGCCCGGGAAACCCTTCAGGCGCAAACCGCGGTCAGCAACAACCTGGCCAACGTCAACACCACCGGTTTCAAGGCGGATCTGGAACAGTTTCGCAGCATGCCGGTGTTCGGCTCGGGACATCCCTCCCGGGTCTACGCCATGCACGAGCGCCCCGCCGCCGACTTCAATCCGGGCCCGATCCAAACCACCGGTCGAGACCTGGACGTGGCGATCCAGGGAGAAGGCTGGCTGGCGGTGCAGGCGGTCGACGGCTCCGAGGCCTATACCCGCCGCGGGGATCTTCGAATCTCACCGGAAGGGTTGCTGCAAACCGGCAACGGTCTTTTGGTCATGGGACAAAACGGCCCGGTGGCCGTCCCGCCGGCACAAAAGGTGGAAATCGCCCAGGACGGCACCCTCAGCGTCGTCCCTCTGGGTGAAGACCCGGACGTGCTGGCGGTGGTCGACCGGGTCAAACTGGTCGATCCCCCCCTCGATCGACTCGAGAAGGGGGAGGACGGCCTGATCCGTCTTAAAGAAGGAGGAACCGCGGACGCCGTCGCTCGCGTCAAGCTGACCCAGGGCGCCCTGGAGGGCAGCAATGTCAATTCCGTCGACGCGCTGGTGGATATGATCGAGTTGGCGCGCCGGTTCGAACTCCAGGTCAAAATGATGAAGACCGTCGAAGAAGACGCCGACGCGACCGCCCAATTGTTACGCACGGGATAACCAGAGGAGATTGAAACATGACCGATCGAGCCCTTTGGGTGGCCAAAACCGGCCTCGACGCCCAACAAACCCGCATGGCGGTAACCTCCAACAACCTGGCCAACGTCAACACCACCGGCTTCAAAAAAAGCCGCGCCCTGTTCGAGGATCTTCTCTACCAGAACGTGCGCCAGGTGGGGGCCCAGTCCAGCCAGAATACCGAACTACCCTCCGGGCTTCAGCTGGGGACGGGCGTGAAGGTGGTCGCCACGGAAAAACTCCATACCCAGGGCAATATCGTCGAAACCGGCAACCCCCTGGATGTCGCCATCGAGGGACGGGGATTCTTTCAGGTATTGATGCCCAACGGCGACCTCGCCTACACCCGCAACGGATCGTTCAAAATGAACGCCGAGGGGCAACTGGTGACCGCCAACGGGTATTTTCTCGAGCCGGCCATCACCGTGCCGTCCAACGCCACCAGCCTCACCATCGGCCGGGACGGCATCGTCTCCGCCTCGCTCCCCGGAACCGCGGCGCCCCAGCAATTGGGGCAACTGCAATTGGCCAGCTTCGTCAATCCCACCGGCCTCGAACCGGTGGGCGAAAACCTGTTCAGAGAATCCATGGCCAGCGGTACGCCCACCATCGGCAACCCGAGCGAGGACGAACGCGGCGCGTTGGTGCAACACAGCCTGGAAACCTCCAACGTCAACGTGGTGGAAGAGATGGTCAACATGATCGAAACCCAGCGCGCCTACGAAATGACCTCCAAGGCCATCTCCACCACCGATCAAATGCTGGCGTTCGTCACCAACAACTTGTGATGACCATGGTCAGACTCATCGTCCTGGGAATCGCCGTTCTATCGGCGGGCTGCAACACCCTGCCGGAATCCATGCCGCGGCATAACCCGGCTTTCGCCCCGGCCCCGCCGCGTTATGCTTCCCGGCCGCTCCAGCCCACCGGCAGCATTTATCAGGCCCATTCGGACATGCGTCTGTTCGAGAACCTGACCGCACGCCGCGTGGGCGATATCCTCACCATTCGCTTGGTGGAAGAAACCGACGCTTCCAAGGACAGCGAGCTGCAAATCCAAAAAGGCAATAATATCGGCGCCTCCGCGCCCATTTTGTTCGGTCAATCCAAAATAATGGGGGTGGAGTGGGAAAGCGAGGTCACCACGGATAAGAACTACAACGGCGAAGGGCAATCCAGCCAAAGCAATCAACTCACCGGCACCGTGACCGTCACCGTGGTGGAAGTCCTTCCCAACGGGAACCTTCGGGTCCAGGGGGAAAAGCGCCTGACCATCAACGACGGCCACGAATACGTCCGTCTGGCCGGCGTCGTGCGCCCGGTGGACATCGACGTGGACAACGCCGTGCCCTCCACCAAGGTGGCCGACGCCACCATCATGTACACCGGCGAGGGAGCGATGGCGGACGTCAAGGAAGTGGGTTGGATGACGCGCTTCTTCAACAGCTTGTTCTTCCCCTTCTGATACCGAGCTAGAGGTATAGCCCATGAGATGGATATGGATCGCGGCCTGGTTGTGCTTGTGTTTCACCCTTGCCGCCCGAGCCGAGCGAATCAAGGATCTGGCCGCGATCGCCGGCGTTCGGAACAACCAGCTGATCGGCTACGGCTTGGTGGTGGGTCTCAACGGCACCGGCGATAACACCACCAATATCAAATTCACCGGCCAAAGTCTGCGCAACATGCTGACGCGACTGGGGGTCAACCTACCTCCCGGCATCAATTTGCGAACCAAGAACGTCGCCGCGGTTTCCGTTCACGCAGTGTTGCCCCCTTTCGCCAAACCCGGCCAGACCATCGACGTGACGGTCTCCTCCCTCGGCGACGCCGACAGCCTGCGCGGCGGCTCGCTGCTGATGACGCCCCTCAAGGGCGTGGACGGCCAGGTATACGCCATCGCCCAAGGGGACCTGCTGGTGGGCGGCCTGAGCGCGTCGGGACGGGACGGATCGCGGATTACCGTCAACGTCCCCAGCGCCGGGCGGATTCCGGCCGGGGCCACGGTGGAACAAACGGTTCCCACACCCTTCGGCGACGCCAAATATCTGACCTTGAACCTGCACCAACCCGATTTCACCACCGCCCAGCACATCGCCGGCGCCATCAATCGAGTACTGGGACCGAATACCGCCAACCCCTTGGACTCCGCCTCGGTTCGGGTGAGCGCCCCCCAGGACCCGGGCCAGAAAGTGAGCTTCCTGTCGATGATTGAAAATCTGTCCGTGGAACCCGGCGAGGCTTCGGCCAAGGTGATCGTCAACTCGCGCACCGGAACGGTGGTGATCAGCCGGCACGTCCGCGTCCAGCCGGCCGCGGTGTCCCATGGGAACCTGGTGGTTACCATTCGGGAAAATCCCGAGGTTAGCCAGCCGGAACCCTTTTCCCGGGGCGGAACCACCCAAGTGGTTCCGCGATCGGATGTCCAGATCGAAGAGGAGGGAAAACATATGTTCGTCTTCGATCCCGGCGTCTCCCTGAACGAACTGGTTCGCGCGGTCAACCAGGTGGGAGCCGCCCCTTCCGACCTGGTGGCCATCCTGGAGGCGCTCAAAAGCGCCGGCGCTCTGCAGGCAGAAATGATTGTGATCTAAAGTTATGCGCACTTCCGCCGATATCTATACCGACTTCTCGCAGCTCGCCGACTTGAAACGGCAGTCCAAGCAGGACAAAAACGCCGCGCTCAAGGAGGTGGCCAAACAATTCGAAGCGGTCTTTGTACAGATGATGCTCAAGCAGATGCGCCAGGCCAGCCCCGGAGACCCGATCTTCGACAGCAACCGCAGCCAGTTTTATCGGGACATGCACGATCAACAACTCGCCTTGCACCTCTCCGACCGGGGCAACCTCGGCATCGCCGACATGATCGTTCGGCAATTGGGCGATCGGCGGACACCCGGCGCAAGTCCCCAATCGCTGGAAGACTACCGTGCCGAGGCGATTTCCTCGGAACAAGTCTTGGGGGTGGAAGAAGGACGCCGTGAACGCCTCTTCGAGAGATCCCCCCACTCAACCCTCCCCCCAGCGGGGGGAGGGCCAGGGAGGGGGGGCGTCAACACATCCGACTGGGATATCCCCGACTCCTCCAATCCTCTGTCTGCTTTTTCGGAAAATCGATCTGAGGCAGGCAAGGAAATTAGAAGCACGCCACCCAACCGCTTCGAATCGCCACAACAGTTCCTCCGAACCCTTTACCCCGAAGCGAAGGAAGTGGCGGATAAAATCGGGCTCGATCCCAAGCTGCTTCTGGCGCAGGCGGCCCTGGAAACCGGTTGGGGACAAAAGGTGATCCATCATTCCGACGGCCGCAGCAGCCATAACCTGTTCAATATCAAGGCCGGCCGCCGTTGGCCCGGAGAAAAAGTTCAGGTCGATACCTTGGAATATTTGGACGGCGTGGCGGTGAAAAAGCGGGCGGCCTTCCGCGCCTATCCCGACTACCGCCAAAGCTTCGAGGATTATCTGGATCTGCTCCGACGCCCGCGCTACGCCGAAGCGTTACAGCACACCGACGATCCGCGGCACTACTTGAACGCATTGCAACGCGCCGGTTACGCGACCGATCCCCATTATGCGGACAAGATTCTATCCATCTATCAACGCGAATATTCGGCCTCGCTGTGAGGCGGAAGAGGATAAAACATGGGCAGCAACCTTCTAGACATTGCCACCTCCGCACTCCGGGTCAATCAGCGCGCCCTCGACACCACCGGTCACAACATCGCCAACGTCAACACCGAGGGCTACAACCGCCAGCGGGTGGAAGTGGCCACCCGTCAGCCACGCTTTTCCGGGGCGGGATATCTCGGCACCGGGGTCGAAACCACCGCCATCAAACGCGCCTATGACGACTTCCTCACCACCCGCCTCCGCAACACCACCAGCGGCTTTGCCGAAATCGACCAATATCACCGCTTGACCGCGCAAATCGACAACATCGTCGCCGACCCGGATATCGGCGTCGCTTCGGCGATGGAGCATTTTTTCAACGCCGCTCACGATGTGGCCAGCGATCCCACTTCCATTCCGGCCCGCCAAACCCTACTCAGCGAGGCGGAAACCCTCGCCGACCGTTTCAACACCCTGGATGCGCGGTTTAAACAGCTCGACAGCCAAACCCAGCACGATCTGCGCAACCATATCGGTGAAATCAACGTCTTGGCCGAGGAGATCGCCGATCTCAACGAGAAGATCGTGTTCGAAACGGGTCGCTCCCAGGGCAAGCCGCCCAACGATCTGCTCGATCAACGGGCGCTGAGAATCCAGCAACTGGCGGAAAAAATCGACGTCACCACCGTGGCTCAGGATAACGGGGCCGTCAGCGTCATGATCGGCAACGGTCAAAGCCTGGTCAACGATGCCCGCGCCAGCCGGCTGGACCTGAAACCCAATAACTTGGACCCGAAGGTCCAGGAAATCATTCTGACCACCGGCGACGCCGCCACCACCGTCACCGGCGCCCTCTCGGGCGGGGAAGTCGGCGGTCTGCTGCGCTTTCGCGAGGAAGTCCTGGCGCCCACGCAAAACAAGCTCGGTCGCCTGGCCGTCGGTCTTGCGGTGGAATTCAATCAACTCCATGAGAGCGGCTACGATCTGGACAGTAACCCGGGAGCAAAATTCTTCAACTTCCAGAGCCCCGAAATTCCGGTCACCCGGGACAGCACCGGAACCGGCACGGTCGCCGTCTCTTACGCCGACCCCTCCGACCTCCGGGCCAGCGATTATCGACTCCATTACGAAAGCGGTAATTTCACCCTCACCCGCCTCAGCGATCAAACCCAGTTCAACTTCACGGCTTCCGATTTCCCGGCGACGGTCGACGGCATTCAGATCGACGTTCCCAGCGCTCCCACCGGCCCTTCCACTTTTCTGATTCGCCCCACTGCCGATGCGGCGGGCAAACTCGAGGTTGCCCTCGGCGATCCCCGCCAGGTGGCCGCCGCCGATGCGATCGGCGCGATGGGGAACAACGGCAACGCGCTCCAATTGGCGGCGCTGGATTCCGCCAAGGGTATGCTGGGAGGGACCGCCACCTTCCAGGATGCCTACAGCCAGATGGTGGCGGAAGTGGGTACCCTGACCCGCTCGGCCGAAATCAGCCGCGGCGCCCAGGAAGCGCTCAAACAGCAAGCCACCCAGGCCCGCGCGGAGGTCTCGGGAGTCAATCTGGACGAGGAAGCGGCCAATTTGGTCAGGTTTCAGCAGGCTTATCAAGCCGCCGCGGAAGTGGTCAGCGTCGCCAGCCAGACCTTCGATACCTTGATCAACGCCGTCAGGAGCTAATTATCATGCGCCTTTCCACCTCCCTGATGCAGCAGTTGGGCGTCAACGCCATCCTCGACCAACAGAGCAAGCTCAACAAGACCCAATTGCAGCTGGCCACCGGAAAAACCCATCTGACGCCCGCCGACGATCCCATCGCCGCCGCCCGCGGTCTGAATCTGCAGGAGGAAATCCGGAAACACGAACAATATCAGGACAATATTGACGCCGCCACCAACCGCTTGTCGCTGGAAGAGTCCACCCTCTCCTCGCTGGGCAATATGCTTCACCGGGTCCGGGAGTTGGCGGTTCAGGCGAACAATCAAGCCACTTTGAAGCCCGAGGACGAGCAGGCGATCGCCCATGAAGCCCGGCAACTTCTGGATGAGATGGTGGGACTGGCCAACACCAAGAACGCCAACGGCGAATACCTGTTTGCCGGCACCCGCTCCCATACCCAACCCTATTCGGACACACCCGACCCGGCACCGGACTTTTTCGTCTATCAGGGAGACGCCAACCAGCGCCAGATTCAGATCGGCCCCACCCGCCGTATCGCCGACGGCGATTCCGGCGCCGCCGTATTCGAAAATATTCCCGTCGAGGGAGGGTTCGCCGACACCAACTTATTCAATATCGTTCACCACTTCGCCCTCGCCCTGGAAGACAATCCCCCCGATAACGACAACGATCCGTCCACCGGGATTCCAGCCGCCGAGGACATTATCAACGACACCCTGAGCAATCTGGACAACGCCCTGGAGCGGATCAACACGGTTCGCGCCGGCGTGGGGGCCAGACTGAACGCCGTCGACGAGCAACAGCGAGTCAACGAACACTTCGTCGTGGAAATGCAAGGCAATTTATCCGAGATACAGGATCTCGACTATGCCGGGGCCATCAGCCGTTTCAATCTTCAGCAAACGGCGCTTCAGGCGGCGCAACAGGCGTTCGTCAGAGTTCAGGGGCTATCGCTTTTCAATTTCTTGGGTTAGTCTGTTCCCTCAAGCAGGGCGATTCTATTTTGCTTTCACCATGGGTCTGAGCTTGGGGGTAACAAGCATGCGCATGCGTCTGACGACATTCCTGTTTTGCCTGGCGCTCATCTCGCCTGTCATCGCGGTAGCCGAGCCGCCCTATTGGCAGCCCGGAGCAAGCTATCTCGGTTTTCAGGCGGGCTGGGGTAAAGGCTTTTCCGGCCATGGCGATACCCGCCAGGTGGAATACATCGCCGTCTTTCCCCACCTCGGTTTCGACATCTCCGGCATGGTGGGAACGGGGCGGTGGTACGGGGGCAACCTGGATCTTTTGTTCGAAGCCGAATATTTTTCCTCTCTGGAACCGCAGACGGGAGATTCGGCCGGCGGCGCGATCCTTCTCAGGCATAATTTCAGGCCCTGGCCGCGCCTGTCCCCTTATTTGGAGATTGGCTTCGGGGTGGGCTATTTGGATTTCGACCTGCGCGACCAAGCCGACGGCCTAATTTTTTACCCGCAATTCGGCGCCGGTCTGAATTATGCCATCTCGAGGCGACTCAACTTGAATGCAGGTTGGCGTTACCATCACATGTCCAATGCCGGCAGGGAGCAACCCAACAGCGGCATCGACGCCAATGTATTTTTGCTGGGCTTCTCCTACACATGGAACTGAAGACCATCAGGGTTGGTAATGCGGCGGCTAAGGCATTTTTTCGGGCTGATAGTTCTAGCCCTCCTGCTCTTTTTGCTGAGCCTGCCCTTTCTCATCCTGGAGCGGCAAGCGCTTGTGGACCGAAAGCCCGCGCCCGCAGTCGCCGATGCCGATCATATTCAGGCTTTGGCGCGCCGCCTGAAGCGTGCTTTAGCGGCCCCCGGGGCGGCGCGGATACGTATCGACGAACAAGAATTACATAGCCTGATGGCATGGCTCGCCCGGGGCATCCCTCCGCTGTCGGGACGGGTCGTCGTCACGCCTCTTAAACTGGATATCGCCTTGACCCTGGTCTTGCCGGCCAACCCCGTCGGTCGATATCTCAACCTCCGCGCCGGCCTGATGCCCTCTCATGAGGGGGTGCAGCTGATGCCCCTGACCCTGGGCCGATTGAAACTTCCCGGAAAGATGACCCTGTGGATACTCCGCCATGGAACGGATCTCCTCCTCGGGGATCGCCAGGGGAGTACGCTGATCAATACCATCGAGGCCGTCTACCTGACCCGAAACAAAGTAATCGTGGCGATTGCGTCCATGCCCCGAGTGCGAAGCGGATTGGCCCAATTATCGACGCGCTTGGATCAAATCCATACCCGCTTTTCCCCGCTGGGAGATCCCGAAACGATCCGGGCCCATTACGCCCGCTTGGCGGAAATCCGGCAGCGGGAATCGCTCCAACGCCCCGCTTCGCTGGCAAGATACATAAGTCCATTGTTTCAGCTTGCCCAAAAACGCGCCCAAACCGGCGAAGAAGCGGCTGCGGAGAATCAGGCGGCGATTTTGGCCCTTGCCCTTTATTTCGGCGACACGCGCCTGGAGCGGATTCTCGGTCCCGTGCGGACGGGGAAGCTCTTATTCCACCGGCCCCGGAGGCGGGGGGTTCAGCTAGCCAAGCGCCGTGATCTCATGCTGCACTTTATTCTATCGGCTGCCATCAAGATCATTACCGACCGGGGCATGGCGATGGCGGTCGGCGAGCTTAAGGAATTATTGGATACCTCTTCGGGAGGAAGCGGTTACAGCTTTGCCGATTTGGCGGCCGACCGAGCAGGCATTCGGTTTGCCCAAGCGGCCACCGATCCGGCGGGCGGAGCGCAGCGGATGCAGAAACTGCTCGCCGGTCATGCGGATGAAAACCGGTTTTTTCCCGACATCACAGGCTTGCCGGAAGGATTCACAAAAGAGGCTTTCACACAACGTTTCCAGAGTTTGGAAAGTCCCGCCTACCGGACCATGGTGAAGGAAATCGACACGCGCATCGAACGCCTGCCGGCTTATAGAGGCCGCAACTGAAATCGCATTTGCTTTAATCAAGCAAATTAACCGGCGATCCGACTCGCAACGTTCCCCTCTCTTCGGGAATGACGTTTTGCCCGAAGTAGACTTTATGGTTACGTTTGCGATAGGTGGCCAGTGTGGCTAAGGGTTCTTTCCCGGCAATTCTGCCCGTTGCCGGATCTACGGTGGTAATGCCGCAGCGGGAACAGGGTTTGGCCACGCGCATGAAAATCCCGCCGACGGCGATCTGTCGCCAACCATCCTCGGCATAAGGCGGCGCCCCGGTTACCACCAGATTGGGGCGGAAGCGGCGCATGGGCAAGGGCTCGGGCAGACGGCGATTGAGATCGTCCAAGGAACTTTGCCCGATGAGAAGCAGCGGAAAACCGTCGGAGAAGGCGGTGTATCGTCCTTCCCCGGCATAGGCGGAATCCACCGGGCGCAAAGCGTCGTCGGGGAACCAGACCAGCCGGCAGGAAACGCCGATGGCCTCACTCAGCCATTGATCGGCTTCTTTTCCCACCGGCACCGCATCGACCCGATCGTTCCAAACCGCGACGTCCATCCGGTTTGGCTCAAAGTCCACGGCAGGCACCGGGAACTCGCCGCAGTCCGGATGGTGCAACTTCAAACGATCGCCGGACAGAAGTTCGGATTGCACCACCGCCATCTGCGGAAATTCCCTTTGGGTCATAAAACGTCCCTCGGGCGTCACCACCATCCAACGCCGATCGCAATGCAGCCCGAAACGGTCCAGATCCCGGGCGCGCACCTGAATCCCGCCCAAGGACTTGACCGGATACAGATAAATGGCGCTCAACACCGGACCGGTCACGACTGGCCGATCCCGCCCTCGGTCAAATGCCCGGGATCGAGCAAACGCGCCAACTCGTCTCTCGGCAGATCGGTTTCTTCCGCCGCCACCTCGATGATCGGCCGCCCCTCCCGGTAAGCGCGCTTGGCGATCTCGGCGGCCTTCAGATAGCCCACCACGGGATTCAGCGCGGTCACCAGGATGGGATTTTTCGCCAGCGGCGCTTCCAGATTGTCGGATTTAATCTGAAAACCGGCCACCGCCTTGTCCGCCAATACGCGCGCGGCGTTGGCCAAAATTTCGATGCTCTGGAGCAGGTTGTAGGCGACCACCGGCAGCATGACGTTGAGCTGGAAATTGCCGGACTGGCCGGCCACGGTAATGGCGGCGTCGTTGCCGATCACCTGCGCCGCCACCATGCACACCGCCTCGGGTATCACCGGATTGACCTTGCCCGGCATAATCGAGCTGCCCGGCTGCAGCGCCGGCAGTTCGATCTCTCCCAGCCCCGCCAGGGGGCCCGAATTCATCCAGCGCAAATCGTTGGCGATCTTCATCAAACCGCAGGCAAGGGTTTTCAGTTGACCCGACAGCTCCACCGCCGTGTCCTGGCAGCTCAAGGATTCGAAAAAGGAATCGTTGGGCTTGAACGGCAGCTGGGTCACCTCGCCGAGGCGATCGGCGAAGCGGCGGGAGAATTCCGGATGGGCGTTGATGCCGGTACCCACCGCCGTTCCCCCTTGGGCGATTCGATACAGGCGCGGCAGAGTGGCCTCGATTCGCTCCAGACCAAAGCGGATCTGCGCCGCCCAGCCGGAAAGTTCCTGATCCACCCGGACCGGCATGGCATCCATCAAGTGCGTGCGGCCGGTCTTCACCGCTCCGGCCAGCTCTCGGGCGCGCTGCTCGATCACTTCGGCCAAATGGCTCAGGGAGGATTTCAGTTGGTTATGGATTGCCAGCGCCGCGCTCACGTGCACCGCGGTGGGAATGGTGTCGTTGCTGCTCTGGCTCATGTTGACGTGATCGTTGGGACTGACGTCCTTGCCGCCGGCTTGTTCCGCCAAGGCGGCGATCACCTCGTTCACGTTCATATTGGTGCTGGTGCCGGAGCCGGTTTGAAACACATCCACCGGAAACTGATCGGAATATTCCCCGGCCAAAATCCGATCGGCCGCCTGAACGACGGCATCGGCTATGGGCTCGTCGAGCAACCCCAGATCCCGATTGACCTCGGCAGCGGTCCGTTTGATCAAGGCCACCGCGTCGATGAAAGCCGGCGGCAGGCGCAACCCGCTGACGGCGAAATTCTCCACCGCGCGTTGGGTCTGGGCACCGTAGAGCGCCTCGACCGGTACTCGCACCTCCCCCATGCTGTCTTTTTCGAGTCGAAATGCCTTCTCGTCGCTGTTCGAATCTGTTTGTGTCATCGCATCACTCCCATTTTTGAAACGACCTATGTTTCTTTAGGTTAGAGACGTGAACATCGGGTGTACCGGGCAAGGGGGTTGCGGTTCCGGAGCGCTCTCTCCGGCTCTCATCGTGAACGCTGGATTGACTCAATGTCTTATACACACCCAAGATCTGAATTTTTCATTTCGCGCTGCCGCAGTACCTCGTACAAAAGTACGCCGGCAGCCACCGACAGGTTCAGACTTTCCACCGATCCCGCCATGGGCAGCTTGACCAGAAAATCGCAACATTGGCGGGTCAGACGTCGAAGCCCCTTGCCCTCGGCCCCCAAGACCAAGGCCAACGGCCCTTTCAAATCCGCCTCGAACGCCACTTGTTCCGCTTCCCCCGCCGCCCCGGCAATCCAAACCCCGGCCTCCTTCAAACGGCGCAAGGTGCGCGCCAGATTGGTGACCCGATAGATGGGTACCGTTTCGGCACCGCCGCAGGCGACCTTGTACACGGTGGGGGTCAACCCCACCGTGCGATCCTTGGGCACGACCACCCCCGTGACTCCGGTGGCGTCGGCGGTTCGAAGACACGCGCCGAGGTTGTGGGGATCCTGAACCTGATCCAGGACCAGGAAGAGGGGCTTTTCCGTGGCCGAAAGTCGTTCTTCCAACTCGCGCTCACCCTTCTCGGGGGGCAAAGCCACCTCCAATACGATTCCCTGATGGTGGGAGCTGTCCGCGAGCCGGTCCAGGCGCTTGCGATCGGTCGTCTCCACGGGAATATCGAGCGCCTCCAAGCGTTCCCGCAGGGCCAGAAGCTTGCGGTCCGGACTTCGGTTCAGCCAGGCCCGGCGGGTTTGCTCCGGAACGTGTTCCAGCGCCGTGCGCGCCGCATGCAAGCCGAAAATCCGCATGCCGATCACGCCGCCGCTTTCTTGCTGCGCCGCCGACGGCTGCGCTTGGACTTGGACTTGGGCTTGGCAGGCGCCAGCGGGGCGATCAATTCCAGGTCGATCTTGCGCTCGTCCAGGTCCACCCGCGCCACCTTGACCCGCACCACGTCACCGGTGCGGTAACGAATGTGGGTGCGCTCTCCGATCAAGCAATGGCGAACCGGGTCGAAGTGATAAAAATCCTGGCCCAGGGTGGAAATATGCACCAATCCTTCGACGAATATGTCCTTGAGTTCCACGAAGAAACCGAAGGAGGTGACCGCCGAGATCACCCCGTCGAATTCCTCGCCCACCTTATCCAGCATATATTCGCATTTGAGCCAGGCGATCACGTCCCAAGAGGCCTCGTCGGCGCGCCGTTCGGTCATGGAACAGTGCTCGCCGATGGTCTTGAGTTCCGACTGGGAGTAGCTAAAATCCTTCGCCTGCCCTCCTTGCAATGCGTGGCGAATGGCGCGATGAACCAGGAGATCGGGGTAACGCCGGATCGGCGAAGTGTAATGGGTGTACCATTCCAGCGCGAGGCCGAAATGGCCTTTTTTCTCGGGGCTGTAGACCGCCTGGGAGAGGGTACGCAGCAGGATGGTCCGGATCAGATGGGCGTCGGGCCGATCGCGCGCCTGCTTGAGCACCGCCATGAAATCTCCCGGCTCGGGCTGATCCCCGCCCGGCAGCTTCAAACCCAGTTCGGCCAGAAACTGACGCACCTCGGCCACCCTATCTTGAGCGGGGCCTTCGTGGATGCGACGCAGATAGGGCATTTTCTTGCGGTCCAGGAAGCGCGCGGTGGCGGCGTTGGCGGCGATCATGCACTCTTCGATCAACTTATGGGCGTCGTTGCGCACCACCGGTTCGATGCGTTCGATCTTGCGCGCTTCTCCGAAGACGATCCGCGCCTCGTCGGTATCGAAATCCATGGTGCCGCGCCGTTCCCGCTCCCGGCGCAGGGCGTGATAAACCCCATATAAATTTTCCAGATGTTCGACCAAATCCCGATATTTCTTGCGCAGGGTGCGATCCTTGTCCACCAGCATGGCCGCCACCTCGGTATAGGTCAGGCGGGCATGGGAGCGCAACACGCCTTCGTAGAATTTGGAACGCACCAGGCGGCCGTCCCGGTCGATCAGCATCTCGCACACCATGCACAGGCGGTCCACCTGGGGATTGAGGGAACAGAGGCCGTTGGATAGGACCTCCGGGAGCATGGGAATCACTTGTTGCGGAAAATACACGGAGTTGCCCCGTTTGAGCGCCTCTTGATCCAGGGCACTACCGGGCCGGACATAGTGGGAGACGTCGGCGATGGCCACTATCAGACGCCAACCCTTGGGGGTCGGCCGGCAATAAACCGCATCGTCGAAATCGCGCGCATCCTCCCCATCGATGGTCACCAGGGGCACATCGCGCAGGTCGACCCTCCCCTGCTTGGCCGCTTCCGGCACTTCCTCGCCGAACTCGCGGGATTCCTCCAATACTTCCTCGGGCCATTGGGACGGAATGCCGAAGGCCCGAATGGCCACTTCGATTTCCATTCCCGGCGCCATGTGCTCCCCCAGCACTTCCACGATCCGTCCGATGGGGCGCCTGCGTCGCGTCGGCTGTTCGACGATGTCGGCCACGACGATTTGATCGGGTTGGACGTCATTCAGGAGTTCTTCGGGAATCAGAATATCCTGGGTGATGCGCTTGTTATCCGGCACCACATAGGCGATGCCGCGCTCGACGAACAAGCGCCCCACCACCCTTTCGTGGCCGCGCTCCAGAATCTCCACGATGCTCCCTTCCCGGCGCCCTCGGCGATCCACCCCGGTCACGCAAGCGACGGCGCGATCGCCGTGAAACACTTGCCGCATTTCCCGCGGCGACAGAAAGAGATCTTCGCCGCCTTCATCCGGGGTCAGGAAACCGAAACCGTCGGGATGCCCGATCACGCGGCCGCTCATCAGATCCTCGCGGTTAATCAAACAATAACGGTCGCGCCGGTTTCGAAGCAGCTGACCGTCCCGGGCCATCGCCTTCAAACGATGCTGCAGGGATTCCAAGTCACTCGCTTCCTCCACGCCCAGGCAATCGGCGATTTCCTCGAAAGCCAGAGGAATCCCTTTTTCTTTAAGCAAGAGAAGAATCGCCTCGCGGCTGGGGATCGGGCGTTCGTATTTTCGGGCCTCGCGTTCGGCGTAAGGGTCCTGAATTTTAAATCGTCGCGAATTTGAAGCGGCCGATTCCTTGGGGAGGCGCTTTCCGCGCTTTTGAGCCGGCGCCTGCCGAGCCCCGGTCTTAGCGGGACGTTTGGTTTTATTTTTGCTTGGGCCGTTTTTCGGATTCCTTGCCATACACACAATTTCTATAATTTGTAATCTCAAGTTGACATCTTAGCACGTAGGCGCTATATTTTCCTTTTATTCGCCGAGGTGGCGGAATTGGTAGACGCGCATGGTTCAGGTCCATGTGGGGGAGACCCCGTGGAGGTTCAAGTCCTCTCCTCGGCACCAATTCCCTGAAAGGGGCGAGCCCGAGAAATCGGACTCGCCCCTTTTTCATTGGTGCCTCACATGCATTTAACTATCCTAAGCGACTCTGCCGGAAAGACTCCGCCGACTCCCGGCTTGCATCGAGGCAATCGCATCCCGCCCGATAAAAAGACGTTTTTATGACGCAAAAAATCCGCCCCGGCCAAAACCGGGGCGGATGATGAGGGAAGGGTTTTCCCTCCTGACAATCAATCAATCAGGCAGGCGGCAGAGAATTGGCAATTTCCAAGGCCTCTTCCAGCTTTTCTCCTGCGCCGGTGAAATCCCCCCGCTTGGTCATGCCGCGAGCCTGGCGCAAACGACCGGACAACCGTTGGATTTTGGCACCGTACGCATCACCGGTGATTTCCTTATAGTACTGCTTAGCTTCGCTGATTTTATTCAGCAACGCATCGGCATCAGTGCCTTCATTGGAAATGGCAATCGCTTCGGTGACCGCCTTTTTGACGTCGGAAATGGCCTGATTAACCCCCTCTGCGGACTCGGCAGCGATCGCACTTGTGGGAGCCATGCCCACCATAGTCCCCGCCGAAGCGGCGATCATGGCAGCGGTCAGTACCTTTCTAATCGTTTTCATCAGTCAAACCCCTTTCGGTGATTCTTATCAAAAAATATAAAATACTATTACTAAGCTTTATGGCAGCTGAATGAGTACAGCCTAAGTGACAGCCATAGCTGTCACACGCTCTAGGATTCTATCACAACCGCGTCATATGCAAAGCCCCCGCTCACCTTCCAGTGCAATAAAATTCCCTCCTCGCCCGGTTCCGCGGCAAACGGCTCGCAGACCCACAAGTCGGCCACCGCGGCCAACTCACCGCGGATAAATATCAACGGCAATCGCGCCCGCGTCCACGGCGGCACCCCCCGTTCCTGAAACAATTTCTTCAAACAACGGCGGCCTTCCCGGCCCGGCAAACGGCACCGTTCGCCGCCTCGTCGATAGCGGATCTGAATACCGCCGCCGCGCCATACCCGTTTGGCGATACCCTCTCCAAAGGCGGGCACGGATTCAAGCTCCCCGCCCCCCGGCAACTTCATGGGCGTGTCTCCATCCCAATCCGCCTGCCAACCGGGCTCGGGAAGGAGCTGCGGCGACAAGGCATACAACCGCCCCCGATAGCGGCGGATTTGACCTTCCGGCCATTCGATCCTGGGCTGCCGATCCGTGGCGGCAGTGACCGCTTCGGTGGCAATTCGCTCAAGCAGCACCTCCGAAGGGCTGCGGAATCCGCGTTGTTTCAACCAAGCCCGCAATAACCAACGGCTCCGGGGCCGATCAAGACCGGCCAGCACGGCTGCATCCAAGCCGCCGCCGGCATCGATCGCCGTTTGTAGAAGCGGCGTCAAGGTCTCGTCCAACAATGCCCGGGCTTCGCCGCAGTGACGGGCGCTGCGGGCGATGGTTCGAGCGCACGCGGGCCAGCGGGCACGGATCAGGGGGAAAATTCGGTGACGCAGATAATTGCGATCGAAAGCCAAATCCCGATTGGCGGGGTCCTCGATCCAATCCAGCCGGCGACTTTCGGCGTAATCGAGCAAGGTTCGCCGGGGCACGTCCAGCAAGGGACGCAGCAACCGCCCGGCGCCCAGTTCGGCCGTGGGTGGCATGCCCGCCAATCCCCCCGGCCCCGCGCCGCGCAACAACTGCAACAGCACCGTTTCGGCTTGATCGTCTTGATGTTGGGCCAGCAGGAGCGCGGCACCGGCTTCCAGCCATTCTTCCCAAGCCCGATAGCGGGCGTTGCGCGCCGCCTCCTCGGGGCTTTCCCCGACGCCGGGACGAGCTTCGACCGACAACACGCGACAGGGAAGACGCAAGCGACCACACACACTTTGACAGTGCTCGGCCCAGCGGCCCGCGTCGGGATGGAGATTGTGGTTGACATGCATGGCACCGAACCTCGCCTCCTTGCTCCCCAGCCGGGCACAGAGATCCAGTAAAACGTGGGAGTCCGCTCCCCCGCTATAGCCAATCCAATAAAAGCTGGCGGGATGCTGCGAAAGGAATCGCCTTAAACCGCCCAGCAAGCCGGTCATGCGGATTCTTCGGTATACACTCCGTAACTCATCAATCGTTGGTAGCGCTCATCGAGCAGGCGGGGCAAAGGGGTTCGCTCCAACTGCTGCAGGTGCTTGAGCAGCACTTCCTTGATATTGGCGGCCGATTGCTTTTTGTCCCGATGAGCGCCGCCCAAGGGTTCCGGAATCACATCGTCGATCAGGCTCAATTCCTCCAACCGCCGGTAAGTGATACCCATGGCTTCGGCGGCCAATTCCGCCTTGTCGGCGCTTTTCCAAAGGATGGAGGCACAGCCCTCCGGCGAAATCACCGAATAGGTGCTGAATTCGAGCATCAACAACCGATCCCCCACTCCGATCGCCAGCGCACCTCCCGAACCGCCCTCGCCGATCACCGTGCACAGGATGGGGGTCTTGAGTTGCGCCATCACGAACAGATTGCGGGCGATGGCCTCGCTCTGCCCCCGCTCCTCGGCGTCGATGCCCGGATAGGCACCGGGGGTGTCGATAAAGGTGATGACCGGCAGCCGAAAGCGTTCCGCCATCTGCATCAAACGCTGCGCCTTGCGGTAA
This sequence comes from Methylohalobius crimeensis 10Ki, assembly GCF_000421465.1. NCBI lineage: Bacteria > Pseudomonadati > Pseudomonadota > Gammaproteobacteria > Methylococcales > Methylothermaceae > Methylohalobius > Methylohalobius crimeensis. Next base: position 2,709,067 of record NZ_ATXB01000001.1, read on the forward strand.
CCCTCCGGTTTGGGCATGCCGAAATTGCGGTGAATCTTTTCCTTGGTGTCGCGGCCCTTCTGGTGACCGATCACCATCACCGGGCGACCTTCCAAGCGGGCCGGACCGCCCACGATGGCCGCGTCGTCGGCGAACGCGCGATCCCCGTGCAATTCGTGGAAATCGGTAAAGATTTGCTGAATATAATCCAGCGTGTAGGGCCTTAGGGGGTGCCTCGACAACTGGGAGATCTGCCATGCCGACAAGGAAGAAAAGATCGATGCGGTCAACTTCCGGCTTTTTTCCTCCAGCCGGTTGATCTCTTCGGAAATATTGATTTCGTTGTCGAAGCCGACGCGGCGGAGCTCTTCGACTTTTGCCTCCAGCTCGGCGATCGGCTGTTCAAAGTCCAGGTAATTTAGATTCATGACGTCGTGAAGATCTCTTCCAAGAAATTTTGCATGGCGACCCAGGAGCGCCGGTCGGCGACCGGATTATAGACGGTACCGAAATCCGGGTCGTTCGCGATCGGGTTGGTAAAAGCGTGCATGGTCTGCCCGTAGGCATGCACCTGCCAATCGGCGCCGGCTTCGGTCAGTTCCCGCTCCAGCGCCACCACATCCTCGACCGGGGCCATGGGATCGTCGTGGCCGTGGAGCACCAGAACCTTGGCCCGGATTCGATTGCCTTGGGTGTTTTCCGGCGGTTTCAGCAAACCGTGGAAACTGACCACCCCGTTCAAATCCGCGCCGGTGCGGGCCAAATCCAAAACGCACAAGCCCCCGAAGCAATAACCGATGGCGGCCACCCGATTGTTATCCACCATTTCCTGCCCGCGCAAGGTATCCAGGGCCAACAGCATGCGCCGCTGCAGCAACGCCCGATCCTCCAGAAAGGGTTGGATCAAGCGGGTATTTTCCTCGCGACCCGACCCCAAGCGGGCATCACCGAACAGATCCAGGGCAAATCCCACGTACCCCTGGGCCGCCAAGGCCTCGGCCTTGGTGCAGACAAATGTTTCCCGGCCGCCCCACATATGGGAGATCAGCACCGCCGGCATTGGTTCGGCAATGGCGTCATCCCAGGCCAAAAACCCCAATAGACGAACGTCGCCATCGAAATACGCCACTTCCCGGGTCTGAATGGTCATCTCTCTTCCTCCCAATTCGATTCTGTCGATTCCGGTTCAAGGGTGATGGAACAAGCAACCGAGGTGGAATTCCGCTTACCGGGTGATGAAATCGTATACGGTAATGCGGTCCACCAAGGGCTGCATCGCTTCGATCACCTCCAAATGCTTGGGGTGACGCATGTAATCGTAAAGCGCTTGGCGGTTCTCCAAGGTCACCACCACCCCCACCTGAAAAGGTTCGCCGTCGGCATGCTCCTCTCCCGGCCGGGCCGGCCCGACGCTATAATCCACCACCCCGGGCAAATCGACCAATCGTTTGCTCAAGGCCATGAAGCGGCCCACTTGGTCGGGTTGCTTCAACCAGACGATGACCACGTGTTTGAGCTGGCCGGATTTGGCCAAACTGCCGGACCACGCGGTTCCCCACCAGCCGATGGACAGGCACAGCAACACAAGCATGAATCGACGCATCATCAGGGCTCCTCTCGTTGAAGTTGTGCCTGCAAATGCCTCAGCAACCCTTCGCAGGCATCTTCGATCATATCCATCACCCGTTCGAAACCGGCCTCCCCGCCGTAATAGGGATCGGGCACATGACGGCTTTCCAGATGGGGGGCGAAATCGAGCAGATACCGCATTTTGCCCCGGTGACGTTCGGCACAAGTAAACAGAAGCGTATCGTAGTTGTGCTCGTCCATCACCAGAATCAGATCGAATTCATCGAAATCCCCCCCGTCCACCTGACGGGCACGCAGACGACTCAAATCGATGCCGCGGGCGAAAGCGGTTTGGACAGCGCGCGAATCCGGCGATTTACCCACGTGATAAGCATGGGTTCCGGCTGAATCGATCAAAACCTGATCGGCCAGATCGTGTATTTCCAATAGACGCTGAAACACCCCTTCCGCGAGGGGGGACCGGCAGATATTGCCCATGCAAACAAACAAGACTCGAATCATCTCGCACCTCGATTCGCATTTTCAGCCTCGCGCTCCCGCAGCCGGTCCGCCACTCGGGAGATATCCGCCGGCGTATCCACCCCCGCCTCGGGCGCGTGGGACACCGTCACCACGAAAATCTTTTCACCCTGCCACAGGACCCGCAATTGTTCAAGCGCTTCCACTTTCTCCAGCGGCGCGGGCGACCAATTCACATACCGATGCAGCAACCCCGCCCGATAGGCGTAAACCCCGATGTGGCGCCAATGGATCTCGTCCGGCACCCGGGGCGGTGATTGGGCGAAACCGTCCCGGCACCAGGGGATCGGTGCCCGGCTGAAGTAGAGGGCACAGCCGTCGTTATCCATCACCACCTTGACCGCATGGGGACTGAACACCTCCTCGGCGGTGGCGGGCGTGGCCAGAGTCGCCATCACCGCCCGGGGATGGCCGGCCAACGATTCGGCCAAATGATGGACCAGCTCGGGCGCCAGAAGCGGCTCGTCACCCTGCCAATTGACCACGATCTCATCTTCGCGCCAACCCATCCGCCGCACCACCTCCTGAATCCGCTCGGTGCCGCTGGCATGGGCTGTATCGGTCAGAATCGCGGTCACGCCCGCGGTTTCGGCCGCCGCCCCGATGCGCTCGTCATCGGTGGCCACGACCACCGCTTCCGCTCCCGCCTGGAGAGCCTGTTCGCAGACATGGGCGATCATCGGGCGACCGGCCAATTCCAGCAGGGGCTTTCCGGGCAAACGGGATGAAGCGTAACGGGCCGGAATGACCACTTTGAAGGCAGTCATGGCAGCCGATCGTATTCTTCCAGGCTAAGCTTGCGCGCTTCTTCCTCGAGCATCACCGGAATGTCGTCCCGGATGGGATAGGCCAGCCGATCCGCCTTGCAGATCAACTCCTGAGCCTCGGCGTCGTAGATCAATTCGCCCTTGCAAACCGGGCAGACCAAAATATCCAGCAACTTGTTATCCATCGATTAAATTTTCCCCAGATAATTATTCCCCAGTGGCGTTTTGGGTGGCGAAGGAAATATGGGTCAGCTGCAGCTGGCGGGCGGCGTCCAGCACCCGAATCACCGCCTGATGGGAGGCTCTCCGATCGGCGGAGATCACCACCACGGGCCGAGCATCTTCCTTCAGGGCTTCACGCAAGGCTTTTTTGAGGGTCTCGATGCGGGAATTGACCAACTCGTGTCGATCGATGTAGTACCGACCGCTTGCGTCGATGGCCACCTCGAGCACCTGACGCTTGGTCCGCTGCTGACTTTGGGCTTCGGGCAATTCGATCTTGAGCTCCGAATCCCGTTCGAAACTGGTGGTCACCATGAAAAAAATCAGCAGCAAAAACACCACATCGATCATCGGCGTCAGGCTCAGGTCGATCCGCTCCCGGCGATGACGGCGAAAATTCATGCATCGGCCTCCGCGGATTGCTTCACATAGCTCGCGGAAGATGCTTCGGAGCTTTCCAAATCCGATGTGTCTTGTTCGCTATGCATGATTTCGATGAATCGCAGGGCTTCGTTTTCCATTCCCAAGACCAATTCATCCACCCGCGCCTGAAAATAGCGATGAAAAATCAGCGTCGGTATCGCCACCGAAAGCCCGGTCGCGGTGGTAATCAGGGCCTCCGAAATACCGCCGGCCAGGACTTTGGGGTCTCCCACCCCGAGCGTGGTAATGGCGGAAAATACTTTAATCATCCCCAGCACCGTACCCAACAGTCCCAAAAGCGGCGTGATCGAGGCAATGGTGCCCAGGGAGTTGAGAAACCGCTCCAGTTCATGCGCCACCTGACGGCCGGCGTCTTCGATGGCTTCCTTCATCACCTCCCGACCGTAGTGGTAGTTGGCCAATCCCGCCGCCAGGACCGCGCCCAAGGGCGAAGACGTTTGCAGATGCCGCAAATGGGTCGAATCCAACTGCCGTTTGCGGTACAGTTGCCATACCTGAGCGACCAGGCGAGGCGGAAGAATGCGCTTGGGTCGGAGGCTCCAGAAACGCTCGCAGATAATTGCCGTGGCCAGAACCGAACACGCCAGAATCGGCCACATCAAAAAACCGCCGGCCTTGATGATTTCCAGCACCGTATTCCCCTTACATCGTAAAAATAAGAATTGTACTCCATCCCTTCCTTAGACTCGAAGCCTTAGCGAGCCGCGACCATTATTCCCGTAATCCACTCGCCCGCCGGTAAACATCGGAACCACAGACAGACGCGCCATAGAGTGCCAGGATTTGTCATAATAGGCGGAAGGAAAATCCGTCTTTTTAAATCTAGCAAAACAACACTCCATGACCAGCCACAGAACCTCCAAGCCCAAACCGCTGGTAGGCGTCATCATGGGTTCCAAGTCGGATTGGGATACCATGCGCCATACCGGCGATATGCTCGAGCAATTGTCCGTTCCCTTTGAAGTACAGGTGGTCTCGGCGCACCGCACCCCCGACCTCCTGTTCGAATACGCAACCCATGCCAAAGAACGCGGACTGGCAGTGATCATCGCCGGCGCCGGCGGCGCCGCCCACCTGCCGGGCATGGTGGCCGCCAAATCGACGCTGCCGGTTCTGGGCGTGCCGGTGCAATCGCGGACCTTGAACGGCCTCGACTCCCTGTTGTCCATCGTGCAAATGCCGGCCGGCATTCCGGTGGGAACGCTCGCCATCGGCAAGGCGGGAGCAACCAACGCCGCCTTATTGGCGGCGGCCATCCTGGCCAATCACCATCCCGAGATCGCCGCCGCGCTGGATACTTTCCGCCACCGCCAGACCGAAGCGGTATTGACGCACCCCGACCCTCGGGAGGAACGCTCATGACCACCATCGGAATCATCGGCGGCGGCCAACTGGCGCGGATGCTGGCATTGGCCGGCTATCCCCTGGGGCTTCGATTTGTCGTGTTAGACCCGGCTCCCGACCCTTGCGCCGCCCAGCTATGCGAACATATCCAAGCTCCCTACGACGATCCGGACGCGCTGGATCGTTTGGCGGAGCGCTGCGACGTCATCACCTACGAATTCGAGAACGTCTCCTTGAAAGGACTCGAACGACTGAGCGCCCAGGCGGTCATTCACCCGCCCCTTGCGGCGCTGGCGGAAAGTCAGGACCGGTTGCGGGAAAAAACCCTTTTTCAGAAGCTGGATATCCCCACTCCGCGATTTTTCGCCATCGACAACCGCCAGGATCTGGAAAACGCCCCCCAAATCCTGGGCTGGCCATTTTTGCTCAAAACCCGCCGCTTCGGCTACGACGGCAAGGGCCAGGCACTGATCCGCACCACCGCCGACATGGAAGCGGCGTGGGAAACATTGGCGGAACAGGCGCTGATCGGAGAAAGCTTCGTGCCTTTCCAGCGGGAACTTTCGATCATCGCCGTCCGGAGCCGAAGCGGACGGACCACCTTCTATCCCGTGAGCGAGAACGTGCATAAAAACGGCATTCTGCATCTGAGCCGCAGCCGCCCGAACGATTCCCAAACCGGCCAGGCCGAAAGCCATATCCGGCGACTGCTGGAACATCTCGATTACGTGGGCGTCCTGGCGCTCGAACTTTTCGACGTGCACGGCCGCCTGCTCGCCAACGAAATGGCGCCCCGGGTTCATAACTCGGGCCACTGGACCATCGAAGGCGCGGAAACCAGCCAATTCGAGAATCACCTGCGAGCGATCTTGGATCTCCCTTTGGGCAGCACCGAGCCGGTCGGCTACGCCGCCCTGGTCAATTTCATCGGGATGCTGCCGAATTTGACCGATGTCCTGGAACAAGCCGGCGTCCACGGCCACTATTACGCCAAGGCCGAACGACCGGGACGCAAAGTGGGTCATACCACCGTACGCGCGGATGCTGAAAACACGCTGGAGGACCGCCTCCATCATTTGCTGGGACAGTTGCCTTAAATTCCACACGAGGTGCCGCTATGGCCGATCCACTCGAAGAACCGCGAAACCGCATCCAGATCGAGCGCTTGGTCGGGCCGGAGCGTTCCCATAGAGCCGCTCCGGAGACGCCTCCTTGGTATCGATCTAGGCGGCTGCAGATATTCGCCATCGCGACTTCGCTCGTTTTGCTGATCGGCTTGGCGGTGGTTTTTCTGCGCCCACCCATCTATCGCGCCAGCGCCTCGCTGTTGACCACCTCGCCTCCGGCCGCCGATCACACCGAAACCATCGTCGACCCCCAACATGTAGCCATCCAGCAGGTCCTGCTCACCGGCCAGCCGCTGCTGGTGGAAACCCGGGAACGGTTGGAAGGGGAAGGCTTCCTGTCGTCGTTGGAACTGGACCCGGAAGATCTCAAAAACATGCTCGCCGTCCATCCCACTCCCGACACCAATCTGGTGGAATTGCGCGCCGAGGGCCCCAAGCGGGATTTGCTCGCCCCCCTGGTCAACACCTGGATCGATGTCTATATGGCGACCCGGGCGCGTGAAATCCAGGCCACCACCGGCGCCACCCTGGCGGCACTGAACGAACAGTTGACCGCATTGGACGAAAAAATCGCCGCCAAGCACCGGGAACTGGAGACGTTTCGGCAACGCTACGATATCGCCTCCCTGGAACGCAGCGAAAACGATGTGTTGGCGCGCCTTCGAGGATTGAACGAAACCATGAACCAGGTGAGCGAAGAAGCGGTCAAAGCCAAAGCGCGCGTGGAGGCCATCCGCGAAGCCATCGCCGCCGACAAGCCGGTGGTTCCCGACAGCGAGGAGCGCGTGCTGGCCACCTTGGTTTCGCGCGCCCAGGCACTGCGGGAAGAATTGACCGCCCTCAAGCAGCGTTTCACGCCCGACTACATTCGCCTCAACCCCGCTTACAGCAAGGTCCCCGAGCAACTTCGGGAAGTCGAGGACAAAATTCGGAAGCTGGTGGGCGAGGGACAGCAAGTGGTCCTGACCCAGGCCGAGCAGGCGTATGCCAGCGCCCGGCAAGCGGTGGCGGAAACCCGGCGCCAATTGGACGAACACAAACAATTGGCGTCGGAATTCAGCACCCGCTTCGCTCAGCACGAAACCTTGGTTAAAGAATTGGAGCAAATGGAAGAACGCCAACGGGAGTTCCAGGACCGCATCACCCAATTGGAAGTCAAGCAGTCGGCAAAATATCCCCCGGTGGAAGTGGTCGAACGCGCGTACCGCCCGAAAAACCCGGTCCGGCCTCATTACTGGCGGGATGCGGGTTGGGTCGTCGCCGCCTCGGTGGGGTTCGGGCTGCTGGCGGTCTGGTTGGCGGAATATCTGACCCGCCAGGAAACCGATTCAGCCAACGGAGCCGGCGGAGAAACCCGCCTGACCCTGGCCGGAGTCCACGTCTACGCGAAGCCTGAAACCTCGAATCTGTTGAACCGGGCGGTGCAAGATCAGGCAATTCTGGAAGAAGCGAGCCCGCCGCCCCAACTGGAAACCCCTTTCCCCCGGGAACTGAGCCGCGACGAACTGGAATCCTTGCTCGCCAACGCCGACCTGCGCACCCGCCAATCCATCGCGCTACTGCTTAGCGGGCTGACGCCGGACGAGACGCTCCGCCTGAACGCCGCTCACCTCGATCTCAGCCAGGACAAGCTTTTCCCCCCGCCGCCCCATCGCCGCGCCCTGTCCCTGGCTCCCCGCCTGAAAACCTGGTTGGCGGCCAGCGGCGGCGCGCCCTTGGTCCCCGCAGCCGAGGAAGAACTGGCCAAACTGATCTATCTGGCCGCGGTCGAAGCCGGACTGAGGGGCGGGGAAACCATCACCCCCGAAGCGATTCGTCACACCTATTTGCTCTATATCGTCCGCCAGGGCCTGAAACTGGCCGAGTTGGAAAATATCGCCGGTCCCATGCCCCTCACGGAATTGTCCGCCTACGGCCGTTTGGCGCCCCCGGCAGCCACACATTCCCTGGATGAGATTCAACAAATTCATCCTTGTCTGCGAATCTGAAATGACCGATACCTGTTCCCCGCCACGCCACGATTTTCCACCCGAACAGCGCGAACCGGCGCCGCACTCCTTTCAGTGGCGCACGCTGATCCGCATGGCCCTGCATCACAAGGGCAAACTGCTCGGCGCCCAGGCAATCGCCCTGCTGGCGGCCTTGGCGGCGGTGCCGGTGCCTCTATTGATCCCCACCTTGGTGGACGAAGTCCTGCTCGACCACGCCGGTCCGGTGACTGCCTTCATCGATCGTTGGCTCCCCGATCACTGGCTTCCCCCGGCCTGGCAGGGGGCGGTATGGTACATCGCGGTGATCCTGGGCGTCTCCTTTCTGCTGCGCCTGACCGCCTTGATATTCAACGTCTGGCAGACGCGGCAATTCACCGAAATTTCCAAGCATGTCATCTACCGTTTGCGGACCGACCTGATCCGGCGGCTGGAAAGGGTTTCCATGGCCGAATACGAAACCCTGGGGAGCGGCACCGTGGTCACCCACCTGGTCACCGACCTGGACACCCTGGATCATTTCCTGGGCACCACCATCAGCCGTTCCCTGATCGCTTCGCTGACCATTATCGGGACGGCCGCCATCCTGCTCTGGATTCACTGGCCCCTGGCGCTGTTCATCCTCTGCCTGAATCCGGTGGTGATCTACTTCACCAAGGCCCTGGGAGGCAAGGTCAAACGGTTCAAGAAACAGGAAAACACCGCCCTGGAGGCCTTCCAACAGGCGCTGACCGAAACCCTGGACGCGATCCAGCAGATTCGCGCCGGCAATCGCGAACACTTCTATTTCGGCCGCCTGACCGAGCGGGCCCGGAACGTCAAAACCCATGCCGCCAATTACGCCTGGAAAAGCGATAGCCTGAACCGTCTCAGTTTCGTGGTGTTCCTTCACGGCGTGGACTTGTTCCGCGCCACCGCCATGCTGATGGTGGTATTCTCCGATCTGACCATCGGGCAAATGCTGGCGGTCTTCGGTTATTTGTGGTTCATGATGTCCCCGGTCCAGGAATTGCTCGGCATCCAATACGCTTTCTACAGCGCCCAGGCCGCCCTGACCCGCATCAATCGCCTCCTGGTTCTGAAGCAGGAACCTCGTTACCCCCACCGGATCAATCCGTTTCGGAGCAAGCGCACCGTGGGCGTGACGGTGGAAGATCTGCATTTTTCCTACGGCAGCGGCCCGGACGTCCTGCAAGGGGTCGGCCTCCACATTCGCCCAGGGGAAAAAGTCGCCTTGGTGGGCGCCAGCGGCGGTGGCAAATCGACTCTGATCCAGGTACTGATCGGACTTTATCTTCCCAGCCGGGGAATGGTCTACTACGACCGCGTCCCGGTCACCGACATCGGCATGGACGTGGTGCGCGAACACGTGGTGACGGTACTGCAGCACCCCGTCCTGCTCAACGATTCCATTCGCGCCAATCTCACCTTGGGCCGCCTCCATGCCGACAAGGATCTCTGGCGCGCTCTGAGCATCGCCCAGTTGCAAGATACGGTCGCGTCCCTGCCCGAGGGGTTGGACACGGTGGTCGGTCGGGCCGGCATCCGCCTGTCGGGAGGGCAGCGCCAACGCCTGGCCATCGCCCGGATGATCTTGAGCGACCCCAAAGTGGTGATTCTGGACGAGGCCACCTCCGCCCTCGATACGGACACCGAACAACGCCTCCATCAGGCTTTGAGCGAATTCCTCAAACAGCGCACCACCATTATCGTCGCTCATCGCCTAAGCGCGGTCAGACAGGCGGATCGGGTCTATGTCTTCGAAGACGGCCGGATCTGCGAACAGGGGGAACACGAACATCTCCTGGCTTATAATGGTCTCTATGCCAAACTCTACGGCGAATATCAGCAGGCTTGATTTTGATTTCCATCTATGACTTTCACTGCCACTCCAGCGCCTCCGACGGCGCCTTGACGCCCCGGGAACTGGTCCGCCGCGCCGCCGGAAACGGCGTCCGCCATCTGGCGCTGACCGACCACGATACCGTCGCGGGAATCGATGAGGCCCAAGCCACGGCCGACGCATTCGACATCGAACTCGTTCCCGGGGTGGAAATCTCGGTCACCTGGGAAAGCAAATGCTTCCACGTCCTCGGTCTCTACGTGGATCCGGAATCCGAACCGTTGCGCAGGGGACTCGGCCAATTGCAGCGTATACGGATCGAACGCGCCGAGCGGATGGCGGCCCGGTTGGCCAAACACGGGATTCCAGGCGCACTCGAGGCGGTCCGGACCATGGCCGGCGAGGGCATGATCACCCGCACCCATTTTGCCCGCTTCCTGGTGGCACAAGGTTTTGCCGAAACCGTGTCGGACGTATTCGGTCATTACCTGGTACATGGCAAACCCGGCTACGTCAACACCCGCTGGGCCGAGCTGGAGGCCGCCCTGGATTGGATTTCCACCGCCGGGGGCGTGGCCGTCCTCGCCCATCCCCTACGTTACCGGCTGACCGCCAGCTGGTTGCGGCGCTTTCTGACCGCCTTCCAAAGCCACGGCGGGCAAGGAATCGAAGTGGTATGCGGCAACAGCACAACGGCGCAGATCGAAACCGCCGCCGACTACGCCCGCCGCTACCGGCTGCTGGGTTCGGTGGGTTCGGATTTCCACGACCCGGCGTTTCCCTGGATCGATCTGGGGCGCTTGCCCCCCCTCCCTCCCGGAATAACGCCGGTATGGGAGGCGTTCGCCCCCACCCACGCGGCGGCGAACGCTTGAAGGTGCGCCATGGGCCAGGAGATCCAAGGGGTCGATTTCACCCCCGCCGATGAGGCGCGCTTCCAAGCGCAGCTGGAAGCGGACACCCGGCGTTTGGAGGAACTGGAAAGCCGGTCGCGCCTGTCCTCTCATCCCCCGGTCGCCGGTTTCGAGATCGAAGCCTGGCTGGTGGACGACGATATGCGCCCGGTGCCGGCCAACCAACGCTTTATGGCCCGCCTTCCCGATTCGCTGGCCTCGCCCGAGCTGGCCAAATTCAACGTCGAGCTCAACAATCCCCCCCGACCTCTGCGAGAAGACGCCCTTCGGCGCTTCCATCACGACCTGACCGAAATTTGGCGGCGCGCCGACGCCACCGCCGCCGATATCGGCGTTCGCTTATTGATGATCGGCACCTTACCCACCCTCCGGCAAAGCGATTTGACCCTGGACAACATGTCCAATCTCAACCGCTATCGAGCCCTCAACGAACGAATCCTGAAGCACCGGGACAAACCGCTGCACCTGGAAATCACCGGGCGCGAACATCTGGAATGCCTCCACGACGACGTGATGTTGGAGGCCGGCGCCACCTCGTTCCAAATCCATCTGCAAGTCCCCCAGGATCAGGCGGTGGCCCTGTACAACGCTTCCATCCTGGCCTCGGCCGCCACCGTGGCGGTGGGCGCCAACTCCCCCTATCTCTTCGGCAAGGATTTGTGGGCGGAAACCCGTATCCCTCTGTTCGAACAGGCGATCGGCATCGGCGGTTTCGGCGCCACCACCTATGGGCCGCTGCGCCGGGTCGGTTACGGCTCGGATTACGCGCGCCGCTCGCTGAGCGAGGTATTTCGGGAAAACCTGGAACACTTTCCCATCCTGCTCCCTATCCGGTTCGACGAACCGAGCCAACGCTTTGCCCATCTGTGCTTTCACAACGGCACCATCTGGCGTTGGAACCGGCCGCTGGTGGGTTTTGACAGGGACGGTACCCCCCATTTCCGGATCGAACACCGGGTTTGTCCCGCCGGCCCCACCCTCGTGGACATGACCGCCAATGCCGCCCTCTATTACGGCCTCGCTCAAAGCCTGAGCCTGGAACCGGCCCCCGTTTCCTTCGCCCAGGCACGCGACAATTTCTATCTGGCCGCCATCCACGGCTTAGCCGCCCACATCGTCTGGAGCGCCCAGCGCCGTTGGGCACTGCGCCAGCTGCTTCTGGACGAACTCATACCGCGCGCCCGGGAAGGCTTGCAGCAACTGGGCATCCACCGCCGCGACAGCGAGTATTACCTGGATCTGGTACGCCAGCGGACTTTGACCGGTCAAAACGGCAGTCAGTGGCAACGCGGCTTCGTGGCCGCCCATGGCCTGGATTTCACCGCCATGACCCAGACCTATCTCAACCTTCAACGCCAAGATCAACCGGTTCATACATGGCCCCTTTGACCCTGCATCAACTCGACCACGTCCCCGATGGCCTGGTGGACATCTCCGCCGGGCATCTGCACGAATTATTGCCCGGCCCCACCCTGCTTCACCTGCAAGGCAAGGACCCCCGTCCTCTGTTCGTTTCCGTCCTCCTGCACGGCAACGAAGTCACCGGCCTTGCGGCGATCCAGCGCCTATTGAAAAAGTACCGAACTCACCCCCTGCCTCGCGCCTTGAGCATTTTCATCGGCAACATCTCGGCCGCCCGCTCAGACATGCGACGGCTCGACGGACAACCGGACTACAACCGGGTCTGGCCCGGTACCGATCATCCTGATTGCCCGGAAGTCCGGCTGATGCGGCAAGTATGGGAAACCATGGCCGAGCGGCAGGTGTTCGCCAGCATCGACGTCCACAACAATACCGGCCGCAATCCTCACTACGCTTGCATCAACCACCTGGATCGGCGCTTTCTCAACCTGGCCTCCCTGTTCGGTCGCCTGGTGGTGTATTTCCTCCGTCCCGCCGGCGTCCAGTCGATGGCCTTCGCTCGGCTTGGTCCGGCGGTGACCCTGGAGTGCGGTCGTCCCGGCCAGGACAACGGCATCGATCACGCCTTCGATTTCATCGATACTTGTCTGCATCTGGCGGGCATTCCGGATACCGCCCCGGCCACCCACGCCATCGATCTGTTCCATACCGTCGCGCAAGTGAAACTTCGCGAAGGCATTCGCTGCAGCTTCCACGACCGGGAAGCCGATGTCGTCTTTCGGGAAGATCTGGATCACCTCAATTTCACCGAATTGCCCGCGGGTATCGTCTGGAGCGAGGTGCATACGGAAAACTTGCCGGTCATCGCCATCGACGAAGACGGCAACGAGGTCAGCGAACGTTATTTCACCGTGGAGGGCGGGAAACTGCTCCTCAATCGCATGGTCATGCCTTCCATGCTGAGTCGGGACGAACGCATCATTCGCCAGGACTGCCTGGGATATCTGATGGAGCGGCTTAATCCAACTTCAATATTTTCTACGAGTGACCGATAACCCGTTTGAGACACATTCCATCGAAATATTCGGGGTCAGATTCCCTCCTCTATTGCCTAACATCGCCGTTAACCTGGAGCGCACGTTTTCGCGCCCATCCAAGTTAGGTAGACGAGTCCCCTCCCAGCCCTCTTTCTTTATTGGTTTAACCGCCAAAAGCGCCAATCACTCATGACGTTTGGAAAATTTGGGGGAGGATATGGAAGTTGCTTTGATTTTTCTGTGAATGCGATCACGCTTGAGTCAACCGGGCTGGGAGAGCACACATCCTCCATGACGGAACCGAATCGCCTTTCACTGTCGTTCGAGGACAATTTCAGGAGATGGGTCTCGACCTCGCCGGCGGTCGAAACCGATCGGCGCGAAACGGATTTGTCCGTCGCCATCGGCCCGGTTCGGTTTGCCTTGAACGATTGGGAATGTCCGCCGGAACGGTTGTGGGCATGGCTTGCCGCGATCGATGCAAAGCGGCTGCCGGTGACATGCCGGTTTCCATTGATGGTGTGCGATATGCTCGCCGAGGTGGAACTGACGGCCCTTCCGGGAGAGAAAACCGGCGAAGTGAGACTGCGCATACACACCTTCTGGCTCTCGGCCTGGGGATCAGGCGATCCAATTCAAACAGCGGGAATTCTCCCGCCGCGCTTCGATTGGTTTACCCGCTTGCGGGCACGCCTGAGCGAAGCCTGGTCGGCCACTCGCCGGATGGATTTTGTCCGCCCGGGCGACTGGATCGATTGGCAAGCGGACTTGGGGGCATTGCCCGAAGACAACGACGCTCGCGAATCCCTTTTCTGGTGGCGCCTGGCGCTTGCCTTTGCGCCCGCCCGCCTGCCCCTCAGCCTGCTCGACGACGACCCGGCGCATCACAGGCTCCTGCGTCGCTGGGCGTGGAATGCGCTTCATGCCGCATTATCGGCTTGGCGGTGCGAACACGGCCGAAAACCCTGGCCGTTGGACTTTCTGGATTGGCAGGAAGGGAGCGAATCGCGGCATGAGACTTTGGGCGATAGATGCGCGGACGTGCTCGACGACTTTCTTGGCGGCGACCGGTTGTGGTCGTTTCACATGGACAATTTCATGAGCCGTCATCCCGACTTGCGCCGATCCAGCCGGGATTCCCTGGATAAGGGCTGGCGTAGCGGGCGTGAAGGAAGCCTGACGTCTCTGGCGCATTTTCTTCACGCCTTGCACGCCGACCTGTCCGCCCGGGCGCCCGCGATCGATTGGCCCGCGCCGCCGGCGTTGCCGGCCGGCAAAGTGACAGAACAAGCCTGGGTACGCCATCCCGAATACGGCGCCGGCCAGGTCAGACGGGTATTCCGTCACCACGAACCCATGCTGGCGGAAGTAGCCTATCCCGTCGGACCTTGGCGCATCGTCCCGGTCGAAACGCTTACGGTAACGGACGAAGGCGACGGCCGCTGGGTCGGTGCCGAAATGGTCGGCTCGCCCGAGACCGGTTTGTCGGGTCCGTTCGCGTTTCTTTTTAACTACCGAATTCAGGGGGCGCACCGCCGCGGCACGCATGGGGCGCTCGGATACGGCATGCCGCGTGCCGGTTAAGCGGCTCCGTGGACTGATGAGCCGAGTTGCGCATGCGCTCGCCGTCCACCATCGGGACATTGGAGATGAGTTATTCGAGATTCTGCCGGCCGCGCCGGAAGGCGGCGTGCAGATTGACTTGGCCTTGCCGCTGGCGCGAAATCATTGCTGGCGCTACGGGACTCGACTTTATTTGTCGAGCCTGCGCACCTGGTTTGCCAGGCAATACGGCGAACTGCAGCACCGCGCCCTTTCAAGCGGACGCTATTTTCCCCCGCCCCGATCGCTCATGTTGATGTTGTTTCCCCATGGGGGGATTCGAGTGGGGGCGGCTTTCGCACATGGCTATCTGCCACGGGACCGAATACTCCTCGTCGAATGGCCCCATCGACCGAGGGAATGACTCTGGCCGATAGCGGTCTTTTCTGAACGTTGAACCGAATGGAAGCGGTTTTCCGAATCGCCCTTTACGGGGAAATCACTTGTCCATTCTGAGCCGGAGAGACTCTTTCAAGCCTCCCCTTGCTGGATCATCTCCTCATATTCCTCAGGCGTGATTTCGCCGCCCAGCGAGGTCGCGATTTTCTTGTCGCATTCGGGCAAGGCATCCTGAAGCCCGTCGATGCGCTTCCATTGCGGTGGGGGCGCGGGGCAATCGGCCTTCGGGACGTAGCGGGAAGCAGCGATCTTCCGGTATCGGTGGATATAGCGCGGGCAGTTAACGAAAATCTCATCGACGGTCACCCTCACCAGCAGCTCGGCGCCCGGGATTTCCCGTATCAAAGGATCGTGATCGCTGACGGTCGCCCTGCCGTGTACCCGCACCCGCTGGGGCGTTTCGAAATCGATGAACAGCATGCCGATCTTATCGTGGGCACCCATGTTCCCCAGGGAGAGAAACATGCCGTTGCCGTTGAAGCTCGGGAACGCCAAGGTTTTTCGGTCCACCACCCGCACGAACCCCGGCTCGCCGCCCTTGTAGGAACAGGTGGGGCAACCGCGATGGTCGACGGTCGTCAGAAAGAACATGTCGCGGCCTTCGATAAACGCTTTATGTGGATCGGAAATTTCCGAAGCCACGATGACCTCGTTCAGACGGTCGGCCAACGCTTCCGTCTCGAACGCCGCCTGCATCGCACGCTGCTGCTCGCCGTATATCTCGCTCATGGTCGCTCCCTTTTGCCGGAAAAGCGAAATTAGCAGATTCCAGGGGTGATTTCCATGTTAGGACAAATACCAGCCACCGGAGAGAGACGATGAATGACACCGTTTTGCTTGAAGCTCCCGAATTCAAATCGCGCCTCCAGGCATTGCTCGACGGAATGCCGGAAGGGACCCTCCAGGATTACGCCTTTTTCGACCTTGCCTCGGACCGGGCGTCCTGGTTCGATACCGGCATCGACGTGAAATTCGACAGCCAGGACATCACCTACTATTGGAGCGCGGAACTGCCCGTCGGCACCGTGTATCGATGCCCGATTCCCACCTGGAACGCCCGGGAAACGCGTGTGGTCGTTCGATCGGGGGAGCAAGGACTGGGCGAGTGGATCGATGAGGCGCGGGATGTGTATCAAGACTATGTTGATGCGATCGGCGGTCCGATGCCAGAGAATATCGTGCGGGTCTGGCTCATCGCCGTCAGCCTCTTCCAGCGAACCGAAGGCAAATGCCAATATGACGATATCGCCTTTCTCCAGGGGAAGCGCACGATCCAGGTCAGATGATGAGCGTGCAAAAAAAAAGATCAAGTGCGAAGATTTTTACGAAGTGCTGTAGAACAGCTCATGACAAGAGCGCAATTCCATCTCTTCTATGCGAGCATTTCATCTTCCGCGGATCCCTTGGCCACATTCAGCGAGGATAAGAAGGCTTCGCCGAATATGTCGATATGGTCCACGAAGCACTCGGCGACTATCGATGTAAGGACGCGTCAGACTTTCATGTGATTTCTCCTTGTTTTCTCTTGTTCGATTTTCTCGCCGACTGGCTACCTGCCTCGGGATACCGGGGATGCGCCTTTCTCAATATGATGTCCGAATCGCCGACGCTCGGCGGCGAGATCCAAGCAGTGATCGAGCAGCATAAATCCGAGTTGCGTTCCTATATCCGTAGACTCGTTGCCGGTCTCGACGTCTCGCCCCAGGCGCGGATCGCCGATGCGACGCCGGACGCTCTTCATTCGCAATCCGGACGGCAATGTCCTGGAGTTCAATGAACTGTTGGACAACGCAAAGACCTGAACGGCCAACAAGGGACTGGTTCAGGCAAAGTGGTTGAGATACAGCCACACGCCGCACTTTTCAAGATATAAAGTGGGTGAGATTTTGCCTTACACTACCGGAACTCCGAAATTTGAAGCGGTTTTTTCCAATGAGAATCCAGCAATACCAAGTCGATGCCTTTGCCAACCGGGTTTTCGAGGGCAATCCGGCCGCCGTCTGCCCGCTTGATCACTGGCTGGAAGACCGGATATTGCAAGCCATTGCCGAGGAAAACAACCTTGCCGAGACGGCTTTTTTCGTTCCCGGCCAACAAGGATTTCGGCTTCGCTGGTTCACCCCCATTAGAGAGGTGGCCCTTTGCGGACATGCCACCTTGGCTTCGGCCCACGTCCTGTTCAACCATCTCGGCCACACCGGAAAATCGGTGACCTTTGACACCCGGAGCGGAGAGCTCACGGTCGAACGGGAAGACGAACGGATGGTAATGAATTTTCCCAGCGTCCCGCCAAGGCCGTGTCCGCCCCCGTCCAAGCTGCTTGAAGGGTTGAAGGCAACGCCCCTCGAAGTGTTGTCGGCCGACGACTATATCGCGGTATTCGAGAATGAAGCCGCCATTCGTGCCATCGCTCCGAGCATGACCACGTTGACTGAGCTGGATCTAAGAGGGGTTGTCGTCACCGCACCGGGACAACATGCTGATTTTGTCAGCCGTTTTTTTGCGCCCAAGTACGGCATTCCGGAAGACCCCGTCACCGGGTCGGCGCACTGTGAACTCGCCCCTTATTGGTCCTCCCGACTCAACAAACACAGCCTGGCGGCAAGGCAGCTTTCCAAGCGCGGGGGAGACGTGCATTGCCAAATAAGCGGTCAGCGCGTCCTCCTCTCCGGGCGGGCGGTCACCTTCCTGGAAGCGACAATCGAGCTGGATGCGCTGCGGGCGCATCTGGGGCAGGGAGCAGCGTGATCGGTATTTGCGTAATCTCGACCACCGTTTTGCATGGCTGGCGCAAAACCCGCATTTGGGCAAGCATCGGCCGGATATGCTGGAAGGCTATTATCGTTTCCCGCAAGGTGCCCATCTGATTTTTTACCTCATGCGCGATGACGGGATCGGCATTATCGGCATCCCGCATCAGAACATGGATGTTCTGGATTTCTTCAACGGCTGATTCCATACCCGCTTAAACAGGGTTTCCTTTCATCTGATGACGGTCCGAGTCGTCCAATTCTAATTAGACCACTACACTGGCGCGCTTAGGAGGGAGCGGAGGGATGTTCCCTGCTTCGCCAAGGCTTGTTATCTGCGGCATTGCAAGACCTACCCCTGCTGCCGCTAGCTAGGGGGCGTCAGTTGGAATGTTAGACTTGACGCAGTTACCTATGCTGTTCGTGAACGCACAATTCCGGTCAGCCAGCTAACGCACAGAGCCGGTGGCAGTGCCTCGTATGCCGACCAGAAAGAGAGGTATCGATTCAAGAAGTGGCGGAACCGTAAGTAGGGTCTTGCAATCAAGCAAGAAAAGTCGAACGATTGCAGGTGGTGGATCGCAAGGAAAGAAAACTCCCAAAAAATTAACAAATGAGATCCATTCATCTTTATTTTAATCTCGGGTTGATTTACTTTCCGTGAACTAGGTTCAATTTACTTCAAGTTTGGTATTCGGGAGGTTTCAAAGCCAGTCCATTTTGTTCATCGCCCGTGCGATTTCAATGGAACCCATCGAGCAAGGATCAAGAACCCGAAGGATAATGTCATGTTCAAACACGTGTGGGCGACAGCCACGACACAAGCTGAAGCCGCTTTTATCGGCAACCCGGCAATCTACCCTGGATCGCCGGGCCGACGCAAACCCGCACGCCCGTTGCCGGATCTTGCTCGATATGGCGAATCCGAATGGCGCGAATTTTCCACCTATTTCCGTCCACCCCCTAATACCCCTTGCCATCCACGGCGAAAACCGCCTTCGACAAGCCACTTCTCGAGAGCGCGTTTCCTCCACCCGACTCAAGTTCGTCAGATTGCATCAGGCTCTCGAAGCTTATGCTTAATACCCGAATTTTAGTCCTGGACGACGAACAGGAATTGCTCAGCGACATCAGCGAGATCCTAGAACATCATCGCTATCGAGTCTTTGCGGAACAATCGATAGCCTCCGCCAGACGCCTCATCGACAAGGAAAATATCGATATCCTGCTGCTCGACGTTCGAATCCCGGGGCAAGACGGCCTGACATTCGCGCGCAGCATCGCCCAACGGCCGCCACCGCGACCTTCAGTGATTTTGATGAGCGGCTACGCGACCATGGAAACATTGGTGCTCGCCATCCGGGCCAGCGCCGCGGATTTTCTCATCAAACCTTTTTCATCGGTCGAAATGCTCGAAGCGCTTCGACGAGTGGAAAACGGATGGGGAGAGACACCCGTCCGTGCCGCCAATCCCAAGCCGACAAAAGAAGGGGCGCTCCGGGATGCGGCTCGCTTATGGCAACACCAGCGTTCTCTTCGTTCTCGTTTTTTTCCCTCCGCGGTCTGTTCCGGAGCGACCTGGGAGATCCTGTTGCAAGTTGGTTTCGCACACCAGCAAGGCCGTCCCGAATATCCGTCCAGTCTGGCCGCGGGCGCAGGCATCTCGATCACCACCGCATTACGGCATATCGCCGACCTGGAAACCCTCGGTCTCGTTACCAAACAGAGCGACGGCAACGACCGTCGCCGTTCCGTGATCGCCATGACCGCCGACGGCGATGCCCGGATGCGGGAATATCTGGCGTCGGTGACACCGGAATCGCTCGGATACGGTTAGGCAAAGCGGCGTGAGGAGATATCGAGACATAGGCCGAATGCCTTCCCTGACTGATGAAATCTATTAAGTGCTTCCAGTAGTTTGCCCATGTCGTCCTTCATCCAGATAGTGGCCCTCGGCACCCTGACCATCGCCGGCTATTGGCTGCATCTTTCCCTGATGTTCGGGATCGACTTGGTATTCGGCAGCGTCTTCGCCACTGTCGCCGCGGTACGTTGCAACTGTCGTTGGGCGGTCCCGATCTCCCTGATCGGCAGCCTTTACACCATCGGGCTATGGGGACATCCAGCGGGCGTGGCGATTTTCACGCTCGAAACGCTTTTTATCGCCCTCATGCACCGGCGTCTGCCCCAACAGCATCTGGTGGTGATCGACCTGATCTATTGGCTGCTGGCAATCGTACCGGTCGCGCTGCTATTTCGCTACGGGATGAAGATACCGTGGTTGGACACCACCACGGAGGTACTCAAACAAGCGGTCAACGGAATGATCAATGCCGGCTTTGCATCCCTGTTGTTGCACCTCAATCTGTTTTTCCGACCCAAGACCCATACCGACCGCCGTCAACCCTTCAGCCGCTTTTTATTGACCGGCTTCGTCGTGGCCGCCTCGGTACCGACCGTGATGGGCATTTTTTGGTTCAACCGGGTGGTATTGGAACTGCAATCCAAGCACGCCCAAGCGATGCTGAAAACCCGGCTCGATCATTTCTCCAAGCAGGTAGGACGCTTGCCAACCACGCCACTCCCGGAATCGACCGGTGAGCAGCACGCCAGACTGGCGAAAAGACTCGCCCAAATCCTCCCCTCCCGGCAGCACGCGGTCTTGGAGTATCAAGGTCGGAAAATAGTCGGCATTCCAGCCGACTGGCGCTTGGCGAACTATACCCCCGAACGCGACAGTGGGGTCATCCTCCCCGCCTCTCCCGGCTTGCCGAAAATGCTGGCATGGCGCAGCGGTTATTTCTTCTTAGCCGCCCATTTGCCGGAGCAACCCGAGTACAAGCTGCTGCTGGCATCACCGCTCGAACCTTCGGTCGATCAGGTGCGCGAAATCACTATCCGCTGCCTAGTGACCGGGCTTGCCGGCTTGGTGGCCGGCCTGATGCTCGGCGGTCTGATTCACCGCCGGGTCAGCCGCGAGCTCGAGTGCTTGACGGCCGAAGCGATCCACCCCCCGCAAAACGTCCACTCCCACACCGACAACGCGAATTTTCTGGTGATGGAATTCGGTTTGCTCCACGCCACTTTGATGACCGCTCACCGACAGAATCGCAAAGCCTTGGACGCCCAGCGCAAGATCGCCGAGCGCTTGCGGCAGATCTTTGCCGCCGTCGACAGCGCGATCATCACCTTCGACCACATCCAAAAGATCAGCGAATGGAATCCTGCCGCGGAACGCTTGACCGGCATCCCCCGAGGCGAAGCGCTGGGACGCCCCTTCCCCATCGAAGTGTGTCACCGCGAAGATGCGCAACGCCTGGAAAGAGCGCTCAAGAAGTTGTCCCTGGAATTGCCGATCAAGGATCTTGAAATCCGATGGTGCAACCAAAAGAGCGGTGCAATCACCCATGTTCTGGCCAACGCCCGAATGGTTCCGAACTCGGACGATAAGTCCATCAAAACGGTACTGGTCTGCCAGGACGTGACCGAGCACAAGCAAACCCAGGCCCAATTGGCGCACTCGGCCCGCTTGAGCAGTTTAGGTCTCATTGCCGCGGGGATCGCACATGAGCTGAATCAACCGCTGAACGTGATTTATCTAGCGGCCGAAAACCTCGAGTCGACTCTCGACCCTTCGAACGAATACGCCCGGCGCAAGCTCACCCGTATTTTCGAGCAAATCGAACGGGCGGCGGGGATCGTCCGCCAGGTCCGGCGGCTGGGTGGCCACAACGAACAAGCGGAAAAGGACTGCTTTCCCTTATCGGAAGCCGTGGCGGGGGTGGCGGAGCTGCTGGAGAGTCAACTGCGCGCTTCGAACATCGACCTTCGCTGCGCCTTTCCCAAGGAGGCATCGGCCATCCAAATTTCAGGCAACCGCCTCAATTTCGAGCAAGTCCTGATCAATTTACTGGTGAATGCACGTGATGTATTGCTCGAGAGACAGGTGCCAGATCCCTGGATATCCGTATCGGTGGTACGCGAAGGCTCCCAATGTCGTGTGGAGGTCTCGGATAATGGGGGAGGGCTCGACGATGCGGCGCTTCATCACGCCTTCGACCCCTTTTTTTCCACCAAACCGATCGGCAAGGGCATGGGGTTGGGGCTGTCGCTATCGTTCAATTTCATCGAGCAAATGGGGGGAACCATGACCGTTCGCAACACCTTTGACGGCGCTCTGTTTCACATTCGATTACCCATCGCGGAAACCACCTGAGCATCATGGCAAACAGGGGGTACCGGCAAACCCGGAACAACCGACCATATTGATGAAAAACATTTTGATCGCCGACGACGAGCCGGAATTGCTCGAGGAATGGAGCGAGGGCTTGCTCCGGCAAGGGTTCGAGGTCGTCACATGCACCGACGGCAAAGCGGCCCTTCCGCTGCTGCGGGCTCATCCTGAAATCCGGATCGTGGTGACCGATCTGCGCCTGCCGGGGCTGTCTGGCCTGGAGTTGGCCAAGCTCGCGGCGGAAATGGAAGGACCGGAGCGGGGCTTCATTTTGGTCTCCGGCCACACATCCGATTCCTCACTGGAAAGACTGGAAACAAAACCGTTCCGCACCCTGCTCAAAAAGCCGGTGGGTATCCGTAGACTGATGGCCACCATAGAATATGTGACCCGATTACTGGAAGCACCCTAGTGCTCTTTCAATTTTATATTGTCGGGTAGAGCTGTTTCAGCTTTATCCGGGCATCCTCAGTCGTAAACCGCCAATCGACGGTCACCGCAGCTTGGTTGCGTACCGTCGCCCAGGCTTCGACCTCTCTGCGCACGGTTTTCCTATCCGGTAGCCGCCGATCAAGACATTGTCGCGACAACACGCTGAATTCGCATTCCGCCATATTCAACCAACTGCCATGCTTTGGTGTATACACAAATTCCAGTTTATCCAGCAGAGCGCGTGCGACCTGTGGCTCAAATGCTTTATACAAAGAAGCTCCCGTATGTGTGCTTAAGTTATCCATGACCAGGGTAATACGCCGGGCATCCGGAAAGTCTTTCTCCACCAACGCCCGAACCCCCTCTGCCCATTGCGGCGCCGCATGATTGTCTGCGACCTCTATCCGTCTCCACCCCCTAAACGGGGCATAAAACTGAATCAGGTGGGCGACACCGTTGCGCTCGTACTCCACATCGTAGCGCTCGATTTGCCCGGGCTTGCCCGGCACGCGAGGTCGCCCTTCCCTCACACATTGCACGCTGGTTTCGTCCATGCACACCACCGGATAGTCCGGATCGAAGGGGCGCTTGTAAACCTCCAGGACGCGCTCCATCGCGCACACAAACGCGGCATTCTGTTTGGGCGGAATACACCACATCGCTTTCCGCCACGGTTTAAAGGCGTTTTTTTAAAACGCGTCTTACCGATTCGTGCGAAATCGACTCCACAACACCCAACTCAACCAGTCGATCGCTCAACAGATGCAACGTCCAGCGCGATTGCCCCGGTGGCGGCTCACTGCACATCAGCGCCACCAACTGCGCCTCGCCATCACCGTCGAGGACGCGCCGCTTTTCCCGCATACGCCGCTTGCGCTCCAAGGCCGCATCGAGGCCTTCCTCTACACAGCGTTGACGCAACCGCGACACCGTGCGTGCGTTGACCCCGACAGTCTCAGCCACTTCGCTGTCCAGCAGGCCCGGGCCTTGATCGCCCTCATCGGCCCACAGCAGTATTTGCGCGTGGATGCGTCGATAGGCTGCCGTTTTGCCTTTGTGCACCAAAGCTTCCAAGCTCTGGCGCTCCTCCGCCGTCAGGCGGACAATGTATTTCTTCTTCATACGCCTTCTCAGCATGTTGCTGGATAACATTGAGAAAGCACATTAACATTAGGCAATATTAAATTGAAGGTCTACTAGAGCGCTTTAATACGCAGGCTCGGTGGTCCAGAAACTTGCAATCGCAGGCATCTACTCCGCGGATAGCGGTAGCCGGACGTTAAACGTGGTGCCCTTATCAAGCACGCTCTGCACCTCGATAACGCCCCCGTGCTCTTTCACGATCGAATAACAAATCGACAATCCCAGACCCGTCCCCACCGGCGAAGTCGTGTAAAAAGGATCGAAAATTTTATCGATGTCCGCTTCCGTGATACCACAACCAGTATCTTCCACCTGAATGCAAACCTCGGTCGCTTCCGGATACACCCGAACCTTGAGGAATCCGCCTGCCGGCATCGCATTCATGGCATTGACAAAAAGATTCATGAACACCTGCTGCAACTGGGTGGGGATTCCGCGCACTCGGACGCCTTCCCGAAGGGTTTCGCAAATAATTTCGATCTTTCGGCTTCTGGTTTGGTTGCTGATCAACTGGACGGCTTCGTCAAGGATCTGAACCACATCCACGGAGATCAAGTCGTCGTGAGCGGAAGGTCGCGCAAAACGCAATACGTTTTCGATGATCGTCGAGGCTTCTTTGACCGCGATTCTGATGTTATCCACGCATGCCTTGTGAAATTTCTCATCACCGTCGTCTTCGGCCAGAAATTGGGCCGCGGAAAAACAAATGGCCAAGGGGTTGCGGATTTCGTGGGCGATCCCCGCCGCCATCACCCCCAGTGCTGCGAGTTTCTGCGACTGAATCAACTGCATTTCCAGCTTGCGGTACTCGGAAAGATCCCGACCCATAGCCACGATCCCGGTCACTTTGCCGCTGCTCTCCTCGCACATGGGCGAACAAACCCAGAAAACCGGCAGTGATACCCCGTTTTTGGCGAGAACATGCCATTCCCCTCTTTGCGAGACACCCCTCGTTCGGATTTCCTCAAACGCTTTATCCACGAGAGATCGATGTTGCTCGATGCAATATTCGATGAAATTCCGGTTCCGAACCGCTTCGAATGGATGGCCGGAAACGCGCTCCGCAGCGCTGTTCCAAGTCAAAATCCGTCCTTCCACCGTAGCCGACAGGACGATATCGTGGGCGCTTTCAACGACGCTCGCCAAATGGCGTTCCACCCTGCGGACTTCCTCGCTCAACAGGACCGGCTCGGTGACATCGTCCATGAGAAGCATGACGCTTTCCACCACGCCGTTCCAGACGAAGGGGATGACGCGATAGTAGTAATAACGTTTGGGCTGGCCCGGCGTGCGGTAACTGATTCGTTCGCCGAGGCTGACGCGATGATCGGTGAATGCCTGCCGAATCCGGGTGGTGATATTGGTGTAATCCAAAATTCCGGGAGGAAATACCTCGCTTAACCGAAAGCCCAGGGTGATATTGGGCGAACAGCGGTTTTTCTCGAAAAAGTTGCGGTTGGCGGAGACGATGCGAAAGTCCCGGTTGATCACCAGCACCGACGAAGGGATGGCATTGAAGAGCATCGCGTACCACTTGGCGTTTTGCTCGTGCGACGCGCTTTCGTCGCATTTTGCCCTCTCCAGATCAACCATCTGTTTCCAGAACCGGCCGAAAACTATAGGGAGGCCATGGCCCGCTCCACTGCAAATCGGCCCCCACCGATTGAAACTCCGCGGCCGCCTGTTCCATCAAGTCCACCAGGTTGGATGCCCGTTCAGGCCAGAGGACGGCCCAATGCCCCACCGCTTGGCGGCGCGACTCTTGCGCCGGCGGAAGGGGACGCTCTCGAAACCCTTCTCCTTCCTGAGCCAAACGCACCGCCCATTGTCGCGACAGGGTTTCCAGGCGTGCTACCGCTCCCTGTTGGGATTCTTTCCGAAGATACTGCTCGGCAAGGTAACGACGGCCTGCCGGCAATCCGGAAAACTCCGCTTTTTTCCGGAGCTGCTCCGCCTTCCAGCATTCCTCTGCATGGCGAGGATCGAAAAAGATTTTGATGTCCCATTCCGCCATCCCGCCGGTTGCTGCAAAAAAATCTTCCAACACCATTTTATGCCCCTCGATCAGCAACCGCAAGCGGTTGCGGGAACTGAACAGGGTGCCGAAACCGCTGGGATACACAGGCGCTTCACGCCAGAACCGTTCGATCACTCGGGCATGATGGAGAACTCGGGGTGTGACCCAGTCCAGTGAATTAAGGCGGGCGCCATCTTGCCACGATGACATATCGGTCACCGGAGATACGACTGCGCCAACGCCGTTCACTTCCTCGCCGCATATCGGACCCAACAACTTCGGCAATTCAAGTTCCTTCAATACATCGAGATTGTTCGCCGGGGTCAGGCAATAAAGATAAAGGGCGATTTTTTCCATCAGTGCACCGTTTTCTCGTCCGTAAAAGCCACATCCAAATCCGACCCCCCGATCGAGAGCGCCGCGGGTTCCTTCTCTCCGGATTCGAGGCTGCGTACTGTCCTTCGGATGGCGCGCAAGGCGGCGCGTTGGCACACCGCGGCGATTCGGGCCCCGCTGAATCCGGCACTGCAGGCGATCAAACACTCGATGTCCACTTCTTTCGCCACCGGTTTTCCGGCCAGATGAACGCGAAAGATGGCGGCGCGGTCGTTTTCCGACGGCGGGGGAATCTCTATGATCTCGTCGAATCGACCGGGACGCACCACCGCGGGATCGAGGATATCGATCCGATTGGTCGCGCCCAGGATCAAGACGCCCTTGAGCTCTTCGACGCCGTCGAATTCGGCCAGAAACTGGCTGAGCACGCGCTCGGCCACCCCCGCATCGATTCCCCCCGCATCGCGTACCGGAAGCAGGGCGTCGATCTCGTCGAAAAAAACGATGCAGGGAGCAGCCTGTTTGGCCTTGCGAAAGACTTCCCGTACCCCGCGTTCCGATTCTCCGATGAACTTGGAAAGCAGTTCAGGTCCCTTGACGGAAATGAAATTGACCCCGCTTTCATTGGCGAGCGCCTTCGCCAACAAGGTCTTGCCGCAGCCCGGTGGACCGGCGAGCAAAATCCCCTTGGGAGGACGGGTTCCCGCCTGCTCGAAAACCCGGGTGTATTTCAACGGCCAGACGACCGCCTCTATCAAACGCTCCTTGACGGTATCCAGCCCCCCCACATCCCGCCAGCGCGTCCCGGGCCTGTCCACGAACACCTCCCGAACCGCCGACGGCTCCACCTCCCGCAAGGCCGCCATGAAATGCTCCATACAGATCTCAAGCTGGCTCAACTGCTCGTAGGGGATCACCGTCGCACCGAAATCGATGGTTTGAATCGTACCGCGCAGGCAGAGCATGGCCGCTTCGCGGCAAAGCGCTTCCAAATCCGCACCGACATACCCATGGGTAATTTCCGCCAAGTGCTCCAAATCCACATCCCTGGCCAGCGGCATGCCCCGGCTGTAGATTTCCAGAATTTCCAGGCGGCCGTGACTGTCGGGGATGGGAATCGCGATTTCGCGGTCGAAGCGCCCCGGCCGCCGCAGCGCCGGGTCGATGGCGTTGGGAAGGTTGGTGGCGGCGATGACGATCACGTTCGAGCGTTGCTTGAGGCCATCCATCAGGGCTAGCAACTGGGCGACCACCCGTTTTTCCACCTCGCCGACCACCTGCTCCCGCTTGGGAGCAATGGCGTCGATTTCATCGAGGAAAATGATGCCGGGGCTGTGCTTAGCCGCTTCCTGGAAAATCTTCCTGAGATGCGCCTCGCTTTCGCCATAGAATTTGTGAATGACCTCCGGCCCGCTGACGGCGAAGAAATTCGCCTCCGTCTCATGCGCAATCGCCCGCGCAATGAGCGTTTTGCCGCAACCGGGAGGACCGTACAGCAATACCCCCTTAGGCGCCCCGATGCCCAGTCGCTCGAATACCTCGGGATAGCGCAAAGGCAGCTCGATCATCTCGCGAATACGTTGCAATTGCGGCTTGAGTCCGCCGATGTCTTCATAGGAAAGGCGTTGCGCCACCGCCTGCTTCGCTTCCTTTTCCCTGCCTTCCAAAATCAACTGCGTGGGCGGCCCGATCAACACCGGTCTCCTGGGGATCGTGTTCGACACCGTAAATTCGGCACTGCGGCTGCCGAACAGATTGACCCGAATGCGATCGCCTTCCACGACCGGCAGCCCATCCAGCAGACCCGCGATATACTCCAGGTCGCCTTCCTTCAGAGCGAGATTGACCGGCGCGATGACCACTCGTTCCGCCAGGGGGCAATCCAGGCGCCGCAAACTCACATACTCGTCCAACCCGGCCGCGGCGTTGGCCCGGCTCAAGCCGTCCAATTGAATCCGTGCCTGCCCCCGCATTTCCTTATAGGCGGGCATGACCCGGCAGACGGTGGCGCGTTTTCCCCGCACTTCCACGAAGTCCCCGATACTGATTCCGAGCGCGTCGATATCTTGCGGGTCGAGCCGTGCGATGGCGCGCCCCACGTCTTTGGGCAGCGCCTCTGCCACCTTGAAGCGGGGAAAGGCGGGGCTGCCTGGATTATTCATTGGCTCTCCCCCGATTTCAGACATCGGATTTCCAGAATGCCGTTGTTACAGCTGACTTTCAGTTGCTCGGCGGAATAAGGTCGGGGAAGCAGCACCTCTTTGCGGTACTTTTTCTGATCGTTGGCGGCCTCAAGCGTGAGAATGTCGTCTTCGATTTCCACGCGCACGTCCTCCAGGCTCACCCCCGGTACCTCCGCAACCACCAGGGTGTAATCGGCTTCCTCGAATATATCTACCAGCGGCTCTAATACTTCCGGCGTTACCATATAGTCCTGGCCTTGTTGTCGATGCAGATTGCCGAACGGTTCGATGCCGGGGGTCTCGTCTCCGAGATTCCGAACCCTGACCCCGTAGACGCCGCGCCATTTTCGCTCGCCTTCGCCGCCGCCGAATTCGCCGCTTTCCCTCAATTCCTTGCCGGTTTTGGCCAATTCGTTGAGTTTATCGATCAAGGTGGTCAACCCGTGCAGTATTCCTTCTCCCGCCGGATTTTCCGTATCGCCTTTATCTTTTCGTTTGCTCATGATTTTTCTCACTGGTGGTTAATGGAAATTCTCACTCGATACGCTAACATTCGATTCCATATTCCTTGACCTTGTTGAGCAGGGTCTTATAGTCGATGGACAACATTCGTGCCGCCTGGAGTTTGTTCCCTCCGGTCTTGCGCAAGGTCAACTTGAGTGCCTTTTTCTCGACCACAACGACGTTCCGGCGGACAAGTTCGCGAAGTGGAATATTTTCCTGCTCGAGACTCGAAACCGCCGTATCTTCAATTCGGTCGGGAGAGGAAAAAAAATCGATATGATTGACTTCAATCCGGTCTTCAGCAAGCAGTGCCGCGCGCCTAATGACGTTGCGCAACTGGCGGACGTTTCCGGGCCAGGAATAGCCGATCAGACGTTCGATCGCTTCGGAAGTCGTACCGCGTATTTCCTTGTCGAGCTCGGCATTCGCCTCGCGCACGAAACGTTGAACAAGAAAAGAAATGTCGTCGCACCGTTCGCGTAACAGCGGAACGTAGACGGTGAACTCGCTCAGCCGGAAAAAAAGATCGCTGCGAAAACTCCCTTGCTCCATCAGGCTTGCCAAATCCATATTCGATGCCGCGACGATACGGACATCCACGGGCAAGGCATGCGTCCCTCCAACGCGATATACGATGCGATCCTGGATCGCCCGCAGCAGTTTCGCCTGAGCGGAAGCCGCCATATTCGAGATCTCGTCGAGAAATAAGGTACCCCCGTTGGCCTGCTCGAATTTACCGGGCTTGCGGACGCACGCCCCGGTAAAAGCCCCCTTTTCATGCCCGAACAACTCGCTTTCCACCAGGCTTTCGGGGAGCGCTCCGCAATCCACCGGAACGAACGGTTCCCCATAACGCGGGCTGGCATCATGTATCGCCCTCGACACCAATTCCTTGCCCGTTCCCGTCTCCCCGATGACCAGGACGTTGAAGTTTGAGCCCGCCACCTGAACCACGTCGTTGGTTAGTCGCCGAACCGCCGAACTTCGACCCATGGTTTCTTCGATTCGAGTCCGGACGGTCGTTGCTCCATGCAACGGCATCGCCGTTTCGGGTTCCGGGAGATTGGCGCGAATAATAGCCAGCAAGTGTTTGTGATCGAAGGGCTTGGCGAGATAATCCACCGCGCCGGCCCGCATGGAAGCCACCGCCGTGCCGATATCGGCATAGGCGGTGATCACGATAACTGGGAGATGGGGGAGTCTTGCCCGTGCTTCCTGTAAAACTTCTTCCCCTGTTATGTCTGGCAGGCGGTAATCCAACAATAACAAATCCGGCGGCTTAATCTGCAAAGAGTGGAGAGCGTCCTCACCCGCATATGCTATTCGAGGGTGCAGTCCCGCCTTGCTGACAAGATGGGCCAACATGGTGCAAATGGCTGGCTCGTCGTCCACAATCAGGATCGTTCCTTTCAGTCTGTTCGAAGTCATGCTCAGCCCTGCCTCTCAATTGTTGGATTTAACTTCCTCCGACATGATAAAAAAACGGTTAACCTGCGTATTGCGAAGGCAAACCCGAGCGACCCCCTATTTCCATCTTCCCACCTTATCTCTGAAACAGAATTCGGAAAACAATCGGCGTGACCCATTTCAAACTAAGAATACGTATTTTCGGTTGATCGATTCTAAATTATTATTTTTCTCCCCTGCTAAAAGCATCTTGAAGACAAGAATAGAGAAAATTTGAATCCTCGAAAAGCCGAGATCACCAAATTCATTCATTTTTTGAAAGCAATTTTTAAAAAATTGCTTTCAAGAAGAATCGGATAAATGACTGCCAACTTCGCTGATAACGGTTCCATTTTGAAAGCTTTGCCATTCGGAAATGGTCGATCTGAGTTACAGATAACCATTGACCATGCCAGATATCTATGCAAAGAAAAGTATCGATGGAATCTATTCCATAAAAGTATGGAAACGGTTTCTTCCAATACGGCTCGACGCGAAAATTCTAGTAAGTGAATTGCCAGAGAAATCACATAGTTAACTATATAATTACCCTCTGGCACAAAACATGCTTTATCTGATATCGATTCGGCCTGTGGCCGGATTCATCGAAAAATGACCCATTATTTTGAAGGAGAAATGACGATGGCAAAAATCCAAAAATCCACCGACTCTTCAAGCTTGGCTGAAGTCGTCGACCGCATCCTCGACAAAGGGGTCGTGGTCGATGTCTGGGCGAAAGTTTCCTTGGTCGGCATTGAGCTGCTGTCCGTGGAGGCCCGTGTGGTGGTTGCTTCGGTCGAGTCTTATTTGAAGTATGCCGAAGCGATCGGACTGACCGCCAGCGCGGCGGCACCGGCCTGATAGCCAAACTCGTTCACACCTTGCACGATGGCTTGTCCAGAGACTTTTCGATGGGCAAGCCATCGCTTCGATTTTTCCGAAGGAGAAATGTTATGGGCAAGCTTACCGATGATATGACCCGCTTGCGGGGCGAAATCAATGGTCTTTATGAAAACAGGCATATCCTGCAACGGGAACTGACCCAGGCGATAGAAACCTTAAGGCACGATACGATCGATTTCCGGACGGCCTTCCGTCAGGCACACGAAAATATGGCCGCAAGCGGCCGTCGGGAACGTGAAGCATTCATCACGGATTTGACCCGCCAAGTCAATGATCTGCGCAGCCACGTCACGGATATGCTGCGCACAACCGCCGACGATTTGAATGGTGCCAGCCGGGCCTGGCGGGAGCAATGACCCGGTCGCCAGGGATGGCCGCCATCCGGCGGAAACTTAGGATTATCAGGGTCCATATCGCTGATTCCATTCAACACGTTGCTAAGAATTGATATGAATACGTTTAGACACGACACGAGCCTCAAGACCGCCAACGATACAGCGGAACCAACCGCTGAAAACGAACATGTGGTACTCGAAGCGAGCGAACAGTTCGTCAATACCCCCTATGTGCAGGAGTTGACCGAACGGGCACTTACTTACCTTGCGGTTGGGTGCGCCGTGCATCTGGCCGGTCCCGCGGGAACGGGGAAAACCACGCTGGCTTTGCACGTGGCGGCCCAATTGCAGCGTCCGGTGATGCTGCTCCATGGAGACCACGAATTCACCAGCAGCGACTTGGTGGGACGCGGTTCCGGTTACCGAAAGTCCCGGGTGGTGGACAATTTCGTTCATTCGGTTTTGAAAACCGAAGAACAAATGACTCCCTTATGGATGAACCATCGCCTGACCACCGCCTGCGAGCAGGGTTACGTACTGATCTACGATGAATTCAACCGTTCCCAGGCCGAAGCGAACAATGCCTTGCTCAGCGTCTTGGCCGAAAGGATCTTGAACCTTCCCAATCAACAGCGGCGCGGCGGCAACGGTTTCATCGAGGTCCATCCTCAATTTCGGGCCATTTTCACTTCCAATCCGGAGGAATACGTCGGTGCCCACAAAACCCCGGACGCCCTCATGGATCGCATGGTCACCATCGACGTGAACCATCCCGACCGTCAAACCGAAATCCAAATTATCCGCGCAAAATCCGGCATCGGCCCGAGCGATGCGGAAGTAATCGTCGATTTGATCCGTCATATCCGAGGGAAAAAGGGTCACCGCCCCACCATCCGCGCCGCCATCGCCATCGCCAAAGTACTGGTTCATCGCGGAGCCCAAGTCTCAGCCGAAGATCCGGTGTTCCAGTGGGTATGTCGTGATATAGCGGGAATCGATGCTACCACGTTGCCAACCCTTGTTGAGGAGATTTATGCATCCGAAAGGGTGGAAGAAACGGAAGCCACGGCGTTCCTCGAATTTCCGCCCTCTCCCGAGGACAACGACTCTGCGACCGCCGTCCAGCCTCGACAAACCCTCGAAACGCACGGGGAAAACATCCGTAAACCTACCAAGTCATATCCCACGCAACGCCGAGGAGAGAAATATCATGGTCACCCAGCGCAAAGGGCTGAATAACCTACGTACCTTATCCGGTCGATCTACCCGGAAATTCACCCCTTCCAAAGCTTATATGCGAATGACTTGCCTGGAGCTGGAAAAAAGCCGGCGCCTGCAAGAACTGAAAAACGCAAAAACACGCCTTGCCGAAATCAACGCGCGCTTGCGAGAAATCGAAACCGAAAAACAAACATTGCAACGTCAATTACGCCGGATGAGAACCCATACCGCCAGCGCATACCGGCGTGGCTCCACAAGCCAGAAAAGAACAAATAATTCCGCCGGAACTTGTTCCGCCAAGGAACCACACCCGCCGAGTCTCCGCTTGAAATATTGAGTACGACGTCGATCGCAATGAAGTTTATCGATCCATCGACATAGAGAGGAACTGAGGGATGAAAATCAATTGCATCACTTGTGGCCATAACTTCCAGCTTGACGAAGCCTACGACGACTATACCGGGCCGGTGCGCTGCTGGGTCTGCGGCGCTCTGATGGAAATAAAAACCGAAGCCGGCAACCTTCGCCGGATGGAGGGTTGGAAATCCTCTACCGAGCCGACCGTGGAGCCAACCCAAACGGCGGCTTCCAACACCCGTAA
The DNA here is from genome assembly GCF_000421465.1 of Methylohalobius crimeensis 10Ki. Classification (NCBI taxonomy): domain Bacteria; kingdom Pseudomonadati; phylum Pseudomonadota; class Gammaproteobacteria; order Methylococcales; family Methylothermaceae; genus Methylohalobius; species Methylohalobius crimeensis. The sequence continues at coordinate 2,742,309 of NZ_ATXB01000001.1, forward strand.
GGCATCTAATCAGCCTCGGCGTTCGTCGAATAGGAAAAGAACGGCAACGACATCTTCGGAGGGTTGACGGAAATGAATCACGCCGCTACCAACAACAAACAGCACCGCTCTGGCTGTTATTTGTATGCCGTGGTGAAATCTTCAGCTCCTTTTCGCAAAGCTGCTGTCACCGGCATTAGCGGAGCACCGATCTATGCCTTGAGCGAAGGTGAAACGACGGCGATCATCAGCGACATCCAGGCCACCCGCATCCGGCCCGAACGTCGCCATATCGCTGCGCATCACAAAGTGCTACGCCATCTCATGGAGATTGACAGTCTCTTGCCCATGGCGTTCGGGATCATCGCCGACTGCCCTACCGAAGTGCGGCAAATGCTAAATATTCATCAGCGCTCTTTCCTTGATCATTTGCGACGGCTCTCGGGCAAGGTGGAAATGGGGTTGCGGGTCATCCTCGAGACATCCAACGAGTTCGACTACTACGTCCGCCGATTCCCGGAACTCCGGATGCTGCGCGACCAAATGCTGCAAAACGGCAGTCGCCGCGAAGACATGGTGGAAGTGGGGCGCCGCTTCGAAGAGATCCTGGAACAGGCACGCGATCAAGCCTACGAAACCATCACCCAAACCTTGGATGCGGTTTGTTTGGAGAACCGTCGCAACGCGGTCAAAGAAGTAAAGGAAGTCGTCAATATGGCCTGCTTGGTCGCTCGGGACGGATTAGCTGATTTCGAAGGCGCCGTCAACAAAGCGGCCAAGCAGTTCGACGATGATCATGTTGTATTCCGCTACAACGGTCCCTGGCCGCCCCACAATTTCGTGACTATCGACGTCGCGCTTTGACCATGCTGCTCATCGACAACATCATCATGTCTCCGGCGCGGGGAATCATGTGGATTTTCCGCGAAATCCACAAGGTCGCGGAAGAATCCCTTCACGAAGAGTATCAATCGATCACCGCTGATCTAAGCCAGCTTTATGAGAAGCTGGAGAAGGGTGAAATGGAGGAAGAAGAATTCGACATCCAGGAGCAACGTTTACTTGACCGAATGGAAGAATTGGAGGAACAAGGCTATGGCATCGACGTCCGACAAGCCAATGACGAATAAAACCATTCCCACAACCTCGGCAGACACCATAGCATCCGCTCAAGTCCGCCAAGGACTGGAGCAGGGTTCTCTGTGCGGCGCTCTCGACCGCCTGCTGTCGACCGGCGTGGTCGTCGCGGGAGATGCGACTCTTACGGTGGCCGACATCGATTTACTCCGCTTACAATTTCAACTGGTTTTGAGTTCCGCCGCGCGACAGGAGGACTCGGCATGAATCACGGCCTGCGAATCAGTCTCTCCGCGGCCGATTCCGCCGAGGCATCGGACCACGCATGGCCCCCGGACGATTCTTCCTCGCCTCAACTGGTCGGCGAAAGAACCGCCAACGGCTTGGCCCAATTGGTGCTGATCCTGATCAAATTGTTGCACGAATTACTGGAACGCCAAGCCCTGCGACGCATGGAGACGGATGAATTGAGCGAAGAACGCATCGAACAGTTGGGACAAACCCTCATGCAGCAAGCAAGAGAAATCGATCGATTGCGCGAACTCCTGAATCTACGCCCGGAGGATTTGAACCTCGATCTCGGCCCGCTAGGCCATCTCTTTGACGAATAAGGACTGAATCATGCCTAACCGTTCCCACAGCCTGCAACATGCCACCGACAGCGCAACCCTGGCCGATCTGCTCGAACGCATACTGGATAAGGGAGTCGTCATCGCCGGTGATATTCGGATCAATCTGGTTCAAGTGGAACTGCTCACCATTCAACTGCGCCTGGTGGTGTGCTCCATAGACAGGGCCAAGGAAATCGGCCTGGATTGGTGGAATCGGCCGGCTGTCTTTGACAAGTCCGGGCAGGACCAAGAGCTTTCCCTACTGGAAGAAACGCTAACCGGGTTGGAGCAACGCTTGAGCGAGATGGAATCGAAGGTATCGATCCCCGCTGGCACAGAGGGTTCGAAACCGCCCATCGCGAACTCGACGGCATCGGAAAAAGGGAATACAGCCCGGACGACTTGCCGAAAGAGGACCTTATATCTCTTTCCGATTCTGCATGGCCGGGCCGAACTAGGAGAATTGGAAGAGAAAGCCGCAAAGCAGATCATCGATAAATGGGGCAAGACACGCTGGGAGGAGCATTGCCGCTCCATAGAACAAGGTTGGTCCCAAATAGAGGAAGTCATCGAACATTTGAAGCTGCCTTATTCCCGTTGCCGTCTTTATCAAGACGGCCTTCCCATATGCGGCGACGAACACCAAATCGTATCCGATTTGGCATGTACCGAAAGCCGCAACCATCAACTGCTTCTGGCGTTATGCCAAAAAGGGGCGACGCTTATGGGAACCGAATCGCTACCACTCTTACTGGAAGAATATCGCCTACAGCAAAGTTATTTGACCGGGGAACAGGTTGACTTACAAGAGATAGAAAACAGAGCCGCTGAACTTCTCCGCAAACGCGACGCCTTCATCGCCGAGCGGATCGATAAAACACTAAGGAAGGGTGAATGTGGATTGTTATTTGTGGGTATGCTGCATTCGGTGGAAGTACACCTTCCCGCAGACATCCGTGTCATTTCGCCAATCGGATCCTCGCTGAGGATTGTGGAAACGGCGAAAAGCTAATGATCCAAGCATTTGATTTCCAACAGCCCGTGGTTACAGTCCACTTGTATCTGGTCACGGGAATAGAAGCGCGGCAACAGTAACTCTTTTCGATATCTTCTCTTGTAACGGCCTGCTTCAAAGGTGAGTGCATTGTCATTGATTTCGACGTCCACCTCCTCCAACCCCACTCCGGGCACCTCCGCTATCACCAGGATGCGATCCACTTCCTCGAATACATCCACCGTCGGGTTCAATAACTCCGGTACTCCCGTGTAGCGAGGATCCCACTCCCAATAAAATTTGCCATATGGCGGAATAGGGGGTTCGATTTTCGGGGTACGAACCCTTTTTCCATTCAACTCTTGCCGACCTTCATCGCTATCGCTGTTTTTTCCCAACCGGTTAAGCTTTTCGATCAAACCAGCCAGCCCCGTTAGGCCCTTTTTATCCGAGGAATTGTTTTTTCTCATGGTTAACTCCTTTCGCGGTTAATCCAAAATCTCAGGTAGTCGGTACGTCAATATACGGACTCAAACAATCCTTTATATATTGGCCCGTTGTTATCGTTACTTTATACCATTTAATAGCACGACCACATCCACGTTTAGGGATTTTCCTCAATAATGCCCGGAAAAATTCTTGGAAGCTATTGGATTCATTAATTTTTTGAAAGCTTTCTTCTCAAGGCTTCACCCAGATTTTTAACGTAGAAAAGAAAAAATTACCGCCGCCCCCCAGAGGGCCAATAACGGTCTCATTTTGAAAGCGTTATTTGTCGACAAAAACACACGTCATCTCATAACATTCCACTATAGATATGCCCCTTATCTTGTTTTTGGAGCGCCCAATGGACATACCTGTGTCAAATCCGCACCTGCTCCTACTTGGACTACCCCCTGTTTTCATCGATCTATGGATCGAAACGGCATATCTCCTGGGAATGTACCCCTTTATCGCTGTCGACGATGACCACGCTTTCCATCGACTGAAGCAAGGCACACAAGTGGATGCGTTGGTCATCGTCACTGAAGGGAACGATGAGCCCGGCACTCATAAAACGGAACGGGCAGCGAAAAACCTTGGAATTCCGGTCTTTCGGACGATTCCTTTGCACGATGCCATGGGAGTCCAGGAACAACTGAGCAAAATCAGAGCGAATCTGCCGCGTCGCGCTTCCAAGGCTCGTTCTCCTTTTTACGCAAATTCCACTGAATCTTGACGATAGAGCCGCCCAAAAGGGGGGTGAATTTTCAGTGCGCCAGGAAGAGAAGATGACGACGATCGATAAACCGGTTTTGGTCGTTGACGACGACCGGCAACTGCTCGAGGAACTCGGTGAGCATTTGAGCAGGCAAGGCATACCAACCGACACCTGCAATCACCCCGATATTCCCGAAAAGTTGTCCGGCTACCACGCCCTCGTCGTCGATTTACACGGAGAGAAACGCGATGGCCTGGATGTGTTGAAACGGCTCGCCGATCTCTTTGAGCCTCCGCCGGTGATTCTCATCTCGGGGTGGGGCGATACCGAGCTGGAAACCTTTCGTCATTACGGCCAATACCTGGGACTCAAGGTAATCGGCATTTTGGCCAAGCCCCTGAGCCTTCGCGCCCTGAAGGCACTGCTCGATCGCTGCCCGAATACCGGCCATGCGCACGAAGAGACCAACGGCGATTCGCCCCACCTAGACCAAATCATTGCCCACTTCCAGCCCCAATACCGCTTACCGGATTTGAGGCTGACCGGATTCGAGGTGCTTGCGCGCTGGGAACATCCCGGCCGGGGCATCCTCGAACCGGGGCATTTTTTGCCCTATCTCATCGCAACCAACCGCAACCGGGAGTTGCTCCAAAAAATGCTGGAAGCCGGCGCCCATGCTCAGCGTTCATTCGCCGCCACAGGCCATGACATTCATTTCAGCATCAATCTGACGACCCAGGACCTGGCGCACCGGGAGTTCCCCAATTGGTTGCTTCGGCAATTGAATGCCTGGGACGTCAAACCCTCGGCTTGCGTACTCGAAATCCCCGAGTCGGAACTCGTCGAGCACGACGTCACGGCCTATTGTTCGATCATTCGCACCCACATGCTTGGGGTCCAGATCTCAATCGACGATTTCGGACGCCGCTTCGCCAATCTGGAGCGACTGGCCCACCTGCCCTTCAACGAGATTAAAATCGATCGAATGCTTCTCGAACACGGCGGCAATTTGCGCGGTCTTTTGGATTTGACCGTGCGCATGTGCCAACAACTGCGCACTCGGGCGGTGCTGGAAGGCGTGGAGTCCGAACAAGACCTTTATCGCGCCTGGTCCACAGGAGTGGAAAACATTCAAGGACATCTTCTCGGTAAGCCCATGCCCCTGTCGGAACTGCTGAACAGTCCGAGCTGCATCGCTACCAACCTGGAAATTTAGAATACCGTGACGGCTTTGCGGGAAATGGTCGGGGTGACTGGATTTGAACCAGCGACTTCTGCCTCCCGAAGGCAGAAAGATAAATATAGGTTGTTTTAAATCAGCAACTTAAATCGATAGCCCCGCGTGAGTGTGACAAAAATAGCCACAATTTCCCACGATTTGACAAGAGCAAGTCACAATTTGGTCACGCTGTTTTGTGTCGACGGTCGGATTTGAATTTTGGCTTTTGGCATGGGATTTAGCCTATTTAGTGTTAATTTTTGGTCATCAAGAGTCAAAAAAAAAACCGCCGGTATACGCCGGCGGTGATTTTTTTTCTTTTTTGGAGGAGCTATATCGCGCTGAAAATTTTTGCCTTTCTAACGGGAAAATTTATCCCCTTAAGTAGCGAACTCCCCCAAATTGAAGTGTAGTCTAAAAAAACAAAAGGGAGAGCAGTTGCTCTCCCTCCTCGAGTTTGGAAATCCTGCCGGCTCGGAAAAGCCCACAATCGGTCTTCGGTGGCGGATTAATCGGGCTGCTTGACCAAGCGCAAATACGGCTTGAGGGTTTTGAATCCCTCCGGAAAAATGGACTTGGCCTCTTCGTCCGATACCGTCGGGACAATGATGACGTCGTCGCCGTTGTTCCAGTTCACCGGAGTGGCGACTTTGTGTCGGGAGGTGAGTTGAATGGAATCGAGTACCCTCAGAATTTCGTCGAAATTCCGTCCGCTGGTCATGGGGTAGGTCATCATCATTTTGATTTTCTTATCCGGACCGATGATGAAAACCGAGCGCACTGTGGCATTGGTGGCGGCGGTGCGGCCTTCGGAGGTGCCCGACTCGTCCGCCGGCAGCATGTTGTACAGCTTGGCCACGGCCAAATCGGTATCGGCGATCATCGGGTAGCCGACTCTGTGGCCTTGGGTTTCTTCGATGTCTTTTTCCCAGTTGAGGTGATCTTCCACTGAATCCACACTGAGACCAATGACTTTACAGTTGCGTTTGGCGAATTCAGCTTCCAAGCCGGCCATATAGCCCAATTCCGTGGTGCAGACCGGGGTGAAATCTTTAGGGTGAGAGAACAAGATCGCCCACCCATCGTTGATGTAATCATGGAAATTGATAGGTCCGTGGGTGGTTTCCGCAGTAAAGTTGGGTGCTTCATCGTTAATGCGCAATGCCATGATCTAACCTCCTCTCCTTTTCTGCTATTTATTAAATAGGGGACAGTATTGTCCCCTTTATAAGACAGTTTTCAAATCGGAAAATTCTTGTCAAATCTAGAAAACGATGAGGGCATCCCTGCCCTCTGTTTCTGAAGGGATCATTGGTTGGCGGTCTCGATATGATGAATCGCATTGCTGAGATGTTCCATCGCGGCTTCCTTGTCCGTTGTCTTTTTTTCCAAAGACAGCTCAACATGATCGGCGGCTTTGAGCATGTGGGCATGGGCATCCTCGTGGGCCTTGATGGAGGCTTTGAGGTGCTCCAATGCTTCATTCGTATGGCTCGTGGCAAGGTCCATTTTGCCGGCCATCCAATGGGCCTTCGCCGCGCCGGTATGTTCCAAGGCGAGCATCGAATGCATCGTTCCCGCGTTAGAACGGGCGACGCTGGAAGCCAGCTCCAGATGTTCCAGGGCGCGATGGGCATGTTCCCGGCCGGCGTTGCCGTCATTGGCTTGGAGCGCCGTCACCGCCTTTTGCAGATGCTCGACCACCTTGCTCATGTGCGCGTGGATTTTGTCGTGCAGTTTGGCCGATTGACGCGCGTACTCCAGTGCCTCCGATGCGTCGCGGGCAATCCGCTGGGCGTTTTCATCTTCTCCGTGGGCCCAGGCCATTGCCGCCTGACTGAGGGCCCGCATGGCGAACATGTCGCCGGCGAACGTATGCGCGGAATGAATATGCTCCATAGCCCGGTGGACATGCTCCCTGATCTCGGCGATGTTTCCGGTTTCCTTTTTTTCGACCGCTTTCTCGAGATGCTCGATCGCCTTGGAAATGTGCTCGTGGGCTTCTTCATGCGCTTTCACCGAAGCCTGGGAATTTTCCAAGGCTTCCTGGGCATCTTCGAGTGCGTTGGGCACTTGTCCGTCCTCGGCATGGGCAACCGAGGCCCCGGCGTGTTCAAGCGCCAACGCCGTGGTGTGGGTCACATCCGCTCGGCTGGATGTAGGAAGATTCAAAGTAAGTAGCAGGCTAACGGCTAAAAAAGATAGGATCTTCATCGCTCTCCTCCTCGTTTTTTTATGAAGGCCAAATAATTGGACCTCCCAATGGCCAAAAAAGTCCTTTTTCAAATCGAATTTTGGTTATAACGGTCACTGGGGACGAGCTTCAGGCGGCTATAGTGAGCTCGTGGTAAGAAGACCATGCCTTGCGAAACCCGATCCAACGGCTAGACTTGGAAAATAAATCAAGGCTTTTCAGAAACAGCGGGCGTCGTTCGAGGCCCTACCGCCGGGTCTGTGAAGGACACCCACTCAGAGTAGGCAACGACAATGGCAATTATCCTTGAGTCAACCATCACCTGCCCCAAGTGCGGCCATTCCGAGAAAGAGCAAATGCCGCGGGACGCCTGTCAGTACTTTTATGACTGCAAGGGCTGCGGCGCCCTGCTACGGCCGAATGAGGGCGATTGTTGCGTGTTTTGCTCGTTTGGCGATGTGCCCTGCCCGCCAATTCAAAAACAGCAACGCTGTTGTGGCAAATGAACGGGATCGTCAATGGCGAAGTGTTTATGAGAGACATCCCCTTTTCTTAGGAGGCTACGGATAAGAATGGATGTGGGAAGAGTGATGACCCATGGCGCCGTCACGGTACAGATGGATGACCCGCTCCTCATCGTGAAGGACATCCTGGACAACAGCCCTTTCCATCATTTGCTGGTCGTCGAATCGGGCATCTTGCGTGGCGTGATTTCCGATAGAGATCTGTTGAAAGTCCTGAGTCCGAGGATAGGAACCCTCGCCGAGACGGAAAAGGATCGGGCATGCCTGCATAAAAAGGCGCATCAAATCATGACCAGGGACCCCATCACCTTGCCATTGAATGCGGATGTCCGGGATGCGCTTGAAATATTCAACCAGCACACGATTTCCTGCATACCCGTCGTCAATGACGAGAACAAGCCGCTTGGGATCATCAGTTGGCGGGACTTGTTGAAGGTCACCAAAGTCAGGCCGGCGCCGAAATCCGAGTGATGCCTTGTCTACCCCCCCTTTTTCACTTTTTTGGCTTAGGGATATGAGGAGAGCACGCTAATGGAGCTGACCGTAAGCCAGCAAATTTACTATTCCAACAAGAAGCTGGTGCCGATCAAGGAAGTGGCCGAATCACTCTTGTCTTTAGAGGAAGTGATCCGTCATTCGCCAAAAGTTCTCGAATCCCTTTTTCCGGGAACGAAGGTCCAAGCGGTCGATATTTTTATAAAGGAGTTACGTTCTGATAGCATTTGGGAAGATGTTGTCGTCAAATTCCTATTCGGAAGCCAAGAAAACCTCGATCAATTTATAAGCCATGCACGCAAGCGTATGGGCATGGATAAAATCATGAGCAATCCACAACTACTATCGGCGATCATTCTTGTCCTTATCCTAAGCAGCGTCGCTTATTATCTCGGCCGGGAGCAGTCGGCCACGCCCGAACAACAGGCAACCATCGAAGCGAACAATAACACCATCATCAATATCGGCGCCGGCATGATGGAAATGTCAGCCGAGGAATTCAAGGCACTCGTGGATGGTGCAATAGCCAATAAGGCAAAGCTGGCTAAATACGCGGCCCGGGTGGTGAAACCGGCCAAAAATGACCCTGGGGCTTCCATCACCTTCAACGGCAACGAGGAATTGCGAATTACTCCTGAAACGGTCAAAGCGATCCCGGATATCGTCTCCGACCCCGAGAATGAAGAATTTGTTCAGGATTTCGAAAAAATCTCGATGGAATTGCGCGCTACCGATCTAGACAGCACAAAGCGCGGCTGGGCCGTAGTGGTTCCAGCGATCGGCAAAGAACGCATAAAGCTGCAATTAGATCCCGGAGTCAGTCCTGAAAGGCTTTATGAAAAGCGAAAGTTCAAAGGGAACGCGACCATAATATTTCAAAGCGACCGGAAACATAATATGGTGCCAAAGCTTGTGTTTTTGCGGGAAATTATTGAATGATTGAAGGAAGTGTACCTTTTTCTTATCGTGTCTGACCCTGTTTTCTCTGTTTTCTGCGAAAATGGTGTCTGATCCGGTTTTTTACCGATTTATTATGAACCTATTTTATTATTATAGGAGAAGCAAGTTGCCGATAGATGCAAAATCCACACAGGTTAAAGTAGGAAGCTTTTTATTCGATTCTAAAAATACTCGAATTCCTGCTGACAGGCGGTCGGATAACCAGCGGCAACTTTTACATGAATTGCTTGCCCATGAAGACATTAAAAGCTTGGCGGCTTCTATTTCAAAGCATGGTTTATTTAAAAACGAACGTCTCATAGTAATGAGTACAGGACGCCGATATATAGTTCTTGAGGGAAATCGGCGCCTTGCAGCAATTAAATTACTTTTAAACCCAGAATTAGCTCCTACACCCTCACAAGTAAGATCTTTTAGGAAATTATCTTCCAAAGCAGACCTAGCAGCATTAGGAGTGATCGATGTTTTGATTGTTCAAAACAGACTATCGGCAGCACCAATAATCGCTGCATTACACACCGGTGATTCCAAGCGAAGATGGTCATCACTTCAACAAGCAAAGTTTTATCATGAATTGGCTGAGGAGGGTCTTACTTCAGTAGAAATTTCTGATAAAGTAGGTGTTTCATTAGCTCAGATTCGAAGTTTTCTAAATTCAGAAAAACTTCACCGTATTGCATTGTCGCTCAATTTGGATGCAGAGACTCGTAAAGCAGTGGAGAACCCAAAATTTCCATTAACAACTTTAGAGCGTTTTATAGAATCGCAAACAGGAAGAAAATTTCTAGGTATAGAGCTGACTGCCTGACAAAACTCATTTTTCCATGCAAAATCAGTCATGTAGTGGAGTCAGGGATACAAAAGGTATATTGCCAAGGTAATTCCTCCATCCAGCGCGAACGATCCGAGGCCGTAGGCACGGGAGCGGGGTCGTCGGCGGAAGGCAACCACAACCGATCGATAAGCGCCTTCCCGCAAGCCAGGGCATGGTGGATCCAGTTCCAGCCGATACGGGCATAGCTCAAGCCCCGACACCAATGCGGATCGACGGTTCTACGCTGCCCCTCGGCTACCACTGCCGTCCCCTGACAGGTCACGATCCAGGTGGCCACCGCCATCACAAAGCACAGCCGATCCAAGACCTCGGCTTGCCGAAGCCGGGAAGACGCCCATTGAAACCCATTGGATTTATGGTCCAGAAACCCTTCCTCGATGGCAAAACGCTTGCCGTAATCGGCGAGGGTCGTTTCATCGGTCCATTCATCGCTCAGGATCAGCCAGGGTTCCTTGGCGCCTTTTTCCCAACCCACGGCCACGTTCACCGCTTCATGCACCTTCCAGAGATAAACAGTGTGGTAATAACGCACCTGGCCGGCATCCACGCACCACTTCAGCGGGCGGTAACCAGCGCCGCTCCATCGCCAAGCCGGCGT